>JAHEZL010000023.1 GCA_023251095.1 Flavobacteriales bacterium
TTTGGTAGTTGTTGTAATATTTAAATAAGCCTGAGTGGTAGTAACATTTGCAATAGTGGTTTTTGTGACAAAGTTATCTGTTGAACTTTCCCAACTGGTAATAGAACCCGTATGTCCCGCTAAAGTTAAAGTAGCTCCATTGCTTCCCGAACAAACTGTTGCATCTACAGTTACCGTTCCTCCAACGGATACCGGATCAACAGTGATCGTTACATCAGCAGAATTAACCGCAGCACAGGTGGCATCTTTTACCACCGCTCTGTATTTGGTAGTAGCTACAATATTGGTATAGGTTAATGAGGTGGTGACGTTAGCAATATCAACCGGAGTAACCCAATTGTCGGTGGAACTTTGCCATTTCACAATAGATCCATTATATCCTGCAAGTGTTAAAGTTGCGGAGTTGGATCCCGAACATACCGTAGCGCTAGAGGATACAGTACCTCCTACCGAATTACAAGCGACAGGCGCTGCACACGTTCCTCCATTTAAAGCAAAATATTCATAAGTTCCACCGCCGTTAACCTCACCATTATTAAGTACATCAAATCCAGTTGCGGTCAATCCGGTTATACTGGTAGTGCTCGCCGCTGCTCCTCCAAAAGTATAAGAAGTAGTTGCAGGCATTTCACAGGTTTTAAACCAGGTATTTTGTCCGCCGGCCACATCTTTAATCATTAAAAACTGAGGCGGAAGAGCTACTACACTTTTAGTAGATCCACCACCATTTCCTACATAAGATGATGTTTGTACAGTTCCGCTTTTCTTAAATGCAACATAATTATATTTCACACCAAAAGCAGGACCATCGTGAGTTCCAGGAAAACTAACCGGTCTTGTTGTAAATCCAGCTGCTGAAAGGTCATTGATTACTTTTGTAGCACTGGTTAATGAACCACCTTGAGTAAAATGTGAAGCTACGTTTGAGTTTACGCCATCAAAACAAAATTGTGCGGGAGATATTTGATCCCATTGTCCGGTTGTTCCTTCACCAATTACCCAAACCATCGCAGGGCGCCATCCCGGTGCCGTAATATTCCCTGTAAAAGTTCCACACACACCTAAATTTGTCCATTTAGCAGGATTGATATCGGGTTGAAATCCACCGCCATTCCACATGGTTGCTTTATAGTTTTTACCTCCATACGATACAAGATCACCACCATTATAAACAGTAGCAGCTCCATAAGCCGGTGCACAATTATCGGGTGTAAAACTACCAACAGTAACATCTGAGTTGTCCCAGGCAACATAATAATATATTACTCCGAGTGTATTTGCAGCTGCAGAATTACCAACTGTAAAACCGTCTGCATCTAATGAATTAATTTTTCCTGTACTTGGGGCATCAACGTCGTTGGGAGCTGTGAGCATCTTGGCATAGCCAGCCGTCATTGTGGAAGTTGCTATCCAACCCGATTGGGTACCCCCTCCTCTAACAATCAATACTGCAGGTGAAAATCCCAAGCCGGTAATCGACTGGGAAGCAGCTCCGTTACCGGTATAATAACTCACATAGTGAGTTGCACCGGCACTTAGCGTCAAAACAAATAATAAGAAAAAAATTATACCCTTTTTCATATTAAGACAATTATCATAGAAATAATTTCTTAAACAAAAGCAGTTCCCCATCGGTGAAACTATAAAATATTCTGCTGAATTCAAAAAAATACACGTCGAATATCCCTTGTTCAAAAAACGCCCTATTGTTTATGATACGATAAGGAAGGATAAATGGTTCCGCAAATGTGAAGCCCTTGTGAATCCTGAGTTAGCGAATTATGAAAGGGAAATTTTAAAGAATCATTCCTGCCGCAACAGTCTCATTGGAAAATTCATCGATCAGAATCAAACAACCAGTAGTTCTGTTCTTCTTGTAAGAATCGAAAAACAAGGGTTTTGCAGATTTCAATGTTATTTTCACAATGTCGTTTTTGCTCACTTCGAAATCTCCTTCAATTTTATTTAAATTGTTGATATCTACTTTATAAGCTACTTCTTTCACTACGCATTTTGCTTCATTGGAAGTATGCTTTAATAAGTATTTTCCCTTAGGAGTCATTTTCTTGTCGTTCAACCAACACAACATCAATTCAACTTCCTGATCAACTTTTGGCTGATTATCGCTTTTCACCAGCATATCTCCCCTGCTGATATCGATGTTATTTTCCAAAGTAATACAAACCGACATGGGTGAAAAAGCTTCTTTCAATTCCACTTTCTCCTGATAGATTGCTTTTATTTTTGTTGAAATTCCTGATGGCAAAACAGTTACTTCGTCACCCGGACGGAAAATTCCGCCTTCTACTCTACCTGCAAATCCACGGAAATCAGGATAAAGATCAGATTGTGGACGAATCACTCGTTGCACAGGAAAACGGGCATCGGTGAAGTTAAAATCGCTGATGATTTGTACATTTTCCAAAGTCTGCAATAAGGTTGAACCTGTATACCAACTCATACTTTTAGACGCATCCACCACATTATCCCCTTTCAAAGCACTGATAGGAATAAAGTGAATATCAGGTACATTCAATGTTTTTGAAAAGTCGATATAGCTCGCTTTGATTTTCTCGAAAGATTCTTCACTAAAATTCACCAAATCCATTTTATTCACACAAACCACAATGTGTTTGATACCTAATAAAGAAGCGATGAATGAATGACGACAAGTTTGCTCTATCATCCCATTTCTCGCGTCAATCAATATAATAGCAAGGTTGGCGGTAGAAGCTCCTGTCACCATGTTTCGGGTATACTGAATATGACCCGGGGTATCGGCAATAATGAATTTTCTTTTTGGTGTAGCGAAATAACGGTAAGCCACGTCGATTGTAATTCCCTGCTCGCGCTCAGCTTTCAAACCATCGGTCAATAAAGCAAGATTCAGATTTTCATCTCCTCTTTTTTCGCTCGACTTTTCAATCGCCTGCAATTGATCTTCAAAAATCGATTTGGTATCGTACATCAATCGCCCAATCAGCGTGCTTTTCCCATCGTCAACACTACCTGCAGTAGTGAAGCGAAGTAAGTCCATATCTAAATATCCGTTAGTTTCCATCTGATTGTTCAATTAAAAATATCCTTGTTTTTTTCTGTCTTCCATTGCCGCTTCCGAACGTTTGTCATCTGCGCGGTTACCTCTTTCCGTTTCACGGGCAGCAGCTACTTCTTCAATTACTTTATCTAAAGTATCCGCATCTGAATAAATCGCTCCGGTGATGGTCATACAACCCAAAGTTCTGTAGCGAATGATTTGTTTTTCGTATTTCTCGCCCGGCAATAAAGTATTGTAAGGTGATTCGGCCAATAAAACGCCGCCTCTGTTTACGATGCTTCTTTCATGTGAAAAGTAAATGCTTGGCAAAGCGATGTTCTCTTTTTTGATGTATTGCCAAACGTCCATTTCTGTCCAGTTGCTGATAGGAAAAACCCTGAAAGACTCGCCTTGCGCCTTTTTACCATTGAATAAATTCCACAATTCCGGACGTTGATTCTTTGGGTCCCATTGTCCGAATTCATCCCTGTGAGAAAAAAATCTTTCTTTTGCTCTCGCTTTTTCTTCATCTCTTCTTCCGCCGCCAAAAGCCGCATCGTATTTTCCTTCTTCCAGTTTTTCTAAAAGAGTAATAGATTGTAAAGTATTTCTGCTTGGATTCAGACCTTTCTCCTCCACCGCTGTTCCTCTATTGATAGAATCCTGAACATAACCGATATCCAATTTCACATTGTATCTTTTTGCGAGTTCATCTCTGAATTCCAAAGTCTCCGGAAAGTTGTGACCAGTATCGATATGCAACAAGGGAAAAGGAATTTTTGCAGGGAAAAATGCTTTATGTGCAAGATGCACCAAAGTGATAGAATCCTTTCCTCCCGAAAATAAAATCACAGGATTTTCAAACTGCTCTACCGCTTCTCTGAAAATGAAAATCGCTTCCGATTCCAGTTGCTCTAAATGACTTAATTTATGACTCATACTACTTATTTCAATGTTACCACTTCCAGCACCTTTGCCAACAATTTATTTTTACTTGTTTCCAAATCTTCTTCTCCTGTTTTCAGCTCTACAAAAGGATTTGAAGGAGCATCAAAAGGAGCGTTCAATCCTGTAAAATTAGGAATTTCACCGTTCAATGCCTTTTTATATAAACCTTTAACATCTCTTTTTGCACATTCTTCAAAAGAAGCGTTGATGTATACTTCATAATAATTTTCAGCGCCGATGATGGATTTCGCCAATTCACGAATTTCCACTGTCGGACTGATCAAAGAACAAATTACAATTTCACCGTTCTCCACAAACAACTTAGCAACTTCGGCCGCACGGCGGATATTTTCCATTCTGCCGGCTTCAGAAAAATCGAGATTGTTGTTCACTCCCGTGCGAAGATTATCGCCATCGAGTAATTTGGTTAAAAACCCTTTGTCGAATAAATCATTCTCGAGCGCACGAGCAATGGTACTTTTACCACTTCCCGACAAGCCGCTCATCCACAAAACAATTCCCTTTTGTCCCAAAAGCTTTTCTTTATCGGCTTTTTGGAGCAAGGTGTGTTTTATGGAAAAAATATTTTTACTCATTTCAATTGTTCTTAAAATAATCACTTCCCACACACAAAAAACTACCGTTTCTTAAATCAGGTTTGTTATAGGTGAAAATTTCTTGTGTGCTGTCGCCCTTGAAAACTTCGCCTCCTGCGGCACGCAATATCGCGTGTCCGGCTGCAACGTCCCACTCCATTGTCGGTCCAAATCTAAAATAAACATGCGCTTTTCCCTCCGCCAGCAAACAAAATTTTAAAGAGCTGCCGATGGATATTTTATCCTGAACCGAAAATCTTTCGAGTACCTTTGTTTCTTCCGGACTCTCATGCGAACGACTGCCCACTGCAGTTTTCACCTTATTCAAACAATGTCCTTTCAACACCACATCCACTCCATCTTCCACGTGTTTGAAAGCTCCTTTTCCTACTTCACCAAAATAAACTTCATTTTTTACCGGAACATAAATTACACCCATCACCGGCATTCCCTCACTTATCAATGCGATATTCACTGTAAACTCACCATTTCTTTTTATGAATTCCTTAGTGCCATCTAAAGGATCAACCAGCCAAAAAGTCTTCCAATCCTTTCTTTCAGCGTAAGGCAGAGATTCTATCTCTTCAGAAATCACAGGGATTTCAGGATACAATCTCTTCAGTTCCTCAACTATAATGTTATTGGAAATAGTATCGGCAATGGTTAAAGGAGAGTTATCCGACTTAATATCAATATTCACAAACGCCGACTCATCCTCATAAACCTCCATGATGGCTTCTCCCGCTTTAATCGAGAGTTTGATGATTTCGTTGATGTTGATTTTTACTGACATTATTAGCCTTCAAAAATGAGTTCGCAAACTTACGGGATTCGGCTCTGAATGCCAAAAATCAGAAGGAAAATAAATAGGGGCTGATTACGCTACAAAAGCCTCCACCGCCAAACGGTAAGAATCCATTCCAAATCCTACGATCACGCCTTTACATTTTGGCGACAAATACGAGTGATGACGGAAGTCTTCACGGGCATAAGTATTTGAAATATGCACTTCAATAGTTGGTGTTTTTATACCTGCAATAGCATCGCGAATTGCTACCGATGTATGCGTATAAGCTCCGGCGTTAATGATGATACCGTCATAAGTAAAACCTACTTCATGAATTTTATTAATCAATTCCCCTTCCACATTCGACTGGTAATATTCCAAATCAATTGTAGCATACTTCGCTTTCAAAGTGGCAAAATATTCTTCAAAAGATTGTGCACCATAAATACTTGTTTCTCTTTTTCCCAGGAGATTCAAATTCGGACCGTTGATGATTAATAATTTCATGCATCAAAAATAGAGAGATAAAGCGAAGATAAAAATTTCCTATTTTTAATCATGGATTGGAACAGCAGTATTAAAGGATTTAAAGCTTTTCTTCGTTTGGAGAAATCGCTGTCGCCCAATTCCATTGAAGCTTATTTACACGATATTGAAAAGCTTCGTCAATTTTTGGATGCCCATCAATTATCCATTTCTCCGGCAGATATTAAATTAAATCACTTGCGTGATTTTTTAAAATGGGCTACTGAACTAGGGATGAGTTTAAATACTCAGGCACGTGTAATTTCGGGAATAAAGGCCTTTTACAAATTTTTGGTCATGGAGCAAATGATCAAGGAAAATCCGACCTTGATGCTGGAGGCTCCAAAGTTCGGCAGGAAATTACCCGACACATTAAATATTGATGACATTGACGCATTAATTGCAGCCATCGACCTTAGTAAAGCCGAAGGTCAGCGCAACAAAGCCATACTGGAAACCCTTTACAGTTGCGGATTGCGTGTAAGTGAGTTGGTAGGATTGAAAATTTCTGAAATGTACCTCAACGACGGATTTATAAAAGTTACAGGTAAAGGAAGCAAGGAAAGACTCGTCCCTATTGGCGGAAAAGCCTTGCGCGAAATTGCCTCTTATCACCAGGACAGGGTTCATTTGAACATTGCTCCCGAAGCAGTAGATATTTTATTTTTAAATCGCCGTGGAAAAAAATTAACCCGCGTGATGATCTTCACCATCATTAAACAACTGGCCAAAAAAATAAATCTTAAAAAAAGTATTTCTCCTCATACTTTCCGACATTCCTTCGCCACTCATTTAATTGAAGGCGGCGCTGATTTACGCGCAGTACAGGAAATGTTGGGACATGCATCTATTACAACTACAGAAATATATACTCACTTAGACAGGGATTATTTAAGATCAGCTATTATTGATTTCCACCCGCGATCTTAGAATTCTGAATAATCAATCGATTTATCATCGTAATCGTTTGAACTGGTAAAAAACGAGAGGTTTATCATTCCGTACCATCCCGACATTAAAGTCGCGGGTGAAGAGGCAATGATATTATTGCTGCGCCACTGAGGATCAGAAAAATCAAGTTGATAACCGGCTTTAAATCCGAGACTGATAAATTTCATATTCACTCTTGAATCCACTTGTAACAATGCATTGAAAGCTCTGTTTTCATAAGTGGTATTCAAGGTTGTTCCAAACAATGCCGCTGCATTTTGCGAGGCAATATTTTGCTGCAGTTTAAAAACACCATAACCCAATCCGCCCGAAGCAATCAAATCAAAAACTTTACTTTTAAAAAAATCTCTTCCCAAAAACATTTGAATAGAATATCCATCCAGATCCAACACATCACCATTGCTTAAATTTCTACTTTGTTTTAAGTAATAACGATAATCAAAACCAAAGCCCACTTTATCTCCCGACCACATTGTGCCCACGCCTATCATTGGTAAATAATTATTGAAACTAGGGAGAGGATCAATATGCGTTTGTATATAAGTATTAAGATTTAAAAAGTTCCCCGACAAGGCGCCATAGTTAATATCCAAATGAAAACGAATGTCTTCGTCATCATTGCTCATATCCGAAAAACCTGCTCTTCTCTCTAACTCTCTGGATTCTTTATCAGGATTCAATTTATTGATGATGACATACTGAAATTTACCCTTCATATCATTGTGAGCTGATGTATCACAAAAAACTTTGTAAGCCACCATTGCATCATCTTTTGAATACGCTACCAATTCTTGCAAATAGTCGGATTCATGCGTTGGATTGGCAACAGCACTGAAACTTTTAGGATAGTAAGTCCCTATTGACAACACCTTATTTTTCAAAGCAGGATTGGAAGACGAATTGATGCGCTTTAGTAAGGATTTAAAATAATACAATCCGCACCATTCACTTTGCTCATTCAAACTGGTATGACAGCGTCCGAAAGAACCGAAATATTTTTGATTCGGATTTTTTTTCACCAGATCTTCAAAACGCGAAAACATGTATTGTTCGCGGTAAACCCATTCCTGATACGCATTTTTATTTTGATATTCTTCCCACTGTTTATTGGCATTGATGCCCTCTGTTACCGTTTTAAAAACATCATAATTTTTACCCAGATAAATTTTGTACAGAGAATCATTCTTTTTAAAATCTTCCAGAAAAATATCCAGCGTATTGTTGGTTGAAAAATATTGTGAATTTCTTTCAAAACTATCGTCGCTGTCAAACAAAGAATCTTTTTGATATTCATCAAAATATTTATCCAGATAAGCACCCAATCCTCTTAAACTTTCAACATTCATCTGAAGTGCCGAAGGAACCTCTTTATCAGCGGGCAACAGTAAATTCAAATATTTTGCAGCAGCGGCTACCGAACGCTCCATATCAATACCCACCACAGAAATTTTATTGGCAGAATCCAGCGTTTCATTGAACTCTCTCAACTGCTCATAAAACTTTTGAAAGTCGATAAAAGCATAGTTTCTGAAAGAATGGTAATACGACGAATCTCCAGTTTGAATGTAATGATTCACCATCCACCCAATGCTCGGTCCGAACTCAAACAACAAGGTACGCACACCTGCTTTTTTATGCAGATACTTCAAAAATTTTATTTGCAAACGCGTATTGCTTCTGCGATAAGAATGATCTTCACCGATAATGAAAATGGATTTCTGAGGAAGAAGGGAATCAAAAATGGCGAAGGAGGAAAAATCAGTGCTGTCGGATAAATTCAGTTCTGAATATTCACAAACAACACTATCTACAACTGTTTTCTCATTGCTTTGCGAAAACAAAAAAGCGGGAAATACCAATAAAAGAAAAGAGAAAATTACTTTCATAAATACCAATCCGACTTATTACTCTAAATAAATCACTTCTTTGTTTTTTTCTAAACTCACTCTGATATTTTCTTGTAAAGTTGTGGAAATAGACAAGCCTACATAATCCGCTTTTACCGGATAACGCGTATGATCTCTATCCACCAACACCACTGTTTGTATACGTTTCACAGGTTTATTTAAAAAATGATTGACTGCATAAATAATTGTTTTGCCCGAATTGATCACATCATCCACCACCAAAATAACTTTGTTTTCATATTGCTCAGCCGTAACTCCTTCCAAAGTAATGGGCATAGCCAAAGGATTTTCTTTATCCATTTTTATTTTACTGAGAATGATTTTCAGTTTTGAAACTGCTCCCAATTCTTTTGCGATGCGCTCGGCAATTACATAACCATAGCCATCAATGCCAGCAATGATGATTTCTTTTTCGTCGAAAACATTTTCATGAATCTGGTGAATGAGTCGGTTTAGTTTTTGTAAAACCTTTTCTTTACTCAGTACTACCGTATTATTTTTTGTTGGCATATGCTACAAAGTTAAGTGGTGAATTTAATGAAACTTCCTCAAACTTGTCGATACCATCTATATTAAGGTATACAATGCCTCCCGGACGGTTTTCAATAGCACTTAAAAATTTGGCTCCCCATACAAATTCACTCACTCTGTAAGATCTTCTGTCGTAAACCACCTGAGAAAAGGACTCATCAAAAGCTTTCACCAAAATAATAATCTCTCCATCCTGATCGGCAAAATAGGATTTATCCTTTCCCCAAAACGGACTGGTTTCATCAATGGGATGCACAATAGTCCAGCTTAAAGGCATGAAATTAATTTTCTCTATTTCCAATGGCAACTTTGCATAATCTCTTTTACCCGTCTCTTTGTTTAACCAAACCATATTCACACTCACTTCTATTTCAATGAGCTGATTATTTCTCATGTTCACCATGCGAAACATCATTCCGTTGGAGTCCTGATACGGCGCTATAATAGCCTGCTCGCTATACCTGATACGGGCCACAGGGCGCGAAAACCTGCCATACAAAACACCTGTAGCCATTGCAAATCCAAGTAAACCGATAAAAGCTTCAAAGGAGGCAATTATTTTTGCGTGTGTTCCAACCGGAGCAAAAAATCCGTAGCCTACGGTAGTCATGGTTTGCGTGCTGAAATAAAATGCATCCCAAAAATTAGCGGTGACATCTCCTTTATTAATTGAAGAAATTTGTTCCACGCCACAATAGAGGTATAACAAAGCAAACAAAGCATTGGCAACGAAAAACAAAACCGAAATCAAAATGGCAAACTGCCACCACTTAATTGTTATTAATGAGTGGTATATGTCGGATACATTGAAAGAAGAAACCCCTTTTCTTTTTACATTAAAAGTCCCGTCAGAATTGATTAATCGTGAACCTTTATTGTAAGATTTTTCACCAAATCCAAGATCACTTTTGTTTCTGCTAAACACTTTCATATTAAATTATTATTGCGGAATAATCTGACTAAGTTTCTCAACATCACGATTGACAGATCCTTCGGAAGTGTATATCATTCTTGCTTTATTATAGAAAGACTCTCTTACTTTCAATCTTTCTTTTATTTCCTTTTCCAATTCTGAAGGGGAAAGATCAGCCAGTAAAGGACGTTTTTCTAATCCGTTTTTCAGGCGGCCGATGATTTTCTCCACTTCTAAATTGAGATAAACAGAATATCCTGCTTCATTCATTACTTCCATATTATCAAAAAAACAAGGCGTACCGCCACCTGTAGAAACAACTACTTTTTCCATGGAGCATAAGGACTTCAAAACCCTTTGTTCCAATTCACGGAAATACACTTCACCATCTGTTTTAAAAATATCAGAAACCGTGCGGCCTTCCTGTTGTTCAATGTAGGCATCCATATCAATAAAATCGTAAGCCAATTTAGCCGCCAGTTTTTTACCGATGGTACTCTTACCCGAACCCATAAACCCTATCAAAAAAATTCTTTTCATCTTTATTTACCTGAAAAACAGCACTTAGGCAAAAATAGCGCTAAAACTTTTTATTTTACGAATAATGCACATATATTTGCCCTCGCTAAAAAATAATGATTCCGTAGCTCAGCTGGTAGAGCATTTCACTTTTAATGAAGGGGTCCTGGGTTCAAATCCCAGCGGGATCACAAAAGCCTGAAGATATAAATCTTCAGGCTTTTTTGTTTTTCATCCGGAAGAACATTAAAGCTAAAAATGCAATTTCCCGGTGGAGAAATCGGTGGAGGTAACTTTTTAGAATTTACCTCCACCAACTTCCTTCTATTTCTTTGTTTTTCAATATTGTGAAATTTCATCGGAAAAACAGTGAAAGTAAAAAGCTTAACCAACTCTATTGCAACACTCATGTTTTAACAATCGTCTTCATATTATATATCTATTCAATCTAGACTTATCATTTTTTAAAAACAAAGGCATTAAGATTTCAAAAAAACAATATCCTTATTTCATATTGCTTCATAGTTGATTTACAATTTTCTATTTAAAAAGATTTCAATTGCCTGTCTAATTTTAAAACACCCCCCTATTTAGCCTATTTCACTCCATATTATTTGACGATTTATCAATATTTTAAGAGGTTCAAATAAGTGTTTTATCATTGTAAATCAATTACTTATATTCACGTCCGCCTCCATTCCGACTTGATTTTTCATAGACAATTGGATTTCGCGATTTGTAAGGCCTTACTTTGACTTATCTGAGAATATCAGAACAAATGAAACTTCTAATTTCTTATTATGTTAAACTTAAAAATTAAACCAATGAAAAAATTACTACTATGCGGAAGCGCACTTTTCTTAATGCTTGGTTCAGCCAACGCTCAAGGATGGAACACAAAAGGTGCTTCAGATGATTTTAAAACTACCGATAACTATGTTAACGGACCGAACAATGAAGGTGTTTATTGGTGGGTTACTGATACCAATGCAATGAAAATTTCTCGTCCAGGTACTGGAACAATGACCCTTACTGCCACTAATTTAGGAGCTTGTAGTTCTTGCTTCCCTCAACTTGGGGTGGATTTTGGAACGGTAAACGGCAATCCAGTTACTCTTGACCTTACTACCGGAGCAGATATTTATTTAGAGGTTGAAAACACAGTAAATTCCAGAATCTTTGCAACTGTTCTTTTGACTGACATCAATGATAAAGTTTCGAAAATAGAACCAAATGTTTCAGATGTAACTTCAAATGTAACTTGGGGAACTGCAGGTAACCCTCGTAAATCTCAAAATGGTTTTTCATTTGGCGATTATGTTGACTCAATTCCAACAGAAACTGCTAAAGGAAAGAAAAAAATCTTTATCGACTTGTCTTCTGTACCAAGTGCTATGGGAGGATTAACTGATGATGCTTGGACTTGCTCAACCCCATACAATTGCCCTACAACTTCATATGCTATTGATGTTACTAAAATTAAAGCCGTAGCGTTTATGATAAATTTTGGTGTTAACAATGTTTTCGTAAGTGAAGGAAATGGTACAGATGCTCATAAAGAGGATACTTATATTCAAGGAAAATTCCTTAAACCTTACACAGGTGCATTAAAATTCACAACTTTCGTTATTGGTGAATCAACAAATGGTGTAGGTATAAATGAAAACTTAGTAACTAAGTCTTTAAATGTATATCCTAATCCTGCTAGTGACGCTGTAAACGTTACATTTGAATCTAATAGCATTGCAACTGTATCTATTACTGATTTATTTGGTCGTACAGTATACACAAACTCTGCAAACGCAGGTAAAAACAACATTTCTATCAATACTTCAAACCTTTCAACAGGTATGTACCTTGTGAATGTAACTTCTTCAAACGGAAGTGTATCCAGCAAAATAACTATTAAGTAATCCAATTATTTAAGGAACTAATTGAGCCGGTTTTGAAACCAATCAAAACCGGCTCTTATTAACCCTAAACCAAAAAAGATGATAGCATTGAAAAAACATATTGTACTTCTTTTGTTTGGGCTGTTGATGTTCCCTGCTCTGATCTTTGCAACAGGAAACAAAGATTCACTCAGCCTTTACCAGTCCTCTGTATATTTACCGCAGACCTCTTTATTAATAAAAAAACAAATCAAGACTAGCTCTTTTGCAAGCTTGTCGAACAACACCACCAAAAGTTCAAAAAAGCTTTGGTTTAAATCCATGCGTTATTCCGGGTACGCAAGATTTTATCCTTATTACCGGAACATGAAAAACAATAACGTCACCGCTTCAAATGTAAACGGACTTACAGTGCCCATCACTCTTAATGCAGATGATGGTTACCAACAACCTTTAATGTTATTCCGACTGGAAGGAAATCCTACAGCGAAAACATCTTTTCAAACAGAATTACAATTCAGCAGTCTCTTTAACAGAACAACCCCATTAACAGATGCCAACGGAAAGCTGGCAAATTTATACGTGATATTTAAATTAGAAGGAGCTGTAGATACTAAAATAGGCCATATCAGAGTAATTGCCGGAGGTGGTGCCAACTGGTACCGATTGAGTCCGTCAACACTTTGGGGCTACCAATACCGCGATGATCTTTTCGAAAGATATCCATGGGACCCTGAAGGTTATGATTTTAACAACCGCTACAATTCAGCCTACTCAACAGGTGACATACCGCGTGACCAACGTTTTGGAATGCAGGCCACTCAGGGTTTTATCCTCGAAGGCACAAAAATGCCGGCAGGTTTTGATGCAGCTTTCCTCTACGGTAAAGTTTCAACAGGGGCAGGTTTTACAAGCTTTGCGAGTCAAACCCCGCTCAACATGATGGCCACCAGAATAGGAAAATCATTTGGATTGCATAAAGTAGGCTTTAACTATTTTGATCAATTGGGATATCAGGGATTTTACGATAAAAATAACGTGTTGCAAAACAACACTGTGAATTACAAAAAAGTGGTGCGCTCGGGAACCGACAGTGTTTATGTGGAAGACAATTATGTTAGTCAACTGGTTACTTCAATCGATGCTCGCTTTGAATTCAAAAAATTCAGCCTCTTCACTGAGCTTGGCGGAGGATCTTACCTCAGCAACAACTACAATGACAATAAAAAAGTTGAAAATGTTTTGGGCTTACCCAACGTTACTCACTACAAAAGGCAATGGGGAGAAACCATGTTTTTAGAAATCACTACTAAAAAACAACTCACACGTATTCCTTTAAAATTAGGCTTATACAGAATCAGCGGTCGCGTTGTAAATAACGCAGGATCTGTTTCCAATACTTCTGTAGAAGAGGTAAAACCAAGTATTGATACCGACCCGAGTTACTACACCAATTACTATGACGGTATGATTACCGACGTGGGACAATTGGCAAACAACCGACAAGGATTGAATCTTTTTGCTTCTAAAAACATTCAAAAATTAGTAGTGAAATTCGATATGGGCATCGCTCAGGAAATAATTAATCTGGCAGGTGATTTAAGAAATGGTGCACGCGTAAAAGCAATGCCGGGAACCAATGCCGATATTGCTACAAGAGAACCTTTCACCAATAGTATAACTTTTGAGCACAAACTCAATGCATTGACCATGTCGAGATTTGCTCCTTACCAAAGATTCACCGGTGCTTACGGCCGCAATCACTCTATTTTCAGAAGAACATTTGAAAACATTGCGATCACCGACACCATCGTGAATTACAATAAATCATTCAACACCATCGACCTTGAATTAAAATACAAATTCCGCATCATGGGCAAGGAACTTATCATGACCAACTACAACAATTACAGTTCGGTTCAGGATCAATGGTCGATCATTCCGGTATTCAGCGACAAAGCTTTCGTGAGATATTT
Source organism: Flavobacteriales bacterium (assembly GCA_023251095.1). Classification (GTDB taxonomy): domain Bacteria; phylum Bacteroidota; class Bacteroidia; order Flavobacteriales_C; genus JAHEZL01. The sequence goes on from JAHEZL010000023.1 coordinate 14,583, forward strand.
TTACACCGAACTAATGGCCTTTTACGGTATTCATCCTAAAGTAACAGCACTTGCTTTTGGCGGTATGGAAAGAGTGCTGGGCAACAACAGAACCGAATTGGCTGATGCCAATGGTAAATTACTTACAAATGCTGCAGGAAGACCTATTAGTGGTAACGGCAAAGCTACAGATCAAACAAGCTATGGTTATGGTGTAGGTGTAGATTACAATTTCCACGGTCGCGCAAGCATACACTGGAGGGGTCGTTGGTTTTCACATTCCGACAAAAATTTTACACTCGATCAATACCACGGTTTTGAATCAACAATGGAATTTAAAGTATTCTTTTAAATACAAGAAAAATGGCTAGAAAAATAAGATTTACACTTATCATCGTTTGTGCTTTTCTGTTTACAGAATTGTCGGCGCAAACTGTATATTTCACCGGACTCGGGCGTGCCCTTGTTACCAACGGCAATCTGTCGGATCAAAGCAATACTGCTTCCCGACTCAAATCTTCGGGAGGTTATACCTTATTTGATCTTGGTATTTATGCCAAACCAAATGAAGTATTAAGAGGTGGCGTTATCCTGAGAACAAAAAATGCTTTTGGCGGCTTCTTTGGAAATGGCGCATCGTTGTCGTTCCGTCAAATACAGATGGAAGGTTTGATTGCCAAAAAATTAAAGTATGAATTGGGAGACGTTTATTTGAGTCACACTCCCTACACTTTGTGGAACGCGGATTCTGCCGATTTCAAATATGAAGCAGGAGTTTTCAGTATGAGAAGAGACATCATCAACTACGAAAACTTTTTTGTAGGAAATTCATGGAGAATGCAAGGCTTCAACACAAAAGCCAAAATAAATTTCACCAAAGGAGTTGAAAGTTTAGGCATCAGAATATATGGCGGACGAACGAGAGAAACCAATTACACTACTATTCCCGACAGATATTTTTACGGCGGACGACTGGATCTTTTGCAAAGCAAATATTTCAAAATTGCAGGAAACCTTGCTGCCATCAATGATATCGCAGGTACAGTAAAAAATGCTCAGGTGAATTACAACAACATGGTGTACACTTCGGATTTTGCCGTGACACTGGACAAAAGCGAAAAATTTAAATTTGTAGTGAACGGTGAAGCCGGTGCATCTCAGCTTGAATTGCAAAGAGCATCGGATTCTACCGACAGTAAATTCAATGATTTCTTTTACGATTTAGGAGCTAAGGCCACTTACAAACCATGGAACCTTAATGTTGGCGGCTCATACCGCAACGTAGGTTTTAACTTCAACAGTCCGATGGCACAATCGCGCAGAATGGCTGCTCCTTCTGATATTACCTTGAGTAATTTCTCTAAACTGAATGATGCTGCAACAGCTCGCCCCGTTTCATTGTTTGATCCTTTAACTCAGGAAAACAATATTTACAACCAGGGAATTTCCACCACTTTGATGAATTACTTTATTCAGTACAACATAGTGGAGCCTTACGGAAAAGCTACTCCTAACCGACAAGGCTTTACCTTCAGTGCAGATTTACAAGATGCAAAAAAAATAATCACTGCCGATGTTCAGGTAAATCTTTTATCGGAAGTGGTATCCGAAGGAGACACTTTAACCCACGCAAAAAGAAACTTCACTTTAATTCGCGGAGGTTTTGTATTTAATTTACACAACCTCATCAACTTCAAAAAAGTGATTGCAATCAATGGTGGTATCAGAAGAGAAAGCTCAGTACGCGGAGGTACGAATGCGGTGAATCTTTCAAGTACTTTGATTGACGCAGGATTGGATGTGGAAGTGATAAAAAGCTTACACTTATTGGGTGGCGTAAAATTATTCTCTGTGAGCGGTAACGAAATACAAAGCTCACGAAACAGCGTTAATCAGCTGGTTGCATTTACACCTGTGAGCTTCAATCAAACACAAAGCATTATTGCTGCCGGAGCGCGTTATGATTATGATAAAGCCGGTTGTTTTTTCAGCGTACATTATCATATGGTGAATTACAATGATAAGCTGATCACAACAAATCAATACAACCTGAATCAGTTGTTTTTTGTTTTCGGATTGAAGTTTTAAAATAAAAGGGAAAGATTATGAAGGCATTATTCAAGTTTTCTGTTTTATTGATTCTCCTTGCCGGATGCAAGAGAGACAAAGTGGATTTTATCGGTCCGGCTTATATTTCCGCGCCTTCAGGCTTTGAGGTAATGAGCTTTACCAGTTCTCTTTCATCTGTTGATTTTACGGTTGACAGTGTATTTTTGAATGCAACTTTTAGTCACGAAGTTACCTGGAAATTAACCATTACCGGAAAGAAATCCGGCGCTGTAGAAGAAATAAGTGGAACATCAAAGGGCTTCAGTAATTTAAAATGGAACGGCTGTCATACCGGCGTATATTTTTTCAAAACCGATGAAAACGCTATTGCTACTTTATCCTTCTTTGGTACCGATTTAAAGCCATCCTTAAACATTAATATTCTAGCAGAGCGAGATTTTTCAACCTATGGTCAATTTCCTTTCTTTGGTGATTTTGAAAATGAAGCAGGCATACAACAAAATAGTATCTGGTACGCATTTAGTAATCCTATTACTCCAATTCCAAATGTAAAACAGGGAGTTGATTCAATAGCGATAGATTACAATGGTAATTTAGTGCCTACTGTTCAGGGTAAAAATTATTACTTTATTAAAGGAAAAGGAGATCAGCCAGCTTTTGTGAGTGGGATTAGATATGATAAAGCCCAAAAATTGATTAGCCCTGTTTTAACTGCTACTCCCGACAACATATGGGTAAATGTATATATTTATGGAACAGGTGACGCAAATGCATCTGTAGAAATTGAATATCAGGAGGCACATATGAATGGGCCGGTACCAGTATATGATCAAGAAATAGATGATGCCTTTGTTGCCTATGTAACGCTCAGTCATAAAGGCTGGAAGCTTTTCAGTTTTAAATACAGTGACCTCACTCCCAGCTTAAATGCTAAATTTGGAGGAAGTGGCAATAAAATTCACGAACCTCAATTACTTAAAGCTTTCGATTTGATTTTAGTGAAAAAATCAAACCCTGATTCACCGGTTGAGTTATATTTTGACTATCCAATCATTACTGTAGGCGGACCTTTTAACCCCTCTAAATAAAATAGAATGAAAAAAGGAACTATATATTTAATCGCTTGTATCACTTTCCTATACTCATGTGCAGGAACTATGCAAACCTACGACCTCAATGAAGAGTACGCTAGAACTTTGCACTACGAAGAAATGGCGGCCGGAGAAAATAAAGCGGAAAGCGGTGAAGAAAAAAGTGATTTGGTTGGTGTGCCTGCGCTTAATTTTTATGGAGGAGATTTGAAACGAGGCGGTATATGGTGGAGCGGTAAAGGCATTACTTTAGAAAAAGGAGATGTTTTTACTTTTGATGCTGAAAATGTTGGTCCCGACAGTATTCCTTTTGGAGCTACCTTCCCTCCTCTTGATTTATTGAAAGCAAAAGTTTTGGTTAAAATAAGTGCCCGTGCCGAAGGAAAAGATGGCGCTGTACCTGTTCTTTATTTACAAGTTGATGATGCCAGCGGTTACAAAGCCGACGCCAAAAGACCTTCACAAAAAATTGAAAATTCAGCCGACTTTAAAGATTACTATTTCGACTTAAAAGACATCTTTGTTCAAAGCGTACCGAAACACTCGGTTAATGGAGCAATGATTAATAGCTTGAAGTTTTTTATCAATCCTGGACAAACAGCCTTTACCGGACAAATTTACATCCGCGAAATTAAACTTGTTCCGGTTCCTGAAGGGAAGTAATAAAATCTTCATCGCATACATTCTCAGCTAAGTTTTCAACTTAGCGGAATTTTTTCTTAAAGAATTAAATCTTTTACATCGTGTTTTTTCTTGTAGAGACGCAAAATTTTGCGTCTTAAATAATAACTGACACATTTTACCGGAGACGGAAAATCTTCCGTCTCTACAAACACCATTTCCTAAAATGCAATGAGTCATCTTGAGATAAAATAAGATAAAGGTATTTATTCTTGTAAAAACATTTTTTTAAGCCCAATCCACCCCAAAAACACCTGTACAATCACATATTTTATCTATATTTTTCAATACTTAAAATTATATTTAACACTGTAAATCAATGACTTAAATTAATATTCTCTTATTTTCATTGATATTATAAATTGACAAATAGCTTCTCGGTTGACAATCGTCTTAATTTGTATCAGTACGCTATTCTTGAAAGATTTATAACACGTTAAAACTAAAACATATGAAATGTTCAAGCACCGAAATTTTGATCGCTAAAAAAGATAGCATGAACATAACATATGACCTTAAAAAATTAAAACCGAAACATATGAAAGCAAATTTTGAAGGCACTCGTGGGAAAGGATTAAAAGCAATTTCTCTGATTTTATTCCTTGTGATTTTAAACGCATGTCAAACAAAGAATTTTGCTGTTGTCATCAACAGCATCTCTTCTCCGGGAAAGATAAATACCATTGAATTCTTTTTGGATGAAAACGGTACACCACGTTATTTAGTTAAACACGGAAATAAAACAGTTATCGACAGCTCAAGTATGAGCTTTGATTTCAAAGGACAAGATCCTATGAACGCAGGTTTTGTAATCAAAAATACTTCTGAAAAAGATTTCAATGAAACCTGGGAAATGCCTTGGGGCGAGCAACGCAATGTAGTTAACAAGTACAAAGAACTGATGGTAGAACTGGAAGAAGCTTCCGGCGCTAAACGCCCGTTGAATATCTACTTCCGCGCCTATGACGATGGTATCGCGTTTCGTTATGAATTCCCGAAACAAGCCGGAGTTGACTCTCTTACTATACTAGATGAAAATACTGAATTCCAATTGACAGGTGACCATACCTGCTGGTGGAATCCGGGCGACTGGGACAGTTCAGAGCATTTATACTACACCGACAGCTTATCGAAAATTGATGCTTTAGAGTTGAAGAAAAATGAATTGGCAAATAGTCATATCGTTGACAACTCTGTACTTACTCCTTTAACAATGCGTACAAAAGAAGGTGTGCACATTGCCTTCCACGAAGCAAATCTTACTGATTATGCAGGTATGACGCTTAAACTTGGCGGTGATAACTTTTTGCTTACAAGTGAGCTCGTAGGTTCCGATCGTTTAGGATACAAAGCAAAATGTGCTTTGCCTTTCGTAACGCCTTGGAGAACCATTCAAATTGCCGACAAAGCAACTCAATTGTTGGAATCTCGCTTAATTGAAAACTTAAACGAAAGAAATAAAATTGGTGATGTAAGTTATTTCGCTCCTAAAAAATATGTAGGCATCTGGTGGGAAATGCACATCGGTAAATCAACCTGGGATTTAGCCAGCGGAAAACACGGCGCAACTACAGAGAATGCAAAAAAATACATCGACTTTGCCGCAGCAAACGGATTGAAAGGGATTTTGGTAGAAGGATGGAACACCGGCTGGGAGCACTGGATAGGCTTTGAAGACAGAGAAGGTGTATTTGATTTTGTGACTCCTTATCCTGATTATGATTTGAAAGAAGTAGTGCGCTACGGTAAAGAAAAAGGAGTTGAATTAATTATGCACAATGAAACTTCTGCTGCGCCACGTACTTACGACAAACAAATGGACACTGCTTATAAAATGATGCATCAGTTGGGCATTCATTCTGTGAAAACCGGTTATGTTGGTCCAATTATTCCGAAAGGAGAATACCACGATGGCCAATGGATGGTGAATCATTACCAAAGAGTAGTTGAAAAAGGTGCCCAATACCAAGTGGCTATTGATGTACATGAGCCAATTAAACCAACAGGTTTAAGAAGAACTTATCCAAACCTTGTTGCAGCAGAAGGTGCAAGAGGTCAGGAATTCAACGCCTGGTCGAACGACGGCGGAAATCCTCCTGAACATTTACCAATTTTAGCTTTCACAAGAATGCTGGCCGGACCAATGGATTTTACTCCGGGGATTTTTGAAATCTCTTTGCCATCAAAACCGCACAACCAAATCAACACTACTTTGGCGCAACAACTGGCTTTGTATGTGGTGATTTACAGTCCGGTGCAAATGGCTGCAGATTTACCTGAAAACTACAAAGGTCAGCCTGCTTTCCAATTCATTAAAGATGTTGGAGTGGATTGGGAACAAACAGTGGTGTTGAACGGAGAAGTTGGAGATTTTGTCTCCATCGCAAGAGAAGAACGCGAAACAGGAAATTGGTTTGTTGGCGGTATCACCGATGAAAACCAAAGAGAAATCACTATCGATTTTTCTTTCCTTAAAGACGGAAAAAAATATGAGGCAGTAATTTATCAGGATGGAAAAAAAGCACACTACAAAAGAAATCCAACCGATATCGAAATTGTAAAAGTGACCATCGACAAAAACACAAAGCAAACTTTAAAACTGGCTGAAGGCGGTGGATTTGCCATCAGTTTAAAGTTGATAAAGTAAAGAGCTGTTAGCTTAGGCCATCTTCACAAAAGATAAAAGCCTTGGCAATTTTACCGACCGGGAATACTATACCCCGTTTTCTCCCGGTCGGTATTAAATCATAATAGAAATAAAAAATAATAGTATGATTTTACATAATTCTAAAAAGCTTTTATTCACTATTGTTGCTGCGCTGCTAACGCTTTACAGCTTTGCTGCCAACATTACTTCTACAGCAGGTGGCGGGAACTGGAACAGTGCTGCTACGTGGGTGGGAGGAGTTATTCCGGGAGCTGCCGACAATGTTACTATTGCCGGAAATGTTACTGTAAATGCCAACGCTTCAGCTACCAACATTACCATTAGTACAGGAGCAACGCTTACATGTAGCAATGCGGGATTGAGTGTAGCCGGCAACTGGACTAACAATGGAACATTCAATGGTTCTCCAACCGGACAAAACGGTAACACCAATGAAAAAGTAACTTTCACCGGAGCAGGCACCACCATTGGCGGCTCAGCTGTTTCTCATTTTTGTAATCTTACAATCAATCCGGGTGCAGGAGGCACAGTAACCATCACTTCTACTGCTATTGATTTCGGTCCGGCGCAATTTTCAAATTCAGTAATTACATTACAAAGCGGAACTTTAGATGTTGGTGCAGGACACTCCATCAACTCCGTATCTCAACAAGGTGGTTCAATAGTGAGCACTGGAGGTGATTTTAAATCTTACGGACCAACGGGTTGGAATTTAAATCTGTCAGCTGCTTTTGGCGCTACTTTCAACACTACAGGAACCGTTAGTTTAGATAACGTTATCGGATTGGGAACAAGCGGAAATTTCGGTTACTCTCTTCAAAACAATACTTCCGGCGGACTCCATCTCAACGGATTATACAGCGTTAAAGGAGCGCAATCGCAAAACTGGGCCATTAAAAACAATGCGCCAATTTGGGGGCCTGCTTCTACTTTATACAGAGACAACGACAATCAAGGATTTAACATTGGAAACAATGGCGATTTATCATGGACGGCCAACACCGGAACTATTGGTGTAACGCCGGGATTTCCCAACAATGTGACTTTAGTAAACATGGGCAGCTCGGTATTTAACAATACAGGATGGCACCCAACAGGAGCCATTGGATTGAACGGAGCTTTGCATATCGGTGATCCTACAACCAACGGACGAATTACTCTGGAAGATGTAACCAGCTTTACTTCGGGAGGTTTGATCATCGACAACAACTCTTTAATCATCGGACCGAAAACAGGAATTCCATTTACCGATAAAGGTGATTTCACATTGACAGGCGGAACAACAGGTATTTTTCAAACCTCGGGAGCCACTATTAATTTTGCAGGATCGGGAACCTCAGGATCTCCGCAGGTGATCAGCACTACAGGCTCTTCTGTAGTTTTTGGCAACATGTCGGTAACTAACGGAACCTATGTTCAATTGCAGGATCCCGTGAGCGTTACGGGGACTTTGAATTTAACTTCAGGATACATTGGTACAACTTCAACCAATTTATTAACGATAAGCAATACTGCTACTTCGGCCATTAATGGCGGTGGTACAACTGCTTATGTGGACGGACCTTTAGCTTGGTCGGTTCCGGCAACAACTTCAGGAAATTATATTTTCCCTATTGGTAATGGAGGAAAATATCTTCCCTTGACTTTAGCCCCGAATTCTACTTCTGGAACAACTGTTACGGCAACGGCCTTCAATCAAAATTCAAATGGTACTCCGGATAAAACAGTAACCTCTATCAGTCAAACTGAATACTGGTCGGTAACTACTTCCAGTCCGTTTACAAGCGGTCCGTTAGTAAGCGTTGCCCGTCCGAATGCAGTAGCACCTGATAACGCTTTAGCAGTGAGTTCAACTTCCAATGGAGTATATACCGCAATTGGCGGCACAGCAGGCGGAAATACCATTAGTGGCGGAGGAATTGGCACAGGCAGTCCGGCTTTTGTTACTATGGTTTTAGCTCCTTTATCCATTGTTAAACTAAGCGGCACCAATGTAACCTGTAATGGTACTACCGGTTCATTAACAGTGGGCGGAAGCGGCGGTACTCCAGCTTATCAATACAGCATTAACGGAGGAGCTTTTCAGGCATCCAACACCTTCAGTCCTTTAGCACCCGGAAATCATACCGTAAACGTGAAAGACAATACGGGAACAATAGCCACAGATACTTTAAAAGTGTTGGGTTCCATCGTGATCAACGGCAACGATAAAGATGTTTCTATTTGTTCGGGCTCTTCCACTACCTTAACTGCTGCTAACTTACAAAACACCACGCCGGTTTATTCATGGTCGACTAGTTTAAGTGGAACTCCTGTAATAGGGACCAATGCAGCTTTAACGGTATCGCCTACCACCACTACAAAATATTATGTTACCAGTAAATTGTACAACAATAATAAATTGGTGAACGGAAGTTTTGAATCGGGAAATACCGGATTCACTTCCACCTACACCAACTATACCGGAGCTCAATACGCCACTACACCGGGCAATAACGGCTATTACAAAATTTCAAATTCAGGAATTAATCTTTGTCAGTATTTCAGTATCACAGGTGCGCCGAATCAAACCAGTTTAACTCCACAAAATGGCGGTCAGTATTTTATTGGCGACGGAGCAACTACAAGTTCCAAAGTATGGGAACAAACGGTAAGCGGATTAACAGCAGGCGAAGTATATAAATTTCAATTTTATTACGCAGCGGGAAATCCTGATGCAACGAGAGCAGTGTTGCGTCCAACCATCAATGGTGGCGCTACTTTGGGAGATGTTACCACCACCAATGCCGGGGCATGGACTCAGGCTACTTATACCTGGACAGCTACAGGAACTTCGGCTACAGTAGCCATCACCGATATGACTTCTTCAGGAAGCACAAACGGTAACGACTTCTATCTGGACAACATGGAATTTCTTGCTCCTTGTACAGTGACTGATTCTATCAGAGTAATTGTATCTACCGCAACACCCGGTACAGTATCGGCCAATCAAACTATTTGTGTTGGTGCAACACCGGCTTCTCTTACCTTAAGCGGTAATTTAAATACCACCATCATCAGATGGGAAGTTGCCACCAATGCAGCATTTACTGCAAACCTCACTCCTATTGCTTCTACCGCTACAACTTTAACAGGAGCAAATACCGGTGCGAATGCCTTACCAGCCGGTACTTATTATTTCCGTGTGGTAGAAAGTGGTTGCGGAACAACCATTTATTCAACAAGTGCAACGATCACCGTAACAGCTCCTGTAACACCAACATTTACTGCAATAGCAGCAATATGCAGCGGAGCAACGGCACCAACTTTATCGTTGAGTTCAACCAATAGTCCGACCATCACCGGAACATGGAACCCGTCAACAATAAGCAATACAGCAGGCGCCACTTATACCTTTACACCCGCAACCGGACAATGTGCCACCACTACCACTTTAACCACTACGGTAAATCCGGTTTTAACACCAACAGTAAGTTGTGGTACCACCACCACCAGCTCAGTACAATTTAACTGGACTGCCACTGCAGGAGCCACCAACTACACTTTAAGCTACACTAAAAACGGAGGAGCTGCTACCAGCGGAGGAACAACCAACAGCACAACCTACACTGTTAGTTCCCTTCTTCCGGGAGATGCAATAGTATTAACGGTAACACCAACCGGACCGGGATGTTATGCGCCGGGAACATGCACCTGTACAGCAATTTCCTGTTCACCGATAACAGTCACTGTACCGGCCAATTCTTCTGTATGTGCAGGAGCAACAATACCTTTAACTGCTTTTGTAAGTTCTCCTACGGGAGCAACATTTGCATGGACAAATTCTAATCCGCTGATCGGACTCGCAGCATCAGGCACCGGACAAATTGCGTCGTTTACATCAACCAACACAACAGGCGCTGCAATCATCGCTACCATCACCGTAACACCAACCATTGGATTGTGTGCAGGAACTCCGAGCACTTATACCATAACGGTAAATCCTGCGGCTACCAATACTTTGAGTTCAACTACCGGTACCGATGCTCAATCCATATGCGTTAATACTGCCATCACCAATATCACTTACGCAATAGGTGGAAGCGCAACCGGTGCTGCATTGACCGGTACACTTCCGGCAGGTGTAACAGGATCTTATGATGCATTAGCAAAAGTGTTCACTATCAGCGGAACACCAACAGCAGCAACAGGAAGCCCTTTCAATTACACAATATCCACAAGCGGTCCGTGCGCAGTAGTAAGCACAACTGGAACCATCACCGTTAATCCGATTTTAACGCCAACAGTAAGTTGTGGCACTTCCACCAATTCATCGGTGCAATTCACTTGGACAGCTCTTGCAGGAGCTGCCAACTATTCTTTAAGTTATACTGTAAATGGCGCCTTCCCTACCAACGGCGGAACAATAGCAGGCACCAGCTTTAGCGTAAGTTCATTGGCACCAAGCGATGTTGTTATGTTAACAGTAACACCAATCGGTACAGGATGCTATACTACGGGAACAGGAACTTGTACTGCAATAGTTTGTGATCCGATATCGGTAATAGTACCAGCTGATTTTGTGGTGTGTAAAGGCGAAAATGTTTTACCAACTTCTTTCACCAGTTCTCCTGCAGGTGCAACTTTTACGTGGACAAACAGTAATCCCGCTATAGGTTTGGCCGCATCGGGTATGGGCGATGTACCTGCTTTTATAGCTGCTAATAATGGAACTACCGACTTAGTGGCAACCATCGTTGTAACACCAAAAATTGGTTTGTGTTCAGGAACAGCAAATACTTACACCATTACTGTGCGTCCTGAAGCAATCAATACCTATCTATCCGGTCCGGCCACACAAACGGTATGCATCAATGATCCTATTGCGGATCTTGTTTATACAATAGATGGAAGCGCAACAGGCGCAACCTTAGGCGGCACAGTGCCTGCAGGCGTAACGGGAACTTACAATGCGCTGGCGAAAACATTTACCGTTAGCGGAACACCAACAGAATCATCAGCTACTTATTTTGCTTTCACGATAACAACAACAGGTCCGTGTCCGTCATCAACAACAGGCGGTGTGCTCTACGTCAATCCGATTTATACACCGGTTGTCGCTTGTGGTGCAAGCAGTAATACATCAGTTGAATTTATTTGGACAAGTGCAACAGGTGCCACCGGCTATTCTTTGAGCTATACCAAAAACGGAGGTTCTGCTACGAATGCTCCGTCAACCAGCGATACCAGTTATACTTTTACTGCATTGAATCCGGGTGATATTATCGTATTAACAGTGACGCCGACAGGCACGGGTTGTTTTGAGTCTGCAACTGCTACATGCACAGCTATTCCTTGTTCTCCAATCACAGTAACAGTGCCGACCGACACCGCTTTATGTGCAGGAGGAACAATTGCAGCAACTAACTTTGTAAGTTCTCCAACAGGCGCAACATTTATCTGGACGAATTCAAATCCTTCTATCGGATTAGCAGCTTCGGGCAGCGGACAAATTGCGGCATTCACAGCCACTAACAATTCCTCTTCAACAATAAGTGCAACCATCACTGTAACACCAACAATAGGATTGTGCACCGGAACCCCAAGCACTTACACCATCACTGTAAATCCAACCGTAACACCATCATTTATTGCCATTGATCCGATTTGCATTGGAACAACAGCACCTCTTTTATCTTTAACTTCCACTAACTCTCCTGCTATCAGCGGAACATGGAATCCGGCATTGGTCAATAATTCTCTTGTAGGAACCACAACTTATACTTTTACTCCTGATGCAGGTGGTTGCGCCTTGAACACAAATATTTCCGTTACAGTGGTAGATTCCTTTCAGGTAGATGCAGGCGAAGATGTGATTGTTTGCAGTGGCGAAACAGTGAATTTAACAGCCAACGCAACAGTTGCTGCAAGTTATGTATGGAGTAACGACGCTGTTGGAGCAAGCATCAGCATCACTACCGACAGCTCAAAAGAATACCGCGTTACGGCATCCAACGGCGTATGTACAGCAGTTGATCTGGTTAAAATAAATTTAAAAGATTCATTGTCGCCAACACTTTATATTCCTAATGCCTTTACTCCCAATGAAGATGGCGTGAACGATGTATTTAAAGTTTACGGAGAAGGTGTTATCGCATTTGAAGGAAATATTTTCAACCGATGGGGAGAACTGGTTTACCACTGGGAAAATATTGAAGAAGGCTGGAATGGCAAATCAAAATCCAATAATCTTGTAATGGGAGAAGTTTATGTGTACTCCATCAAAGTAAAAAATGAATGTCAGCAAAATTTCGAAAAGGTGAGAATAGGCAGTGTAACCATGATTAAATAGATGTTATGAATTATTCTAAAAAACTTTTCCTGTTTTTATTTTTAAGCATCAACATGCTTTCCTTTGCGCAAAGTACTCCACAAACTTCTTGGTGGAACGACGCCGTGTTTTACGAAGTATTTGTGCGCAGCTTTAAAGACAGTGATGGCGATGGTAAAGGAGATTTTAAAGGATTAATATCCAAGCTGGATTATCTCAACGATGGCGATCCTAACACCACTACCGATTTAGGAATTACCGCTATCTGGCTCATGCCCATTATGCAATCGCCAAGTTACCACGGATACGATGTTACCGATTACCGAACGATAGAACAGGATTATGGCAACAATCAGGATTTTAAAAATTTCATGACAGAAGCGCACAACAGAGGCATCAAAGTCATTATTGATTATGTGATGAACCACACCTCTTCACAACACCCGTGGTTTCAGGCATCCAGCGATTCCACTTCTGCAAAAAGAAATTGGTACAACTGGCAAAAAACCAGTCCGGGCAACAAGGGACCGTGGAATCAACAAGTATGGTATCCTAAAAACAGTAGCAATTATTACGCAATATTCTGGTCGGAAATGCCCGATTTAAATTACAATACTCCTGCAGTAAAAGATGAAATGTTTGACATTGCGCGCTTCTGGATGGAAGACATGAATGTGGATGGTTTTCGTTTAGACGCGGTGAAATATATTTTTGAAAATGGAAATACGCTGGAAGATGTTCCTGCCACTATTTCTTTCTGGCAAGATTTCCGCACCTATTACAAATCGGTTGACGCCGATGCTTTTGCTGTTGGTGAAGCGTGGACTTCCACCGACAAAGTTGCGCCTTATGTAAACAACAACGGATTGGATTTTTGTTTTGAATTTGATTTGGCAAGCGCCATTGTAAACACTGCAAACAACGGAAGTACCACAGCATTAAAAACTCAGATAGATAAAGTAATGACTGCTTATCCTACTTTACAATTCGGAACTTTTTTAACCAATCACGACATGAATCGTGCGATGTCGCAATTGGGAAGCAACACCGCAAAAGCAAAAATAGCAGCCGATCTTTTACTCACTCTTCCCGGCATCCCTTACATTTATTACGGCGAAGAAATTGGGATGACAGGAAGCGGCGTTGATGAAAATAAAAGAACTCCTTTACAATGGAGCAATACTTCGCAAGGAGGCTTTACTACAGGCACTCCATGGCGTGCAGTAAATTCTGATTACACCACAAAAAACATTGCCACTCAGCAAGCCGATGCAAATTCTTTATGGAATAAATACCGAAAATTAATTGCTTTGCGCAACGATGAAATCGCATTGCGAAGAGGAGATTATAAAAATATTTCCTCCTCTACTTCTTCTGCATTTTCTTTTTTACGTCAGTATGGAACTGAAAACATTATTGTTGTTTCCAATCCCGGCACCAGTGATTTATCCAATGTTACGATCAGCTTAACACAAGGAGGAATTGCAGCAGGAACTTATAAATTGGTAGAGCTGCAAAACAGCAATCAAATTCCTGTGACGATTGATGCAAACGGAAGTTTTTCAAATTTAAACATCAGTCTTATTCCTGCACAAAGCACTTTAATTTATAAATTGATGGAGCCTGCAGCAGCCACCAATGCTATGCAAACACCAATATTTTCTGTTTACCCAACACCGGCAAACAAAGAAATATTTATCAATTATTCTTCTGATTTCAACGATGAAATAGCTTATCAAATTTATGATGTAATTGGAGTTCAAATAGCATCTTCTACTCTTGCTTCCGGACAAAAAAATTTTTCCTGTGAAAATCTTTCTTCAGGAATTTATATGCTGAATTTATCTTACAATGAAAATCATGAAGTTTTTAGAATTGTGATTCAGAAGTAAAAAACAAATTATGACATATTACGGACAGGACTACAGAAAGTGGGAATATCAAAAATTAAATTTTTATTATGGGAAGTAGGGAATATGAATTATACCGAAGGACATCAGAGGTGTACGCTAAAAATGGAATTAAAAATACCACTATGGCCGATATGGCTAGTAAATTAAAAATTTCTAAAAAAACATTGTACAAATTTGTCAATGACCGACCAGAACTGGTTTCCAATTCAATGACATGGAAATTAGCACACGACACAAAAATTGTCAACGACATTATCGGCAAGAATTTAAATGCTGTTGCCGAATTATATGAAATCAGCAATTTTTATTGCAGTAACCTGATGGGTATTCATCCTTCTATTTATTTGGATCTGGAGAAATATTACCCCAATGCATGGAACCAGTTTACTGAATACAAAAACATATTTATATACAACATCATGTTCTCAAACATGAAAAAGGGCATAATAGAAGGATTGTACAGAGATGATTTTGATGTGGAAGTGATTGTTAGATTGTATACTTCAAAAGTAGACATGGTTTTTGATCCAAGGATTTTTCCAGTAGAAAAATTTAAATTTTCAGAAGTATATCTGGAAATGGTAAACTACCATCTTGCAGGTATTGTTAGTGAGGAAGGAATGAAGGAAATCCATCATCTAACTGAAGAAGTTGTGCCTCGACACGAAAATGAGTTAATTGCTGAGTTCGCTTATTAGTTGAGCTATTTTTTGTTTAATCCTCTTTCACAAACTTAGTTGTAGCCTGTACATTTTGCGGATTCAAAATATTGATAAAATAATTCCCGTTAGTATAGTCAGAAAAGTTTAAATCAAACTTATTATCTCCTGGGATTCCGGCCACCATCGCCGAATAAAGCACTTCTCCATTTATATTGCAAACATTTAAACGATACATTCCTCCCAACTCTGAAGAAAAGATTAAAGTAGTTTTACCGGTAGTAGGATTTGGAAATATTTGTGTGACGATATCCATTTTATTATCGATATCAACAGCAACTATTTTTGATTGCTGATGCTTTCCGTCAAAATCATATTCTGTTAACAGATAATAATTCACACCTGCTTTCGGAGAAGAATCAAAGAAATGATAAGAGAGTAATTTATTGCTGTTATTGGCTGCAGGAAGTTTTCCGATGCTTTCAAAATTTTTGCCGTCTTTGGATCGTAAAATATCATAAACATCACTATTGATTTCTGAAGCAGTTACCCAGGTTAAAGCAACTCCTTCATTTTGCTTTTCTCCTGAAAAAGAAACCAATTCAACAGGCAATGTTGAAGTAGGTACTAATTCACCGGTAACTGCAGCAACCGTTTGAGTACCCGTATAACGACCCGCATTACTGGCGCGGATAAAAGTAACTTTTGCCAATTGAGCAGCAGTTAAATCAACAGCTACGTTATTTCCTGTTCCAAATTTAATTTTAGGATCGGAACCACCTGCAACAGTACCATCATAACCTCCAAGCCAATCATGAATGTATAAATAATTTGCACCCCAGGCTACACCGGCACTTGCCGCAAAAGTAACCGTATGATTTCCTGTACTTAAATAAATATGCGCACCGCCAGAACTAGCAGCGAAGGTTCCTGCTGTTAAATTATAATCTGCTTCCAGAGATGAATTGCTTATTATCCATGCAGCAGCGGTTGAAACGCTTAAAATGCAATTTGTTTTCACATAAGTACCGCCACTGATGGTTACATAATTCAAAGTAGTAATAGTTGACGTAGAACCCGAACAGTTAATTGTTTGTGGAGAACCTGAAGTTCCGCTGCCTGCAAATGTTATCGGAACAACACCTGCCACCCATGTAAAAATTCCTGTTGTGGCACCTTGTTGCGTCCAGTTGCCTTTTACCGTAAATGTTTCTCCACTGTGTTTTAAAGTAGCTCCGTTATCAATTTTAATTCCTCCACAGGTAAACGCTGTCATGCTTTCCAAAGTAGCAGCACAGGCCGTTGTTCCGTCACCTACTGCCAATGTACCTTCAATGCACCAGGTACCGCTGGGTGCAAATCCGCAACTATTGGTTACGCTGGTACCCATGTTCTTGATGGTCACATTATTCGGATATCCTACTGTAGTACCAATAGTTCCTGATGCCATTGCCATCCACTCTAAGCGAGAGCCCGCTCCAGGGGTGTAGCCTTGACCATTATTATCAATTATAAGTGTTGAAGCCGATCCGTATTTAGGAGAATTGGTTGTCCACTGTGCATTGTTATCTTGCAAAGTGAGAGTCCCATTAATCAACACATTGGTATTTGTTTGCACTACATGCCTGTTGGCAGTTCCAACCACTGCACCTATCTGTAAATTATATAAAGCAATTTGTGCAGTACCAGTGAAGTTATGATCATTACCTCCACCCGTAGTTAATAATACTGTACCACCATCAGTACCATTTGTACCCGTGGTTGCCATTGAGCCTCCAGTATTTGGATTGTGAATAGTAGTGGATCCACCATTCCCTGTCATGGTAAGTGTGTTCGCTGAACCTATTTTAAATATCCCTTTGGTTAAAGTTAAAATTCCCCCACCGCTATTGTATTTGATAGTTGCGGCAGAAGAGCTCATGGCGAGAATATCAGTACTGTTGGTCAAATTCATGGTAATGTTACATACTACAGTAGCACTTGATCCTGCAATAGTTCCGCTGGTACCAGTAAATGTAAGTGTGTTTCTATGTTCAGTAAAAGTTCCATTATTAGTAAAGGTACCGGTGGCCAACGTTAAGATAATATCGTCATTTACTGTAAGAGTTCCTCCAGTGTTAATAGTCACAGAGATAATTGATGCTGCTCCCGATACAGTTACCGTATGTCCGTTGGCTATAACAGCATTATCAGATGAAGTAGGAGCAACTCCTCCTGACCATGTTGCTCCCGTGGCCCAGTCGCCCGTTGCTTGTGATGTTATTGTAGAAGAATAGGCTGAAAAACCAATGAATAGAGATAAAAAAAACAATAAATATCTTTTTATAACCCCCCCTTTAATTGTTGCGGACAAGCTATTTAAGAAAAATATATTCATAGATTAGAAACCGGTGGCGATGGCTTCTTACAAAATATTGCATCGAAAGGTTTCATTTTATTCAGAATACAAACAGTGTTGGCTGTCTTATAAAAACAAAAAAATCTATCGGACATTATTGACATAAGCTGCAACCTAAGTGGCCATTTTATTTTATAAGCAAAATACGACATTAATAAGCCAAGAAGCTAGGTATTTATATAAAATATGGAGAATAAAAAATTCAATGATCTGATTTACAGATAACTATTTTAATAAAGACAAATAAAAATATTGATTTTTATTGCTCCTAACTCATCAAATACTCCGTTTATTTACTGAGTTCTCCCTCACTAACAAAATCAATATTAACTAATCAGCAAAAACACAGCTTAGTATTTGGTAATCAGATTTTTAAATATCAAACAACACGACATCATCTTGATTTTTCAGAAGCGGCTGGCTTTAGTAGCAAATAACTCTTTACTTAAGACACCCAATAAACTCAATAATTATGAATTATAAATTTACTCATCCAACTTTTCTTGTCCTCTTTTCACTATTTACTTTTCATTTGTCCAGTGCACAAACCTGGCAACTGGTGACACCTAAGTATTCAACGAACGATGCTATCGTTGCAGGGTTTGTTGCCAATGCTTCCCAATACGGCAATGGCACAACCGATGCAACTTCGTACATTCAGGCATGCTTGAATTCTTTAGACAATGCCGTTGGCGATGCTAATCACGGTGGTGGTGTTTTGTATTTACCTGAAGGAAAATATAAAATCACAGGAAGTATCCTCATCCCTAAAGGCATTACCATCCGCGGCGATTGGCAAAAACCGGTGAAAGGACAAAGTATTGTAGGAACCATTTTAATGGCTTACAATGATAAAGGCAATGTCAACGGCACACCCTTTATAACAATGCAACCGGGCGCTGCTGTATTGGATCTGGCTTTCTGGTATCCCGAACAAGATCCTAATAATATTGTAGCCTATCCTCCTACTATTCAATTCGGACAACCCAATTATTTCGGTAATGAATACTGCAATGCGAAAAATATAACACTGGTAAATTCCTATTCGGGAATATTTTTTTACCGCGGCGGAGGAACTTGTCCAACTATTAATGGTGTTTATGGAACGCCGTTAAAACAAGGAATTGAAATCGACAGAATTGTAGATATCGGCAGAACAGAATGGTGTGACTTTTCACCGGCTTATTGGGCGGGTTCGGGGTTGGCGGGCGCCCCCTCCCTGTCTAATACTGTTTACACAAAATGGATTTACGACAATGGAACAGGTATCATCATGCGCCGCAACGACTGGTCATACACCTGCTATATCTCTATAGATGGCTACAATAAAGGATTTTATGCCACCAAAACAATTGATGCCATTGAAACTGCAACACCAAACGGACACAATTACGGATTCACTTTTACCAATTGCAAATACGGCTTGTACTTCGATGGCGACAATACCGTTGGCATCATGTTTACCGAGATGAAAGTTACGGGCTGTGAATACGGAGTATATGCAGCACCCAATACTGCGGGCATTTTACAATTGTATAAATGGGATATCAACGCAAGCAACTGCGCTATTTTTTCCGATCAGACTTCCACCACAAAAATCACTTTACAGGAATCCATAATCGCTAACGGAAAAGTAAAACTGCTGGGAGGAACTTTACTGGCAATGGATAATGATTTTAATAATTCAGCACCTCAAATTCTTTTTGAAATTAATTCAAGAGGAAACCTAACAGGCAACAGATTTAAAAATGCAGTTAACATTTCCGAGAAATCGGTTTTTGTAAATCACATTGATCATACTCCTGTTAGCACCACTAAACTTCCTACTTATTTCGAATTTAAATCTCAATCTAAAAAACCTTCAAGAAACGTAATGTATAACGTGCTTTCCTATGGCGTTACGGTTGGAACAAGAAATGCAATTCCTGCAGCTGACGCAACAACAGGAATTCAAAATGCGCTCAATCAGGCAAAAACAGATGGCGGTGGAATCGTTTATCTTCCGCCCGGACATTACCGTATCAACGGTTCATTAACCATTCCGGCAGGTGTTGAATTGAAAGGATCGGTAGATGTTGGCGAAGTTCCAATGGGCCCCGGATCAGTGCTGGAAGTTTACGGAAGCAAAGGAAATGAAAACGGAACTCCTTGTATTCAAATGCAACAAGGAAGCGGTTTGAGAGGTGTTGTATTCAATTACCCCGATCAGGTTTTTTGTACAGTTCTTCCCGAAAGTGTACTGAAGTTTCCTTACACCGTTCAGGTACAAGGAAGTGATGTTTACATTGTAAATGTTGGATTTCGCACGGCTTACAAAGGAGTGGATTTGTTTACTTATAAATGTGATCGCTTCTATCTGGATTTTTTAGAAGGTCATGTTTTTACTGTAGGAGCAAAAGTGGGTAATGGTTCTGCCGATGGTATAATTGCCAATATGCAATTCAATACCATTGTATATAATTCAGGAGATGAAACTAAATTTGGCAGCTGGCCGAATTCTGATCGCTCTTCTTGTTCCACCGACGCAACAAAAAATCCTTACAACTACAACGCAAAATATCTGGATTTTCTAACCATTGGCGATGCTCCGAATATCTTGCTATACAATGATTTTAACTATGGCGCCAATCACGGTTTAATTTTACAAAACGGCGCATCGGGCACTGCCCTTGGTTTAGGTTTGGATGGCGATCGCACCGGCATTTTAGTGGATGGAAATGCAAACTTTTCTTTCATAAACACGCAGGATGTTTCTTTGAATTATGATGCATTGGGAGGTGAACAATCTTCTTATATCAAAACCACATCTAATTTTACTTCAGGCTCTATTAATTTATTCAGTTCCGATTATTGGGGACAAGCTACCAGCAGCGGTATTGTGATGAATGGCGCAGGAACAGTAAATCTGCAATCTTCAAATTTTGAAAGTCCGGGCAGCCAGTCTTTCGCCAATGTAAACAATGGAACATTAAACATCGGAAATTCTATTGTCAATCCGAGAGATCCTCTGGTGAATGGAACACAGTTATCGGGCGTTAACATTGTTGGTTCTGATGTAAATCCTTATTCTTTAAACACAAATACTTTAGGCAGCTATAAAGATAATTTTACCGGTGCTCAACCCTCACCCACCAGTTCATTAAACAGAACTGGCTGGATTGCCACAGCTTCAAGAAGCAATGGCGGAAGAGAAGCTCAAAAAAGTATTGACGGTGATGCAGCTACCAGCTGGTCGAGCGGATGGCAAAACGACGGCGTAGCCATTTGGTATCAGGTAGATATGCTCACTCCTCAAACTTTTAATCAGGTGATACTGGATTATACCGGTAGTCCGAATGACGGTCCGGCTTCCTATAATTTTTCGGTATCCAACGATGGTATCAACTGGACGCAAGTAGCCACAGGAACCGGTGCAAACCAAATGACCATCATTTCTTTTCCTGTAAGTACTGCGCGTTATATACGTTTAGATAAACCTGCCAATGCAAGCAAAGCAAATTATCTGGCCATTCATGAATTGTATGTATTTAATGTAAGTACCGGCGCAGGAAGTTTGATTTCTGTAGCCATGAAAAATCCTTTATTCCATCAATTCACTTCTCCTTTATATGGAAATATTGGAACAGGAAATATGTATACTGCCGATCCGTCGGCACATGTATGGGCCGACGGACGTTTGTATGTTTATGCTTCACACGATATAGAGCCTGCAGTGGGTTGCGACCGAATGGATCGTTACCATGTTTTCTCTACCGATGATATGACCAACTGGGTGGATCACGGTGAAATACTCAATGCAAGCCAGGTTTCATGGGGACGTGCTGAAGGCGGATTTATGTGGGCGCCTGATTGTGCGTATAATCCGGCCAACCAGACTTATTATTTTTATTACCCTCACCCAAGCGGAACCGATTGGGGCTCTACTTGGAAAATTGGTGTTGCTACCAGCAAGGAACCTGCTGCGAATTTTGTGGATCAGGGATACATCACCGGAATGTCGAATTTAATTGACCCTTGTGTTTTCGTTGACGATGACGGTCAGCCTTATATTTATCAGGGAGGCGGCGGAACCTGCATGGGCGGTAAATTGGATAAAAATGACTGGACAAAATTATCAGGCACTATGACGCAAATGCAGGGACTGGTTGATTTTCACGAAGCCACCTGGGTACACAAATACAACGGAAAATATTATTTGTCGCATGCCGATAACCATGGCAGCGACGGCAATCAGTTGAAATACGCGGTGAGTAACAGTTCGCTGGGACCATGGACCGACATGGGCGTTTTAATGTACGCTACCGGTTGTGACACACATCACGGATCTGTTGTGGAATATAATGGTCAGTGGTGGTCCTTCTATCACACCAGCAATTTCTCGGGAGAATATAATTTACGTTCGGTATGCGCCGATAAATTATCTTACAACAACGATGGAAGTATTCAACCGGTGAACAACTGGGGAACACCTTTTAAAACCAACACGGTTGCCATCACCAACAACACAACAGACATCGCATTAACACTGGAAGCTGAAGACTTTAACAACGGCGGATCACATTACGGATACTGGGATAAAACCGATGCCAATTCAGGCGGCAACACTACTTATCGCGCAGGTGAAGGAGTAGATATTGAAAATCGTGCAGGTTCTGTCACCAACATCGGATGGATGGAAGATGGTGAATGGCTGAGATATACCATCAGCGTTACTAAAGCCGGATTGTACGATATCGACTGTATTGTAGCTGCAGGAAACGCCGGAGGAAAATTCCATTTGAGTGTGAATGGCACCAACCTTACGGGAGACATCACTGTGCCTAACACCGGCGACTGGGGTACCTGGACTACCGTGACGGCAAAAAATATTCCGCTGCAGGCGGGTGATCAGTACATAGAATTGCGCAGCAACGGAGGATTCAATCTTGATAAGTTCAAAATCCGTAAATCAGCGCCCTATGCGGGAACTGCCTATAACGGTCCGCACAACGTGCCCGGAACTTTTGAAGCAGAAGATTACGACAATGGCGGTACAGGCGTAGCTTATTTCGATTCAGATCCCGCAAACAACAGCGGTGCCTACAGAACAACAGAAGGTGTTGATTTAGAAAGCTCCAGCGGAAGTATCCATATGAGCTGGACCAATAGCGGCGAGTGGACCAAATACACCATCAACGTTACCAGCGCAGGAACTTATGATATTCAGATTCCTGTAGCAACGGGCAACGGTGCAAGCGGCACTTTGTATGTTACGTTTGATGACACCTACACCTTACCAATTGCAAGCATCAATACAGGGAATTGGAATACTTATCAGACTTTAACCATTTCTAATGTTCAGTTAACTGCAGGCGCTCATGTGATGAAACTCAATATTGGCGGCAACATCAATGTCGACAAATTTACCTTTATCAAAAATGTTGTTACTGAATTAACCGAAACAGAATCGGCAGAAGTAATGATTTACCCTAATCCGTCTGAAGGCATTTTCAAAATCAACACCACTAAGTCGGGTAAATTAAATATCACCGATGTAACGGGTAAATTGGTTTTTTCTGAAAATGTAAATCATCAAACAATTATCGATTTATCTTCTCAGGCTTCAGGAATGTATCTTGCTACAATGACTGCAGGCAATGAAACACACAGATTTAAACTGATGATAAACAAGTAATCGAATTAAAACAGATCCTGAATTAAATTCAGGATCTGTTTTCACTAAAACCAAGAAGGTGAATTTCCTCGTTTTTTTTGTAACTTTCCAGTTGGCTTGGGTGTTTGTGCATTAATGAACCATTTTCTATAAAGTTCGTAAGATTGCACCACCACAACAGATTTTAAATTTGTTTTATGAAGTATAAGTTTTTATTGTTTTTCTATTTCTCTTTTATTTTTTTAGCCTCTGCTAATCAATCTGACGAAGCTGTTTATGCTAAACTGGATAGTCTTTTAGATCAAAAACCGGAACTCGTAAAACAAAAGCAAAAACGAATCGCCTCTCTGGACAGGATGTTAAAAGACAGTGAAGTCAGAAAGGACATTGCCAATCAATTTCAATTTTGCACAAAACTTTTTGAAGAATACAAATCCTTTCAATACGATTCGGCATACAAATACACCACCCGCATGGTGAGCACGGCCTACCTCCTGAATGACAATGCAAAAATCAACAATGCTAAAGTAAATGTAAGTTTCATTTTTCTTTCTGCGGGTATGTTTAAGGAAGCGCTGGATACATTAAACACTGTTGATCCTATGGCTTTAGCGGTTCCTGAAAGAATTAATTTATACAAAGTTTTTGCGCGAACCTATTTTGATCTTTCTGATTTTTCACAAAATCAGCAATACAATCAGGCATACAACACATTGGGAAATGAGTATCTGGAAAAGGCTCTTGCTCTTTCGGAAAAAGCATCTGCAGAATTTCTTTTTTTAAAAGCATGGAAATACATGCGTGTTAGAAACATTGAACTGGCGATTAAAACCTACCAAAAATTACTCCTCTATTACAATCTTACAGAACATGAATATGCTATTGTAACATCAAGTTTAAGCTTTATGTACATGCTGGATAACGATCAACCCAAACACAAAGAATTTTTAATTAAAGCAGCCATCGCAGATATCCGCGGATGTGTATTTGAAACTGTTGCACTTCGTAATCTTGCGGAAATAATTTACAAAGAAAATGATTTTGACCGCGCTTACCGTTACATAAAAATTGCCAACGATGATGCCTATGCTTATGGCGCAAAATTCCGTCAGGTTCAGGTGGCTTATCTCTTGCCGATGATAGAAGCTGCAAACATGAACGAGCAGGAAAGCAAAAAAAGAAATCTGATCATCATCACTCTTTTCGCAACACTGGTAAGCGTGTTGATTTTTATTTTGTATTTCATCGTTTACCGCAACAACGTAAAACTAAAACTGGCTAAGGCAAGCCTTGTTGAATCGCATGCAAGCCTTCAGGAATTGAACAACACACTTCTCGATGCCAATAAAATTAAAGAGGAATACATCGGTCACTTTTTCAAAACCATTTCTGAGTACATCGACAAACTGGATAAACTTAAAAGTTCCATCGACAGAAAAATTACTCAGAAAAGAACAGATCAGATTCAGGACATTATCAAACAAATTAATCTCAAAGCAGAGCGCGAAGATTTGTATGGTAGTTTCGACAGGATTTTCCTGAAATTATTTCCCGACTTCATTGCCAAGTTCAATACATTTATCAGCGAAGACGGAAAATATGTAATTGAAGAAAATGCTCCGCTTCCTCCCGAACTTAGAATTTTTGCACTCATCCGTTTGGGGATTACCGACAATGAAAAAATCGCTCAGTTTTTAGGCTATTCTATCAATACCATTTATACTTATAAAACGAGGTTGAAGAACAAAACCATTATTCCAAATGAAAAACTGGAAGCGCGGGTGATGGAGATTAAAGCGAATTAATTTACACTTAGTTTTTAATAATCTTTTGCTGCTCAACAAAGGTACCGGCTTTAACAGTAATGATATATGTGCCTTTTGCTAATTCAGGCATAATACTGATAGTACTTTGATTGTTTATTCGGTTATCATGGTATAATTCCCTTCCTAAAACATCATGAATAATTATATCCACTTTGCCTTGTATATTGCTATTGATAGTCAACACATCATCAAAAGGATTAGGGAAAATGCTAACATGCTTTTTATTTAACTCTACCGTAACAATCTTACTATACTTGAAAACCCCATCAAAATCCACTTGACGCAAACGATAATAAACATTGTTATCATACAGAGTATTGTCGGAAAATTTATATGCAAGAAAAGAATTAGAATTACCAGCCCCGGCTACTTCTCCTATTGCATCCCAGTCAAAAAGATTTGTTGAACGCTCAATAATAAATTTTTCATTATTTATTTCACTGGCAGTTCCCCAATACAAATCTACTTTGTCTTTTTTATTTATAGCAGTAAATGAAACCAACTCTACCGGCAAAATAGCACAACCCAAATTGTTTCCTGTTAAATTACTAATGTCATGTCCATTACTCACTGTTGCCGAACTGGTAGCTCCAAATTTTCCGGATCCCCATGTTTGATTTAATCCCCCCGCACCGAAATAAGTACAAAGTTGATATGATGATCCTGTAAAATCGTAAGATAATTTTACTGTTGCGTCAATGTATACTTTTAAGATGTGTGTAAACGGACTATAATTAAAACAAATCCAATGCTCTAAACCATCCTCTAGATTCCCGGCATCAGCACTTGTAATTCTTCCGTTGTCGCTCGCATCACCATCTCTATGAATAGCAACCTCATCACTGTTTCCTGAGGTTCCACCACCATATGAACCATCAAAATTTGCTGTACCCTCACTGCTCCAGGTATCAAATTCCACAGTAATCATTGATGCGCACGCCCCGTGATAACCCAATCCACCACCACAAGCACCATTATTAATATTGTAAGCACACTTTGAAAAAGAAAATGAAACACCATCACCTCCTGCATCACTTCCTATATTATCACTTCCACCCGAACATCCAAAAAACACTTGATAACAAAGGACAAAATTAGCTGAGCCACATGGATCATAAGTTGAAGAGCTTTCCGTAACAGCCGCTCCTGCACATCCTGTACTGGTAGTATTCAATAATTGAATCACGCCACTACCCCAGTCGGTATAACCTGTAGTACCTACCGTATAACTTGCATCCCAGCCACCACTAGGCTGAGCATACAAATCAAAAACAAATGATACCAAAACAAAAGTAATCGGTAAAATTTTTGAGAGGTTAATCATTCTAATATTCATTGTTATTCTCTGAGGCTTTCCAAATATAAATATATTAAAGACCTATCTCACAATGACTTTTTCTGTGTAGATAGCATTAAAAGAGTTGGTAACTTGAAGCAAATACATTCCTGATGCAATATTATCAAACTCAACAATATTATTATTGGCACTGACCTGATTTTTATATTTAATCAGGCGACCGCTGACATCATACAAAGACAGTGATAACAATGAATTATTTTCGCTGCTGAGGTGAACCATAATATTTTTTCCTTCGGCAGTTCCGTTATTCAAAACCTTCGCATAAAATTCTTTTTGGCAACCTTGAAATGAAACAACATTAGAATAAGAATAACCTCCATCGTAATCTGTTTGTTTCAATCGGTAATACACCGGAAAATTTTCGTGTGCATCAAAATCAACATCGCTATTGTATACTAATCTCTGAGTGCTGTTACCTGCGCCTTTTACTGTTAACACTTCATTAAAATTTCCACCATCAGCACTTTTTTCTATGGTATAAAAATCATTGTCGATTTCAGAAACCGACACCCATTCAAAGGCAACCTTATCATCATCTTGTTTGGAACATGCAGCATCAAAATACATTAGTTTAACAGGCAACACCGCATTTGAACAAGTGCTTACACCTGCAACAGCCCTGGTACATTTGGTCCACCCACCTGCAGCAGGATCAGTACCATCCCAACCACCGGTGGGATTACCCGCATCACAAAAATCCAGTTCTTGTCCCGAAGGAACAAATCCTCCCGCTGTATAAGTAGAAACTCCCGCCACATTAATTTTACCGATATATCCGCTTGCCGTAGTAGGTCCCCAGATACCACCGGCACTTATAGTATTGGAAGTAAAATTATGCGTAACATCAATCCAGCAATAATTGTAAAAATCCAAAGCAGAATTTGTGAGTGCAAAATCGTAGGCTTTAATTTTTCCGTAATTATAAAAAGCACTGCTGGTTGCTGTTTCATTATCGGAATAGAATTTCCCTGTACCTGTTCCACTGCTTCCCAAAGTAGTGATTACACCATAATTATAAATATTAGAAGCACCGCCATTACTCACCATTCTAAAATCACCGTTTACTTTAATGATTCCTGATGAACGATTCATAAAAGCAGTTGTTCCATTGTACCCATCTAAATTTACTTTTTTTCCACTTCCCGAAAGTATGATGGTACCATAGTTATCAATAAAACCTGTTCCACCCTGCGGTCCCTTTAAATCTCCATTATCTATGGTAATGGTTCCCGATACTGAATTGGTTAAACTGGATCCCTGATTATTCAAATCCATTTGAAAATCTTTATTCGTTCCAGTAACATGAATATTTCCTGAATTAGTAACCGTAGTAGCCCACAACAATAAACCCGGAGGAGTTAAAGTACCGGTAACATCCAGCTTTACTAAATTTCCGTTACTGCCCGAATAATCCAAAGTTGTTGTTGGCGTCCAGTAACCGGTAACACAAACCCAAACATTACCCACATCGCTGATATTGGTGATTTGACCTGTGTAAGGTGAGCCTGCTGTTCCGGCAATACAAATTCGGGGATTACTTCCATCGGCCCATGCAACATAATCACCACTGGCCCCGGTTAAAGTTTTTGTACAAGCATTTGCTCCTGTGCAAATACTTTGAGCATAAACACAATTAAAACCAAACAGCATTATGATTAACAGGAATGAAATTTCAGGAAAACATCCTGAACTGAAATTTTTGTTTATTCTTTTTGTCACGGCGCTGAGCATTATTTTTAACTCAAATAAACGCCTTAGTCAAGCCGCTGTCCAGTAGTCTCTGAAAAATCAAGAAGGAATTTAAAAAACACAAAATCAATCAACTGATTATCAACATACAACAATTAATATTGCCTTAATAAATATAGGCTTAGTATAGAAAAATATGAAGCGAAAAAGATGTTATTGAAACGCAATCGACTACTATATTAAAGAAGAAGAAGGTCGTGAAAAATATTCACGACCTCATCTTCGTTTCCCGGAAGTCAAAAAAAATTATTTTATCAATGAAGATGTTTGTTTACTCATATTGATATCTGATGCAACAACAGTATAAAAACCGGGAGCAAAATTTCCGAAGTTCACGGAGAAATTATTTCCGGGATTGGATTGATTGTAAACCAATCTTCCTGTAGCATCATAAATTGCGATTTCACGCAAGGACTCAGGAGCAGTGAAATTCAACACATCAGATACTGGATTAGGATACATCTTAAATAACTGCACACTGCTGGTTTCCGTCACACCAACGGTAGTTGAAAAGTCAATATAATTTAAATTAAATCCTCCGGTAGTGGTTGTAATGGTTAAATCCATAACTGCCATTGGTAACTGAATATTTTGCGTAACCGTTTGCCAATTTTGCCACCCTCCTGTATTGGGTATATTGATCGTGCAATATACGATACCTCCTGATTCTAATTTCAAGGATGCTCCATCTACAAAAGATGCTACTCTGAATGAAGCCGCATATTCTTTTGCTTGTGTTACATCTACTTTATATAGCAGATAATCTCCGCCATCAATATATCCAATATCCATTCCGACACCAACGTCAGTTGTAGTTTCCGATTGCACGCCTATCATGCTACAATAACTCTCCGCTTGTATAACATCGGAAATTTTAGTTCCTATAGATACAGCATCACACGTGGGGCAAGTACCGCCAGTCCAGCTCATGCTGCCTATCGCGCCTTTATTTTCATTTACATTCGCATTTCCGCCTCTGTTCATATAATTCATATTGCATGCGGTTGCGTTACCTGAAGGAGTACCGGCAAACAATATATCATAACCTCTGCCCCAGTTTAAATTATTCACATTGTTGTTAGGGTATTCCTTACCTGTACCATCCACAGTGATGTTTTCAAAAACCAGATTGTAAAATCCTTCACCCGCTTTTTTATAAATATAAATGCCGTCATTTTTTGAATCGGTGATGGTGATATTCGAAAACTTCACGTTGTTAATTCTGGTACCGGCAACGTTGTCGCATAAAATATCAATGGCTCCAACCGGACTATTAAACAAATCATTGAAGGTTCCGCAACGCACAATTGTAATATCGGAAAACACTTGCATACCGGTAGTATTGAAAGGTGATCCGCTGAAATTATTTCCAACGCGCAATCCTACTTCCACATTGTCTTTAATCAAAAGGTGATGCGCAGTATTATTTAAACCGCCGTAAATGGCACAGCCTGCAGCTCTCCAGCAGTTTTCAGAAGTATTGTAACGAAAAGTATTGTTCTGACATTCCTGTCCGCTTTGCGACCAAATTGCCATATCATCATCACCATTGTTTCTAAAATCACAATGCTCAACAATTGCATTGCTGGTACCTTTACACAAATTGATTCCATCGGCATAATTATCTCTGAAGCGACAATTAGAAACCGTGAATCCATCGGAAGCAGAAATACTTCCTGAATTGTATTGCGCTATCCATGCACCACATTCAAAATGTTCGGCCCAAACATTTGTAATGGTTGATCCGCTGGTGTAAACGCCATTAATACCTTTGTAAGAACATGATCTTGAATTTCTATTGGTAGTTAAATACAAGCCTGAATAACTGATGTTACTTGCGTTGGCTGTTAAGCCGCCACTACCTCCGTCGCAAGTATTGCTTTCGGTAAAATTTATTTGTGTGTACCACATGCCCGCACCTTTTAATTTGGTGTTGGCCACGCCGAAATAAAGTTGAGTACTCACTTGAAAAGTTCCTGCCGGAAGATAAATTGTTTTACCGCCGTGTCCGTTAATATAGGTTTGAAGATTGGTTCCATCACCGGTAAAAACCTGATCGCCTGCAGAGGAAGCAACAGCCGCCGGGACAAGTTCTAATTCTGCGAAATCAACATGTACATTTCCACTCGTTCTCACTAATTTCAAACTTTGTCCGACTAAAATTTTTGACGACAATTTCATTCTCACCTCATCAAAACGCATTTTAGGATTGGTATTCACCACGCCGCTGTTATTGGGATTTCCGTCCGACGATAAATATTCCCACGACCAGTTTGAACTCAAATTAAGCGTACCTGCATATGCGTTATTAGCATACACATCTATACTGCCCGATTGCCCGTCGGGTACACTGTAACGCACTACTAATCCGTCGCCATCGGCAGTAACCGTCCAGCTTACAGAAGCATTTGAATTGGATAAATTTACACACACCTGCTCTGAAGCTTCGCTTTGTAAATTAGATTGCGCAAATGATTTTGCTGTAGCGCTGGCATTGCTTAAAGTTCCCTGATCGGCTTCATACCTGGTGTAGGGAGCATCATAATAACCGGTTTGTGCATTTACGTCGTTTGCCCGTAATAAAAGTGCACTTGCAATAAAGTAAAGTAGGTTTAGTTTTCTCATTTAATTATGGTTTGGGGGTTAGTACTAGGTTTTAATATTTAATAAATTTTGCGGTTTCACCGGAAAGACCATTCGATACTTTTAACAAGTACATTCCCGGCGCCAAATCATCCCCAACAGAATAAACCCCACCTCCCGTCAGATTTGTATTCCACAAAACTTTACCATTCATATCCATGATGCTTACTGAAAACAATTCTCCGTTTTCTGAATTAAGATTTAAATTTCCCGAAGTGGAAAACGGATTCGGATAAAAAGAAAAAGAAGAGTTTTTATTTTTAAGATTAGCAACTGCATTGTAATGCTGAGTACAATCTTCCGTCCAGACGAAAGTGCCGATTTGCGCATTATTAATATTTGACGCCGCATTTCCTCCTCTGTCGCTATAAGTCATGTTGCAATAAGTTCCATAGCCGGCAGGATTGCCTACAAACAAAATTCCATAACCTCTTCCCCAGTTTAAATTCTTGACATTATTATATGGATATTCTTTGCCGGTTCCTTTGATGGCAATATTCTCAAAAATCAAATTATAAAATCCTTCACCACCTTTTTTATAAATATAAATTGCATTGTTTTTTGAATCGATAATATCAATATTTGAAAATCTCACATTATTGATTCGTGTCCCTGCTACATTGTTACATGCTACATCAATGGCTCCTATAGTTCCATTGAAAAGATCGTTGAAAGTACCACAACCGATAATGGTGATATCAGAAAAAACATGCATTCCATTTTTGTTGAATCCGATTCCTGCAAAATCATTGTTTACTTTCAAGCCCGCTTCCAGATTATCCTTAATCAAAAGATGATGCGCCTGGTTGTTCAATCCTCCGTAAATGGCGCAGCCTGCAGATCTCCAGCAATGTTCGGAAGTATTGTAACGATAGGTATTGTTCTGACATTCCAATCCGTTGGCCGACCAGATCGCCATATCATCATCGCCGTTGTTACGAAAACTGCAGTGCTCAACAATAGCATTTGAAGTGCCTTTGCATAAATTAATTCCATCGGCATAATTATTTCTGAAGCGGCAATTCGACAGCGTAAATCCATCGGCATAATCCGGACCACCAATATTGTACTGACCTATCCATGCACCGCATTCAAAATGTTCGGCCCATAAATTTGTGATCATAGATCCGGAAGTATAAACTCCGTTGATGGCTTTGTAAGAATTGGATCTTGAATTTCTGACTGTGGTTAAATACAAATCTGAATAGCTGATGTTATTGGCATTTGCACGCAAACCTCCTTTTTTAGCATCGGTAAAATGTATGCGTGTATACCACATGCCCGCACCTTTTAAAACAGTGTTGTTTACACCAAAATACAATTCACTTCCTACCTCATAAACACCTGCGGGAAGGTAAATTGTTTTACCTCCGTGCGAATCAATAAAACTTTGCAAACCACTGCCGGTTCCTGAATAAACAACATCATTGACTGCCCACAACACTTCTGCGGAGATTGCTTCCATCTCAACAAAATCAATATGGATGTTACCACTTTTTCGTGCTAATTTTAATTTCTTTCCGGCAGAAATCAGAGAAGATAATTTTAATCTTACTTCATCAAATCTCATTTTAGGATTGGCATTGGCTAAGCCTAAATTTTCCCAGGAATAATAAGAAGTCAATTTTAAAGTATCTACTAAAATATTATCGGCATAAACTGCCACAACACCTGAATCTCCATTGGGTACACTGTAACGCAAAACTAATCCGTCTGCCGCGGACGAAAGTGTCCATTCAACAGAAGCGGCAGATGCAGACAAATCAACACACACCTGATTGGATGCTTCACTTTGTAAAGCCGACTGCGCATAAGATTTTGCAGTAACAACAGCATTTGCCAAAATAGCCGAATCAGCCTCATAGCGAATATATGGTGCATCAAAATATCCTCGTTGCGCAACGAGATTATTCGTTAGAAATAAAACAAAGTATAATATTAGTATTCGTAGTTTTTTCATATAAATGTTTGGGGGTTTATATAAACTCTCGATGTAATAAATGTCTTTTTACATAAGCAAAATTTTAAAATGAATTATCTAATGATTCTATTTGGGTGCATTTCCACAGCCCTCAACCTTCAGCCATTCCAGAGTTCCGATCTCGACAGAATTAACATCTGCCTTAGCACTTCCTCCTCTGTTTTTAATAGTCAGATTACAATAAGTGATATTTCCTTTAGGTTTATATTTAAAAAACACTCCTGCTCCTCTTTCTCTTTCTGCATTGATTCCTTTTGCATCATTGTAAGGATATTCTTTTCCTGTTCCGTCAATGTTGATGTTTTCAAAAACCATATTAACGATTTTATCACCGCCGAAACGCAAGATATAAACAGCATCATTTTTTGAATTAATAATATCGATGTTGGAGAACTTAACGTTTTTAACTTTCATACCGCATCTGTCAGTGCAGCTGATGTCAATCGCTCCGATAGGACCATAATACAAATCGTTGTTTGTTCCGCATCTGATGATAGTAATATCCGAAAACTCATGCATTCCCGCATCATTGAATCCTGCGCCCGGAAAAGCATTGTTCACTCTTAATCCTGCTTCCAGATTATCTTTAATTAAAAGATGATGTGCTTTATTATTCAAGCCGCCATAAATAGCGCAACCTGATGCTCTCCATGTGTTTTCAGATGTACAATAAGCGAAAGTATTGTTTTGACATTCCATTTTATCGGCCGACCAGATGGCCATGTCGTCATCACCGTTGTTACGGAAACTGCAATGTTCAACAATAGTATTTCTGGTACCTTTACACAAATTGATTCCATCGGCATAATTGCCTCTGAATCTGCAATTCGTTACTAAAAATCCGTCGGCATATTCCACTTCACCTTTGTTGTATTGTGCTATCCATGCACCACATTCAAAATGCTCGGCCCACACATTTTTAATCACCGATTTCTGAGTAAAAATCCCGTTGATCGCTTTGTAAGAATTGGATCGTGAATTATTATCAGTAGTTAAAAAAAGATCTGTGAAACTGATGTCTTTTGCGTTGGCATACAATCCGCCTTTCAGCCATTTTATTTTTTTGAAATTCAATTGTGTGTACCACATTCCGGCACCTTTTAAAGTAGTGCCGTTTACACCAAAATAAAGCTCGCTGTAAATGTTGTAAACTCCCGCAGGAACATAAATTGTTTTACCTCCGTTTTGATCAATAAAACTTTGCAGCTCATCTCCTTCTCCCGAAAAAACAAGATCCCCCGGAGCAGCGGAAACAGCAGCAGGAACAGTTTCTATTTCAACGAAATCAATATGAATATTACCGCTTTTATTTACGAGTTTTAATTTTCCTCCCGCAGCAATTTTTGAAGGCAACTTCATTCTGATTTCATCAAAACGCATTTTAGGATTGGTGTTGGTAACACCGCTGTTGTTGGAGTTTCCATCTTTCCACAAATACTCCCACGACCAGTGTGCACTCAAATTTAAAGTGCCCGCTTTTTTTCCGTCGGCATAAACATCCAGTTCCGCTGTGCTGGAATCAGGAACGCTAAAACGAACTACCAATCCATCACCACCTTCTTTAATTTTCCATTCAACAGAAGATTTCTTTTTAGTAAGATCAACACATATTTGCTCCGAAGCTTCGCTTTGCAATTCAGTCTGACTGAAAGACATTGCAGTTGCTTTTGCTTTCGACAAAGTTGCTTTATCCGCTTCATACCTTACATAAGGCGCATCGTAATAACCTCTCTGATCGCTTTGCGCATTAAGGAAGCCATTTGTTAAAAATAAAATGGCACAAGATATCCCGCTTAAAATCTTAGATTTTTTCATGTGTAGATAATTTAATTTTAATAGTCGCCTAGCTTATTTCACCTTCACGCAATCTTTCACTTCCGTTAAAGTAAAAGAACCTATTCCATTATCATCTACATCTACCATAGCACTTCCACCACGATTTTTATAAACAATATTACAAGACGTAGCATTTCCTGCAGGATTTTGAATGATGATCATACCAAAACCACGAGGCCAGTCTTTTTTCTGTTCATTGTTGTAAGGAAATTCTCTTCCTGTTCCATCCACAGTAATGTTTTCAAAAACCAGATTGTAAAATCCTTTTCCGCCGATTTTGTTCATCAGGATCGCATTGTCTTTGGCATCAATCACATCAATGTTTGAGAATTTTATGTTTTGAACTTTTGTTCCTGCCAAGCTGTTACACATCAAATCGATGGCACCCACCATGTTGTAAAACAAGTCGTTGAAAGTACCGCATCTTACAATGGTAATATTTGAAAATTCATGCATTCCTTTTTCACTGAAACCAACACCGGGATAGTTGTTGTTTACTCTGATACCACACTCCACATGATCTTTCACAATAATGTGATGCGCTTTGTTGTTTGTTCCGCCGTAGATGGCACAACCTGATGATCTCCATCCGTTTTCAGCAGTACTGTAAGCAAAAGTATTGTTCATACATTCCAATCCGTCGGCACACCAAATTGCCATGTCGTCGTCACCATTGTTACGGAAGCTGCAATGTTCAACGGTTGTATTTCTTGTTCCTTTACAAAGATTGATGCCGTCGGCATAATTGTTTCTGAAACGACAATTAGAAACTGTAAATCCATCAGCAAATAAAATATCACCGATATTGTATTGAGCGATCCAGGCTCCGCATTCAAAATGTTCTACCCAAAGATTTTTAATAACAGATCCGCTGGTGAAAACACCATTGATTCCTTTGTAAGAACTTGATCTTGAATTTCTGGTGGTTGTTAATGACAAATCTAAAAAACTAATGTCTTTTGCGTTGGCACGAAGACCACCTTGCAAATAATCTTCACTTGTAAAATTCACGGTAGAATACCACATCCCTGCACCTTTCAGTTTAGTTCCCGGTACACCGAAATACAATTCTCTGTTTACATTGTAAGTTCCTGCCGGCAAATAAATAGATTTTCCTCCGCCTTTGTTGTCGATGAAAACCTGTAAATCACTACCATCTCCTGTGTAAACCAAATCAGCCGCTGTAGCCTGAACCGCTGCAGGTACTGCTTCCAATTCTATAAAATCAAGATGAATATCTCCGCTTTTGTTAACCAGTTTTATTTTTCCGCCTGCTGCAATTTTAGAAGGTAATTTTAAACGAACTTCATCAAAACGCATTTTAGGATTTTCATTTTTAACGGCAACGTTATTCGGATTACCATTTGTAGTTAAATACTCCCATGACCAATAAGAAGTAAGATTCAAAGTTCCAACCAATTTACCATCAGCATAAACATCCACCACTCCTGATTTTTCATCGGGTACACTGTAACGAACCACTAATCCGTCGGCCTCTTTTTTCAGTTTCCATTCTACAGAAGCATCTTTAGCCGATAAATCAACACATACCTGCTCAGAGGCTTCACTTTGTAAATCTTTCTGATTGAAAGACATCATGGCTATGGTAGCATTGGTTAAAGCACCCTGATCAGCTTCATATCTAAGATAGGGAGCATCATAATAACCTCTTTCGTCCTGGGCGTTTAAGCTTGTCGACAAACATAGCGCCGCACCAAGTATTAGATTTAAAGTTTTTAAGGTTCTCATAATTTCTTTATTTAATGGGTTTTGAATCATTAAGTGTATTCGTTTTAATCAAAAGTGTTAATCGTTCACATTTCATTTACTCAAATAAACATTTTACTTAACACTAAATCCAATTGTCCCTGAAAAATCAAGACGAAACACAAAACCACAAATCATTAAGTATTTGATTATCAAACTACAAATAGGCTTAAATAGATTCATAAATATGGCTTTTTATTAAAAAAATATGGAGTTAAATGATCGACTTTAAGGCTCAACAGATGCTTTTACAAACAAATTCCGGCCCGAAGATGAAATTTTAAAAAGAAAAATAAATGATCTGCCGGTATTTTATGAATAGGAGAAATACCTGATTAAATAAATGATGGTTAACGTAAATTACTTCAATTAAATAGGCCCGGGAAGATGCATTCATCAAAAAATCGCCGACAGACAGCCGACTTTGATCTATATTTTTTATGCTGCCTTATTACAATTGAATACTGAAAATCAATGATTTAGAAACAGACCTCGTGATTTTCATTGATATTAAAAATTGAGGGCTGGTTTTTACAAAAACAATATCCGTCTTTTACACCACAGACGTTCGTATAAATACTTACAATATAAAGATCCTTACCTGGTTAGATTTGACCCCTATCCCATGCTTCTTGAGGGAGAAGCATGGGATTTTTTATGTCTCTTTTTTTAATGCTGAACGATCACCTGACTGACTGCAGATTCGTTTTTAAGATTGGTAATTCTTAAAAAATATTTCCCACTGCTGAAAGAACCCAGCCCTAAGTTAAATTGATTTTCTCCTTCAATAGCCGCCACAATGGCTGAATAAACTTCTTTGCCCTGATCATCCATCAAACTTAAAAAACAAGTTCCCCTTGTTTCGCTTTGAAAACTCACCGTCACTAAACCTAATGTTGGATTGGGATACAAAGCAGAGATTTTAAAATGACTCTCTTCCTTATTTACAATAGGCACCAAATGGAAGGTCTCATTGGCACCGTTAAAATCATATTGAATCAATTTGTAATAACTATATCCTGATAAAGGCAAAGAATCAACAAAGGTATAAGACAAAAAATCATTGCTGTTTCCTGCAGCACTCACTTTACCTATACTTTCAAAATGGAGTGCGTCGGAAGAACGCAGAATTTCAAAATAATCACTATTGATTTCCGATGCAGTAATCCAATACAAATGAACTTTATTCTCCTTCAATTCCCCTTCAAAAGAAATGAGTTTAACAGGAAGAGTACTAGTAGGAACTATTTCTCCATCATTCAGCTGACAAGCTGTAAAAGGTAATCCGCTAATAGGATGAGAAAAAAATATCTGTGCTAATTTTCCTCCCGAAAGTTCGGCACTGTTCCCTGTATATATTTTACCTGATGTACCACTTGAACAATTGAATGCTCCCTGCCATCCCGTGATGCGCAAAAGCGTTGCGGCAGTCCAGGTGGTACCATCACTTGCTGCAAAATTCAAACTATGATTTCCTGTCCCCAATGCAATAATGGTATTCGCATTAAGGGTTAAAGTACCCATTGTTTCACTATATCCGGCAGCCGATCCGGTAGAAAAGGTACCGCCAGCTGCAATGAAATTACTTGAATTTGAAATTCTATTGGCAGCACCCAGCTGCAAAGCACCTGCGCTTATGGTGGTTGTACCTGTATAAGTATTGGCACCGGAAAGAGTGAGTGTTCCACTGCCCACTTTTGTTAAAGACAAGACCCCACTTGTATTTTGTATCACTCCTGAAAAAGTGGTGCTCGTATGATTTCCACCACAGCTCAGCAAAGGTGTTCCTCCTCCCGCAACGTTGTCAATAGTTCCTGAGCCCGCAATTGATCCAACCGTTTCGTTAAAGGTATTCATATCTAAAAGACCCGGGGAGGTAACCGTTACAGCACAGGCATTGGGAATTACACCTGCAGTTCCTAACTGCAAAGTTCCGGCAGTGACAGTAGTGGTTCCACCGAAGGTATTGGCTCCCGATAGTGTCCATGTTCCGGTTCCCGATTTTGCAAGAGAAGTGGTACCGGAACCATCTGGAATCACTCCCGCTATCAGTCCGGTTCCCGCAGTAGATCCCTGTAAAGTAAAGGTTTTAGCCCCTGCACCCGTTGCGGTTAAATTACTTGAAAAGGTAAGTAAACCCGTTCCTGATTGATCAAGAATAGCACCTCCTGTAGTCCCGGCTAAATCAATTACCCTATCAGTACTTTGTACTCCGCCGGTATACTCCAAAGTACCGGTAGTGGTAGTGGATCCTATTGGAATGGTCCCATTGGCAGCAGTAGTAGGAGCTCCCACAGCGCTGGCTCCTCCTGAAACATCTTTGATGGTATTAATGCTTAATGTTCCTTTTCTAATATAAGTAGGTCCGGTATAAGTATTCAATCCGCTTAAAACCTGTTTACCTGCACCTTGTCCGCCGCGGACATTAAAGGTGCCCGGACCGGAAATAACACCCGAAAAGTCGCTACCTGTTCCTGTTGCAGGCAAATCAATTTCAAAACCATCACCTGCAGCAGCTGTTCCGAAATTATTTATGTTACCTGCACCTGCAATATAACCGATAGCATCTTTCTGATTGTTCATGTCCCAGGTCCCTGTAACAGTAATTACTGCATCATTGGTAATTATATTTCCCGCGGTAGTATTGTTCAAAGTTGCACCTGCGCTTACTGTCCATGACGTAGCTTTATAGTTGTCATTGCCCGGATTTACAAGATTCAAAGTACCCGCACTTACTGTAAATGATCCCGTCCAGTTGGCAGCAGAAACACTTCCTAAAGTCATGGTTCCTGCACCAGCTTTTGTGAGTCCGCTGGTTCCACTAATGGTTCCGCCAACAGTTAAAGTAGAAGCACTTACAGTCACTGTTCGTGTTGCTGCTCCCATTGCTACAGCACCGGCATCCATATTCAGGGCATTTGATCCTGTGAAAGTGAAATTACCGTTCCATGTCATAGGGTTGTCGGCTGTCATGGTAATGGTTCCGCCTGAAGTATTATCAATAATGGTTCCGTTGGCAATGGTAAAAGTACCTGTACCCAAAGCGGTAGCGTTGTTAATGTTTAGCTGACCGGCAGATAAGCTTACTCCGCTCGAAAAAGTATTTGCGCCTGAGAGGGTTAATGCTCCTGCACCAGCTTTGGTTATTGCACCTGTTCCACTGATGATTCCACCAATAATCAATGTAGAAGCACTAGCCGTAACGGTTCGTGATGCTGCACCTATGTCCACAGCACCGGCATCCATATTCAAGATATTTGATCCCGTAAAAGTAAAACTGCCGTTCCATGTCATCGGATTATCAGCCGTCATGGTAATGGTTCCACCTGAAGTATTGTCGATGGTAGTTCCGTTGGCAATAACAAAAGTACCTGTACCCAAAGCGGTCGCATGATTAATATTAAGTGTTCCAGCACTAAGAGTCACCCCACCTGAAAATGTATTGGCTCCCGATAATGTTAATGCATCTGCTCCGGATTTGACGAGGCTGCCTGTACCACTAATAATTCCACTCAGAGTAGTTGTACCGCCGGAACTAACAGTGATTGCCAGTCCCCCATTATCAATAGTTCCCGTAAGCGCTAAAGTTCCGCCTGAAGTACTGGTAATGGTAGGTGCTGAAGTACTAAAAACAACATTGTTTCCAATCGTCATTGTTAAACTGGCATTACTTGCCGTGATGGCAGAAGCGCCACCGGTAATGGTTACAGAATTACCTGAAAGTGTAAAAGCACTTGCTGTAGCTGCAAAAGTAACAGAGGTAAAATTGGTTGCTGCTACAAAATCATTGCTGGGAGAAGTTCGGGTTGAACCGTCAAAAATCAAATCGTCTCCTGCCACAGGCGCTACATCTGAATCCCAGTTTGCAGCAGTGGTCCAATTGTTATCTGCTCCGCCACCATCCCAAGTTTTAGTAGCCGCAAAAACACTTAAAACACAAAAGTGAGAAACAAACAGTAATATTATTTTGTGTTTTAAAAACATTATTTAATTCATTATCCCGAATAGGTTTGAATGTCAAGTATTTCGGGGGGGGGGTCGAAAATAAAAATTATTTAACAGAATATTGCTGTGGGAAGCAATTTATCAAATAAGATAATATCGTATTTACATAATATTTAAGCTAAAAAGCCATCCGTCAATCGACGGATGGCTTTTGTTATTTAAGAAGAGAAACTCTTCCAACTTCTTCTCGGGTTTTTCCATCGTGCTTCCAATCCGACCAGTATTTGTAAGAGATTTTCCATACATACACATCAATCTGAGCATTTCTCAAATCATTGTATTTTTTCCCGTTCCAGCCGGTATTCATATCATTGGTATGAAAGATAACTTCACCCCAACGATCGAAAACAAATAACTCGAAATCGTAAATATTTTCACCGCTCACATAAAAAACATCATTAACACCATCTTCATTGGGCGTAAATGCATTGGGTGCAAAAATAGAAGAAGGACAATCTTCAGAAACAATCACTGTGTCATTCGATGTGCATCCAAAATCACTCACTAGTTCAACCCTATATTCACCATCCTTTCTAACAGTCATAAACTGTCCGCTTTGTCCGTCACTCCAGTTGTATTGAGTAGCATCGCTTCCTGCATCCAGTAATAATCCGTCCGACAATTTCACGAAGCAAACTGTTGTATCTTGCATGCCCAACACCTTAGGTTGATCATGTACAAATACTTCCAGATTATCTGTTGCATTACACATCCCTTCATTACTTACCGCTATAGAAATTACGCCCGCAGAACTCACTGTAATACTCGACCCTATTTCCCCTGTTCCCCACGTTATACTTACGTTAGTAGGAGTAACCTGTGCACTAATTCGCGCACTTTCACCAGCACAAAGATCAATATTAGGTCCAATCTCCACCGTTGGAGTTTTCACAAATCGTGCATTGGCTGCTCCAGTCCCTATGCATCCATTAGCATCAGTAACAACAACTGAATAAGCTCCGTCGACAGTAGCAAACAAGGTTTGAGCAGTTGACGCATCATTCCATAAGTAATCGGCTCCCGGGTTTTCTGCATCAAACACTGCTGTAGTTCCTTCACAACCAACGTAGTCAGCCCCTAGTTTTACGATAGGATTAGGATTGACTGTAAGCGTAGCCATATCGGAGTTTTTGCAACCATTTACATCAGTAACAGTAACGGTATAAGTTCCTGCTTGTGATACTGTAATCGGATTGATGGCCGAAGTAAAGGCATTTGGTCCAACCCAACTATAGACACTATAATTACCCGCATTGAAAGTAGCGGAAAACCCTGCGCATTTTGCCTGATCGGCAACTGCCGGTGTTGGTAAAGGATTGACGATTAAATCCACATCTCCATCTCCCTGACAACCCAGCGGATCCTGTACATGTACGGCATAATTTCCTGCAACACTAGGACTGATCGCTTGCGTGTTATTGGTGTATCCGGCCGGACCGATCCATGCGTAAGTCACGCCCGCAGCTGCATAGTTGGCCGTGAAAGTAATGTTATCTCCTGCACAAATACTTTTGTCGGCTCCTAAATCAATAGTCAGATTCGGATTTACCGTTACATCTATTGCATCACTGTTTTTACAACCGTTGGCATCCGTCACTGTAACAGTATAAGTTCCTGCTGTACTCACAGAAATAGAGGA
Source organism: Flavobacteriales bacterium (assembly GCA_023251095.1). Classification (GTDB taxonomy): domain Bacteria; phylum Bacteroidota; class Bacteroidia; order Flavobacteriales_C; genus JAHEZL01. The sequence goes on from JAHEZL010000023.1 coordinate 56,811, forward strand.
AGTGGTTTGGTTTCCCGGCGCCCATTTATAAACAGAGAAAGTAGCTCCTGCATCTATTGTTACAGATGCCCCTGCACACATACTTTGATTGGCTCCCAAATCCACAACCGGCAATGTATTCACTGTTAAAACGCCTGTTGCAAAAGCTTTACAGCCTTTGGCATCAGTCACCTGAACAGTGTAATTCCCTGCAATACTTCCTGTTGTTGTTTGCGCCGCTCCAGTTCCATTGGCACTCCACAAATAAGCAGCATATCCTGCTCCTGCATCAAAGGTTGCTGCAGGATCTCCGGTGCATATTGCTTTGTTTGCTACAACAGGTGTTGGCAAGGCATTTACTGTTAAAACTGCTGTTGTTGTAGCCGAACAACCTCCGGCACTGGTAACCACCACAGTATAATTTCCTGCTGTATTCCCTGTAGTTGTTTGTGCTGTACCCGTTCCATTCACACTCCAGGTGTAGGAAGTATAACCCGGTCCGGCATCAAAAGTAACAGCCGGATCTCCGGCACATATTGCCTTATTTGCAACTATAGGTGCTACTGCAGAGCCCGTAGATAAAACTCCTGTTGCTGAAGCCTTGCAGCCTTTAGCATCTGTTACCTGAACGGTATAATTTCCGGCTGTAGTTCCCGAAGTGGTTTGAGCAGTTCCTGTTCCCAATGCGCTCCACAAATAAGCAGAATATCCCGGTCCTGCGTCAAAAGTAGCAGAACCACCACCACAAATAGATTGATTGGCTACTGAAGGTGTTGGCAATGCATTTACTGTTAACACTCCTGTTGCTGAAGCTTTACAACCTTTGGCATCAGTTACCTGAACAGTATAATTTCCTGCTGTAGTTCCACTTGTTGTTTGTGCAGTACCTGTTCCATTCACGCTCCAAACATAGGACGTATAAGAACCTGCATCAAAAGTAGCAGCAGGATCTCCTGCACAAATTGCTTTATTGGCTACTGTTGGTGTTGGCAATGCGTTTACTGTCAACACCCCAGTTGCTGAAGCTTTACAACCTTTGGCATCAGTCACCTGAACAGTATAATTTCCGGCAGTAGTGCCCGAAGTGGTTTGCGCTGTTCCTGTTCCGTTGGCGCTCCACAAATAAGCAGAATAAGAACCTGCATCAAAAGTAGCAGCAGGATCTCCTGCGCAAATTGCTTTATTGGCTACTGTTGGTGTTGGCAATGCGTTTACTGTCAATACCCCTGTTGCTGAAGCTTTACAACCTTTGGCGTCTGTCACCTGAACAGTGTAGTTTCCTGCGGTAGTTCCCGAAGTGGTTTGAGCGGTTCCGCTTCCGTTAGCACTCCAAGCATAAGCAGAATAAGCTCCTGTAGTAAAAGTAGCAGCAGGATCACCCGCACAAATAGCATTATTAGCTACTGTTGGTGTTGGTAAGGCATTCACCACCAAAACTCCTGTATCTTTAGCCGAACAACCCGCAGCATTGGTAACGTCAACAATGTAATTACCTGCACCGGTACTTGATGTAGTGGTAGCTGTTCCCGTTCCCAAACCGCTCCATTGAATAGAAGTAAAAGGACCACCGCCTCCCGTAACAACAGTGAAATTAGGAAAAGGATCTCCTGCGCAGATGGCCTGATCGGCAACATCAGGATCAGGCAAACCAATAACAGCTCCTGCATTGTCGCTGATGCTGGCTCCTTTACTTACGGTAATCGGACTGTAGGCTCCGAACTTAGCAGACGACCAGCTGATGTTCAAACCACCAGCACCAAAATAACTTTGCAAACTTAATCCGCCTCCACCCATATTGTAATTCAATCTTGTCACTCCATCAATCGTTACCAATAAAACAGTAGTGGATGGAGTATAAGTAATGCAAATCGTATGTTCCTTACCATCTTCCAGATTTCCTACATTTCCGGTAGTACCTGCTACTAAACCTGCATCACTCGCATCACCTTGCTTATGGACAGATATCTCATCGTTAATTGAACCTCCGCCTCCACCTCCGTAAGCATTATCAAAATTAGCTCCTCCCATACTGCTATAGGTATCAAATTCAACCGTAATCATTTTGGTAGCGGGATTCGTTGGATCACCCACAGCACCCATGTATCCCAATCCTCCGGCAGTTGAAAGAACTCCGTAAGGACTGCCATTGTTAATATTGTAAGTAGAAGTGCTTTTATAAAATGAAAAAGCTGCACCATCTCCTTTTGAATCACTGCCTACTCCATCATTACCCGGACATGCAAAAAACACCTGGTAACACTGACTGAATACAGCTCCTGTACTAGGATCATAAGGATTAGTAGTTTCCAATATAGCACCTGAACTTTGTCCAAACGTAGCCGTTTGCAACTGAACTACGCCATTGCCCCAGTCGGTAATTCCTGAAGCATTGTATTGCTGAGAAGCATCCCATCCACCACTTAATTGAGCAGAAATATTGCCGGCGCCTAAAAACATCATGACAACTGCCAGCGTGGATTTTTTCAGTATCGTTAATTTAATTCTCATAGATCTATAATTTTAACAAGACCGCTTGATTAATTATCGTTTCATCAAGTAGGACTCTTTACATCCTATAACAATCAAATAAACATTATAACTACTGCTAAATCCACTTGTCCTTGAAGAATCAAGATAAAACACAAAACCAAATAGAATTAAGTGTTTGATTATCAAACTACAAATGAACATGAGTAGAATTATAAATATGGCCTGATCCAGAAAAAATATGAAGCCTGCTCGGCAACATGAATGTTAATTTAAGTTGGTGAAAGTATTTAAATCATCAAAAAACAATAAGGTTATCCCAAAGTTGAATACCTTATAGATCCTATATTAAATGTTCAATGGAAGTTTAAAAAAAAGGATAGAAAAATTCAATCTGAAAACATTTAAACGAACCATTTTATCTATTTCAATGATAAATTCATACGTATTTTATCTTAGTTCGTCTACGTGACGATCAATAATAGGGCTCTTTTTATCTATATTTTTTTACGCTCATAAATTTAAATTAACACTGAAAATCAAGCACTTAAAACCATACCGCACTATTTTTTATTCATATAAAAATTTGACAACTAGATTCTCATGTGACAATGCTCGTATTTTGATCGTAAGATATTCTAGTAAATCAGACAAAAAAGAATAGCGAAACATTTTATACTTATTGAGATATAAAACTTCAGTCTGATTTAAGAAGTCGCAAAAGATTTTTAAAGAATGATAAAACAGGCGAAAAAAATATGAATACTTCTTATCAACCAAACAATACTTTTGAAAAAGCATTTTGCCCGAAAAGAAAAAAAGGCCTGGCGCTTTTCATATTATTGTTATCCCTTGGCGCTCTTCAGGCCCAAAGCGGTGGTTGGGATGCAAGCGCCACTAACGGTGTTAGCGGATATACCGACCACGGCAATGGAGTAATTCAATTACTAAGTACTGCAAGTACCGGTTGTGCAGCAGCAGCGATTCACGAAACTTCTTCCACTTATAATCCTACTACCAGCGATTTCAATCAATGCTACCAAGTATATTTTGGTTGTTTGGGGAATGACAATATCGGCAGCGACTCCAAAGGTGACGGATTGGCTTTTTCATTTTGGAAAAACTCTGCTACATACAACATTAACAATGGTAGTGCCTGCGGTGGTGGATTGGGCTACATGGGTTCTGCTTCAGACGGTAAAATGATTACCATTGAATTCGACACCTGGAGCAGTCAGGGTAATTCAGGTTTTGATGCTTCTTATGGCGGTGGCGGCTCCGGAATCAACGATGAGATTGCTCTGCAAAGAGATGGAACTGCCAATGATGGCGGCAGAATTACCAGTACCAATGCAGGAAATCTGGAAGATGGATTGGAACATACTGTTTGTATTACATATAACCGTACAACACATATACTGTTAGTGACTATCGATGGCGTTACAAAATTAAGCTCCGATCTTACAGGATCTCCTTATGAACTGGGTGCTTATTTTGGTAATACAGGATTGAATCAAACCTGGTCATCAGGTAAATTCGGTGCTACCAATGCAGCTACAGTAAGCAAGGGAGCTGATATTTCCGACAATGCCGGTGCTGCTCTCAATCAAGTCACCGTATCTCTGGCCAACCAAACCGTATGTTCGGGTACCAGCGCAACTTTTGATGCAGGAGGAGGCTATACCTCTTATGCCTGGAGTGCTAATGGAAGTGGTGGCGCACAAACCAGCAGCGGAACGGCAGCCGGAAATTATACTGTCACTGTTACCAATGCTGCCGGCTGTTCAGGCGTTGCCACCGGAGTTTTAACCGTAGATGCTACAACAGTTGGCGGAAGTGTAACTGCTGATGCAACAGTTTGTTCAGGATCAAATGGAGCAACTTTAACTTTAGCGGGACATACAGGAAGCATTGTTAAATGGCAAAGCTCAACTGATAATTTTGTGACTCCTGTGGATATTGCCAATGTCACTACCACTCAAACTTACACCAATCTTGTTAGCGCTACAAAATATCGGGCTGTTGTAAAATCCGGACTCTGTGCCTCTGCAAATTCTGCCGCCGCAACAATCACCATTGATCCTGCAACGGTGGCCGGATCTGTAACTGCTGACGCAACGGTTTGTTCAGGATCCAATGGAGCAACTTTAACTCTTGCAGGACACACTGGAAGCATTGTTAAATGGCAAAGATCTACTGATAATTTCGTGACGCCTGTGGATATTGCCAACGTTACTACCACTCAAACTTATTCAAACATCACTGCAACTACTAAATACAGAGCGGTTGTAAAATCAGGAACTTGTGCTTCTGCTAATTCTGCTGCTGCAACAATTACTGTTGATCCTGCAACTGTTGCCGGTTCTGTTACTGCCGATGCAACAGTTTGTTCTGGAGCAAACGGTGCTACCTTAACTCTTGCAGGACACACAGGAAGCATTGTAAAATGGCAAAGCTCAACTGATAATTTTGTAACTCCTGTGGATATTGCTAACGTTACTACCACTCAGGCTTATTTAAACATCACTGCTACAACAAAATACAGAGCAGTTGTGAAATCAGGAACTTGTGCTTCTGCTAATTCTGCTGCTGCAACAATTACCATTGATCCTGCAACAGTTGCAGGTTCTGTTACTGCTGATGCAACGGTTTGTTCAGGATCAAATGGTGCAACTTTAACATTGGCGGGGCATACAGGAAGCATTGTTAAATGGCAAAGCTCCACCGATAATTTCGTGACACCTGTTGACATTGCCAATGTTACTACCACTCAAGCTTATTTAAACATCACTGCAACTACCAAATACAGAGCTGTGGTAAAATCCGGAACTTGTGCTTCTGCTAATTCAGCGGCGGCGACAATCACTGTAGATCCTCCAACGGTGGCAGGTTCCGTTACAGCTGATGCCACAGTTTGTTCAGGAGCAAACGGTGCTACTTTAACTTTAGCAGGACATACCGGAAGCATTGTAAAATGGCAAAGCTCCACGGATAATTTTGTAACTCCTGTGGATATTGCCAACGTTACCACCACTCAGACTTATTTAAACATCACTACAACTACTAAATACAGAGCGGTTGTGAAATCAGGAACTTGTGCTTCTGCTAATTCTGCTGCTGCAACTATCACCATTGATCCTGCAACAGTTGCAGGTTCTGTTACTGCTGATGCAACAGTTTGTTCAGGATCAAATGGTGCAACTTTAACTCTTGCAGGACACACAGGAAGCATTGTAAAATGGCAAAGCTCCACTGATAATTTCGTGACTCCGGTTGATATCGCCAATATTACTACCACTCAGGCTTATTTAAATATCACTGCAACAACAAAATACAGAGCGGTTGTGAAATCAGGAACTTGTGCTTCTGCTAATTCTGCTGCTGCAACAATTACAGTTGATCCTGCAACAGTTGCAGGTTCTGTTACTGCCGACGCAACAGTTTGTTCAGGAGCAAATGGCGCTACTTTAACTTTAGCAGGTCACACCGGAAGTATCGTTAAATGGCAAAGATCTACTGATAATTTCGTGACACCAATTGACATTGCTAACGCTACTACCACTCAGGCTTATTTAAACATCACTACAACTACTAAATACAGAGCGATTGTAAAATCAGGAACTTGTACTTCTGCTAATTCTGCTGCCGCAACAATTACTGTTGATCCGGCATCAGCAAGCGGAACAGTTAGTTCCGATGCAACAGTTTGTTCAGGAGCAAATGGTGCTACCTTAACTCTTGCAGGTCATACCGGAAGTATTATTAAATGGCAAAGATCTACTGATAATTTCGTGACCCCTGTTGATATTGCGAACGTTACTACTTCTCAGGCTTACTCCAATATTACTGCTACAACAAAATACAGAGCAATAATACAATCAGGAGCTTGTCCTGCCGCGAATTCTGCTGCTGCAACAATTACAGTTGATCCGGCAACTGTTGGCGGTTCTGTTACTGCTGATGCAACGGTTTGCTCGGGTGCAAATACCGGAACTTTGACCTTATCCGGTAATACAGGAACAGTAAGCAACTGGGAAAGCTCCACTGATAATTTTATCACAAAAACTACCATTGCCAATGTCGCTACTTCTCAGGCTTATGCTAATATTACCGCTACAACAAAATACAGAGCTGTGGTAAAATCAGGAACTTGTGCTTCTGATATTTCTGCTGCTGCAACAATCACTGTTGATCCTGTTTCTGTTGGGGGAACAGTGTCAGCCGATGCAACAGTTTGTTCAGGAGCAAACGGTGCTACTTTGACTTTGGCCGGATATACCGGAACAATCACAGGATGGCAAAGTTCTACTGATAATTTCGTTACAAAAACTGCTATTGCGAATTTAACTGCTTCTCAACCCTACTCTAACATTACCGCTACAACAAAGTACAGAGCTGTTGTAAAATCAGGAACTTGCTCTTCTGCCAATTCATCTTCTTCAACCATTACTGTTGATCCTGTTTCTGTTGGCGGAACTGTTACTGCCGATGCAACGGTTTGTTCGGGTGCAAACACAGGAACATTAACCCTTGCAGGAAATACAGGATCTGTAACAGGTTGGGAAAGTTCAACAGATAACTTTATCACAAAAACCACTATTGCTAACGCCACTACTTCTCAGCCTTATTTGAATATTACAACAACAACCAAATACAGAGCGGTTGTAAAATCAGGAACTTGTGCTTCCGATAATTCTGCTGCTGCAACAATTACTATTGATCCGGTTTCAGTTGGAGGAACTGTTGCTGCTGATGCTATGGTTTGCTTGGGAGCTAACGGAGCTACTTTGACTTTGGCCGGATACACAGGAGCAATCACCGGTTGGGAAAGTTCAACCGATAATTTCGTCACAAAAAACTCTATTGCTAACACTACTGCTTCCCAGGCTTATTCTAACATTACTGAAACTACTAAATACAGAGCAGTGGTAAAATCAGGAACTTGCTCTTCTGCTAATTCTGCCGACGCTACCATCACCATAGATCCGATTGCCGTATCTATTGAAAATGACACTATATGCGATAAAACAAGTACGATCTTTAATGCCGGACCGGGATTTACAACTTATACCTGGTCGGGAGCAATATCCCAAATCGGACAATCCATTATAGCAACAACAGGCGGAAAATACATCATCACAGTAACCGACGGATTGGGATGTACTGCCACAGATAGCGCTGTTCTTGTTATCAATACCATTCCAACTCCCAACTTTAGTAATGACACTGTTTATGTTTGTTCTGGAAGCACGGTTTTACTGGATCCGGGAACTGCTAACAATTTAACTTATATGTGGAGCTCTCTTCAAACTACTCCTACCATTGCTACAGGAATTGCGGGACAATATATCGTCACTGTAAGCGACGCCATCGGTTGTTCCAATAAAGACACTGTTGTTGTAAAAGTAAATGCTCTTCCAAATGTTAGCTTGGGAAATGACATTACCATTTGTGATAACGGTTATGATGAACTAACTCTTACCGCACAATACAGTGGAAATTATCAATTGAACTGGAGCACTTCACAAAGCAATGTTAAATCTATCGTTATCACTGAATCGGGATCTTATTGGGTTCAGGTGAGCGACTCCAACAAGTGTTCACTTGTCGATACCATTGAAGTAACTGCTTATTGCGAAGATTTAGTTTTCACCTGGCCTAATGTTCTTACGCCAAACGGTGACGGACAAAATGATGTATTTAAACCAATAGGAGTAGATGATTCTAATTTCCAAAAGGTAGTAGCCAACGTTCACATCATCAGTTTCGGAGTATATGACAGATGGGGTAGATTTATGTTTTATTCAGAAGAAAACATTTTACCCAACTGGGATGGTAAATTCAATGGATCACCTGCCGCATCCGGCACCTATTTTTATGTAATTAAGTACAGAAATTCCGCAGGTAAATATTATGAAATATCCAACTATATGACGCTGATGGAATAATTACGCTTAGCACCCACCCTTTTCACTTCATATTTTTTCCATACAAGACCATATTCTACACCTCCACAAACAGTATTTATTAACTGATAATCAGGTGATTAATCTCATATTATCCTGAATTTCATCTTGATTCTTCAGGGACAATTAGACTTTTACTGGAGTATGATGTTTTTTTGAAGATACCCAAAGTAAAGTTTTATGAGAAAAATTTTAATTACAATCATAACCATCACAACATTCTCCAACCTAAATGCCCAAAGCGGTGGTTGGGATGGCAGCGCTACAAATGGTACAACAGGATTTAAAGACTGGGGCAATGGAGTAATTCAATTATTGGATTACAATTCAACAGGTTGCGCAGGATCTGCCGTGCATGAAACAACCGCAACCTACGATCCGCTTAGTGCGGATTTCAATCAATGTTATCAGGTATATTTCGGTTGTCCGGGCAACGACAACATAGGCAGTGATTCCAAAGGTGACGGTATGGCCTTTTCATTTTGGAAAAGCGGCTTGGCCTACAACATCAATAATGGTTTAGCTTGTGGCGGCGGATTAGGATACATGGGAACGGTAGGAGGTGTTGATCCGAATACAAAAATGATCAGCATTGAATTTGACACCTGGAGCAGTCAGGGCAACTTTGGATTTGACGCAGCTTATGGAGGTGGTACAACCGGAACCAGTGATGAAATAGCGCTTCATAGAGGTGGTGATGCAAGTGATGGAGGCAGATTAACCAGCGCAAATGCCGGAAATTTAGAAGACGGTTTGGAACACGCAGTATGCTTCAACTACAATCGTACTACACACATTCTTACTGTTACTATTGATGGCGCTACAAAATTAACCTACGACTTTACAGGATCTGTCTATGAATTTGCATCTTTTTTTGGCGCCGGTGGCGTAAACCAAACCTGGTCGGCTGGTAAATACGGCGCTACCGATCAGGCCACTGTGAGCAACGGTGCAAGTATTTTCGCAAATGTTGGTGGAGCTTTTAATTTACCAACTCCGGTAGTGGCCGATCATACCATTTGTGCCGGAGATCCTGCAGCAACCTTTGACGCAGGCGCAGGCTATTCTTCTTATTTATGGAACACAGGTGCTACCACACAATCCATCAGCACAAGTACTGCCGCAACTTATACCGTTACAGTAATCAATGGCGCTGGTTGTTCAGGATCAGATGCAGGTATTTTAACCGTAAATCCCTTACCGGTAGTAAATGTTGCAGATCAAACCATTTGTGCAGGAAACTCCACCACTTTTGATGCAGGGAATGCAGGAGCAACCTATGCTTGGACCGGTCCGGGTGGTTTCACTTCTACCTCACAAACACCAACAGTATCAGCAGCAGGAACTTATTCGGTAACAGTCACTAAAAATGGTTGTTCCGCTAGTGATAATGCTATTTTAACCTTAACCCCTTTACCGGTAGTAAATGTTGCTGATAAAGCGATTTGTTCCGGAAACACTACCACTTTTGATGCAGGAAATGCGGGAGCAGCTTATGTGTGGACTGGCCCCGGCTCATTTTCTTCTACCTCGCAAACACCAACAGTATCGGTAGATGGAACCTATTCAGTAATAGTAACTAAAAATAGTTGTTCAGCCACCGACAATGCTATTTTAACAGTGAATGCTATGCCGGTTGTAAATGTTGCCGACAAATCAATTTGTAGCGGAAACACTACTTTTGATGCAGGAAATGCGGGAGCAACCTATGCATGGACGGGGCCGGGTGGTTTCACTTCTACCTCACAAACACCAACAGTATCGGCAGCAGGAACTTACAATGTTACTGTTACAAACAATGGCTGTTCGGCCAGCGACAATGCTATTTTAACTATAAACGGGATTACAGTAAATGTTGCCGATCAAACCATTTGTTCCGGCAGCTCTACCACTTTTGATGCGGGAAATGCAGGTGCAACTTACGCATGGACGGGACCGAGCGGTTTCACTTCCACCTCTCAAACACCAACAGTATCGGTAGCAGGAACTTATTCGGTAACAGCAACTAAAAACGGTTGTTCAGCCGGTGACAATGCTCTTTTAACTTTAGCCGCTGCACTTACAGTAAATGTAGCCGATAAAACCATTTGCTCTGGAAGCACCACCACCTTTGATGCAGGAAATACAGGCGCAACGTTCGCGTGGACGGGTCCGGGTTCATTTTCCTCTACTTCTCAAACACCAACAGTATCGGTAGCAGGAACTTATTCGGTAACAGTAACCATGGGTACTTGTTCGGCTAATGACAATGCTATTTTAACATTGACTGCCTTGCCGGTAGTAAGTATTGCCAATAAAGTAATTTGCAACGGAGGCACTACTACTTTTGATGCAGGAAATGCAGGAGCAACCTATGTGTGGACTGGCCCTGGCGCATTTTCTTCCAGCTCACAAACACCAACTGTAACGGCAACAGGAACTTACAATGTTACTGTTACAAACAATGGCTGCTCTGCTATGGGAAGTGCTACTTTAACAGTAAACTCTGCCATTACACCTAATTTGATTTCCGACACTATAGTTTGTGTTGGTCAATCAGTGGAATTGAATCCGGGAACTTTAGCTTCCCTGCATTATTCATGGACACCAACTCTGGAGACCACTCAAACCATCCATGTAAGCACTGCAGGAAAATACAAAGTAACCGTGAGTGACGACAATAATTGTTCAGGAAGCGACTCTATTATTATTCAATTCAATGTGCCAGCAAATACCAATTTAGATTTAGGAAAGGATGCTGCTATTTGCGACAACGACTACAATAAATTAACCCTATCTGTAAATTATACTCCTGTAAATAAATTACACTGGAGTACTCTGGACAGTAACATTAGTTCCATCGTAATTACTAAACCCGGATCATACTGGGTTAAAGTAACCGACGCCAACAAATGCTCTATCGCCGACACTATTGAAATTACTCACTATTGCGATGACACTGTTTTAGACTGGCCAAATGTTCTTACTGATAATAATGATAATCTTAATGATAAATTTCAACCTAAAGGTTTGGATGATTCTAACTTCCAGGCGACTATAGCCAATATCAACTGGATCAGTTTTGAAGTATATGACAGATGGGGAATATTGATGTTTAGTTCAGGCAGCGGAATTTTACCAAACTGGGATGGCAAATACAATGGCTCCTCAGTTCCTGCCGGTACTTATTACTATTTAGTAAAGTATGAAAATCTTGCCGGAAAAAAATACGATGTGCCGGGATTTATGACGGTGCTTCATTAAGCCTCACAGAAAAAAAATTATTTCTTACTGTTTAAAAAAACTTGCAGCACTTGTATCGTTAACCTGTAACCAAACTCTTTTCCATGTAAACACAGGGATCTTAACTTTTTTATCACTTTGAGTGAGCACATTGTAATAAAATACACCCTCATCACCTGAGAAAGATTTCACATCAACATACTCGTTATTGCAGCTTCTCATTTTTAAAGCTGAAGACATTTTAAATTTATAAGCGCCCTTCTCGTTTTTTTCAAAAAGCAAAGGATAACTTTTGTCTTTTATTTTCAACTCCGCTTTTTCAATTTCAATATTTTGTTTGAATTTCAAAAGCCATCCGTTTAAACTAATTTCTCCCGATGAAGTACTTTGTAATTCATAATCAAGAGAAGGAGAAAAATGGGTAACCACAGAAAAATAAGGTGATGAATTTAACAAAACCTTAATTATACTTTTCTTTCCATCAGTTGTCTGCACTTCAATCACTGCATCATTCAGCGTTTTTGATTCCGGCAAAACAGCAAATTCAGGTTCGGCGTAAGTACCTCCTAACAATAGCAGATGAGCCAGTGCAGTATCGTATGTTTTTATATATTTCTGATCATCCCAATCAGCAGTTTTTCCATTGGAGATGAATGTTCCAAATTGTCCCTCATCACCAAAACTGAAAAAACTTTTCTTCACTTTTTCTCCCACATACACATCTTTTGCAAAAACACTTTCCTTAAAAACAACATAAGGCACTTTATCTTTTGTGCCCAAAAATTCCGACAACAATACATTCGCCCTGAAATCATTTCCCATACCACTCATATGAAGCAATGGAGCCTGATACAACAAATTAATTTTCATCAGGTTTTCATCGTACATTTTAGCCAAATGGAAATTCGGATTTTTTATTTGTAAACCTCTTATATATTCATCATTATCCAAAAAAATCACTTTCTTCCCATCAGCCAGCATAGCTTCCGCCATCAATTGGTAAGTGTGTAAAATTTCCTTTTTCATTTCCTGATAATTGTCTTTATAATAAAAGAAATAATTAAATCGGGCAGCAAAAAACGGACTTAAAAAATTAGGACATTTTGAATCGTATTTCAAATATTGATACGGCGGATAAAATTCGGTATACCTGCGATAAGCATCCTTTTTATCCTCTCCTATTACTTCCATTAATTTCAATTTTCCATCTTCTTCAACATATCGAGAATGAACATAGGCATAAAAATCTCCGAAACGAAAAGTGCCATCTCTTTCAGCATGCCATTCAAAAGCATTGAAAACCACTACATCCAGATTGTATTTCTTTCCAACATACTCATACAATAAATAGGATTGATGAATACCATAAGCGCCTACTCCAAAATTGATACACTCAATTTTATTTCCATTCAGCGATCTAATCTTCTTATTTAATAAATCGGCAATATTCAACGAATCACTCACTTCATTTCCCCGCATAAATGAGCAACCAAAAAAACCAACCCGCACTACACCCGAATCTTTTTTCTCCAAAAAATTCAAATAAGAACTATTCGGTCGGTCCTTTGCGGTATGCGCCCATCCTAAATTAAGCATCTGCTTGGCAGATAACTTAGGATTATCAGGCAATACAACACCTTTTACTTCCACTTTTTCAAAATCACGCAATTGCGTTACCGACCATTTATAATAGAAGAAATAAACCAGATAAATTATCACTAACCAAAAGCTTACAATAATGAAAATAAAAGCTTTTTTCTTTTTTTTGGGATCCGCCATAATTAAAAATAAGAGCTGCTAAATTAAACTTTTATTTCAGAATAATTGATTGGGTAAAATCAACTGAATTCACTCTTCTCCTGAATAAAAAAGCCCGAAGAAAATCTTCAGGCTTTTTTTATTTTACTCGTGATTCAATTAATGGGATTCCATTAATTCAGCCATGTTCTCGGGCTCTTGATATTCTTTGATCAATCTTTTTGCATCTTTATTTTTGATTTGTTTTCCCCAAACATCAAAAACCAAATACATACACGGAACAACAATCAAAGTTAAAAGCATGGAACTTGTTAATCCGCCTATCAATACCCAGGCTAAACCACTCTTCCATTCTGCTCCTGCACCACTCGACAAAGCAATTGGCATCATCCCTACTATCATGGATAAGGTGGTCATCAAAATCGGACGCATTCTTATTTTTCCTGCCAGTATTAATGCTTCCACAGTATTACGTCCTTCTTTCTTCATTTGATTGGTAAAATCAACCAGCAAAATCGCATTCTTCGCCACCAAACCAATCAGCATGATCATACCAAGGATAGCAAAAATACTCAATGGCTGACCGGAAAGTGCCAGTGCCAATAAGGCTCCTACAATCGCCAATGGAATAGAGAACAATACCACCAACGGATATTTATAAGAATCATACAAAGCCACCATAATCAGGTACACAAATAAAATAGAGGCCAGCAAAGCAAAGCCCAGATTTCCTCCCGCTTCCTTCATGTTTTTTACGTTACCATCAAAGGCTACCGTAATCCCCACCGGAGGTTTTTTAGTTTTAGTAAAATACACTTCCAGCTCATCACTCACATCACCGCTGGAACGACCAATCACCTGCGACTGCACAGTTACCGATGAAACACGGTTTTTGCGCTCCAGTTTGGATGTTCCTGTTTTTTGAACAATGTTGGCAAACTGTCCCAACTGAATTGCATCTCCCCTGTTATTGATAAAAGTCATGGAAGATAAATCGGCAATATTCTTCCTGTCGAACATATCGTACATAATATTGATGTCGTATTCTCTTCCGTTCTCAGTGTACTGATTATTGGTATTTCCGTTGAAGGCGGTTTGCATCGACATACCTACCACATCCAGCGACAAACCAAGATTCGCCATTTTATCGCGATCCACCACCACTGTAATTTCAGGGTTGCCGACTTCAATAGATAATTTCACCTCGGAAGTTCCTTTGATGTGTTTTAATTTATCTACCAGAATATTGGCATAGCCAAATAAAGAATCCAGATTATTTCCTGCCACCAACACTTGAATAGCCGCCTGATTCGCTGTTCCCATAATACTCACCTCACTGGAACTTACTTTCACACCAGGCAACATTTCTTGCAGTTTTGTTTTGGTTACTGCAGAATAAATATCGGTAGTCATTTTTCTTTCTTCTTTCGGAATCAGTTTGACGTTGATTTCCGCAGCGTTTGTTAAAGATTGTGATCCTGTCATCTGTCCGCTCAACGTTCCTATACTCGAGAAAACACCAATTACTTCCGGATTTTTGTGCAGATACTCTTCTACTTTTTGCGCTACCTGATTGGTTTGTTGTAAGGTGGCTTCCTTAGGTAATTCGAGCTGAATAATAAATTCACCTCTGTCACCTCTGCTCACAAATTCTTTACCGATAAAACCTTTGCCCACCAGCATGAAAGAACCAATCAACAAAGGAATAGTAATTAAGAAAATAGTGACGCGCTTATGGCGCAAAGCCCATTTCAACATGATGGAAAAAGTCTCGGTAAAAGCATGCACTCCTCTTTCAAACCACAATAAAAATCTACCGAAATATTTTTTAGGATTCAGTTTTTCAACCTTCGCCATGCGTGATGCCAGCAAAGGAGTTAAAGTGAACGACACGAATAAACTCATTAAAGTTGCCAGTACAATCACCACCGAAAATTGTGATAACAAGTTGGAAATAATTCCGCCTACAAAAGTCAGCGGAAGAAAAACCACCACGTCTACCAAAGTAATTGCGAGCGCTGTAAATCCAATTTCACTTCTTCCTTTGATCGCTGCAACACGCGGTTCATCACCTTTTTCCAAATGACGATAAATATTTTCAAGCACCACAATGGAGTCGTCCACGAGGATACCTACCACGAGTGACATCGCTAATAAAGTCATCAGGTTTAAGCTATAGCCTAAAAGATTGATGGCAATGAAAACCGACACCAATGAAGCCGGAATGGCAATCATCACGATCAATGAATTTCTAACGCTGTGCAGAAAAAGCAACATACACGCTGCTACGATAATTACCGCCAAACCTAAATCCACCAAAGCACCATCAGCAGCTTTCATAATGAAAGTAGAAGAATCCTGCGCCACATAAAATTTCAAACCTTCTTTGGCAAACATACCTTCCAACTCCTTCATCTGTTCCATTTCTTTTTGGGCCAGTTCCACTGTATTCGCGTCGGTTTGCTTTTGTATGCTCAGCATCAAAGCGCCTCGTCCGTCAATTCTTCCAAAGGATTTTATTTCTTTGGTACCATCTTCTATCGAGGCAATATCTTTCAAACGAATGAGTGAATTTGTTTTTTTGTCGGTACCTACTACAATGTTTTCCAGCTCGGTCATCGACTGGTATTTTCCGGCCAGACGGATTAAAATCTGACGCTCATTGTTTTTGATTTTACCCGTTGGAAAATCCAGGTTGGAAACTGCAATGGCCTGGTTGATCTGCAACAAAGAAATTTTATACAAATCGGCTTTTTCACGATTCACATTGATTTTAATTTCCCTCTGCTCTCCGCCTGTGGTAGATACTTTAGCAGCACCAGTGACTTTTCCTAAAGAAGGAACCACAATGTTTTTTACAATATCATACAGTTGTCGCGGCGGAACTTTTGCCGATACGCCAATGCTCAATATCGGCATCTCATCAAAGGAAATTTTTTGAATCACCGGCGACAAAACTTCGTCAGGTAATTGAGAAGTAATGGCATTGATTTTTCTTTGCGCATCCTGCAAAATTAAATCGGTATTGCTGTTTTGCTTGAGTTGTAAAACCACCATCGACAAGCCTTCCTGCGACACTGATTTTATATCGTCGAGATTTTCCAGCGAAGCAATCGCATCTTCAATTTTTTTGGTCACTGAGTTCTCTACCTCCGATGGTGCTGCACCGGGATACACTGTCATTACAGTGATTACAGGCATTGACATTTTCGGCATGAGCTCGTAGCTTAATTTGGAATAACTTAATATTCCAAGGAAAGCGAGCACTGAGAAAATCACTACAATGAGTGAAGGTCTCTTAACTGCTAATTCGGTTATCGACATAAAATTTCTTTTTTACTATTTAATGATCTCCACTTTATTTCCTTCGCTCAAATTCAACTGCCCGCTCACCACCACTATATCATTTATATTGATTCCGCGAATCACTTCCACTTTATCTTCCACACTTAAACCCAAAACAACAGACACCAGATGCGCCACTGTATCTTTAGAATTAATAAGATATACTGAAGGGTTTTTCACTCCGCCCAACAAGCTGTTTTTAGGAATCATGATGGCTTGTTTTTCTTCACCTGATTTAAAAGAAGCTACACCAGTCATCCCTGCTTTAACAGGATTTTTTTCACTGTTTTCAATCAACAGTTCCACGTCGTATTTTTTTGCGGCATCTGCTTTTACCGATAAAGCACTTACAGATGCACTATAGTTGGCCTCGCTGAATAAATCTGCTTTCACTTCTGCTTTTCCGCCCTGCTTTATTTTTAAAATTTCAGCATCGGATAATTTCACCATCATTTTTATTCTGCTCACATCCACGATCTCCGCTATCAAAGAACCGGGCGCAAGATAACTTCCCACTTCCAGTTTTAAATTATTGATAGTCCCTGCAATTGGCGCCACAACAGATGAATTACGCGACATGCGTTGCAAAGTATTTAATTTGTTTTTTGCGTTGTTGTAAGCCAGATTAATTTCGGCCAATTGTTGTTTTGTTACAGCGCCTTTTTCCGACATACTTTTATAGCGACTTAAATCGTCATCTGCTTTTTGAAAAACTGCTTCTGCTAAAGTTAAATCGTATTTCACCTGCTCGTCATCCAGCTTAGCAATCAACTGTCCCTGAGCAACAACTTCTCCGTTCTTTACTAAAAGAGAAATAACTCTGCCTTGTGTTTCAGAAACAAAATTCAATTCTCTGTATGGTAAAAAAGTACCACTCACGGTAAAATTCCCTGATATATTTTCAAGCTTAGCTTTAAGAACCGTAACAGGAAAAACTGTAATTACAGGATTTGCCAATTCGGTTTTTGCAGCCATGTTTTCTTTATTGGAAGCGAGCTTCCACACAACAAACCCCACTATAAGCAAAGCTATCGCTACGTTTCTGATAATTTTAAATGATTTCATATCTACTATTTATTAATTATTTAGTCAATGATTGTATGTTTCCGTTGTTGTACAACAATTCTAATTCTGCTTGTTTTACGCGCACCAAAGCCTGCAAATATCTTGTTTGCGCTTCCTTCATACTGAATTCCATATTCAACAAATCGGAAAGCGTGCTGATGCCTTCTTTGTATTGCTCCAAAGAAGCGCTGTAAATTTCTTCCGCCATTTTTCTGTTGCTGTCCTGCCCTTGCAGGTCTACCTGATTAAACTTTAGCTTATTCGTGGCATTAATAATACTCAGTTTAATATTTTCGGAAGCATATTTATGATCTAGCTCCAACTGACTTTGTTGAATTTTAAGTTGGTCAACTTTAAATTTTTTAGTGAGCCCGTCAAAAATCGGGAAGCTCAATGTTCCTCCTACTACAGAGTTTCCGTACCAATATTTAAATGCAATATTATCATTTTGATAAGACTGCACCAGATAACTTGCATTGGCTGTTAAGCGTGGATAATAACCCGCCCAGGTTTGTTTGATATTCAAATCATTGAGAATTTTTTGCTGATCGAAAATTTTCAAATCTATATTATTCGCAGAAGCGCCCGCAGTGGATTCCTCTATTTTCAATTGCTCTATATTCTGATTTACCGCAATGGATGAATCCAAAGGAATACCCATTTGAAATTTCAACGCAAGAAAATAATACAGGTAATTATTAGTATTGTTTTGTAACTCTGTTGTAAGATTGTTTTGATTTACCAAAAGTCTTTGGTAATCCATTTTTTTAACGATACCGTTTTCATACTGAACTTTAGTTGTCGCAACTAAAGCGTCTGTTTTTTTAAGATTTTCTTCTGTGATTTTTCTCTGCTCATTGGCCATCTGAATATTATAATAAGCCACTGCAATATTATACGCTACCTGTTGCTCTATTTTTTCTTTGTTAAGCTCGGCTAGATTTCTAGTTTCAGCAGATGCCTTATGCGCCAAAAAAAGTGTGCTGTAATCTAAAGTGATGCTTGTATTCACTCCTGCAGAGATATTGTACTGAGTACCGAAACGCACGGGAATATAACCCGACTTGCCAACAATAACTCCCGGAATCAGGGAAGTAGCGAGGATAAGGTTATCATTTAAAGTAACCATAGGAGTAATTTGCGGGAATGCCGCAGAAATAACTTCCCATTCCTTTTGCTTGCTTTTGTCGATTTCCAGTCCCGATTTTTTTATCGTTAAATTATTGTTGAGTCCCAAATCAACACATTGCTTGAGCGTCATTTCATCCTGAGCACTCATTTTATTCACCACTATCAGTGTGAGTAAAAGCGATACAAGAAGTTTTCTTTTTTTCATATTATTTATTTTTTTCTTTAAAAATTCGTGCTGTTGTTTTTTTCAAAATTCTCCAATAAAGCAATTCCCTTATTCGTGGATATCCCGCGGGCAAAAGAAAGCATCATGGTTTGAAAAATTTCTACAATGGAATATTTTGAGTTTTCCGACAAATCATTAATCACATATTGAATCTGTCCGATCAATAATCCTGTGACAATTTCCACATTCAACTCTTTTCGAAATAAACCCTGCTTGATTCCTTTTTTTATAAATGAACTGATTTCGTTGGCTACAAATTCCTTGAAATATTTTTGCTGAATGGCTGCCACGGAAGGATAATATTTATTGATCTCCTTGTGAAAAGAAGGCTTCAGTTGAGAAGCGTCTTTCATCAGCTGTCGGATTTTTGTGAGGAGAACTTCAATTACATTTTCCGAAGTTTTCACAATCTCTTTGTGATTCTTCATCTTTATCTCATGGATTTTCTCTACACAATTTACCAGTAATTCTTCCTTGTCCTGAAAATTTTCATACAAGGTTCTTTTAGAAATACCGCACTGTTTAGCAATCTCATCCATCGTCACAGAACGAATACCCTGCTTCATAAAAAGCTGAATGGCTTCGTCAATGATTCTGTCTTTATACTTATTCATGGTGCGACAAAGGAAGAGAAAACTTTTGGAACCTCAAAAGTTTTCTAGGTTTTTTCACCGACAAAAGCATAAAAAAAGCACCCGCCAACCGACGAGTGCTTCCATTGAACTATAGTGTTCTTACTTCTTACCGATAAATTTCATTGATTTACCTAAATAGTTAGCATTCACTCCCAATTGCTCCTCAATACGCAACAATTGATTGTATTTAGCTATCCTGTCGGAACGTGAAGCTGAACCGGTTTTAATTTGTCCGCAGTTTAAAGCTACAGCCAAATCAGCAATGGTAACATCTTCAGTTTCTCCTGAACGGTGACTCATTACAGATGTGTAAGACGCTCTGTGCGCCATATCCACCGCTTTGATAGTTTCAGATAAAGAACCGATTTGGTTTACTTTAACCAAGATAGAGTTTGCTGTTTCTTTTTTGATTCCTTCCGCCAAACGTTTAACGTTGGTAACAAATAAATCATCACCTACCAATTGCGTTTTGTGACCGATTTCTTTTGTCAATTCAGCCCAACCTTTCCAGTCGTCTTCAAACAATCCGTCTTCAATAGAAACGATAGGGTATTTTTTCGCCCAGTCTTTCCAGAAAGCAACCATTTCAGAAGAAGTTAATTTCTCACCTGAAGATTTTTTGAAGTGGTATTTTTTCTCTTTCTCTATATAGAATTCAGAAGCAGCAGCATCCATACACAGGAAAATATCTTCTCCCGGACGGTATCCTGCTTTTTCAATCGCTTGCAAAATTACTTTGATACCTTCTTCATTCGATTTCAGGTTAGGTGCAAATCCACCTTCATCACCTACGTTTGTAGACAATCCTTTATCGTGCAATACTTTTTTCAAATGATGAAAAACTTCAACACCCATTCTTAATGATTCTCCGAAAGATTTAGCTCCTGCAGGGAAAATCATGAATTCCTGGAAGTCGATGCTGTTGTCAGCATGAGAACCACCATTGATGATGTTCATCATCGGAATTGGTAAAGTGTTAGCGTTAACACCTCCTACGTAACGATACAAAGGCATTCCTGCAGATTCAGCAGCAGCTTTTGCAGCAGCCAAAGAAACTCCTAAAATAGCATTTGCTCCTAAGCTTGATTTGTTTGGAGTACCATCCAATTCAATCATAGCACGGTCAATTTCTTCCTGATCGTAAACATATTTTCCGGCCAGTAAGTCGTTTAAAGCTCCGTTCACATTCTGAACTGCTTTCAAAACTCCTTTTCCCATGTATCTTTTTTTGTCGTTGTCACGAAGCTCGCAAGCCTCATGCGCACCGGTGGACGCACCGGACGGAACGGCTGCTCTTCCTAAAATACCTTGTTCGGTAATTACGTCTACTTCTACTGTTGGATTTCCTCTTGAATCCAAAATTTGTCTTGCGACTACTTTTGCAATGTAACTCATACTTTTTCTAGATTACGCTGTTTGTTTGTGTTTAACTGTTGTTAGATTTTTAATAAATTGATCAAATAAATACCTGGAATCGTGCGGACCAGGTGATGACTCGGGGTGGTATTGTACAGAAAAAACTTTTTTGCTTTTCAAACGCATTCCGGCTAAAGTGCCGTCATTTAAATGCTTGTGTGTTACTACTACATCGGAGTGAGCCAGAGCTTCTTCCATATTCACACAGAAACCGTGATTTTGAGAAGTGATCTCTCCTTTGTTCGTCTCAAGATTCAATATCGGATGATTGATTCCTCTGTGACCGTTGTGCATTTTATAAGTAGTGAGTCCCAAAGCCAGACCTATCATTTGATGACCGAGACATATTCCGAATACCGGAAGGGTACCGGCAATAATTTTTTTAACTTCTTTAATTACTTCAGGCATCGCTGAAGGATCTCCCGGGCCATTCGACAAGAAAATTCCATCCGGATTCCATGCCAATAGTTCTTCATGGGAGGCATTATGAGGGAACACTTTAACATAGCAATCTCTTTCGTCCAAACAACGCAAAATACCGGTTTTGATCCCTAAATCCAAAGCTGCGATTCTATACTTGGCCGTTTCCTTTCCATAATAGTAGGCTTCCTTTGTAGAAACTTCAGAAGACAATTCCAGTCCATCCATAGAAGGAACTTTTGCCAATTTCTTTTTCAATTCTTCAACGTCTAAAATCTCGGAAGAGATGATAGCATTCATTGCTCCTTTGCTGCGGATATGACGAACCAAAGCTCTTGTATCCACATCACAAATACCAACTACACCTTCATCTTCAAAATATTTTTGAATAGATCTGTCGGCAGCCGGTCTTGAATAAGGGATGCTGAAGTTTTTACAAACCAAAGCCGAAATCTTAATGCTTGAAGAATCTGTTTCATCTTTATGGATACCATAATTTCCAATGTGCGCATTGGTAGTCAACATGATCTGACCGAAATAAGACGGGTCGGTAAAAATTTCCTGATAACCGGTCATCCCTGTATTGAAAGCCAATTCACCTGTTGCTGTACCTACCTTTCCGGCAGCATTACCATAGTATGCCGTACCATCTTGTAATACTAAAACTGCTTTTTGTTTTTGAATATATTTCATCTGTCGCTATTTTCTTTTAATGGTAAGATAGTATACCCCTTTCTCTTCATCACTTTTTTCGAGACTTTCTGCTTGGGTATTTCATCCTCGTTATTTTTCTTTTTTCCGCACACAAAAAAAGGATAAAGTACTGAAACTTTATCCTTTTTTATGTAAAATACTTTTCAACTATTAATCTTCTTTTTTGTCGTCAGTTGATTTTTTTGCTTTAGCTTTTGGAGCTTTAGCTTCCGGAGCATCTTCTGCTACAGTAGCATCAGCAACAACCTCAGCCGAATCCGCTTTTTTCTTAGCGCCTCTTCTGCTTTTTTTCTTAGTTGTAGTAGCAGTTGAAGAATAATGTTCGTTAAAGTCAACCAATTCGATCAAACACATTTCAGCGTTATCACCTAAACGGTTTCCAGTTTTCAAAATTCTGGTATATCCTCCCGGACGATCAGCGATTTTTGATGATACTTCACCAAAAAGAACTTTTACTGCTTCTTTATCCTGAAGATATCCGAATACGATTCTTCTTGAATGTTGAGAATCAGTTTTTGCTTTAGTAAGCAAAGGCTCAACATATTTTCTTAAGGCTTTCGCTTTGGCAACAGTAGTGTTGATTGTTTTGTGTTTAATCAACGACGCAGCCATGTTTGCAAGCATCAGACTTCTATGTCCTGCTTGGCGGCCTAAATGGTTTACTTTTTTTGAATGTCTCATCTCTCTATTATATAATCAATTGTTCTCTTCGTTCTTATTCTTTATCAAGGTATTTAGCTACATTCATTCCGAATGACAAACCTTTAGTGATTACCAACTCTTCTAACTCAGTCAATGATTTTTTACCAAAGTTTCTGAATTTTAAGAGGTCGTTTTTGTTGAAAGAAACAAGGTCACCCAAAGTTTCAACATCTGCAGCTTTCAAGCAGTTCAATGCTCTAACTGAAAGATCCATATCAACCAATTTGGTTTTCAACAACTGACGCATGTGTAATGAAGTCTCATCAAATTCTTCAGCAGCTGATTTCTCTTCAGTATCCAAAGTGATTTTCTCATCAGAGAACAACATGAAATGGTGAATCAAAATTTTAGCAGCTTCTTTCAAAGCGTCTTTAGGATGAACTGATCCATCAGTTTTTAAGTTGATGATCAATTTCTCGTAATCCGTTTTTTGTTCAACACGGTAGTTTTCAATGCTGTACTGAACATTTTTTATTGGAGTAAAGATAGAGTCGATAGCGATAGTACCTGCAGCAGCGTTAGCTGATTTGTTCTCATCAGCAGGAACATAACCTCTTCCTTTATCAATGTTAACTTCCATTTGTAATTTAACAGAACCTTCCATAGTACAGATTACTAAGTCAGGGTTCAACACCTGGAAACCAGAAGCAAAAGCTCCGATGTCACCTGCTGTCAATTGTTTTTTACCTGTAAGATTTACTGTTACTTTTTCAGCTTCAGCATCTTCAATTTGTTTTTTGAAACGAACTTGTTTCAGGTTCAGGATGATTTCAGTTACATCTTCCACTACACCTTTAATGGTAGAGAACTCGTGACTAACTCCGTCCATTCTGATAGAAGTGATGGCATATCCTTCCAATGAAGACAATAAAATTCTTCTCAATGCATTACCTACTGTAAGACCGAAACCCGGCTCCAGAGGACGAAATTCAAAATTACCTTCAAACTCGTCTGAGTTAATCATTACAACGCTATCCGGTTTTTGAAATGCTAAAATTGCCATAGATCAAATATTTTAAAATTAAAATTAACTTATTATTTAGAATACAACTCCACGATTAAGTGTTCCTTCAAGTTTTCAGGAATTTCTTCTCTCGGAGGGAATTGTAAATATCTTCCGGATAGCGCGCTTTTGTCGAAATCCATCCATGAGAACTTAGCTGCCGAACTACCTACTGAGTTCACAACGATTTCCAAAGATTTAGATTTTTCTCTAACCGCAACGATGTCTCCGGGTTTAACCTGGTAAGAAGCGATGTTTACCACTTCACCATTTACAGTGATGTGACGGTGACCTACCAATTGACGGGCTCCTCTTCTTGTTGGAGAGATTCCCATTCTGTATACAACATTGTCTAATCTTGATTCGCAAAGTTGTAACAAAAGTTCACCGGTAATACCGCTTCTTCTTGCTGCTTCTTTAAATAAGTTAGCAAATTGTTTTTCCAAAATACCATAAGTATATTTTGCTTTTTGTTTTTCAGCCAACTGAACTGCATAGTCGGATTTTTTTGATTTCGACTTTGCGTTACCGTGTTGCCCCGGACCGTAAGGTTTTTTCTCAACCGTTTTGTCTGGACCGAAAATTTGTTCTTTAAATTTTCTTGCAATCTTTGATTTGGGACCTCTATATCTAGCCATACTATAATTATTCTTTTTTTATAAGCTCTATTAACTAAACTCTTCTTCTTTTTGGTGGACGACATCCATTGTGAGGAAGTGGAGTAATGTCAACAATCTCAGTAACTTCAATTCCGTTGTTGTGAACTCCGCGGATAGCACTTTCTCTACCTGCGCCCGGTCCTTTAACAAACACCTTCACTCTTCTCAAGCCTTTTTCAAAAGCTACTTTAGAACAGTCTTCAGCACAAACTTGCGCTGCATAAGGAGTGTTCTTTTTAGAACCTCTGAATCCCATTT
>JAHEZL010000002.1 GCA_023251095.1 Flavobacteriales bacterium
AGCATTGCGATCGGGCTTTTTGCCTTATGACGATTGATTGTTTTGCTCCTTTCTCTTTTTCCTTCTGTTTATTCTACGAACAAATCAATTTTTATTCGTTTGCACAAACATAGGATGACGGAGTGTGGGCTTTAGGAAATGGGCCGCTAACTTCGTGCGAAGGCCCGAGCCAAGAGGCGGGCGTGTGTGAGGTTTTTCGTGTGGCGGCAGCATCTCTTGGCTCTTGACTTTTTTGCTTACTTTTTTTGTCAAGAAAAAAAGTAAGTCTTTGCTTCTTTGAAAAGAAGACAAAATTTATTTTCAAATCATAAAATATTCCCTCTTTTCAACAACCTTTTCTGCAAAAATATCGTTTATATTTGCCCAAGAGCGGGAGATTTTTTTTACACTTGGGACTTCAATAACAATTCAAAACAACTTTGACAATGAATAGCACGCCTGTTGATTACTTGCCAATTTTAATGCAATTCGTAGTAATAATGGGCTTTGTAGGCGCAACGATTGTTGCTACCCACTTCCTCGGACCGAAAAGAAAAACTGCTGATAAGCTCGAAACCTTTGAGTGCGGAATTGAAGTTCATGGAAATGCCCGAACCCCTTTTTCCATAAAATATTTTTTAGTAGCCATCTTATTTGTGCTCTTCGACGTGGAAATCATCTTCATGTTCCCCTGGGCAGTAAACTTTAAAGAAAACATTGTTAACGGAATGGACGCCTTTTGGGAAATGTTGATTTTCCTTTCGGCAGTGTTGTTAGGCTTTATTTACGTGATTAAAAAAGGAATTTTAAAATGGGAGTAGATAATAAAGTAAATATCGTTGCTGCTCCTGAAGGACACAGCGAGCCTGGATTTTTTGCCACTTCTCTGGACAAAGCAGTTGGCTTGGCAAGAAAAAACTCCATCTGGCCTTTGCCTTTCGCCACTTCCTGTTGCGGAATTGAATTTATGGCTACGATGGCTTCCAATTACGACATGGCGCGTTTCGGCGCCGAGAGATTAAGCTTCTCTCCACGTCAGGCCGACTTGCTGATGGTAATGGGAACCATTTCCAAAAAAATGGGTCCGGTTGTAAAACAGGTTTATCTGCAAATGGCCGAACCACGCTGGGTAATTGCTGTGGGCGCCTGCGCATCAAGCGGTGGTATTTTTGATACTTACAGCGTACTGCAAGGAATCGACAAAGTTGTGCCGGTTGACGTTTACGTACCCGGTTGTCCTCCCCGACCGGAACAAATCATTGATGGCTTAATGCGCATTCAGGATTTAATCGGTAACGAATCATTAAGAAGAAGAAACTCCCCGGAATACAAAGCCCTTTTAGCATCTTATGGAATCGAATAACGCTGAACACACCAAAATTGTTGAAGCGCTTAACTCCCGCTTTGCATCAAGCATCAAAGAAATGGGCGAACCTTATGGGGAATTGACTATTTCGGTTGATAGCTCTAACATCAAAAACATCATTGCTTTTTTAGCGAGCGAAGAAATGGGCTTTTCCTATTTAACAGATCTTTGCGGAATGCACTACGATACTACCGATGAACTCGGTGTGGTTTACCACATTCATAATTTATACACCAACACCCGCATCCGTTTAAAAACACGTATGCCCAAAGCAAAACCCGAAATTGATTCTATGGTTTCCCTTTTCAGATCGGCCAACTGGCAGGAAAGAGAAACTTATGATTTCTATGGAATCATTTTCAAAGGTCATCCTGATTTGAGAAGAATTTTGAACATGGATGAAATGGATTATTTCCCGATGCGCAAGGAATATGCTTTAGAAGACGGAACGCGTACCGATAAGAACGACACAATGTTTGGCCGATAAAATAAAGAACAATGATTGAAAGCATCAACGATAAAATAAGCGGCGAGAATTATAACACCATAAATCTCGGTCCAACACATCCTGCTACTCACGGTATATTCCAGAACGTGTTAACAATGGATGGAGAAAAAATCATTCGTGCCGAATCAACTGTAGGATATATTCACCGTGCATTTGAAAAAATTGCGGAACGTCGTCCATACAATCAGATTACTCCGCTTACCGATCGTTTGAACTACTGCTCCGCCCCTATCAACAACATGGGTTGGGAAATGACCGTGGAAAAATTACTGGGCGTACAAACTCCTAAACGTGTGGATTACATGCGTGTCATCATCATGGAATTGGCGCGAATTGCCGACCACGTGATTTGCAATTCGATTTTAGCTGTAGACTGTGGTGCTTTAACCGGCTTCACTTACATCTTCCAACAAAGAGAAAAAATTTACGAAATATTTGAAGGCATCTGCGGAGCGCGATTGACTACCAACATTGGTAGAATCGGCGGTTTCGAAAGAGACTTCAGCGATAAAACCTGGAAGCAGATCAAAGATTTCCTGGTGGATTTCCCTAAGGCTTTCCGTGAATACGAAGCATTGGTAAACCGCAACAGAATCTTTATGGATCGTACGATTGGTACCGGTCCAATGTCTCCTGAACTGGCCTTGAACTACGGCTTTACCGGTCCGAATTTGCGCGCTACTGGTTTAGATTACGACGTGCGTGTTATGAACCCTTATTCTTCTTACCAGGATTTTGATTTCACTATTCCTGTAGGAAAACAAGGCGACAGCTACGACAGATATATGGTGCGCAGCGCAGAGATGTGGAACAGCATCAGCATCATACAACAAGCGATGGATAAAATGCCGGAAGGACCTTACCACGCTGATGTTCCTGAATTTTACCTGCCTCCGAAAGAAGACGTTTATACCAAAATGGAAGCTTTGATTTATCACTTCAAAATAGTGATGGGTGAATCGAAAGTGCCGATTGGCGAAGTATATCATTCAGTAGAAGGTGCCAACGGTGAATTAGGTTTTTACCTGGTGAGCGACGGCGGACGAACTCCTTATCGTTTGCATTTCCGCCGACCGTGTTTCATCACTTATCAGGCTTACGCAAAAATGATTGAGGGTTCTGTATTGTCAGACGCCATCATCACCATGAGTAGTTTAAATGTTATTGCAGGCGAATTAGATGCTTAAAAAATATGAGTAAACCAATCACCATAAAATTTTCCGACGCGTCTCTGGCAGAGATTCATAAGATCATGAGCCGCTATCCTGAAGGAAAACACAAATCGGCTTTGCTTCCTGTATTGCACATCGCACAGGCTGAATTCGACGGATGGCTGAGTGCCGAAACAATGGACTTAGTCGCTTCCGTTTTAAAAATACAATCGATTGAAGTTTATGAAGTAGCTTCTTTCTATTCCATGTTCCACCTCGCTCCTGTTGGAAATTGCGTGTTCGACGTTTGTCGTACTTCTTCCTGCTGGGCGCGCGGAGCCGATGATATCATCAAACACATTGGAAAAAGATTGAACATCAAACCGGGAGAAACTACTGAAGACGGAATGTTCACTTTAAAAGCAGTTGAATGTTTGGGAAGCTGTGGAACAGCGCCAATGCTGCAATGCGGAGCGTCCTTCCATGAAAATCTTACTCCGGAAAAAGTAGATGCTTTAATTGAAAGCTACAAAGCTGAAGGAAAAAGAAAAAGTTATACCGACAGAGATTATAAAAACACATTATAAAGGAGCGAAAAATAATGGGTAAAAAATTACTAATACAAGACGACAAAGTTCCGGGAATTCACACTTTAGAAGTATACCGCCAACGCGGTGGATATGCTTCCGTTGAAAAAGCTGTGAAAACAATGACTCCTGAAGCGATTGTTGAAGAGGTTAAAAAATCAGGATTGCGTGGTCGTGGAGGAGCAGGATTTCCAACAGGAATGAAATGGAGTTTCTTAGCAAAGCCCGAAGGTGTTGCGCGTTACTTGGTTTGCAACGCCGATGAATCGGAACCGGGAACTTTCAAAGACAGATATTTAATGGAAAAAATTCCTCATCTTTTGATTGAAGGAATGATTACTTCCAGCTTCGCGCTAGGCGCAAAAACTTCTTACATATATATCCGCGGTGAATATTTTTATGTAGCGCGTATTTTAGAAGCTGCTATTGATGAGGCTTACGCTGCAGGATATTTAGGAAAAAATATTTTAGGAACTGATTACTCTCTCGATTTATATGTTCAGGTTGGAGCAGGTGCTTACATCTGCGGTGAAGAAACTGCTTTGCTGGAATCACTGGAAGGCAAAAGAGGTAACCCTCGCATCAAGCCACCATTTCCGGCTATTGCTGGTTTATATGGTTGTCCGACTGTGGTAAACAATGTTGAAACCATTGCTGCTGTTGTACCTATAATAAATATGGGAGGTGACGAATATGCTAAAATCGGTGTTGGAAAAAGCACTGGAACAAAATTGATTTCTGCATCCGGCCACATCAATAATCCTGGTGTTTACGAAATTGAACTAGGCTTGCCTGTTGAAGAGTTTATATACTCCAACGAGTACTGCGGAGGCATCTGGAAAAATAAAAAAATGAAGGCGGTGGTAGCAGGAGGTTCTTCTGTACCTATTTTGCCAACCGATTTAATATTAAAAACCGCCAAAGGTGAACCGCGCTTAATGAGCTATGAATCATTGAGTGATGGCGGCTTTGTAAGTGGTTCCATGCTGGGTTCAGGCGGATTTATCGTGTACGATGAAGACACCAGCATCCCGATGAACTTATATACTTTCAACCGTTTTTACCACCACGAAAGCTGCGGACAATGTTCGCCTTGCCGTGAAGGAACAGGCTGGATGGAGAAAATTGCGCACAGAATTGTGGAAGGTCATGGCAAACCAACTGACGTTGATTTGTTGTGGGACATACAAAAACGAATTGAAGGAAATACCATTTGTCCACTGGGAGATGCTGCGGCATGGCCTGTTGCAAGTGCTATCCGTCACTTCCGTCATGAGTTTGAAGCATTGATACCAAAAACAGCAGTAGCACATTAAAAGAATATAAAGAATGGCAAAGGTTACTATAGATGGTCATACAGTAGAAGTTCCCGACGGAACCACTATTCTTCAGGCGGCCCGTGCGATAGGCGGTGAAGTTGCTCCTCCTACCATGTGTTATCACTCCAAGCTGAAAACCAGCGGAGGGTATTGTCGTACCTGCATCGTAAAGGTGAGCAAGGGTTCTGATAAAGATCCTCGTCCGATGCCGAAACTGGTGGCTTCCTGCCGTACTGCGGTGATGGATGGAATGGAAGTGCAAAACAATACTTCTCCGGAAGTTTTGGATGCAAGAAAAGGTGTGGTGGAGTTTTTATTGATGAACCATCCTCTGGATTGTCCGATTTGTGATCAGGCCGGAGAATGTCATTTACAAGATTTAGGTTACGACAACGGTGGTGAAAAAACCCGTTTCGATTTTGAAAGAAGGACTTTTGAAAGAAAAGATATAGGCGACAAAATTCAATTGCATATGAATCGCTGCATCCTTTGTTACCGCTGCGTTAAAGTGGCCGATCAATTGTGCGACGGGCGTGTTCACGGCGTGATGAACAGAGGAGATGTTTCTGAAATTTCTACTTATATAGAAAATGCTATCGACAATGATTTCTCCGGAAACATGATCGATGTTTGTCCGGTTGGAGCTTTAACCGACAAAACCTTCCGTTTCAAAAGCAGAGTTTGGTTTACAAAGCCAATGGACGCACACAGAGATTGTAAAAAATGTTCGGGTAAAGTTACCCTTTGGGATAAAGGCGACGAGGTTTTACGTGTTACCGGCCGTAAAGATCAATGGGGAGAAAACGAAGAATGGATTTGCAACGATTGCCGTTTCGAACACAAAAAATCCAGTGACTGGGTAATTGAAGGTCCGCGCAAAATCGACCGTCATTCTGTTATCTCTGCGAATCACTACATGAAATTAGGAGTGCCTCATTACAAAAAGCTTGAAAAATAATGGAATTAACTGAACTCATATTTAAAGGGATATTAGTTGTTATCATATTCGCGATAACTCTGGTGGCTGCTCTATATTCTACTTTCGCAGAAAGAAAAATTTCAGCGGTTTTACAAGATAGAATCGGTCCGAACAGAGCAGGGCCTTTCGGTTTGCTTCAGCCTTTGGCTGATGGGGTTAAGATGTTTATGAAGGAAGAAATTATTCCTACGAGCTCCAGTAAATGGTTATTTATTTTAGCGCCTTGTTTGGCGATGATCACCGCCGGAATGTCAAGCGCAGTAATGCCTTGGGGAGGAAACCTCATCATTGATGGTGAAACTTATGCATTACAAGTTGCCGACATTAACATTGGTATTTTATACATTTTGGGAATCACCTCTGTAGGTATCTACGGAATCATGATTGGTGGTTGGGCGTCCGACAACAAGTACTCTTTATTAGGCGCAATTCGTGCTTCATCTCAAATGATTTCTTACGAGTTGGCAATGGGACTTTCAGTAATCGCGGTGGTAATGATGACGGGCGATTTGAGCATCAACGAAATTGTTAAAGGTCAGCCTGGCGGACACTGGAATGTGTTTTACCAACCTTTGGGCTTCATCATCTTTTTGATTTGTGCTTTTGCCGAAACCAACCGCGCACCTTTCGATTTACCTGAGTGCGAAACGGAGTTGATCGGTGGCTACCATACAGAGTACAGCTCCATGAAATTAGGCTTCTTCCTCTTTGCGGAATATATCAATATGTTTGTTTCCTGCGCCTTGGTTGCTGCAGTATATTTCGGAGGCTACAACATGCCGTTTATCAATAGCATGGGCTGGTCACCAAATACCGTTACCATTGTTGGAACTGCTTGTTTCTTCCTGAAAATTGCATTTGGTATTTTCTTCTTTATGTGGGTACGCTGGACTTTACCACGTTTCCGCTACGATCAACTGATGAGATTAGGATGGCAGATTTTAATTCCGCTCTCTATTATAAATGTGATATTGACCGGTTTGGGAATTATTGTTTTTAAATAAAAACGAAATGAAGGCATTAACCAATAGATCAAAAATAGCGGTAGATAAAGAGTATACCTTTATGGAAAGGCTTTATTTTCCTGCGATTATCAAAGGGATGATGATCACCATCAGCCATTTGCTAAAGAAAAAAGCAACGCTGAGATATCCTGAAGTACAAAAAGAATTTGCTCCGGTTTATCGCGGGAAACACGTGTTGAAGCGCGATGAAAAAGGTGCTGAAAACTGCACTGCCTGCGGATTGTGCGCCGTTGCTTGTCCGGCTGAAGCCATCACCATGACTGCCGCTGAACGCAAAAAAGGAGAAGAAGGAAAATACCGTGAAGAGAAATATGCTGAGGTTTACGAAATCAATATGCTGCGTTGCATCTTCTGCGGATTGTGCGAAGAAGCTTGTCCGAAAGAAGCCATTTTCCTCACCGACGAGATTGTAAAAACAAGTTACGACAGACAGGATTTTGTTTACGGAAAAGACCGTTTGGTTGAAGACATGAACAAAAGAATAGATATCACTAAAAGACAAAAAAAATATTAGAATGTTAGAATACGTTTTTTACATCCTCGCAGCAATATCCATCGTTTGTGCACTCATGATGGTTGTTTCTAAAAATCCGATTCACAGTGTTTTGTTTTTGATTGCGACTTTCTTTTCCATCGCCGGGCACTTCGTTATTTTAAATGCGCATTTCCTTGCCATCGTGCAAATCATAGTATACACAGGCGCCATCATGGTGTTGTTCCTTTACGTGATCATGTTGCTCAACCTGAATAAATCTACAGAAAGTTCAAAACCAACTTTAGTGAAAATAGCTGCAGTGGTTTCAGCGGGATTGTTATTTCTGGTGATGCTGGCTTCTTTCAAAGAAAGTGTTGATTTGAAAATTGTGGATACTGCCGACGGATTGGGCTCTGTAAAAAATTTAGGTAAAGTATTGTTTTCTGAATATCTGCTTCCTTTTGAAGCGAGTTCAGTATTGTTCCTTTCAGCAATGGCGGGATCGGTTTTATTAGCAAAAAAGAAATAAGAAAAGTATGAACGAAATTACTTCCACGATACAAGTTGTGCCTTTGGAATACTACATTTTCCTTAGTGTTACGCTTTTCAGTATTGGTGTTTTGGGGATGTTGATCCGCAGAAATGCCATCATCGCTTTCATGTCGATTGAGTTAATGCTCAATGCAGTAAACTTATTAATGGTTGCGTTTTCTGCTTTCCGCGGAGATGCAAAAGGTCAGGTATTTGTGTTTTTCATTATGGTAGTGGCCGCTGCGGAAGTCGCGATTGGCCTAGCCATCCTAACGATGATACACCACAACAGAGGTTCTGTTGATATCAATGCATTGAATAAATTAAAATGGTAGTTTGCAAATGAATTTAGCTTTACTCATACCTGTTTTACCGCTGATTGGCTTTGTCATCAACGGTTTATTCGGAAAAAAACTTTCAAAATCATCCGTAGGATTAATTGGAAGCGGCGCTATTTTAGGTGCTTTTATTTGCACTGTAATTGTATTTATATCTTTCGTTAACGGAGGTTCAGCGGCAACAACTGTTCCGGCTTTTGAATGGTTGGTGATTGGTGATACCACACTTTCCTTTTCATTTTTTGTAGATCAATTGTCGCTCATCATGATGTCGTTGGTAACCGGCGTTGGATTCTTAATCCACGTTTATTCTATCGGCTACATGCACGATGATGAAAACTACAACCGCTTTTTCGCTTACCTCAACTTATTTGTATTCTTCATGTTGTTGCTCGTTATGGGCGACAATTACATGGTGCTCTTCACGGGTTGGGAAGGTGTTGGTTTCTGTTCTTATTTGCTGATCGGTTTCTGGTACAAAACTCCGGAATACAACGACGCCGCTAAAAAAGCTTTTATCATGAATAGAATCGGTGACCTTGGATTCATCCTCGGTTTATTTGTGATGTTCTCCGAATTCGGAAGCTTGCAATTCACCGAAGTATTCTCTGATGCTTCTCAATACTCAGAAGGAAATCCTGCAATTTTAGGAATTACAATTTTGCTCTTTATAGGCGCAACCGGTAAAAGCGCTCAGCTGCCTTTGTTTACCTGGTTGCCTGATGCGATGGCAGGGCCAACTCCTGTATCGGCCTTGATTCACGCAGCAACGATGGTAACAGCCGGTATTTATCTGATTGTTCGTTCACATGTTTTGTTTGATCTCGCTCCTGAAACGATGTGCATCATCGCATGGGTGGGCGCTATCACAGCGCTGGTAGCAGCTACAATAGCGATGGTTCAAAACGATATTAAAAAAGTTTTGGCTTACTCTACGGTGAGTCAACTGGGAATGATCTTCATCGCCCTAGGCGTTGGTGCTTACACCAGTTCTATGTTCCACTTGTTGACACATGCTTTCTTTAAAGCCCTTCTTTTCCTTGGGGCAGGTAGCGTGATTCATGCCATGAGCGGCGAACAGGACATTAGAAAAATGGGCGGATTGAAAAAGGCTTTGCCTCTTACGCACATCACTTTTGTGATCGGCTGTATCGCCATCGCGGGTATTCCTCCTTTCTCCGGTTTCTTCTCCAAAGACGAAATGCTGGCGCATATTTTTAATGACAGTCCGGCTTTATGGGTAGTGGCTTCCGCTACTTCTGCCTTAACGGCTTTTTATATGTTCCGTTTGTACTTCCTTACTTTCTCCAATGGTTTCAGAGGAACCGATCATCAAAAACATCATTTACATGAATCACCTTCCAGCATGACCACTCCTTTAATTGTGTTGGCTGTGTTAGCTGCATTTGGTGGAGTATTGGGATTGCCGCTGGAACTTTTAGGTTTAGAGCACGGTCATTTCCTGCACAACTTCTTGCCGGGTTATGACGATGCCAATTTCGACTTATCGCATGAAACTGAAATTTTCCTGATGTTAGGCGCTGTTGCTTTAGCTGTTGGATCATGGTTATTGGCGAAAAAAATCTACAAGGAAAATCAAACACTTCCTAAAGAAAATGTAACGGGTATTCAAAAACTTTTTGCCGGAAAATATTTCCTCGATGAGATTTATGAAAAAGCAATCATCCGTCCTTTCCAGCTTTTAGGTAATGCTTTGTATATCTTCATTGAAGAAAGGGTGATTGACCCGGTGGTGAATGCTTTCGGAACGCTTTCAATCAAAAAAGGAAATTTTGTAAAACAGCTTCAACAGGGAAATACCGGATTTTACATCTTCGGTATCGTGGCGGGTGCTGTGCTAATTTTAGTTGCTAATTATTTAATCTGGTTCAGATAATGATGACCTTACTTTTAATCGTTTTACCGCTGCTGGGAGCTCTTTCACTTTTTGTGATGAAAGGCGATTCTATTAAAAAAGCAGCCTTTGTTATTTCTCTGGTGACTTTTGTTTTGGCCTTGGTTGCATGGATGCAATTTGACGCCACAAATGTTTCTCAGTTTGTTTTCAAACAGGCATGGATTCCTTCTTTGGGAATTGAATTTAGTGTGGATATGGATGGCTTGAGTTTGCTGATGGTTTTGCTCACTACCTTTTTAACGCCATTAATTATTCTCTCCACTTTCGACAGAGAATACAAAAATCCGCTCGCTTTTTATGCTTTGATTTTAACCATGGAAATGGCACTCATCGGCGTATTTATTGCACGTGATGCTTTCTTATTTTATATTTTCTGGGAGTTGGCTTTAATTCCAATCTACTTTATTTCCTTGTTGTGGGGCGGAGAAAATGCGCGACCGATTACCTTTAAATTTTTCTTGTACACGCTTGCGGGAAGTTTGCTGATGCTGTTCGCCATCATCTTCTTATACTTGCAAACTCCAGATCATTCTTTTGCAATAGAATCTTTTTATAAAATCACTTTATCGGCTGAAACACAATGCTGGGTTTTCTGGATGCTGTTTATCGCCTTCGCTATTAAAATTCCTGTGTTCCCTTTTCACACCTGGCAGCCCGCTACTTACCACATGAACAGCACTCCGGGTACAATGTTGCTATCAGGGATTATGTTGAAAATGGGGATCTTCGGGTTGATCCGCTGGTTGTTACCCGTTGTTCCGCAAGGCTGCATCGACAATGCAGATTATGTTGTCATTCTCGCAACCATCGGTATTGTTTACGCTTCGGCAATTGCTATCATTCAAAAAGACTTTAAAAAATTATTGGCTTATTCTTCAATCGCTCACGTTGGATTGATTACTGCCGGTGTGTTTTCCTTCACAGATAATGGGCTCCGCGGCGCTTCAATTCAAATGCTGGCGCATGGTGTGAATGTAGTGGGACTCTTCTTCGTTGCTGATATTTTATTCAACCGCACCAAAACTTTTGAAATGAAAGACATGGGCGGTATTCGCACGAAAGCACCTTGGTTCGCTACTTTGTTCCTCATTATTTTATTGGGTAGCGTTGCGCTTCCGCTCACCAATGGCTTTATTGGCGAATTCCTTTTACTGAACAGTATATATGAGTACAGCAATGTAATTGCAGCTGTTTGCGGATTAACCATCATTCTTGGCGCTGTTTACATGCTGATGGCTTACCAAAAAACAATGCTGGGCGAAACCTCTGCTGCAACCAAAGATTTCACAGATCTGACTTTCAACGAAAAGGCAGTACTGATTCCTATTGCTATTGTTATCATAGTAACAGGGCTGTATCCAATGCCTCTGTTCAATTTGATTGAACCGTCTGTACAAAATATTTTGAGCTTTATAAACATTTAGGAAACTGATATGAACGTTTTAATTTTAATCTCTTGTCTCGGACTTTTGTCTTTGTTTGTTGGACTTTCCGACTCCCTGAGAAAATATTCCCTCCAAGTTATTGTTGCAGGTATTGCTGCCATTTTTGTTTTAAATGTTCTCAACTGGCCTTTGGAAAATACCCGTTTTTACAGTGACATGGTGAACTTTGATCACTATGCTGTTGCCTTTACAGGATTGATTTTATTTGTCTCTGCTTTGGTTTTCATGCTGTCGAAAGATCAGTTCAGCTTTGATGAAAAAAGTACGGGCGACTATTATGGAATCATGGTTTTCACCATTGCAGGTGCCATCATGATGGTGTCTTATTCCAATTTGGCCATGTTATTTATCGGAATTGAAGCCCTCTCTGTTTCTTTGTATACGCTTGCAGGAAGCAGAAAAACAGATCATGGATCAAACGAAGCGGCTTTGAAATATTTCATCCTCGGTGCTTTCGCTACAGGATTTTTATTGTTTGGTATCACTATGATTTACGGTGCTTCCGGATCTTTCAACTTATTAGAAATTGCGGCTTATGTGAATGGAACTGCCGATTTACCTTATTTGTTTTATGCAGGTTTATTGATGCTCATGGTTGGTTTACTCTTTAAAGTTTCTGCTGTTCCCTTCCACTTTTGGGCGCCGGATGTCTATGAAGGTTCTCCAAACATTGTAACCTCCTTCATGGCAACAGTGGTGAAAATAGCTGCCTTTGCTGCTTTCTACAGAATGTTCAGCACTTGCTTCGGAGCTGCTTCCGAACACTGGTCGTTGATTTTAAGCGGAGTAATTGTATTGACTTTGGTAGTTGGTAATTTCTCAGCCTTAACTCAAACAGGTTTAAAACGACTTTTGGCTTACTCTGGGATCGCCAATGCGGGATTTATGCTCTTGTCTATACTTGCTCTAAAAGGCGACGCCCAAAGCGCTCTATTCTATTATTCGATTGCTTATGCTACTGCATCACTTGGCGCTTTCTCTGTTTTGATTTTATTGTCGGAAGACGGCAAAATATTAAGTATTGATCAGCTTCGCGGATTAGGGAAAAAGAATCCTGTTGTTGCAGTGTTGTTTACGATCATCTTATTGTCTCTGGCCGGTATTCCCCCAACAGCGGGCTTCTTCGCAAAATACTTTATTGTGTCAACAGCCATTGCAAACGGTTATTTAGTAGTTTCTTTAATCGCAATTCTTACTTCTCTGGTGGGGATTTATTACTACTTTAAAATCATTGCGGCTTTATTTTCTGCGCCTCAGGAAGGAAGCGAAAACACTTTCGGAGAGAAGAAAAGTTATATTTTGATTCTTTGCGCTGCTATTACAATCGCTGCCGGCATCTTACCTGAACTGATCATCGGTTTGCTTAGATAAAAACCCTGTAAATCATATAGGAGATTGTGGTCACCGCAAAACTCCAGGAGATCGCTGTAAACACCAAAACAGGAAGCGCTTTCTTTTCGTGACCGAAATATTTAGCCACTAAAATAGTAGCCAAGGGCACAGATACAATTCCCATAGTAGCTGCTATTCCTATCAATCCAAAACGATTTTTTGTCCGTACTATCCATCGGTTTTGTTTGGTAAATTTCTTTTTGGGTTTATTACTCTTAAGTGCTTTGATAATTCTCTTTCCTAAAAAGAAAAACACCACAGTCCCTAATACTCCACCTGCAGAAGTAATGATAATAGTGGTCCAAAACGAATACTGACCCGATGCTATCATCCCAATGGGCGTAAATAAAATTTTTACGCCGCTGAGCAGTATCAAAGTAATCGCCTGTATTAAACCAATGTCGAGCATATGACTTTAAATGTGAGGATAAATAACGATAATAAAAACTTCAAAAAAAGAAAAGTTGTTAATTGAAAAAGCTTCTTCCATTTCTGAAAGAAGCTTTTATCGTGTGGGCCCACATGGACTTGAACCATGGACCCTCTGATTATGAGTCAGATGCTCTAACCAGCTGAGCTATAGGCCCTCGAAATTAATCGGATTGCAAATGTATCTTTTGAAGCCAACATTACCAAAGAATACTTTTTAATTTTTGATATTTGCAGACGATGCAGGGACAAATAAAAAATATCATTTTCGATTTAGGAGGCGTTCTCTTTGATATTGATTACACACGCACAATTGGCGCGATGGAAAAAATAGGCGTGAAAGATTTCGATAAAATCTTTACACAAAAAAATCAGTCGGATTTATTTAACCGTTTGGAAGAAGGTAAAATCAGTGCCGAAGAATTTACAAAGGAATTGTCGGAAATCAGCGGCGTTCCCTTGAAAAAAAAAGATGTTGAATGGGCTTTAAACACAATGCTTTTTAATATGCCGACGCATCGTTTCGATTTACTTGATTTACTAAAAACACGTTATCGACTTTTTCTTTACAGTAATATCAATGAAGTTCACGCAAAGGAGATTCATCGTGTAATTAAGGAAACACATGGCTTTCCCGATTTCAATAAACATTTTGAAAAAGTATACTACTCTTTTGAATTAGGAATCAGAAAACCGAAACCGGATGGCTTTCTTGCAATTATCAGAGAGCAGAAATTAAATCCGGAAGAAACTTTATTTATTGATGACTCTCCACAACATGTGGAAGGTGCTAAAAAAGCAGGATTACATGCTGTATGGCTCAATTTAAAACAACAGGATGTGCATGGAATGATTGAGGAACTCGGACTATAAAATAGTTTGACAAATCTCTATCAAAACTCCGTTGGTATCTCTCGGATGAAAAAAACAAATCAGCTTATTATCGGCGCCTTTTTTTGGTGTTTCCGATAAGGGCGTAAAGCCCTCTGCTTTCAGTCTTTTTATTTCGGCATAAATATCATCCACCTCAAAAGCAATGTGATGAATCCCTTGCGGTTTTTTATTGAGAAATTTTGCGATTGCGCTGTCGGGCGAAAGCGCTCCGAGCAATTCTATTTTACTTTCACCTACTTCAAAGAAAGCTGTTTTTACCTGCTCCGACTCAACTTCTTCTATCTTGTTACAAGGCACATTCAATAGCTTTTGATATAGCAGAATAGAAGCTTCTATATCATTCACTGCAATACCAATGTGATCTATTTTCTTCATGAAAGAAGAGGAATGGTGAAATATAATCTGCCGAAAGCGGCGATTATCTAACTGTTTTTATAAAGCTTTCGGTGTTTTTGTCGTAGCTGATGTAGTAAGTTGATCCGCCTCCTCTTAATGAAGAGATGTCAACGCTGTCACCAAAGCCATGTTTAACCACGTTACCAAAACCATCAAAGATTTCATACATGGTTTCTGCCGGTTGACCTGCAGTATTTTTAAAAACAATTTTTCTTTGAGTATTGTCGGCGAATGCAAACGTTACCGGAACAACTCTGGAGTTGAAACTTACATCAGCTGATGTATGTGTTCCTGAATAATCCACTTGTTTAATACGAACTTTATTTCTTCCGCTGTGAGGAGTTACTTTAAAAGAATAGTTGTTTTCTGCAGGAGTTCCTTTTCCGGGAATCTCTCCTACTCTAACCCATTTATTCCATCTGTATTGCTCAACGATATATGGCAAAGGGCCTGTTTCTCCTGTTGTTTTCCAGGTCAATTTTCCTTCGGCGTCAGAAGCAATGTTAACTATTTGATAAGTTGATTTTGGTTTTAATACTTCGGCATTTAACACCCGTGGACGACAGCCTTCTTTGTGTTTAATGGTAACAACCACAGGAGATCCTATTGGTAATTGAAAGCTTAAAAAATCTATTTCAAATGCACTGGAGTTTACCTCATCGGTAGTTACCTGATTGTTGATTCTTACTTCATATACGCAAAAACCTACGCCTGAATTGGTGAATGGATTTTGAACATATAAGTTTTTCCCTTGGTATGTTCCTTCCAATACTATTTCCTCAGCACGCGCTACTATGAAGGTAAAGAGGAAACAAAATAACGTGAAAATTGCTTTTTTCATAAATGCCCGTTGTATCTTTTAGGAACTTTGGCCCCTAAATTTAGGTTACAATAATAATATCTTATCCTGCAAAATCAAAATATTATCGTTTTTTTTTCGACTTTATCAACAAACAATTAACATGCCTAGTTAATCTCTTCAGTGTGAACCGGGGTTTAAAGTCAGTAAAAACGCGTATTCCAAAGCAATTTCCTTAAATCGCTGGTAGCGACCCGACGCCCCTCCGTGTCCGGTATCCATATTACATTTAAAGACCAAAGGCTCATTATTGGTTTTTAAATCCCGCAATCTGGCCACCCATTTTGCAGGTTCCCAATATTGAACCTGAGAATCGTGATAACCGGTAAGCACTAAAATTGCAGGATAATTTTTCGCTTCTACGTTGTCATA
Source organism: Flavobacteriales bacterium (assembly GCA_023251095.1). Taxonomy (GTDB): domain Bacteria; phylum Bacteroidota; class Bacteroidia; order Flavobacteriales_C; genus JAHEZL01. Next base: position 15,964 of record JAHEZL010000002.1, read on the forward strand.
AGGAGAATATGAAAGCATATAATGATAGTATTCTTCTTCATTAGGATTTCCCCATTCCTCATATTCTCCAACGGTTAGCGGAATGGAATCGTCGAGCATGGTAGTAACCACATCCACAAAAGGAACCTGCGCTACAATGCCCTTGAATAAATCGGGGCGCATATTGGCCACGCCTCCCATCAACATCCCTCCTGCACTTCCTCCCATGGCAAAAAGAGTTTGAGGGGATGCATATTTTTTTTGAATTAAATGTTCGGCACAATCAATAAAATCATAAAAGGTATTTTTCTTCTTTAAGAATTTTCCATCCTCGTACCATTGACGGCCTAAATCCTGTCCGCCACGAATATGGGCAATTACATAAATAAATCCTCTGTCCAGCAAACTTAAGCGGGCAACAGAAAACTGCGGGTCTACAATGATGCCATAGGAACCATATCCATATAACAAAGTCGGTTGAGTGCAATCGATTTTTGTCCCTTTAGCATACACCACCGACATAGGGATTTGCTTCCCGTCTCTGGCTTTGGCCCAGATTCTCTCCGTGATATAATTATCAGGATTGTGGCCGCCGATTACTTTTTGAATCTTTTTAATTTCTTTTTTTTGTGTTCCCAGATGAATGTCAATCGTTGTGGTAGGAGTTTTCAAGCTGGAAAAATGATACCTCAACACTTCCGAATTGAATTCATAATTGGCATACATTCCTGCAGCATAAGCCGGTTCGCCAAAATCAACATGGTACGATTTATCGGATTTCAAATCAATCACTCTGAATTGCGACAGGCCGTTGATTCTTTCGTCTACCACTAAATAATTACCAAACACCTCAACATCCTGAATCAAAACATCATCCTTATGTGCTATAACTTCCTTCCATTGGCTTTTATCCGTGGCCGCTTCGCCGCATTCCATCAATTTAAAATTCACGGCATTCCAATTCGTTAAAATGTAAAATTTTCCTTGTCCGTGATGAAGTGAATATTCGATTTTTTTCTCTCTGGAATAAAAAACTTTAAGGGCATTATGGGGTTGATCTGCAGAGACAAGATGGTATTCGGATGTTAGGGTACTGTTAGAAGAGATAAAAATATATTTGTCGGTTTTGCTTTTGCTTACGCCCAAAACAAACATTTCATCATCTTCCTGAAAAATCAATTCCTGAGAAGACTCTTCTTTTCCAATGCTATAGCGATAAGCCTGATAAGGTCGCAACGCGTCATCTTTTTTAGTGAAAAAAATGGTGCGGCTATCGTTGGCCATTACAAACTCTCCCGAAGTATTGGTGACTATTGTTTTTTCTATTTCACCGGTAATGCGGTTTTTAAAATAAATGTCGTACTGTCTTCGGGAAACAAAATCAACTGAGTAAACAACATATTTCTGATCGTCGCTTACCTCAACATTGCCAACGCTGCAATAGGCTTTGCCTTCGGCAAGAATATTCACATTCAATAAAATTTCTTCCTCCGTTTCTAAAGACCCTTTTTTTCTGCAATAGACAGGATATTCCTTTCCTTCTTCATAACGGGAATAATAAAAATATCCGCTGTAGAAGTAAGGAACCGACTCTTCTTTTTGATCAATCCGCCCTAATATTTCATCGTAAATCTTTTGTTGCAAAACTTCTGAATCCTTGAAATAGTCATTTGCATAAGCATTTTCTTCTTCCAGATAATCCACCACTTCCTTGCTGTCGCGTTGATTCATCCAGTAATATTCATCATTGCGGGAATGATTGTGGGTAACTAAATGATGTTCTTTTTTGTTTGCAGAAGGGATTTTAGCGCTCATGGTTTTTGGATTTAACAGCGCGCCAAATTATCAAAGTATTCTGGTCTTTTTGATGATTATGCTTTTTCAGGGCATAAAGTTTTCCACAGCATACAATGAAGGTATTCGCCACATGCGCTATCTTTTAGGGCGTTTAAAACAAGTTTTCCACAGGAAGTCGTTTGCCTAATGAGAATTGGCTAAGTATATTGGCTGGATAGTCATCAATTAGTTTTAGAATATGAATACTATTTATACTTCTGAACAGCTGAAGAAAGAGCTTTCCGAATTGCAAAAACAAAAGGACTCTTTTAGAAACGACAGAGTAGCTGCTTTGAAAAAATTCCAAAAGAAGGCCAATGCTTCTGAAAATACTCCGGAGATTAACTTACATAACATTGAAAGGAAAATCGAAGATCTGGAGAGAAAGCTGGATTCACTTCTTTAGGTGATAAAACCGCTCTATACAAACTTCCTGATCTATTAGTGCGCCATCCAGCAGGTGATGGGCCAGTTGTGCTGCAAAAAAAGGCGCAAGCATTACCCCTTTTGTGCCCAAACCATTGAACACATGAAGTTGTGGATGATGTGGATGCGGACCGATAATTGGTCGGCGATCCTCACTGGAGGGCCTCACTCCTGCCTCGTGTTTCAGCACTTTTACTTCTCCTGAAACATAGTCTTTAAGCCGATTCAACAAATCATTTTTTGCTTCTTCGCCCGGTTCAAAATTTAAGTTTTTCCAATCGTAAGTAGCGCCCAGCTTATACGCACCATCTACCAAAGGCAAAAGAAAAAAATTCTTATTCAGCACATTTTTATTCTGATACCCTTCTATGCTTATTGTGAGCACATCTCCTTTAACAGGCTTAAAAGGAAGAAAAGAAAAGTAAGGATTACGATGAACAAAAAATCCTTCACAAAATACTACTGAATCGTATTCTTTCTCCTGATAAATGGCTCCTTTTGCGGTTAGTTGAAGTTCCTGATAGGAGAATTCGTGATCATTAAAACATCCTTTCTCTTTAAAAAAACGCGCTGCTGCATTTAAAAAAAGGTGGGTGTCAAGATATCCTGACTGAAGCACTTCTCCGTAACCAAGCACTTCAACACTCTTGAACCCTTGTGGATTTGTATGCGTAATTTTTTCGCTGATAAAGTCCCGGATATCCTCTGCATGAGCTCGTTTTCCCCAGGTCTCCAGCTCATGCTGATTTTCAATAACTTTTGTAATGCTTATTGAATGAATGAATTTTTCTTCCAGTAAAGTCTCCAGTGTTTTGTATTTCTGTTGTAAAAAAGGAAGGAGTTCATCTGCCCTCCAGCTTGGTAAAAGTCTTTTGAAAACAACGGGATTAATCAATCCCGCAGCCACTTTTGATGAGCTTGGTAAAGAAGAATCGGCAATAATACTGACGTTGCTTCCTCTTTGAAACAATTCCAAGGCAAGCAGCGTTCCCGCTAATCCCTGTCCGATTATTAAAACATTTTTTTTCAGAAATTTTTTGAGGCTAATTTACACAGGGATAAATGATTTCCCTAAAAGGTGCGAACGGTTTGCAAAAATTTTACTTTAAAAGTCTTTCCCAGCGGAATGGTTTTTTCTTCAACAATTACAGAAGAATCGTCAATGGAGTTTATTTTGTCGACATTAACAATGAAGGATCGGTGGCTTCTCAGGAATTGTTTTTGAGGCAATTTTTCTTCAATGGATTTCAATGAAGAAAGAACGATGTATCTCCCGGCATTGGTATATATCATTACATAATCCGACATTGCTTCAATCCACTTTATGTCGTTAAATTTTATTTTCACCAACTGATGATCGGTTTTAACAAAAATGTGGTCTCTATCTTTAATTTCAACATTTGCTCTTTCGTCCTTTTTCTTTTTTGCTCTTTGCACTGAATCCAAAAAACGATTGTAAGAAATTGGTTTGTGGAGATAATCGGTAACATCTATTTCAAAAGCCTTTACAGCATATGTTATTTGAGCACTCATGAATATTACCTGAACGTTTTTTTCAACGGTTTCGGCCAGATCCAAACCGCTCATTTCAGGCATTTCGATATCCAGAAAAATCAAATCGATTTTATTGTTGCTTAAAAATTTTGTTGCATCGATTGCGTTGGTGCAAATTCCGGATAAATTCAAAAAATTAGTCTTAGAAATATAGTTTTCTATTAATTTAGCCGAACCACGATCATCTTCAACAATTAAACAATTCATTTTTTCACAACTGGTTTGATAATGATTTACGAAATTATAACGCTTTAGTTTCAGCACGATACTTGTTAAAATTTAATTATGAAGAGCTTTTTACTGGTTGCGATTTTATTGTTGTTTTCTGAAGCCAAAACACAAAGTGCTTTCTTTAACAGCTGGCTGAATGCTAAGGTTTTTAAAAACACAAACGTTGGTGTGATGGTTTATGATTTAGATAAAGACTCCGTGCTTTTTTCTAATAATGCAGAAAAAAATCTGATCAGTGCATCCACATTAAAACTAGTAACAACTGCTGCGGCACTCAAAGAGCTTGGTGCGGAATATCGCTTTAAAACCGAATTGGCTTATGCCGATAGTCTTCAAAATGGTGTTCTTTCCGGAAACTTGCATATCAATGGTTTTGGTGATCCCACTTTAGGATCTAAGTTTTTCTTCGATGACCAAAAAGCTTTTATTCAGCAATGGGTGGATGCCATAAAAAAGGCCGGCATCAGCTCTATTAAAGGAGACATAGTGGCCAACGACAGTTATCTTGGAAGCTCTCCGGCTCCTTATGATTGGCTTTGGAGCGACATTTCAAATTATTATGGTTCTCCGGCCAGAGCATTAAATGTTTTCGACAATCAATATTCTATTTCATTTTCAAGCAAAGAGGCCGGAACTACAGCGGAAATCGTTAATGTCAGTCCAACAATTCCCTACTTAAAACTCAACAACAAAGTATTGGCTTCAGAAGATCAAAAAGACAATGCCTACATTTTAGGCGGACCCTTAGAGTTCAATAAAGAAGTAGAAGGAACTATTCCGGCAAACAAAAGCAACTTTAAAGTAAAGGGCGCTATTCCGGATCCCGCATTATTTCTGGCATTTCTGCTATATGAAGAGTTGAAAAACAGCGGAATCTCCGTTAAAGGAACCTATAAAAGCACTCGGGAGAAAATCAAACAGAATCTCCCTGTTTTTTATACCCACTACTCCCCCGCTCTCAAAGAAATTATTATCGTCACTAATAAACAAAGCAACAATCTTTTTGCGGAAGCCTGCGGTGCTGCCGTAAAAATGAAATTAGGTAGTGTTGATTACCAAGAAACCATTGAATCTGCTTTTACTAATTGCTCTTTTGATCAGTCCCTGATTAAAGATGCTTCCGGACTCTCTCCTACAAATGCCTTGAGCCCGAAAAACTTTGTTTTGCTTTTAAAAACAATGTATTCCGACTCTAAATTTTTTCCTTTTTATAAAGAAAGTTTGTCTGTTTCGGGTAAAGACGGCACGCTGAAAAATTTTGGAAGCACTCAAAAATTTACAGGAAATTTTTTCGGGAAAAGCGGATCCATGACAGGCATAAAATCCTACGCAGGTTATTTAAAAACAACACTAGGAAAAAATATTATCGTTGTTATAATGACAAATCATTTTTCCTCTGAAAGCACTACTATAAAAGAGAAATCTGAAGAATTGATTAATCATATTTATCTCAATTACTGAGTTAGCAGCCCCTTCCATGCATAAAAAATGAAATTTATCTGACGTAACGTTTGCTCCGCAACGAGTTTTATTTATCTTTACGCATCGTGAAAATTAGTTGATAACTCACCAAAAAAACGCCTGAATGGAAGATTTTGCAGAGGTAACCTACAACGGGAAAACATTTAAACTCCCGGTAACCACAGGAACAGAAAACGAAAAAGCTATGGATATCGCCACGTTAAGATCGGCGTCAGGCTTAATCACATTGGATTCCGGATTTAAAAATACCGGAGCAACAAAAAGCTCTATTACTTTTTTAGATGGAGAAAAAGGTATTTTGAAATACCGGGGTTATGCCATTGAAGATTTAGCTGAAAAGTCGAGCTTCATGGAAGTTTCCCATCTTTTGATTCACGGACATCTTCCCAATAAAACTGAATTAGAATCTTTCAATAACAACATAAAAAAACATACTCTTGTTCACGAGGACATGAGAAAATTTTTTGATGCTTATCCATCAAAAGCCCATCCAATGGGTGTTGTGGCTTCTTTGGTTTGTTCATTGTCTACCTTCTACCCGGAATCACAAAATCCTAACAGAAGCAAGGAAGAAACCATGCTGACCATTTACAGATTGATGGGTAAAATGCCTACAATCTCTGCATGGGCTTATAAAAACTTAGTGGGTCATCCACGTGTTTATCCAACAAACAAATTAGATTATGCAGCGAACTTCCTGAACATGATGTTCGATTTGCCTTCTCAGAAATATGAATTGAATGCCGCTGTAGTGAAAGCTCTTGACATGCTTTTGATCTTACACGCAGACCACGAACAAAACTGTTCAACATCAACAGTAAGAATCGTTGGTTCTTCTCAGGCGAATTTATATTCTTCTATCTCTGCAGGTGTTGTTGCTTTGTGGGGCCCTCTTCACGGTGGTGCCAACCAGGCAGTAATTGAAATGCTTGAAAAAATCCAGAAAGACGGCGGAAACGTTGAAAAATGGATTCAAAAAGCAAAAGACAAAAATGACCCTTTCCGTTTGATGGGCTTCGGACACAGAGTTTACAAAAACTTTGACCCGAGAGCTAAAATCATCAAAAAGGCTTGTGATGATGTATTAAAAGAATTAGGCGTTCAAGATCCTTTGATTGATATTGCAAAAAGCTTAGAAGAAGTTGCATTGAGCGATGATTACTTCAAAGAAAGAAATTTATATCCGAATGTGGATTTCTACTCCGGTATCATCTACAAAGCATTGGGTATTCCAACAGAAATGTTCACCGTAATGTTTGCCTTAGGCCGTTTGCCGGGATGGATATCACAATGGCAGGAAATGATCGGCAACAATGAGCCTATCGGAAGACCTCGTCAGATTTACATTGGAGATATAGACAAGAAATATGTTCCTATTGAAAAAAGATAAGAACATCTCCAATCAATATTTTTTCACAAGGCGGCTTTTTCAGGCCGTCCTTTTGCTTTTATTCCCTTTAGTGATAAACGCTCAGCGTTACAATTTTTCACAATACACTATTGAAGATGGATTGCCCTCCAGTGAGGTCGTAGATATTCTTCAGGATCATTTTCGTTACCTCTGGATTGCCACGCCAAATGAAGGAATAATAAAATTCGACGGGGTTGAGTTTCGCCAATTTAAAGAAAGCGATGGCTTGATTAGTAATTATACTCAATGTATTTACAGAGATGTTAAAGGGAAAATATGGGTGGGGACTAAAAAGGGAATTACCCTTTATGATGGATTCGACTTTATCAATTTCACAAAAAAACAAGGCTTACCCGATGAAGAAGTTTTGGCTATTGAAGAATACCAAAACGAACTTTATGTCGGAACAAAAAAAGGCGGATTAGCCGTTTTTAAAGGAGATGGTTTTTCTCAAAGATTTGCCTTAAACACTAAGCTTAGCAGAAATATAAAATGTTTATTTGCCGACTCCAAAGGACAACTCTGGATAGGCGGAGACAATGGTTTGTCTGTTTTGAAAAATGATAAAATAACCACTTACACAACAGAAGACGGATTGCCCGATAATCTTATAAACGACATCACGGAAATTGCCGGAGAAATTTGGGTGGCGACCAACTCCGGATTAGTTCTGGTTCAAGAAGACGGATTTAAAAAATATTCCATTGAAGATGGTTTGCCAAGTAATATTATACTCTCTCTCACCAAGGACCAAAATGATATCCTATGGATTGGAACCGGAAAAGGGGCAGCAAAATTAGTGGATGATAAATTTGTATTATTCGATGCAAAAAGAGGTTTTACCAATAACCCTGTTAACGTTATTATTCTAGATTCGGGAGAAAACACCTGGTTTGGAACAAAAGGCTCGGGTTTATTTAAATATTCGGGGCACGCATTCACCTATTATACGCGGGAAGACGGATTGGAATTTGACAACATAACTGCTGTTCTCGTTGATAATAGCGGTTATCGCTGGTATGGATCCTTAGGAGGTGGATTATACCGAATGAGGCATGATAGCTTAGCGCGTTTTTCTGTTCAGGATGGATTGCCAAGCGATCAGATTACTGCATTGTGTCAATCTGCAAAAACAGGGACAATATGGATAGGGACTCCTTCGGGTTTGGCAAAATTGGACAAAGGAAAAATTACTATTGCCACAGGCGTTGAACTGATTGACGAAAATATTTCTTGCCTCTATGAAGATTCCAGAGGAATATTATGGATCGGAACAAGATCCGGCGTTACTGCATTTGACGGCACAAATTCTCAAAACTACAGCAGGCTTAATGGCTTAACCTCCAACAATGTTAGGTGTATCTCTGAAGGCGGAGAAGGTTCAATCTGGATAGGAACATTTGAAGGATTAAACAGATTTAATTTCAAAGAATTTCTCACTTATTCAACTGAAGACGGATTGCCTTCTAATGTTATTAATTCTATTTCTGCAGGACCCAATGATGCAATATGGATTGGTACAGATAAAGGATTGGTGAAATTTAAAGACGATAATTTCAAAGTCTTCACTACCAAACAGGAACAAGGCTTAAGTATGAATAATATTTCCTTATTGCAGTTTGATATAAACAACTGTTTATGGGTAGGATCCATGCGCGGAGTAGATAAAATATTTTTTAACCCGCCTCAGGTAGAAAAAAAGACCGGAATAGAAATCGATTTTATCAAACATTATGATGTTTCGAACGGCTTTATGGGAATGGGAACAAATAGAAATGCATCCTCTAATGCCCCGGAAGGATTGGTTTATTTTGGCACTTTTAAAGGAGTTGTAGAATACAATACCGAAATTGATGATTACAGCAGCTATACTCCGAAAGTAATTATTACCAATATTCAGCTAGGAAATAACCACATCAACTGGAGAAAATATACAGATTCTATTGAGCGCTGGACCATCATTCCTAAAGGAACATTGGTGCTCCAACACAATGAAAATAACCCTGTATTTAAATTTATCGGTATTGATCATTCCGCGCCTGAAAAAGTAAAATACAGCTGGCGTTTAAATGGTCCGGATAAAGAAGGTACCTGGACTCCCTTTGAAGCAAAGCGTGAAGCTATATATTCCAATCTCGAGCCGGGAGATTATGAGTTTATGGTGTATGCAGAAAATGCTGATGGAGAACCCGAAAAAAAACCAACAGTATTTCACTTTACCATTTTACCTCCTTTTTGGAACACGCTGTGGTTCAAGGGTTTAGTTGTTGTTTCTATTGCCTTGCTTATTTATGGATACATTAAATTGCGTGAAAGAAAATTACGTCAGGAAAGAGAGATGTTGGAACAAAAAGTAGAGGAAAGAACCGAAGAGGTAATGGAACAAAAAAGACAACTTGAATTCGTAAATCTCGAAATGATTGCCAAAAACAAAGAGATTGAAGAAAAAAATACGGATTTAAATTCTAGTATTCGTTATGCCTTAACTATTCAGCAATCCTACTTCCCTCCTTTAAGCGAATTAAATCACTTAAAAGATGCCTTCTTATACCATGCTCCAAGAGACATTGTAAGCGGCGATTTTTACTGGTTTAAATTTTTAGGAGATAAAATGATCATCTCTATCAGCGACTGTACCGGTCACGGTGTGCCTGGAGCATTTATGTCATTAATCGGGATGACCCTATTGGATCAAATTATTGGAAAAGACGGCATTTTAAACCCTGCAGAGGCATTAAAACGCATCGATAGAGGTATCATAAAGGCATTTGAAAATAGCGATACTGAATCGAACGACGGAATGGACATGGCCTTAATAACCATTGATTTCAAAAAGAAAAGCGTCATGTATGCCGGAGCTTTTCGTCCTTTAATTTATGTGAGTAAGGGAGAAATGATCGAGATAAAAGCAACAAAAACATCTCTGGGAGGAAGTTTTGAAGTAAAAGAAAAAGACTTTGAGCTCCATGAAATAAACTACTCTGATGGAGATTCTATCTATTTATATACAGATGGTTATGCAGATCAATTTGGAGGAGAAGACAAAAAGAAATTCAAATCCAAAGTATTAAAAGATATGCTTTTAGCAGCATCTTCCAAACCAATGGAAGAACAAAAACAAATTGTGGATCAACGCCTTTGTGAATGGAAAGGAATCCATGATCAGGTAGATGATATCCTGGTTTTTGGCGTTCGTTTATAAAATATTCCGGAAAATTTATCTTTCTAATTTAGCTCTCTTTTCTTCTATTCTTTGTAAGATATAATTGAAGAAAATAGCTCTGTGTTTTTCAGCCACACCACTAATCATAGTTGATTTTCTTATTACACCATTGAAAACATTGTGTATATGGTCACAATATTTTTGATCGGTAGTAGACATATAATACAACAATGCGTGAGGAATATAGCACTTGGATTCTTTGCCATATTGGGCATAAATAGTATTATCACTTAAAATAATTTCATTGTTGTATAAATAATAATTGCGGGATTTTTCTTTTCCTGCACCGGCTCCTTTTATAGGGAATTTATACTCTACGTCTGCTTGTTTTCTAATATGGAAAATTAACTCTTTTAATTTTTCTAATATTTTAAGCGCCATTTCCTGAGTCATAAAACCCGACTCATAATAAAATTCCAGCTGGGCAAGAATGCTATGAATAGATTCATAATTCCAAATTTCATAGGTATTTGTATTGGAATATTCTTCGCTTATTTGCTTTGATAATTCAAGATATTTTGGACTCACAAAATCGGGTGAAAAAGACACATTTTCATATTCAGGCATTTGAAACAATGTTTTCATCCAATAAAACATCTTAAACGCAGCCAATTCAGGAATTTGAAAAAAATGAAATATTGGAATCTCTTTTGCCGAATAAATTAATTTATGATCAGGAAATGAATTGATTCGTTTTAAATCGGTTAATATTCCGGATAAAAACGCATCGAAAGATAAAGTCTCTTTTTTTAAAGCAACTTTAAAAACGACATTGTTTTCGTCTAAATGAGCAAGGTGTTTGTCAAATGAGATATTATAATGCCGGCATATTTTTTCCAATTCGTCGATTGTAACAAACTTGTCGCAACGAATTCTTCTATATGCACTGTCTGTAGAAACATTAAGTAGAGACGCTAAATCATCCACCAGACTTACATCTGTTTTTTTTATTATTTCTTTGATCTCTTCAAAAATTTCTTTTTGAACTTGAATCTGATGATTTTCGTTAGAATTTGGATTTTGTTTCACGTGGAACAATTAAAGTTTTTAGCCTATAAAAAGCATAATGCAGGAAATGTCGGCGGGCGTCACTCCGTTAATTCGGGATGCCTGTCCCAAAGTCTCGGGACGAATTTTTATTAATTTTTCTTTAGCCTCTGCTGAAATTGATTTCAATAAAGAATAATCAAAATCAGATCTCATTTTTATATTGTCTAATTTTTGAAGTTTATGAGCAAGATCTTCTTCTTTTTCAATGTATCCTTGATACTTGGTTTGAATTTCTGCTTGCTCTAAAACATCTCTGCCTATTTCATTCGCAAGAAGTTCCTTCACCACTTCTAAATAAGAAAAGTCGAATATACTAAGTTCTGGTCTTTGCAATAAAGTGAACCATTTTTGTTTTTGTGTGGCAGGAGACCCTTCCTTAGCAATAATAGCCGAATTAATATCCTCAGGAGAAATACTCAGATCTTTAATAACCTGAATCAACGCCTTCACTTTTTCTTCTTTTTCCTCTACTCTTTTCAATCTGTCATCGTCGGCCAATCCTATAGCATGCCCAAAACGAGTCAATCTTAAATCGGCATTGTCCTGACGAAGCAAAATACGATACTCTGCTCTGGAGGTAAACATGCGATAAGGTTCGTTGGTCCCTTTTGTAATCAAATCGTCTATTAACACGCCTATGTAAGCTTGATTCCTTTGAAGTACAAAAGGCGCTTTATTTTGATTTTTTAATGTTGCGTTGATTCCGGCCATTAATCCTTGGCAAGCAGCTTCTTCATAACCTGTTGTTCCATTAATTTGGCCGGCAAAGTAAAGGTTCTCCACCAATTTAGTTTCAAGGGTGTTTTTAAGCTGCTGAGGATAGAAAAAATCGTATTCTATGGCATAACCTGGCCGAAACATTTTAACCTTCTCAAATCCTTTTATTTTGCGAAGCGCTTTTAGCTGAACGTCTTCCGGTAAAGAAGTGCTGAATCCATTTACATAAATTTCAACCGTATCCCAGCCTTCCGGTTCAACAAAAATCTGATGGCGCTCCCTTTCAGAAAAACGACTGATTTTATCTTCTATAGATGGACAATATCTCGGACCCAAACCCTGAATCCTTCCGCTGTACATTGGAGACCTGTCAAAGCCGGTTCTTAAAATATCATGAACCTCTTCATTGGTATATGTGAGATAACAACTTCTTTGTTTCGTAAGATTTTTAGTGTTTTTATAAGAAAACTTCATTGGGTTTTCGTCGCCCGCCTGTTCATCCATTAAAGAATAATCTAACGATCGCCCATCCACTCGGGGAGGAGTTCCTGTTTTCATTCTTCCGCCTTCAAAGCCGTAAGAAAATAAGCTTTCTGTCAATCCTTTTGATGAACTTTCTGCTGTACGTCCTCCACCAAAATTTTTCTCACCGATGTGAATTAATCCGTTTAAAAAAGTTCCGTTGGTCAGTACTACACTTTTGCAATTGAAATACATTCCCAATTGTGTGTGTACACCAACGACCTTTCCATCCTTAACATCGATCTTGCTCACGGTATCTTGCCAGAAATCTACATTATGATTTTGTTCTAATTTTAGTCTCCAGCTCTCCGCGAAACGCATTCTATCGCTTTGCGCTCTAGGACTCCACATAGCAGGCCCTTTTGAGCGATTCAGCATTTTGAATTGGATCATGGTTTCATCGCTGACTATTCCGGACATTCCCCCCAACGCATCTATCTCCCTGACTATCTGTCCTTTAGCTATTCCTCCCATGGCGGGATTACAACTCATTTGGGCGATGGTATTCATGTTCATTGTGATCAACAAAACCTTTGAGCCCATAGTTGCAGCAGCATGTGCAGCTTCACAGCCGGCATGCCCTCCACCAACAACAATAACATCAAATAAATCGTCCATAATTTTTTAAAAAGCTCTCAAAGATAAATAAAAATCCTCTTTGGATTTCATAACCTTCTGTTGTTCAGGATTTTTGTCAGAATAGCCAATTAGATGTAAAAGTCCGTGAATCATTACACGATGCAATTCATCTACTCTGTTTTGACCAAATGATTTTGCGTTGTCTTTTACCCTGTCGTAACTAATAAAAATGTCACCCGAAACTCCATCTGGGCTAGTGTTATCAAAGGTGATCACATCAGTTAAATAATTATGATCGAGATATTTTTTATTGACTTTAAGGAGGTACTTATCTGAGCAGAAGATGTAATTTAAATCACCTAATTTTTTCTTTTCCTTGACACAACAATCGTTGAGCCATTGGGTGATTTTTCTTTTCTGTAGCAAAGAAAAATGGAGGTCTTCAAAATGAAAAAAAACAGAGGTATTCACCGTTTTAGGACGCCTGTGCCTGTTGGGCTACTTTAAACTTCATAACTACTGTACTTCCTCCATCGGAAAACTCTATTTCATCGGAAAGATTTCTCATTAAGAAAACTCCTCTTCCGTGTGGTTTTTCTATGTTTTGAGGATCTGTTGGATCGGGTAAATTTTCGTAATCAAATCCAGGGCCTTCATCTTGAATGGTAAACAATAGTTTTTCAGGAGTTGACGTGTAAGAAACGTTTACTTTTTTTTCAGGATTAGATTTATTTCCATGGTGTATGGCGTTGTTTACTGCTTCGGTAATCGCTATCAGTATGTTGCCATAATAATCTTCGTTCACGCTGTTTTTTTCACAAACATCATCAATCAACTTCTCCACCAGATTCAAGTTTTCCGCTTTTGACGGAAATGAAAGTTTTTGTTCCATTGGTTCTATCTATTCATTAAGAGTATTAAAATACTCGTTTACTTTCTTTTTATAAAAATTATTTAGCGACGGCGGAACCGTTTTCAATAACTCACTCTCGTTCTTTTTGAACCATTTATACTCTTTAAAGTATTTAAGGTTTCCTTTTTCGCTTTCTTTTCCCTGTTTCGACTCTCTTTCTTTGTCGAATTCTCTCTCTTTAATTGCTTTTTCAGCCTCCAGCATACGCGTTAAGATTTCTTTCTGGCGTAGGATAGTCTCTTGCGTTACTTTGTCATTAACGATTTCCGCTTCCGTTTTGCGCATCATTTCGCTGATCTTATCAAGATCACCATTGCCACCGGTGCCCCCCCCCTTGCCTTCCTTGTTTAGTTTCTGGTTCAACTGTTGCAAATGTTGTCGGATTGCAGCTTGCTGAGCTGCTAATTTAGCTAATTTTTTCTTTTCTCCGGATTCTCCGTTTTCTCCATCTTTTCCCGACTTCCCTCCTTTGCTTGTTCCGTCCTTCATTTCTTTCATTTGCTGGTTCATTTGTTCCTGCATTTTTTTTAATGTTGAGATAGAAGGAGGGCCGTCTCCGGGCTTTTGACATTTTTTTGAGCCGAACATTTTTTGAGCCATCTGTTGCTGCATTTGCTGAAGAGATTCATCCAGCATTAAGGCTAAATTATTGGATGATGTCATCACATAATGTTGTTTTTCGTTGGCTTCGTTTGTCCTTCTTTCGGCCAACAAAGCAACAGCTTCATCTAAATTAGCATTGATCATTCCTATTTCTTTATTGATAACGGATTTCAGTTGAACCTGTCTTTTACTCAGCGCCAACAAAGAATCTTCTATGATTCGGGCATCATTTTTTAATTTGTGCTGTTGTTTGGTTAAGTCCACATACTTAGGATCCTGCGGATAAGTTTGTTTGAAATTGTTCATGATTTTTTCCTGTTCAAAAGACAAATACAAGAGGTTTTCCAATATTTGTCGCAAACTGTTCATGTCTTCCGCCTGCTGTTCTTTTTCTTCCTTTTCCTTCATGGCAGAAAGCTGTTCCGACATTTCTTTCATTTTATCAGAAGCATTTTTTTGATTCTGAGAAGCGTTTTTATTCTTTTTTTGCTCAAGATTTTCCTGCGCTTTATTCATCTCGTTTTCGGTCTCATTCTTTTTCTCTTGCGGATCGTTGAACAGTTTTGGGTATTCTAGCTTAGCGTTTTTGTCTTTAAGGTCTTCTATGTCTTTTTTTACATTTTCAAATTCTTTGTTAAGCTCGTTTTGTTTTTTCAAAAGTTCCTCCTGTTTTTGTTTGTCGGCATTTTTAGTTTCTTCCGACAATTGTTTTTGTTTTTCTGATAGCTTATCCAACTGATTAATAGTATTTTCCAGCTTTTCTTCAAATTCAATCTGTTTAAATATTTCAAGGGTTCTGTCTAATTCCTTTTCTGCTTCCTTGTTGTTCATATTGATTTTTTCGAGCAGCTCTTCCGTTTTTTCTTTCGACATTTCCTCCATCAGTTTTTGAAGCTCTTCAAACTGTTGTTTCATTTCTTCGGGAAGCAGCTGATCCATGAGGTTTTGCAATTGTTCCTGTTTTTTCATCAATTCTTCAGATTGCTCAAAAAACTCATCTTTTTGTTCGTTGATGTTTTTATTTTCTTCTTTCAGCTGATCCACTTTTTCAGAAAAAGCATCTTGTTTTTTCAAGAATTCTTTGAGTTTCTTTTTATCCGACCAATCCAAATCCTTTTTATTAAGTAAGTCGTTTTTAATTTCTTCGTATTCTTTTTGCAGCTGATCCGCTTCTTTTGCGGCACTTTTAAGCTTATCAATAACGTCGTTTTGTTTTGACTGAACGCTTGCTTCAACATCTCTGAGACTTGGGATCTGGAAACTTTTTAAAGCGGTTTTCGCCGACTTTCTCCCATTAACCCCATCATTGTCCCAAACCTCAAAATAATATTCAATTGCTTCTCCGGGTTTTAAATCCAAAGCTTTCAAATCGGTAAAATGATTGAACTCCTGCTCCTGTAAAGAAGAATTTACCTTTATGTCCTTCACCTGAAAAGATTTTTGTTCGGCGCCATCCTCCCCGGTTTTACGATAATTGAAAGTCAAGCGCGACAATCCGTAATCATCAGCTATATAACCAACACTGAATATTTTATTCATTTCCAAAGTATCCTCAATGTTTTCAACCTTTATTTCAGGATAAGCATCTTTTTGTACATTGATGAAATAAGTAGCGATGGAAGGGCTCGACAGCAACGTATTGGATACGCTCATTTTGTACTGTTGCGTGTCGCGGATTTTTTTTGTGAAGGAAAATTTATCATCGTTTGATTTATTGAGGCGATAAACAGAATCAGCAAAGGAAAGAGCAATAAAATCAGTGTTTTCTGTATTAAAAGACCATTTTACTTTTGTGCCTTCGGGAAGAGCTAAGTCTCCTGTATTTTTTATTTTTTCTGTTGGTTTATGGAGGTAAGACGGGTATTCCAAAATAATTTCCATTCCTTTTACCAAAGCTTTTGGAAGGGCCAGCAGCGTGTGTTTTTCAGAGGAAACCTCATCTGTTTTCAAATAAAATTCCGTGTTTTGATTTACGTTTTTAAACAAATAACTGAAATGTATTTTGTCTTCTTTCTTCAGTTTTATTTTACTGTCGCCCATTTCAACATAAACCTCTTCGGGAATTACCGATCCTTCCATTTCCACATTGAGTAGAAAATCTTCATTTTGGGCCACCTTAAGATCCTTGTTGGTGATGTTAAAATGATAGGGGAGGGGAGGGGCAAAATAAGTTTGGTGGTGCAGTATCCGGTTTGCGCTATCCCTTACCACCTGTGGAAAAATCATCCAGGCAAAAAGCAGAAAAAGTAAAATAAAGGCAAGGTATCTTGCATATTTTATATTTTCCCTAAAATCAACCGCCGTTACAAAAGGCAAAGGTTTTAATTCCTCCACTTTCTGGTTGATAGAAGCCAAAAGCAATTCGTTTTGTTGTTGTGAAATATTTTGAAGCTGAAGGGCATTGATCAGTTTATCCTGAATCTGAGAAAAGTGGCCCGACAGTATTTTAGCGGCCTGTTCATAGGAAATGGTTTTGCTCCATTTGTACAATTTTGAAAGCGGAAGTATGAAAAATTTAGCCAGCACAAATAAAAACACCGCAACCAAACTGTAAAACAAAATTGTTCTTACACCGGTTTCAAAGCGACCGAAATATTCGGCTACAACTGAAAAAATAAAGAAGGAAAGCACGATAATCGCAGCATACAAAGCTCCTTTAAGAAGTTCATTTTTATAGTACTTCTTAATAAACTCATCCAGTTTATGGCGCAATATGTCGAATTGATTACTCAAATACGGTTGTTTACTCTCACTAAAATAACGAGTTATTCGCTTTGTTACACAAAAATATTATTGTGCTTGTCGGAAAGCCCTTGCAAAAACCCCCAAAGGCAACATCTGATTTTGAGAAGAAGGGAGAACAATTTCGCCAATTTCACAAGAAGAATCGAGTTGTTTGTAGGACTGCAAAAGATTACGCAGAATCAAGGAGGAGAAGCCCAGAGAATAAGTGTTAATAATAAAGAAATGCTCTTTTGGATCCAGCATTTGAAAAACACAGGACAACAATTCATCGATATCGCGCTCCAGTTTCCAGCTTTCTCCGTTCGGACCATGACCAAAGGCGGGGGGATCCAATATAATTCCGTTGTAGAGAATTCCTTTTTTCGCAGCTTTTTTCGAATAATACAAAGCGTCCTCCACCATCCAGCGAATGTCTTTTAAGCCACTAATTTCCATGTTTTCTTTTCCCCAGGAAACCACTTGTTTGATGGCGTCGAGATGAATTACATCTGCCCCTGCGGATTTTGCCGCCAAAGAAGCGCCACCGGTATACGCAAACATATTGAGCACCTTTGGCTGAGGCGTATTCATTTTTTTTATGCTGTCATAAATATAATCCCAGTTAGCCGCTTGTTCAGGAAAAACGCCAACATGCTTGAATTTAGTGAGTCCGAGACGCAATTTAAAATTCAAATGATCGTAAGAAATTTTCCACTGATCGGGCATCTGTTTCAACTTTTTCCAGGTCCCCTGAGAACTGGAATCAGGAACAAATTTTACATGAGCCAACTGTTCCCATTTAGAATAGGGGAGAGCTCTCTTCCAAACCGCTTGCGGTTCGGGACGAATAGTGATGTATTGTCCGAAACGCTCCAGCTTTTCATCATTACCGCAATCAATCAATTCGTAATCTTTCCAGTGTTGGGGGGATAAAATTTCCATAAAACAAAAATAGAATTTTGCTTCAATGTTTTAATATCTTTGTGGACATGACAAGAAAAGTACGCGTACGATATGCCCCAAGTCCAACGGGGCCGCAACATATAGGAGGAATACGAACAGCATTATACAATTATCTGTTTGCTAAAAAGCATGGCGGAGATTTTATTTTGCGCATAGAAGACACCGATCAGGGACGCTATGTTCCGGGCACAGAAGAATATTTAATTGACGCTATTAAATGGTGCGGCTTTGATTTTGATGAAGGCGTTCATGTAGGCGGACCGCACGCTCCTTACCGCCAAAGCGAAAGAAAAGCGATTTATAAACAATACGCCGATCAGCTGATTGCATCAGGGAACGCTTATTATTCTTTCGATAGCAATGAAGCTGTTGACGCCAAAAGAAAAGAAGCCGAACAAAATAAAAAAAACTGGCAATACGACGCTTCAACCAGAGGAGAAATGGTTAATTCATTAACGCTGTCTCCTGCTGAAGTAGATCAAAAACTAAAAGAAGACGCTCCTTTTGCCATTCGTTTTAAAATTCCTGCCGACGAAGAAGTGGTGGTGAATGATTTAATCCGCGGAAGGGTAGTGGTTCACTCGAAACAGCTAGACGATAAGGTTCTATTTAAATCCGACGGGATGCCAACTTATCATCTCGCCAATATCGTAGATGATCATTTAATGGAAATTTCTCACGTCATCCGCGGAGAAGAGTGGTTGCCTTCAGCGCCTTTGCACGTCCTGTTGTACCGCGCTTTAGGCTGGGAAAACACAATGCCTGAATTTGCGCATTTACCTCTTTTGCTTAAACCCGATGGCAATGGAAAACTAAGTAAGCGTGATGGTGACAGACTAGGCTTTCCTGTATTTCCACTTAACTGGACCGATCCAAAAACCGGAGAATTTTCTTCAGGATATAAAGAAGCCGGGTATTTCCCCGACGCCTTTTTAAATCTCTTAGCTTTCTTAGGCTGGAACCCGGGAACAGAACAAGAGATCTTCTCCATGGAAGAAATGATACAAGCTTTTTCATTGGAAAAAGTAAGTAAATCAGGAGCGAAATTTTCCTTAGATAAAGCCCGTTGGTTCAATCAACAATATTTACAAAAGAAAAGCGCAAAAGAAATTTTGTCGTTGGTTCAATTACCCGCCAATAATTTAAGCGAGGCTCAACTTGAAAAAGTTGTTGAATTGCTTAAACCACGCTGTGTTTTCGCGAAAGACATGATTTCTGTTGGCGCTTATTTCTTTGCTGCTCCAACAGAATACGACGCGAAAACAGTAGAGAAAAAATGGAAGGATAATTCAGCGCAAATTGTGAAAGATGTTGCTGAATTATTTGAAGCAGCACCTGTATTTAAAGCTGCTTTGCTGGAAACTTCATTTAAAGGCTACATGGAAGAAAAACAATTGGGTTTTGGCGCAGCAATGCCTCCGTTAAGGCTTGTTTTAAGCGGAGCAGGAGAGGGACCGCACTTATTTGACATTGCCGAAATACTCGGAAAAGAAGAGTGTTTGAAAAGGATGAAATCCGGAATAGAAAACATTGAAAAAATAAGTTTACCAAAAAACTAATGGAAGAAACCGAAGAAATAAAATCACTCAATTTCATTGAGCAAATCATTGAAAAAGATCTTGCAGAAGGTAAAAACGAAAAGCGTGTGCACACTCGTTTTCCGCCTGAACCAAACGGATATTTACACATCGGACATGCAAAATCAATTTGCTTAAACGGTGGATTGGCCAAAAAATACAACGGGAAATTCAATTTGCGTTTTGACGATACCAACCCTGAAACAGAAGACGAAGAATACGTTAACTCCATTCGCAATGATGTGAAATGGCTGGGTTTTCAATGGGATGGCGAATACAACGCTTCTGATTATTTTCAACAATTGTACGATTATGCGGTTCAACTTATTAAACTAAACAAGGCTTTTGTTTGCGAATTAACAGCTGAGCAAATGCGTGAATACCATGGAACAGCAGTTACTCCGGGAAAAGACAGTCCGTATAGAAATCGTTCTGTTGAAGAAAATTTAGCTTTATTTGAACGCATGAAAAACGGGGAGTTTCCCGATGGAAAATATTTGTTGCGTGCTAAAATCGACATGGCTTCTCCCAACATGCATTTCCGCGATCCGGCCTTATATAGAATTAGAAAAAAACATCATTACAGAACTGGCGATAAATGGAATATTTATCCGATGTACGATTTCGCGCACGGCTTGTCGGATGCGATAGAAGGCATCACACACTCTATTTGTACTTTGGAATTTGAGGTGCACCGTCCGCTGTATGAGTGGATCAACAATACATTGAACACCACTTACCGTCCGCAACAAATTGAAATGTCGCGACTCAACATCACCTACACCGTGATGAGCAAAAGAAAACTCATGCAGCTCGTGAATGAAAAACACGTGTCGGGATGGGATGATCCGCGCATGCCAACGGTTTCCGGCTTACGCAGAAGAGGTTATACACCTGAGGCCATTCGTGATTTTTGCGAAAGAGTGGGCATCTCCAAAAGAGAAAATCTGATTGATGTTTCTTTACTGGAATTCAGTATCCGTGAAGATTTAAATAAAAAAGCGCCACGTGTAATGGGGGTTTTGAATCCTTTGAAAGTGGTGATTACCAATTATCCTGAGGGACAAGTAGAAGAGCTGGAAGCAGTAAATAATCCTGAGGACGAAAGCGCAGGAAAAAGAATGGTTCCCTTCACAAAAGAACTTTACATCGAGCAAGAAGATTTTCTGGAAGTTCCGTCCAAAAAGTGGTTTCGCTTGGCGCCGGGAACTGAGGTAAGATTGCGTTATGCTTATTTCATTACCTGTCAGGAAATAATCAAAGACAGCGAAGGAAAAGTAGTTGAACTGCGCTGCACTTATGATCCTGCATCCCGTGGAGGGAATAGTCCCGACGGCAGAAAAGTAAAAGGCACCATACACTGGGTTTCTGCAATAAAAGGAATTTCGGCAGAAATACGTTTGTACGACAGGTTATTCACAACAGAAACGCCTGATAAAGGCGATGTGGATTTCAAAGAATTGATCAATCCGAATTCTCTACAGGTAATTAAATCAGTACTGGAGCCCTCTCTGGCAATCGCCAAAGCAGGCGAATCCTTTCAATTTGAACGCATGGGCTACTTTTGTGTCGACAAAGATTCTACAGAGAAAAATCTGGTTTTTAACCGTACCGTATCGCTAAAAGACACCTGGGCAAAAATTGCCGATAAAAATTAAATATGCACATAGTAAGTATTGAAGGAATTAAGTTGTTTGCTTATCACGGTTGTTTGGAAGAAGAAGCGCTGATAGGAAGACATTATACTGTAGATGTTCATGTAGAAACAGATTTTACAGACGCGGCCAACAATGACGACCTGACGAAAACGATTGATTACGTAACGATCAACTCCATCGTTCAGGAAGAAATGGCCATACGTTCAAAGCTTATAGAAGCCGTAGCAGGCAGAATCATCAAAAGAATTCGCCAGGAATTTAATTCTGTTTACGGAACAACGGTGTGCATCAAAAAAATGAGTCCGCCCGTTAGCGGAGATGTTGAATGGGTTTCGGTAACCATAAGCGAATAGGCTCTTAGATTACGTAGTAAAAGTATTATTCCTATATTTGTATCATGGTCCGGTGGCCGAGCGGCTAGGCAGAGGTCTGCAAAACCTTCCACAGCGGTTCAAATCCGCTCCGGACCTCCAATAAAAAACCCCTTATCGAAAGACAAGGGGTTTTTTAATTTTCACAAGAATGCCTGTTAATCGCCTTTTCGGCCGCCTAAAATTCTCAACAACAATAAAAACAAGTTGATAAAATCGAGGTAAAGCGTGAGAGCGCCCATAATCGACAATTTTTTGAATTCTTCCGATCCGGCATCTCCGGCATATATTTCTTTCAGTTTTTGAGTATCATACGCTGTAAGTCCAACAAAAATAAGCACTCCAACATAGTTGATAATCTTGGCCGTCATGTCACTTTCAACAAACATATTTACAATTGACGCGATAATAATTCCTATCAAAGCCATTGTTAAAATTCTTCCCATAGAGGTTAAATCCTTTTTGGTATAATAACCATAAGCGCTCATTATGGTAAATGTTCCTGCGGAAATAAAGAAGGTTGTTGCTATGGATGCGCCAGTATACACAACAAATATCATGGAAAGCGTTAACCCGTTTAAAACAGAATAGACTATAAATAAATAGGTGGCAGTTTGAGCCGACATAGATTGTATTCTTGAAGATAAATACCACACCAATCCTATCTCTCCGATGAGTAAACCATAAAATACCAAACGATTGGAAAAAATCATTTCCATTAACTGTTCATTAGAAGCGGTTGCCATTGCCGTAATTCCGGTAATCAGCAATGCTGCCGACATCCAGGCGTACACCTTCGAAATAAATGTTGCCTGTTCCTGTGCTTTTTCTAATGTTAAATCCTGACTATACATAGGTTTTTATTTTGCCGGAAAGATAAATGTTTTTTTGAAATCGTTCGACGGAGAAGCAAAATCCTAACAAT
This sequence comes from Flavobacteriales bacterium, assembly GCA_023251095.1. Lineage (GTDB taxonomy): Bacteria > Bacteroidota > Bacteroidia > Flavobacteriales_C > JAHEZL01. The sequence continues at coordinate 38,708 of JAHEZL010000002.1, forward strand.
TTTTAAATAGTTTTGCTGCATCACTGTTACCGCCTAACAGTTTACTAAACAAAAATACACGGATGAAACCAGATTTAATTTATCAGGTTGCGCTTACCCTTATGCCGGGTGTGGGACCACTGATTGCAAAAGCATTGACCGAACATTTGGGTTCGGCGGAATCGGTAATAAATGCCAATCCTAAAGAGATAGAAGAAATTCCCGGAGCCCGAAAAGTGCTCTGGAAATCTATACATGAGAACAAAGACAGCTCTATAAGACGCGCAGAAAAAGAACTTCTCTTTATCACAAAACACAACATCAAAGCGCTGTTTTACCAGGATGAAGATTATCCTTCGCGCTTAAAACAATGCGACGACAGCCCTTATCTGCTGTATTATAAAGGGGCAGCAAACTTAAGCGCAAGCAAAATAATTGCCGTGGTAGGCTCAAGAAAATCTACAGAATACGGCAGATCCATCACCCATAATCTGATTAAAGATTTGAAAGAATATAGCATCTTAGTGGTTAGCGGATTGGCTTTAGGCATCGACATTGAAGCACATCGTTCTTCTTTAGAATATGGATTGGATACAATTGGGGTTTTGGCTCACGGACTCGACAGAATCTATCCTTCCGTTCATCGCGATACTGCCGAAAAAATGCTGGAAAGAGGTGGTTTACTCAGTGAATTTATGTCGGAAACCAATCCCGACCGGGAGAATTTTCCAAAGAGAAACCGAATTGTAGCGGGCCTCGCCGATGCAACAATAGTAATAGAATCGGGAGAAAAAGGCGGTTCGCTGATTAGTGCCGATATCGCGCATTCCTACGGAAGAGAGGTTTTGGCCTATCCCGGGAGAACCATAGATAAATATTCTGTGGGTTGCAACCGACTCATAAAATCACAAAAAGCCATTATGATGGAAAGCGCTGAAGACCTTATTAAACATATGGACTGGGGTGAAGGGAAAAAAGAAAAGCAGCTTAAATTACAAATGAATCAATTCACCAGTCCGGAACAAAAAATATTGAATTTGATTGCCGAAGTAAGCTCCATACACCTGGATACGCTTTCTTCTTTATCGGAACTTCCACTCCCCGTTTTAAAAAATCATTTGTTTCAGCTGGAGATGAAAGGGATTATTAAAATGATACCGGGAAACAGAATACAGCTGGCGGAAATGGTGTTTTAACGCGTGCCTTTAAAATCATTTTCGGTATCCACCACAATTCGTTTGTTTCTGTTGGCCAGTTCCCACGCGGTGAAGAAAACCAATTTTGCGATTTTTTCTACTTTATCGAAATTGATTTTATCGCTGGTATCCGTCGGCTGATGATAATCAACATGGACTCCGTTAAAATAAAAAATAACCGGAATTCCGTTTTTGGCAAAGTTGTAATGATCGGATCGATAGTAATAACGATTGACATCGTTGGGATCATTGAAGGTATAATCCAATTCCAGTTTTGTGTATGTAGCGTTAGTGCTATCGCTGATTTTATGAAGCTCCGAGCTCAGTTTATCGCTTCCTATCAAATACACATAATCCGCATTGGTTCCGTGTTTTTCATCTATGCGGCCTATCATATCAATGTTTAAATCCGCTATGGTGTTATTCAAAGGAAACAGCGGATTGGATGCATAAAACGAAGAACCCAACAAACCTTTCTCTTCGCCTGATACCGTCATGAAGAGCATGCTTCTTCGCGGACCATGACCTTCTTTTTTTGCTTGCTCAAATGCGTGAGAAAGCGCAATTACCGCAGCCGTTCCCGATCCATCATCATCAGCGCCGTGATAAATTACATCGCCGTGTTTTCCCAAATGATCATAATGTGCAGTAATGACCACCACTTCATTTTTTAAATCGCCGCCTTCTACATAGCCAATCACGTTTTCAGAAGAAACTTTTTGCGTTTCAATCTCTATTTTCAAATCTATTTTACAGTCTATTTCCTTGTTTGAAAAATTCTTGTTTTTTATTTTTCTTTTAAGCACTTTTTTGGCCGCCTTAAGCGATATAAAGAAAACTGCTGTTGTTTTTTTAGGGTGGAGCTCCGCCACTTTAAGTCTCTCTGACTTAAAGTGATAGGCAGGATTGGTCATTTTTGTTTCTGCTTTATCGTCGATAAAAAACACCGCTCTTGCCCCTGAGGTGATCAACTCTTTTACTTCTTTTTCGCTGTGGTATTTTAATAAAGTAAAAACGATTTTATCTTTCACATCCGTGTTTAGTTTACCAATAAAAACAACCTTTTCGGCTGAAAGTGAATCATTTGAAAAATTTGAAAAGTGGTAATAGTCTACTAAAAACTCTAATTCTTTGCCGTTGATTTTTAAACTTACATTCTCCGGCTTTATATTAAATAACTGAAAGGGCTGAAAATAAGTGTTGTTGTGCGGAGGGATACCAAAACTATTGAATTGTTTAGCGATATACCTCGCCGCTTTTTTTTGTCCGGGCTGAGCTGTTTCTCTTCCTTCCAGCGAATCGGAAGCCAATACAGTAATGTATTCTTTTATATCCGCCGAGCGGATTATTTTAGAATACCTGATTGCTGTGGAATCCTGAGCCGATAAAAAGATACTTAATGTAATAAAGCAAAAAGAGAAAAGAGACTTCATGCTTAACAGGCTATTTTATTTACTCTGTTAGCGTGTCTGCCACCTTCAAAATCAGTAGTGATAAAGGCTTCTACAATTTCTATAGCTTCTTCCTTTGAAATAAACCGGGAGGGCAAGGCTACAACATTTGCATTGTTATGCTGACGGGCTAATTTTGCCACTTCCACATTCCAACACAAAGCAGAACGAACATTCTGATGTTTATTTGCAGTAATATTTACACCGTTTGCACTTCCGCAAATCAATATTCCTAATTTATAGGTTCCGTCATTAATTGCCTTAGCAAGAGGATGAGCATAGTCAGGATAATCACAACTCTGATCTGAGTCGGTTCCGAAATCCTTGATCTGATGACCTTTAGATTTCAAATATTCTTTTATTGTATCTTTCAGATGGTATCCTGCGTGGTCGGCGGCAATTGCTATTTCCATGTTTACGATATTAACATTTTACAAACAGTCGTTTTTTCTCAAAAATTAAAGTCTTGTTTTTTAGCTCTTTAAGTATGTCGGTTGTTAACATATTTTGTGTTCACTAAAAAAAACGAGTCTGATAACTTTGAAACAAAAATAGGTAGTTAATCTTGAATATAATTCTAATGAGTAATGTTATTTGAAAAGAAAAACGATTTAAAAAAAACTTGAAGTAAAATAGTTAACAAAATATACACAGTAAATATTGAGTGGTTTATTAACTTTATAAAAATATTGGTTGTTGTTAATAACAAACTACCTATCTAATTATCAAGTCGTTCAAAAATTTAAGTCGTTGATAAACGGTTAATAAAGATGGAGTAATCAACACACCAAATAAAAAGAAGAAAGATAAGAACAATACTAACAGGATATATTACAATAACATAAAAGATAAATGAATTTAAATATTAATGATATTGAGGAGAAAGGGTACTTAGATGTTTCTGTGAATCCTTCCTTAGATTTGTTCCATGAAATTGAAAAACTCAAAAAGGAAAAGAATGCCGTTATTCTCGCTCACTACTATCAGGATGCGGACATTCAGGATATTGCCGACTATATTGGGGATAGTTTAGGTTTGTCGCAACAGGCCGCTAAAACTAATGCTGACATCATCGTTTTCGCCGGGGTTCAGTTTATGGCTGAAACCGCAAAGATTTTATCTCCGCAAAAAAAAGTGTTGTTGCCTGATTTAAAGGCCGGTTGTTCATTAGCTGATTCCTGTCCGGGAGATGAATTTAAAAAATTCAAAGAAGCGCATCCGGATCATTTAGTGATTTCTTACGTGAATTGTTCTGCAGAAATTAAAGCTTTAACAGATATCGTTTGTACTTCAAGTAATGCTTTACAAATCATTGAAAGTTTACCTAAAGAACAAAAAATAATTTTCGCTCCCGATAAAAATTTAGGAGCTTATTTAATTAAAAAAACAGGACGGGATATGGTGTTGTGGAATGGATCCTGTATGGTTCATGAAATTTTTTCTTTAGAGAAGATCACACAATTAAAAAATAAACATCCTAAAGCACAGTTATTAGCTCACCCGGAGTGCGAAGCCTCTTTATTACAGATGGCTGATTATATAGGTTCTACTACAGGAATATTGAATTATTCTATCAAGAGTGCTTGTAAGGAATTTATAGTGGCAACAGAAGCAGGAATTATCCATCAGATGCAAAAAAGTTCTCCTGAAAAAACATTTATTCCGGCGCCGCCAAACAACACTTGTGCTTGTAATGATTGTCCGCACATGAAACTAAATACTTTAGAAAAATTATACAATTGTTTAAAGTATGAATTGCCGGCTATTGAAATGGATGCTGCGTTGATTGAGCAGGCTAAAAAACCAATTATAAGAATGTTGGAAATTTCAGAGAAATTAGGATTGTAATTTATGCGCTATTTACTGTTTTTATTTTTTTCATTCTTTTCATTCTTTTTAATTTCCTTATACAGTCAGGATTCCACACAGTTTAAAATATATTATTATCCTTCAGGAGTAAAATCCAGTGAAGGTTATTTAGTCAATGGAAAACCCAATAAATACTGGATCACTTATTTTGAAAACGGGAAAGTAAGAACAGAGGGAAATCGTAAAAATTTTGAATTGGACAGCGTTTGGAAATTTTACAATGATAAAGGACAATTGAATTCTACTTTGGAATATAAAAACGGAAAGAAAAACGGCTGGAAGATTACTTATGATTCATTATTGGTATCTAAAGAACATTTTATTGATGATGAAAAAGAAGGAAGTTTTTTCACTTATTACCCTTCCGGAAAAATAAAAACAGAAGGTTTTTTTGTTAAAGGAAAACAGAACGGAAAAACATATAAATACAGCGAAAAATCGGACACCTTAATTATAGAAATAAATATTTATAAAAACGGCGTAATTCAAGGGAAAGAAGAAATTAACAGCATTGATAAAAACGAAAAAAAACAAGGATCGTGGAAATGGTTTTATCCCGATAAAAAAATAAAAGCAGAAGGTTATTATAAAAATGATTTATTACAAGGTTATTATAAAACCTATGATGCTTCAGGGAACCTGAAAGAAATATTTAAATATGAAAATGGAATAAAAATTGAAAACGCCCCCGAACTCGCAAAAGTAGAGGTAAAAAAAGAATATTATCCCAACATGAAAGTAAAATCAGCGGGTGTTTTTAAAGACGGAAAAAAAGAAGGAGTACATAAATTTTTCGATGAGCATGGAAATGTAACAGCCACAAAAATTTATAAAGATGATGTTGAGATAGGTACCGGAATCATAAGTAATTCAGGAAAAAAGGACGGCGACTGGAAAGAGTATTACGACAACCATCAGTTAAAAGTAAACGGCAAATTTAACAACGATGTAAAAATCGGGAAATGGATTTTTTATTACGACAACGGACAAGTTCAGCAAAGCGGAGAATACAACAATAAAGGACTTCCTACAGGTGAATGGAAGTGGTATTACGCTTCGGGAAAACTATTGAGAGAAGAAACCTTCGATAGCGGATGGGAAGAGGGAATGCTAAGTGAATACTCAGAAACAGCTAAAATAATTACTAAAGGATTATATGTTCAGGGATTAAAAGAAGGCGAATGGATTTATGAAATGGGTGTTTATAAAGAAATAGGAGCTTATAAAAATGATTTAAAAGAAGGAATGTGGAAACATATTTATACCGACAACGGAAAGCTTCGTTTTGAAGGCGCTTTTCAAATGGGAAATGCGGTGGGCCAGCATAAATTTTATTATCCTTCGGGAATGCTTAAATGTCAGGGACCTTACGTTGGCGGATTAAAAAACGGCGATTGGAATTATTACGATGAGACCGGAGAAATAGAAAAAATAATTACTTTCAGGAACGACGAAGAATATAAAATCAACGGATTAAAAGTGAATAAGGAAGAGAAGAAAGATGAAGGAGAAAAAAAATAAAATACAAAGTCCGACCACAGGCAGCAAAAGCGAAAAATTGGAAATAGAAAACCAATTGCGCATCAGTGAAGAAAAACACAGAATGCTTTTTTCTAAAGCAAACGACTCTATTTTTATTATTAAAGACAATAAGGTAATCGACAGCAATGAGAAGTCGCTGGAGATGTTTGGCTGCACACAAAAAGAAATTATCGGTCGGCCGATGTACCATTTTCTTCCCGAAAAACAACCCGACGGAACAGATTCTATTTTAAATTTTTATGACCTTACTTTATTAGCGCTCAACGGAAAATCACAATTTTTTTACTGGAAGTTTTTGCGATTTAAAGGCGAGCAATTTGATGCCGAAGTAAGTTTAAATTCTTTTGTGGTAAACGGCGAAACAATGCTTCAGGCGATAGTTCGCGACATCACGCGCCGCAAGGAAGCAGAAGAGTTTAAAAACAAAAGCATTAAAAGTTATTTTGAAATTTTCAATACCAGTTCCGATTATATTTTCATCATCAATGAGAAGGAATTCATAATCGATGTTAATAAATCAACCATCGACAGATTCGACATTCCTAAAGAAGAAATCATAGGAAAAACATTTCAGGTATTAAGCGATGCTGTGCGCAATGATTTTACGCATTTCCAAAAAAACGTGAGCGAAAGCTGGAAGAAAAAACAGAAGAAATTTGATTGGTGGGGTAAAACGAGAAAAGGCGAAATTTTCCCTATGGAAATTATTTTGCGCAACGGATCTTATTTCGGAAAAAATGTATTGATAGTTAACGCCAGAGACATCTCCGAGCGCGTAATGGCAGAGGAAGAAAAGCTAAGAGCCGAGGTGGCTGAGGCAAGCGCTTCTTTTTTGAAAAAGGAAATTGATGAACGAAAAATCAGCGAAGAAAAACTAAAGGAAACTTTGTCGGAAAGAGAAATGTTGTTGAAAGAAGTGCACCATCGCGTGAAAAATAATCTTCAGGTAATTTCGAGCATTTTAAATTTACAATCTTCTTATGTTAAGGACCAATACACGCTTTCCATGCTGAAGGAGTGCCGCGACAGAATAAAATCAATGTCGTTTATTCACGAGAGTTTGTATCAAACCAAAAACTTTTCACATGTTGATTTTGGGGATTATTTAAAAAGTCTTTGTTCTAATTTATTGTATTCCTACTCGGTTAGCGGAAGAGTAACCTTGAATTACGATATCGACAATATTTTCTTAACGCTCGACACTGCAATTCCTACCGGGCTCATTGTAAACGAGCTGGTGTCGAATTCTTTGAAATATGCATTTCCCGACAATCAAAAGGGAAACATTTTTGTATCTTTGAAACGCACCAAGAAGGGTCACAATATTTTAACGGTAGAAGATGATGGCGTAGGTATGCCTGCCAACCTGAATTACAAGGAAACAGACTCCCTTGGATTGCAGTTGGTGGTCACCCTGTCGGATCAGATTGACGGGGAGTTAATATTGAAAAAAAGAAAAGGAACCTGTTTTGTAATAGAATTTAAAGCAAACTAGTATATGAGCAACATTAGAGTATTGGTGGTGGAAGACGAAAATATTGTCGCAAAAGACATTCAGATGAGTCTCCAGAAAATGGGCTATAACGTCATCGGAACAGCTTCCTCAGGAGAAAAAGCCTTAGAGGTTTTGAAAGAAGATCAACCCGACATTATTTTAATGGACATCATGCTCAAAGGAAAAATGAGCGGCATTGATACAGCTGAAATCGTGAAAAAAGAATACGATCTGCCCGTTATTTTTCTAACCGCTTATGCTGATGAAAGCACGCTTTCCAAAGCAAAAATCACCGAGCCTTACGGATATATTCTAAAACCGTTTAAAGAAATAGATTTACACACTTCCATTGAAATGGCTTTGTACAAGCATAAAAAAACAATGGAGTTGAAAAAAGAAGTAAAGGTTTTTTCAGCCATTTTAGATGAAAGAACTTCTCCTGATTTTATTTTTGTTCGTGCCAAATCCAAGCTGGTTAAAATAAAAATGACCGATCTTTTTTGTGTTGAAGCCTTGAAAGATTATGTTATTTTTCATACCACCACCGAAGATTATACGCTGCACGCAACGATGAAAGACATTGAACAAAAACTTCCCGCCAGTCAGTTTATCCGTGTTCACCGCTCATTTATTGTGCGTGTTGATCGCATCATTTCTTTGGAGCAGTCGCAAGGCATTTTATTTTTAGAGGGCAGCGAAACACCAATATCCATAGGCGGATCCTACAAAGACGATTTATTGAGCAGATTGAATTTCGTTTAATGAACAAAGGCAAATTAGTAAAAACACTTTCCTGGTTTCTTGCGGCTGTTGCCGTTTTTGCTCTGATTTTATTTTTGATGAGCGGACTGTTGGAAGATCATCTTTTCGACTTCCTTCTTTTTGTAGGAATGCTCTTCATTATCTCCGATCTGGTAAAGAGATACAAAACAGAAAAAAAGAAATGGCATGTTTCGGCAATAGCCTTTTTTGCGTTGGTGACGATCGTTTATGTTGTTTATTTTTTCCTGATAGCGGGCAACTAAAAATCGCCGCTTTCTTCTGTTACCAAAGTAAAGTCCAATTGTTTTTTAACCAGATTGGCACCTACCACTTTAATTTTGATTTTATCGCCGAACTGATACACTTTTCCGGTGCTGCGACCAACCATTCGGTAATTATCGGGATCGTGCGACCAGGAGTCGCCAAACATCGTTTTAACCGACACCATGCCTTCGCATCTATTCTCAATAATTTCGCAATAGAGACCCCATTCCGTCACACCTGAAATTACTGCTTCAAAAGTTTCACCAAGATGGGTTTTCAAATATTCTACCTGTTTGTATTTAGTAGACTCACGTTCTGCTTCGGCCGCCAAACGCTCTCTTTCCGAGCAATGAACGCATTGCTCTTCGTATGTTTCTTTGTTCACGGATTTGTCGCCATCGGCATATTGTTGCAATAAGCGATGCGCCATTACATCGGGATAACGACGGATAGGAGAGGTGAAATGAGAGTAAAAATCAAAGGCCAATCCGTAGTGACCGATGTTTTCCGTAGAATATTCAGCCTTTGCCATCGTACGAACGGCAAGGGTTTCGAGCATTGACCCGTAGTTTTTTGTTTTGGCATCGGCCAGCATTTTGTTGATCGCGTCACCCACTTGTCGCGGAGTTTGTGCGTGCAAATCGTAACCGAATTGTTTCACGAAACCGGCAAAAACATTGAATTTTTCCATGGCCGGAACATCGTGAATACGGTATACAAAAGTTTTAGCGGGCTTTAAATCTTTGCCTACCGACATCGCCACATATTTGTTCGCCAGCAACATAAACTCTTCAATCAGTTTATTCGCATCTTTTGATTCCTTGAAGTAGATTCCTGTGGGAACGCCCTTTTCATCCAAATGGAATTTAACTTCCAATTTATCAAAGCTAACAGCGCCGTCTTTCATTCGTGCTTTGCGCAAAATTTTTGCCAACCGGTCGAAGGTTAAAATCTCCTCTTTCATATCTCCTTCGCCTGTTTCAATTACCTGTTGCGCTTCTTCGTAGCTGAAGCGGCGATCAGAATAAATAACGGTTCTTCCTATCCAGCGGTTGATCACTTCGGCATTGTCGCTAATTTCAAAAACGCAGGAGTAGCACAATTTTTCTTCGTGCGGACGAAGAGAGCAAACGCCATTGGATAATTTTTCGGGAAGCATTGGAACCACACGATCCACAAGGTATACAGAGGTTGCTCTGTCGTAAGCCTCTTTATCGAGAATAGATCCCGGAAGCACATAATGCGACACATCGGCGATGTGCACGCCTATTTCCCAATTGCCGTTTTCCAGCTTTTGAATGGAGAGCGCATCGTCAAAATCTTTTGCGTCGTGCGGATCGATGGTAAAAGTAGTGACTTTACGGAAGTCGCGTCTTTTAGCTATTTCACTTTCTGAAATTTTATCGGGAATGCTTTCTGCGTAAGCTTCCACTTCTTTAGGGAATTTGGAAGGCAATCCGTATTGAAATAAAATAGCGTGCATTTCAACGTCGTTGTCGCCCGCATTTCCTAAAACTTCAACAATGGCACCTGTTGGATTTTTGGCGTCTCTCGGCCAATCCAGCATTTTTACAATTACTTTTTGTTTGTTTTGTGCGCCATTTAATTTTGCTGAAGGAATATAAAAATCAACATGAATTTTCTGGTTGTCGGGAACCACAAAACCAAAATCTTTTACCAGCTCAACAGTACCAATAAATTCTGTGCGTTTGCGCTCCACAACTTCAACAATTTTACCTTCCGGTTTTTTGCCGCGACCGGGAATAATTTCCACTTTAACAATGTCCTGATGCAAAGCATCGCCGGTAAATTTTGCCGGAACATAGATGTCTTCTTCGCTGTCTTCTACAATTATATAAGCGGCTCCTGAAGCAGTAAAATCAGCTCTTCCAACAAGCCCTCCTTTAGATTCTTTTCCGCCGCCGAGCACAAATTTTCCGCGATGAATTTCTTTGATGCTTCCTTTATCCACTAAATCAAATAAAATATTCAGCACCAATCGTTGATCTTCTTTTTTAGTGAGGCGCAAATCCTTAGTGATTTGTTTGTGGCTCAGTTCTTTTTCTCCGGCTTTATAAAATAGCTGCAATACCGAGTTGGTAAGGGATCCGGAACTTATGTTTTTTTTGCTTTTGCTCATGTTACTAAAAATAAAAAAAGGAACAACATCGCGCTACAGAACACACAGAAGTTATGAACAGAAGAATCTCTAAAACAAAATTTTATACGATCCCACAGGGAATAAACCCAATTGGTATTCTATCCTTACTGTTTTTGAAACATTGTCGTACAGCTGCTGAAATACATTTTGTGTATTGAAAATATTTTGAGCGTTGAAGCTCCATTCCTGCGTTATTTTTTTGGTATTATAACGGAAGCTGATTTTTAAATCGGCGCGGAAATAATCGTGGAATTTGTGCACATAAATGTCGTTGAGATCATACTGTACTTTTCCTGCAGCGATTGATTTATCCAGATCAATACCAATGTAGCGCTTGCCTCCCGCATACGTGATTTTAGCGTCCACCTGCAACACAGATCTTTTTCTTTTGCCCAGCACAATTTCAAAACCCGATAAAGCATTTACGGCATAATTTCCATTGAAGGCTGTGTTGCGTTCAACACCATCTCCGCCACTGTATTTGGAGTCGTAAAGAGATCCGCTCAGTAAATAATAATATCCTTTATTGAAATTTCTTTCCATGGTAAATTCTAAACCGTAGTTCCTTCCTTTTCCATTATTGACAAGACTGTCCACGGGAGGAAAAGCGAAGTCGGCACCAAAATTCGCCATGCTGAAATATGAATTGGCAGAAACAGGAGTGTTGTAAACCTGTTGGTAATAGCTTTCAATTTTCACTCGTGTATTTCCCGAAACCGCAAGATTATAGCCCAGTACAAGGTGATTACTTTTTGTAAAGCCTAATTTTTCATTTGTCCGAACGGTAGAATTATCGGCCAAAGTAGTTTCAATCAAATAAGTTTTAAAGGGTTGAACCTGAGAGTGCATTCCGGCAGCCAGCGACAAAGATTGTTTTTTTGTAAAGTCCCAGCTGAGTCCGGCGCGCGGCTCCACAACAGAAGCAGAATTTAAAGTAAGCGCTTGATAATGCACGCCAAGATTAAGCTTCAGCTGGTCGGTAAATTTGTGTTGAAACTGAGAATAACCCTGTACTAAAAAAGTTTGCCCGTTGAAATCATAACCCGTGTACCATTTTTTATCAACCAGGAATTTTTCATTGTAGTTCACATGGTATAAGTCCACTATGAATCCTGATTTCCAGGAATTACGGGAAGAAAATTTAGTGTTGATGTACCAGTTCAAAGAATATTTTATTTCACGGGAATTGTCCTCATAAATTTTACCGGGATTTTGAAAGTTTGTGTCTAAGGAATCGGTGCGCACCACTTGTCCGGTTCCTGATATCGCAAATACCGCGCGCATATGAGTTTTCTGAGTGAGATACAAAAGATAGCTGATTCCTGTTACGCCCATGCTGGAGTTCAAATAAGCATTGGTTCCTGATTGGGTATACGATACATCATTGGTTTTTTTCTGTTTGCTTTGCAAAATAGAAATGTTGCTCATCCCGCCAACACCAAAGATTTCCAGTCGACCGGATTTTTGTCCGAGAGGAATATCAATGTTAAAAGTCACATCCTGGTATTGCGGAACAGCAGCAACACCAAAGGAAATACCGAGGGCATCAAAAATTCCTAAAGTAGAATAACGATAATTCGCCATGTAAGAAGCCTTGCTTTTTTTACTGAAGGGACCTTCTGCACCCAGCTCCAATCCATTGAAACCGAACATTCCCGTTCCTTCAAATTTTTCATTGTTTCCGTGGCGCAATTTTAAATCGAAGGCGCCCGCTACTGCATTTCCATAATCAGAAGGAAAGGCTCCTGTCATGAAATCCGATTTCGCCAGATTGTTATTGTTGAGAATAGTGATTGGACCGCCTGTGCTGCCCAGAGATCCGAAGTGATTGGGATTTGGAATATTGATACCGTTCAGTCGCCATAAAATTCCCGACGGAGAATTTCCGCGGATGATAATATCGTTGCGGTTATCTGAAGAAGAAATCACTCCGGCGTAGTTCATCGCCATTCGTGATACGTCGCTTAAACTTCCCGCAAAACGTTCGGTTTGTTTTGGAGAAAGGTTGACGTTGCTGTTCACAATGGCTTCATTTTCGGGCTTCGCAGTATTTTTTCTAACGATTTTTATTGCTTCGGTAGCCAACACTTTTTCTTCCATTTCTATTTCGAGGTAGAGCTCTTTTCCCGATTTCACTTCCTGATTGGCGAGGGTCATGGTGCCGTGTGAAAGAGAGGAAATAAGTATGGTTTGTCGCCCCACAGGAACATTTTCCAATTTAAAATAACCTTTAGCATCGCTTAGTGCAGAAAGAAAAGGATCAGAGTTTTCAATGCTTACCATGGCCCCTTCAACAGGCAGCTTGGAGTTTTTATCGATTACCTGTCCGCGAACCGATTGCGTAAGGGATTGTGCCGATGCCGCAAAAAAACAAAGCAGAAAGACGAAAATTAAGGAGTAAGATTTCATGTTGCAAAAGTATAATAATCTATCTTTGCCGCAGAGAACAATGTTGGATAATTTTTTCTTTTTTATTTATGCAAAAAACATTTTTTATTTTATTGATGCTTAGCGGCTATTTTGTAAACGCTCAGGTTGACACATTTTCTTTCAAAGGAAAAAAATATCTGGTGTATCCCTACCAAATCGAGGGACAAAAAGAAGTAAAGCCGGACAGAATCTCTTTATATCAAAGAATAAAATACGGATCAGCTGCTGCTGTTGCGCCTTATGAAAGCGATGACTACGAAAACGAAAGTGAAATACCTCCGATATTTGATTCTATCCCTTCCGGAAACTACGTATTGTTGCAGTCGCCCGACGACACCAGAAAAAACAGATGGAGAAAACATTTTAGAAAATTATCGCCCAACGTTCGCGCAGAGTTTTTTATAGAAAACGGAAAAATCAACGGCACAGCAATTCTGTATTTAAAAACGGGAGTTGTCGACAGAGAAATTTCTTATCAGGATGGATTGAAACACGGCGAATGCAAAAGCATTTATTTTGTTGGCGACACCTCCTACACCAATACTACTACCTATAAAATGGGCGTTTTAGACGGTCCGTACAAAACCCACGAAATGTACAACGATAAAATTTTCTTGTCTTATGAAGGATCTTATAAAGGCGGAATAAGAGATGGTTGGTACAAAAGCTATGGATTGAATGATGCCGGCGTGCATTATTTATCGGAAGAATATTTTATAGTGGGCGAAAATGAATTTTCAAAACATTATCTGGGGTATTATGACAACGGAAAATTGAGGATGGAAGCATATCCTGATTCAACAGCTTCGTTTGACTATGAACAACCTGAATACACGTATATCACAGATACAATGTATACCCGAAAAACAAAAAAAGGAGAAACAACTGAGTATGACGGCTCGTCGTTTTACGGCTCGTTCGCGCCTTTAAACAACACTTCTTATACTTGCTACCATAGCAACGGCCGCGTGTTGGGGAAATTTTCTTTTGACACGGTAAGTAATCAAATACAATTCGACACTGTTTTTACTTCTTCGGGAAAACCCGCTATTATTAAAGCAGCTCTTCCCGATACCAACGGACACAAGCGTTTCTCGATTTCTCATTTTTTGCTTAGTGGCGGAATGACGAGTCAGAATTTATATGCATCCGATTCTTCGGGCTTCACAAATATTTATCAGAGTTCAGAGGAAAATATTGCCGGAAAACAGGAAATAACAAGTGCAGATTATTCACTGATTTTTAAATCGGGATGGAAAAAAACATCCAAAGATTCTTTACTGCTCACGGGAATAACTACTAAAAACAACAGATTGATTTACGAATATGAGAGTCCGCTTATGGATCATCAAAAGTTTGTGCGCTCCAAAGAGCAATACGGCTCGGGTTATTCTCTGGATTTTAAAATCACCAATTACGATACCGCACATGCCGCTTACCAAAGTATTTTCACTTGTGGCAAAGGAAAAGCAGTGTTGTATACTTTCAGGGATGAATCGCCGATGGCGAAAAACAGAATTTCATCGGGCAAACTTTTTCAGAATATTTTACGCACTAGAAAAAGCGATAAAATCATGGACTCTCTTGTCGTTTACTATGATGGCATTCCATACACCGGACCATTGGAAATTCGTGCGTCGAGTAAAAAAGAGATATTGATAAAAAAGAGCAACAAGCTAATCATCAATCCGCTTATGCTTACATCAAAACAACTCGGTAGAAAGGAACAAATATTTTTGAAAGCATCTTTTATTAAGATGCAGTTTAAAAACGGACAAATTCAAAATGCCAATTTGAAATTTCAGGATAGAAAAATGAATATCCGCGCTCACTGCGATTTCAAAAATAGTTTACCTCAAGGCAAGGCTTACGGAAGAATGGTGAAGAGAAATCGTTTAGGAAAAATAAAAAGAGACGAAACAATAGAAGCTGTTTTAAATGAGGGCTTGCTGGATGGTAAATTCAAGGAGTGGAGTACCGGAGAAAGCAACAACAAAAGATATCTCAAACTACAGTCTACTTATTCCATCGGTCGTTGTGTTGACAGTTCTTTTTATTACCGTGAAGACGGAAAATTATGGACCATCGGCGTTTTCAATAAAGAAGGAAAAAGAAACGGACCACAGTATTCTTATGATGAAAAAGGAAATGTTCAGGACTATTCTTATTTTGAAAATGGTAAACAGGAAGGCATCAGTTACCGACTGAATGAAATCGGCGACACGGTTTCCAGCGCTACTTACTTGAACGATTCTTTGGAAGGAAGATATTATGCAGCCAGCATTGATTATCCTGATTACATTGTTTTAAATAAAATTTACGCCTCTTTCAAAAAAGGAAAATTGTGCGGAAAATTTATTTACACAGATGGATTTAATGTTAAACGATTGATGTTTAATGTTGATAGCAGTCGAGTTTATTCGATTGAGAATTATCAGTTGTTCAGCATTTGGGAAAGCGCATTGCCTTTCGCGGGAGAAGCCAATGTTTATCACCCTAACGGCAAGTTATATGCCCAAGGTAAAATGAAAATGAATCCCCCGGTTATTGTTAGCTATGATGATGATTTGTATGGAGATTATGCACAGGCCGATGCTGTCAGGGCTTATGAAGAAGCAGAACATAATGAAAAAGACGTTAACGGCATGAGCAAAACAGGCCTCTGGTCTTATTACAATTCTGTTGGCAGAAAACAAGCCGAAATAAATTACGCCGACACTACTTATGTGATCGGAAAAGACACCATTTCATCGGGAATAGCTAATTACAAAGGCTATTACGACAATGGTAAATTAAAATATCTTGGCGTTTTGTTGAGTGAAGCACCCATGGAAAATTGTGAAAGCGATTTACAGGAATTGGAATTTATTGCCGATTATTCTTTGTACATCGCTCCAAATGGAGATACTCTGGTGAAAAACGGAAACGGAAAATTGCAAACTTTCAATCACGACGGCGGAGTTAAATCGGAAGGTGAAATAAAACACGCCAAAAAACAAGGCTGGTGGAAGGAATACAACAAGGAAGGAAAATTAATTTCGGCCGGACAATATGCTAACGGAAAGAAAAACGGAAGATGGCTCACCGGCGATTTAACCGGTTTGAATTATCTGGACGGCGGTTGTTATGAGTCGGAAGAAATGAAGAAAAAAGTGGCCAATGCCGTTAAATATGAAATTGAAATAGAAGAAGTGATCTACGAAGACGACGTTGAGAAAAGTAAGCAGACTTACAGATTCACCAGAAGTGTAGAGTAAACAACAATATTTTTGCGGGCTTTGGTAAAGAATAAATAATTCGGTATGTTTGGGTTAAACCAAAAACCGGGCTTAGAATGCTTTCCAAAAAAGTACAAGACACCTTAAACAAACAAATTTTATTAGAAGCCGAATCATCAAACCTTTATCTCGCCATGGCATCATGGTCGGAAAACAAAGGATTGAGCGGAACTTCCGAATTTTTATACCGTCACTCCGACGAGGAAAGAACGCACATGCTGAAGCTGGTGCGTTATGTTAACGAAAGAGGCGGACAGGCAAAAATACCGGCCCTTAAACAACCTCCTGTAGATTTTACATCCTTAACAGCTTTGTTCGAAGGATTGTTGAAACACGAAATTTTTGTATCAGAAGAAATAAATAATGTGGTGGACACTTGCTTGAAAGAGAAAGATTTTACCACTCACAATTTCATGCAATGGTACGTTGCCGAACAAATTGAGGAAGAGGCAACAGCCAGAAAAGTAATGGATAAATTACACCTGATCGGTAACGATAAAGGAGGCTTGTATTTATTCGACAGAGATTTGGAAAACTTAGCGGGACAGTCGGTTGCAACCGGCGCCAAAGGCCAATAATAATAGGGAATAATATTTTAGTTGTAGTATTTTGATCAGATTAATTGCGACCATATCCATAGTGCTTGGCGCCGCTCTTTTTGCGGGTTGTCACAGAACCTATTACGATGACACCGTTAGAACACCTCGTGGTGCAAAGGGATACCACGACAGTTATAGCACCAGAGGTTATCAAAAGAAAAAAGTGAAACTGGATGATTCTTATTCTTCAGATCGCCACAGCACCAAAAAACAAGCAGAATACGCCGATAGTTATTCGGTGAAATCCAAAAAAAACTCAGGCAGTAAATACAAAGATTCTTATTCTTCAGGAAACGGTAGAAAAAGAAAACTCAAATTTTACGACAGCTTCTCTTCCAAAAAAAGAAAGAATATTTTTCTGTCGAAATAAGGTTTTGCCCTTGTTAGTAAATTACTAAAACTTCATTCTTCAGAGCCTTCACCCCAAAACATTTTTTGCCTACTTTAGAAGCGCAGTAAAACGAAATATTTTGAGGGCATATTTTTTAATTTTTTGTTTGTTTTGTTTCGGACTTTTGTCGGGACAAAGCGATGATATTAAGTTCAGCAGATTTACTACCAAAGCCGGACTTTCCCACAACATAGTCAACGAAGTTATTCAGGACGGAAGAGGTTTCATGTGGTTTGGAACCCAGGATGGATTGAACCGCTACGACGGTTATACTTTCGTGGTGTACAAGCCTGATTTGTACGACAGCACCTCTTTATCCAACAACCGTATCACTGCTTTGTGCTACGATCCGCGCGGATTTATCTGGGTGGGAACTGCTGCGGGATTGAACATTTATAAAATCGACAGCGATCAGTTTATTTCTTTGGCCAATTTAGCCGGCGGTTCATTGGCCGCCAGCAAACTCGCTATTCAGGCCTTATACAGAGATCAGCTCGGTACTATCTGGGTGGCTACACGCGATGGCGGATTAAGTAAAATGACCATTACCGGCAGTGATCTGGAAAGCATTCAGGTAAAACATTTTGTGTACAAACACAAAGATCCTAATTCCATAAGCTCCAATAATGTTACCGCTATCACGCAGGATGCATCGGGTTTTGTGTGGGTGGGAACCGACAATGGATTGAATATTTACAATCCTAAAACAGAAGACTTCAAAAGAATTTTAACCGGCGAAACAAAACATGAAATGTTATCGCACTTTTATGTCACTTCTATTTTTGAAGATTCAAAAGGAGATGTTTGGGTGGGAACTAAAAATGGCCTGAACAGAGTAATGATTGATGAAACAGATTTAAAAAATGTTCAGTTCAAATCGCATCCCTATTTTCATAATCCGCGAAATCATTATTCTATTTCCGACAACCGCATAGAAAACATTTTTCAGGATGCGGAAGGAGTGTTGTGGATAGGAACGGATTACGGATTAAACGCCATCGACTTAAGCTCGAAATCGGCCAAAGACACCACTTTTCATTTTTCTAAATATTTTTCCGAAGCCATTAAAGAGCTGTCGCTGGCGCACAATAAAGTCAATAAAATTTATCAGGATGAATCGGGAATCATCTGGCTGGCCACAGAAAGAGGCATCAGCAAATTCGATAAGCTGAAACAAAAACTACAAAATTATTCTCTGGAGCAGTACTGGGACATTACCACGCACACCATCAATGTATGGTCGTTTTGTGAAGATGACGCAGGCGCTTCATGGGTGGGTAATGAAAAGGGATTGTGCTACATCAACCGCAAAAAAGGCACCACGCATAAGGTGATGGCAAAAGAGGCCATGAATGTTTATGCGCTATGCTACGACAAGAAAAAAAGAGTTTTGGCGGGAACGGATCAGGGACTTTTCATCGTGGAAAAAAGCAGCGATACTTCCTATGTCTTAAAACGCTACGCTTTGCCCGGCATTAAAGATTTTACCGATCCTGTTTATTCTATTGTATGCGATTCCAGAGGCACTTACTGGATAGGAGGATCAAGAGGTTTGGTGGTGATGAACGCAAACGAAACCAAGGCCTTCAAGCATTATTACGATGTAAATAATTTTAAAGGAATAGGGAAAGGTGCCGTAAATTTTATTTTTGAAGACGAAGGACACACCATCTGGATCGCTACCAATGGCGGGGGTTTAAACAAGGTGTTGAATCCTACGGATTTGAATTTACTTCAGTTTTTAAAAATTACCCACGATAAAAAAATTCCTTATTCTTTAAACAATGACGCTATTCTTTGTATAGAAGAATATCCGAAAGGCACGCTGTGGTTGGGAACTTACGGTGGTGGTTTAAATAAATACGATTCGCAGCGCGCAAGAGCCAAACACTTTACCGAACAAAACGGCTTGAGCAACAACATCGTTTATGGTATTTTAAAAGACAATGCCGGAAAACTCTGGCTCAGTACCAATAAAGGTCTTTCCAAGTTTGATCCTGTTTCCGAAAAATTCAGAGTGTTCAAAGAAGAAGACGGTTTACAAAGTGATGAATTTAACAAAGGCGCTTATTACCGTTCGGTCAAAGGGGAAATGTATTTCGGAGGCATCAATGGCTTCAACGTGTTTTTTCCTGCTGATGTCAGGCCCAATAAAATACCGCCGAAAATTGCGCTCACCGCTCTTTTATTGTCGAATAAACTGATTGAACCCGGACCGAATTCTTTGTTGAAAAAAGACATTAATTCTTTGGAGTACATTGAAATTCCTTACGTTGACAACGCCATCACCATTCGTTATTCGGGCCTGCATTTCACGTCGCCCGAGAACAATCAGTATTCTTATATCCTCGAAGGATTCATGGAAAATTGGCAGGATGTAGGCAATAAAAGAGAGGTAAGTTTCACCAATCTCGATCCGGGAATTTATACTTTCCGTGTGCGCGCAGCCAACAGCGACGGCATAAAATCGAACGACGTGCCTTCTCTTAAAATCATTATCACACCGCCTTTCTGGATGACCTGGTGGTTCCGCACCTTTATCATTGCCATTGTTTTGGCGATAGTGCTGGGTGTTTATTACTCGAGGGTAGCCATCATTAAAACACAAAAACGAGTGCTGGAATACAAGGTACAGCAACGTACCGAGGAGGTGATGCAGAAAAAGGCGGAGATAGAGGAGCAAAAGGAAAAACTGGAAATAGAGAAAAATAAAACCGAACAGCTTTTATTGAATATCCTTCCTGCCGAAACAGCGAAAGAGTTGTTGTCTACCGGTCGCGCTGCCCCACGTCACTACAGAATGGTTACTGTGTTGTTTGCCGACTTCAAAGGCTTTACGCAAATAGCAGAACGTCTTCGTCCGGCGGAACTCGTAGAGGAATTGGATACTGCCTTCAATGCTTTTGACGATATTGCCGATAAGCACAACATTGAAAAAATTAAAACCAGCGGGGATGCCTACATGGCTGCGGGAGGTGTGCCTATCCGTAACAAAACCAATCCGGTGGATTGTATTTTGGCGGCCATGCAAATTCAGGCTTATATTAAAGATCAGGGAATACTGAATGCGAACAATCCCGACAAGCCGAAATGGGAATTGCGTATTGGTATTCATACCGGTGAAATTATTGCCGGGGTGGTAGGAAAGAAAAAATTTGCTTACGATATCTGGGGCGATACGGTGAATACTGCGAGTCGCATGGAGTCCAGCTCACAGGCCGGCCATATCAATATTTCGGGAACTACTTACAACATGGTTCAGGAGTATTTTGATTGTGAATACCGCGGTAAAATTCCGGTGAAAAACAAAGGCGACATCGATATGTATTTTGTTAAGGGAATCAAAGCTGAGCTGTCGAAAGACCGCAAAGGATTTGTGCCTAACATCGCCTTCCAGGAATTGCACCATTTCAATGTTTACAGCAAGCTCAATTACAATAAAGTAAAACAGTTTGTGATCAACAAGCTGGAAAAAGAATTGCCTGAGAATTTATATTACCACGGTCCGCACCACACCCGAGATGTTGTTCAGGCAGCCGAAAGAATTGGTAAGGCTGAAGGATTGGATCCGGAAGAATTGATGTTGGTGAAAATGGCGTCGCTGTTGCACGATGCGGGCTTCCTCAATAAGTACTGGAGCAATGAACCTGAAGGGGTGAAAATCGCCAAGGAGATGTTGCCTGCTTACGGATTTACCGATTCACAAATTGATATCATTGAAGGTTTGATCATGGCCACCAGCATTCCGCAAAAACCGACCAATCATCTGGAAGAAATTATTTGTGATGCCGATTTGGATTATTTGGGTCGTGAGGATTTTGAAAAAATCAGTTTGACTTTACAGCAGGAGTTGCTGGATTACGGCGGCATCAAAAACCCCGAAGACTGGGATCCTATTCAGGTGAAGTTTTTAACTGCGCACAAGTATTTTACCAAAACGAATATTGAAACGCGTCAGGTGAAGAAGGAAGAGCATTTGGATAATATTAAGAAGAGGATAGAGGCGAATAGTAAGTAGTTTCCAAACCCACCCCTAACCCCTCCAAGGAGGGGAATCAGTTAGCTGGCATTTCCTGAAAATCAGATTGAATATGGGTAACTAGCCAATTCCCCTCCTTGGAGGGGTTAGGGGTGGGTTTGAATTAGCATCAAAAAGAAAACGCCCCGTTTTCACGAGGCGTTTTCTTTTTGATGCTATTTATTTTACAAAGTTCTGTAGTTGTACATCGGATTTAATTCGGTGAAATCCTTGGTTGGATTTACCGTCAACACCGGGATCTGAGCTTCATTGGTAATTAACTCTTCTTCATTTTGTTTGAACATAGGATTCAAAGTTCTGTAGTTCAAATTGATGATGGCAATTAAATCGGCATCAACACTTACCGCGTAATGGATGCAGTGTTTTGCAAAGTCGCCGTCTTCTTCGCTGATGGCTACTTCAAAAGGAACTTTTTGTGTAGCGAAGAATTTTTTCGCGTAAGCGATATTGGCTTCCAATTGTTTTTTGGTAAAAGGATCGTCCTCT
Source organism: Flavobacteriales bacterium (assembly GCA_023251095.1). Classification (GTDB taxonomy): domain Bacteria; phylum Bacteroidota; class Bacteroidia; order Flavobacteriales_C; genus JAHEZL01. Next base: position 60,650 of record JAHEZL010000002.1, read on the forward strand.
TTGTTGCCGAAAATATGAACTGTTGAGCCCAAACGTTTGGCCATAGCAGCAGTCATATCCAGTTTCAATTTGGTTTCTGCAGAAAGGTCGATAGGGAAAACGATGTTTTTATAAGTCTCCGGAGCGCGTTTGTCCTGAACAACGATAAACGGAATCACAGAAGCGGTAATAACCTTCATAGCATAACTTCCGATAAGGTGCTGAATACCTTTTCTGCCGTGGGTTCCCATGATAATGAGTTGAACGTCCATTGCTTCGGCCACTATTGGAATTTGTTTGATGAAATCACCAACAGCTACTTTTGCTTCAGCGGTAATGCCTGATTCGCGGATACCATCTACAATGGGTTTTAATTTGGCTAAAGTGGCCTGAACCTGAGCTTCTTTTTCCACTACGTGAAGAACAATGATGTGTCCGTTCATGATAGTAGCCATCTTTTTCCCGTGGTTAATAGCCGTTGTAGCAACTGAACTGAAATCGGTTGGGATTAAAATCTTATAATTTGTTTCCATGAATTTGAATTAATTAATGCTTGTGCCTCGTTAATTAAGTTGTACACAAAAATATATAATAATTGCGTAGTGTCAATTAAGATAATAAAAAACCCTTAAATTAATTATGTCTTTACTTTTTTGCTGCATAAAAGTAGCGCTGAAGGGCGATGTAGAAATAGGGATAAAAATGAGTATAGGCCTGTCGCAGCAACGGAGCCGCTACCGAAAGATCCTATCGCGTATTAGAGTTAAAAATAAATTGTACCCTGGGGTGAACATCCACATTCGCCATAATGCGTCGCCCTGAAAACCCGGGATATAAGGTTTAATTGTCTATAAAGGCATGTGAAAAAAGGGTGTATTTATGGTAATTCCGATTTCAGCCGAATGAAATGGAGCAGATAGGGCGTCTAAACAAAAAACAGGCATAAAATTGTACGCTTCATATCTCTAAAAATATTATTTTTTGATAACACTTGCTTGATTATATATATTTGATCAGTGATCCAACGCATTTTATCCATATTACTTTTGGTTGCGGTACTCTCGCAAAGCCTTATCAAAACAATGATAATGGCGGATTACAACTTAAATAAAACCACCATTGCCAAAAAATATTGTGAGAACAAAGCAAAGCCTAAAATGCATTGCGACGGGAAATGCCACTTGAAAAAACAATTGAAAAAAGAAGAAAAAAAGGAGCAGGCACCGAGTTCAAAAGAAAGCAAAGAAAAATTTGAATCCTTAACAGGAAAGGCCTTTTCTTATTCTTTAAAAACCGCTGATCCTGCCGATTCAAAAATCAATAAGAATTATTTCTTTTCATTAATTTTTTCTTCTCCGAAAGGCTTGTTGCAGCCGCCCAAATGCTAGATTAACTGTAGTTTAATCAGTATATAATTTCAAATTATTTCAATGCGTTTATATTTCCTCGGAGGGGTATTGGCTATTTTGCTGGTACTGCCGGAAACAATATTTTCTCAAACGGTTTGTGATACAGCAATGACCTGTGATGCGGTTTGTTGTTGCAACACAGGCGTGGCAGCTCCTGCAGGAGTAATGCTTAGTCATGTCAATGGGGAAAAAGAATGGATGTTGTCGTATCGCTTCATGAATTCGGCGGCAGAGGGTTTGTTGTCGGGAAGTGCAAAAGTGGATAACAACAGCGTTTTTAATACCTATCTGATGCTGCCTTCACAGTCGCAAATGAACATGCACATGTTTATGGTGATGTACGGCGTCAGCAGTAAATTAACGCTCATGACGATGTTTAATTACAATGATATGGCGATGGAAATGGCTATGTTTTCTGCCGATCAGGAGCACAATCATTCTGCTGATCCGTCCAAGAATAATGTAATGCAAACTTCCGGTATCGGCGACATCAAGGTACAGGCCTTGTACAATGTTTTAACCAGCAAAAAACAGCAATTGATTGTGAGTATGGGCGCGAGTCTTCCTGTTGGAAGCATTGTATTAAAAGGCATTTCCAACGATGTTGCTTATGCCAACAGTCGTTTGCCCTATGCCATGCAATTAGGATCGGGCACAGTTGATCTTTTGCCCGGATTGAGTTATTTGTATTATACCAATAAATGGGCGGCGGGCTCTCAAATCACAGGGGCAGTGCGGACTTACAACAACAGTGTTGGCTATCATTTAGGCAATGAAATTTCTGTTCAGGGATGGATGGCTTACAAATGGTTGAAATTTTTGAGCACATCAGTTCGTGCCGAATTTTGCGCGGCAAATAAAATTTCAGGCAAAGATGCTTTGTTGTATGATCATTACGAACCGTCGGCAAATCCCGATAATTATGGCGGTCAGCGCGCTTCGGTATATATTGGTTCGGCCTGGCAGATCAACAGCGGAGTTTTCAAAAACAATAGTTTGAGCATAGAATACGGTTTGCCTTTTTACCAAAATGTAAATGGCATTCAATCTAAAATAACGTCTAATTTATATGCCTCCTGGGCATTTACTTTTTAAAAATTTATATATGCCGACAAAAATAATTTATGTGTTTTTATTTCTCACACTAGGATTTTCCTCTTGCGAGAAACCAAACCCCGACGATAACAAAGACGATGATAAAACACTTCCTGTTCCAACGGGGACAATGCTTTTTCATTTACACACTTACATTGAAAACAATGAAGTGGATGGCTATAATATTGTTTACACTACGGATGCGGGTCGACAGATATCGCTTTCCATTGCACAAATGTATATTTCCGATATTCAGGTGGTAAAGCTCGATGGTTCGGTACTTACTTTGCCCGATACCATCTTGCTGAAAACAAGGGAAACAGAAACCTATACTGCCGGAAAATTACCCGTTGGAAATTATAAAGGCATTCGTTTTAAAGTTGGTTTGAGCGCGGCGAATGATATACTTAATCCTTTGTCATCAAAAGATTCTTCTGCCCTCAATCATCCCGAAATGTGGTTTGGAAATACCGCTCAACCCGATGGCTATGTATTTATGAATGTGCAGGGAAGCATTGATACCACTTCCGATTTGTCGGGAAGCATGCAAGCCTTCTCTTATAAAATCGGAACAGCAGCAAATTATATTCAGGTGAATTTACCTGAGCAGAATTTTACCATTCTGGAAAATCAGGCGGAATACGGACACCTTTTGATTGATTACAGTTTGTTGTTCAGCGGAATAAAACTGAATGAAGTAGCGAATCTTTCTGTTGGAAAAATGGATAACAATAGTGCGGTCGCTCAAAAAATTATTGCTAACGTTCCATTGATGTTCAAGTACGAATGATAAAAACAACAAGATATTTTTTTCTGACTTTGTTTTTTCTGGCGGCCTGCACTTATGAAAAAATAGAGCCTGTAAAAACATGTGAACTGCCCGAAACAGTTTCTTTTAAGAATGATGTTTTGCCCATATTGCACGCCAATTGCAGCACTGTGGGCTGTCATTCGGGAGCATCGCCCGAAGCAGGATTTAATCTGGCCGATTCAGTAGCCTACAAAGAATTAACGCATCCCGGCAGCGGCTATGTAGATACATTAAATCCCTCGTTCAGCATCTTGTATGTGCAAATGAAATCCACGTCTATACCAATGCCGCCAAGCGGAAATTTAGAGAATTGTAAATTGCAATTGATATTAAAATGGATTCAACAAAAAGCACCCAATAATTAACAAAAAACTAAAATCACAGTAGAGTAAATTTTATCAAGAGAGCGAAATTTTTTCGCTCTCTTTTTTATCTCAAAATAATATCGTAATATTGCAATATAGATATATAACTATGGGAATTTCAAAAACCGAACATTTCACCGATAAGCAAAACGAGCTGGCGTCTCTGCTGAAAGCATTGGCACATCCTGCACGCATTGCAATTCTTGAGCACATCATTAAAGTGAATGCTTGTATTTGTAATGATATAGTGAATGAATTGCCTTTGGCCCAACCTACCATTTCGCAGCATTTAAAAGAATTAAAAAATGCAGGAATCATCAAAGGAAATATTGAGGGCAATGCTATTTGTTATTGCATTGATGAAAAAGTAATTGGCAAATTGCAAAAAATATTTTCGGGTTATGAAATGAAAATTGAAAAGAAAAGATCTTGTTGTTAAAACTAAAAACTCAAAAAATGAAATTATCTCAAATCAAAAACATTTTAGGCTCTTTAGAAGAGGTTAATTTTACTTTGCCTGATGGTAGCGTAGTTCCTGTGCATTATCATGTTACGGAGGTCGGACAAATCACCAAAAATTTTATTGATTGCGGCGGTACTGTGCGACAAGAAAAAAAAGTAAATTTTCAATTGTGGGAAGCAAACGATACCGATCATCGTTTGGCTGCACAAAAATTGTTGAAAATCATCTCTCTCTCTGAAAAGGCTTTAAACATTGAAGATACAGAAGTTGAAGTAGAATACCAAACTACAACAATTGGAAAATACGGAGTGGGATTTAACGGAAAAAACTTTGAGTTGCTTTCTTTAAACACGGCTTGTTTGGCGAGCGATTCTTGTGGAAGCGGCGCAAAACAAAAAGTTGCTTTAACTGAATTAGGAAATGAAAAAAATGTTTGTTGTGCACCCGGTGGCGGTTGCTGCTAAAAAATAAAAATCATGAATACACTTTTACCTTCTCTCGAAAAGTTCAGAAAGCAATTAGATTTTTCTCTTATCTCTGAAGAAAGAAAAAATATTTTGAATGAATTGATTCAATATATTCAGCAGCAGCGCAACAACAAAAAAGAAATTCATTTGAATTTTATTTGCACGCATAACTCCCGTCGCAGCCAGTTTTCACAGGTATGGGCAAAAACAGCGGCTTGTTATTACGGCATTGATATGCATAGTTATTCAGGCGGAGTGGAGGTAACGGAATTCAATCAAAGAGCGGTAGATTCTTTGGTCCGCACCGGATTCAGAATTGCAAAGAAGGAAGAAGAAAATCCAAAATATCTCGTGTATTTTTCAGATGATGTTGCTCCGCTTTTTTGTTTTTCTAAGTTGTACGACAACGAATTAAATGCAAAAGCAAATTTTGCCGCAGTAATGACTTGTTCACATGCCGACGAAAACTGTCCCTTCATTCCCGGTGCCGACAAGAGAATTCCGGTGAGGTATAATGATCCGAAAGAATTCGACGGTACCGCATTAGAAAAAGAAAAATACGATGAACGCTCAAAAGAAATTGCTACTGAAATGTTTTATATTTTTAGCCGCATAAAATAAATCAATGAAAAAGTATATTCCCGAATTTCTCACAGCTTTCTCCATTGTGTTTTGCGGAACAGGCGCTATTATCATCAATCATATTAGTGGCGGATCGATTGGCAACGCGGGCATTGCGGCCACTTTCGGATTAATAGTGATGGCTATGGTGTACGCTTTTCCTGAAGCGCAAATGAATGCAGCCGCGTCCTTATCGATGGCCTTATTTGGAATGACAGAAAAAAGCGATGCAGCCAAAAGAATTTTATTTCAGGGCGCAGGAGCTTTTACCGCGAGTTTTATTTTGAAAACCATTTTTCCGGAAAGTGATACTTTGGGAGGAACCAATCCATCGGGATCCGCCATGCAATCTTTTGTGATGGAAATATTTTTAATGTTTTTTCTGATGTTGTCGGCTTTGAAAATGAGTGATGCAATAAAAGAAAATCAGTCGTTTACAGGAATTGTTGTTGGAGGAGTGGTATTGCTGGAAGCCTGGTTTGCCGGCCCCATCAGCGGAGCATCTATGAATCCGCTGCGTAGTTTAGCGCCTGCAGTTTTAAGTGGAAATACCGCTAATGTTTGGATTTATTTAACGGCGCCTTTCATTGGCGCCATCATCGCAACAACACTTTGGAAATGGCTGAAAAACTAGATATACAAACGCGTTCGGACATTGAGTTGTTGGTAAATACTTTTTATCAGAAAGTAGAGAAAGATGAAATTATTCGACATTTTTTTATTGATGTTGTAAAGCTTGATTGGAGCAAACACATTCCCGTGATGTACGATTTTTGGGAATCTATTTTGCTGGACAAGCACAATTACAAAGGAAATCCGATGCCTGCTCATGTTTCATTGAATGAAAAATCACCGATGAAAAAAGAACATTTCGACAGATGGATTCAACTTTTTTCATCAACGACAGATGAACTGTTTGCAGGAGAAAAAGCAGAGCTGGCAAAGACCAGGGCACTTTCAATTGCAACAGTAATGCAAATAAAATTGCATAAAGCATAGGGTTACCTTTTTTGTTTTTAGGGATTAATAAACAATGAAAATATTTTTTAAATATTTATTTCGTTTGCTGCTATTGGTACTTGCAATTCTACTGCTGTATTTCATTGCAGCCCTTGTTTTATCATATGTTCCGGCAGATATTGAAGAGGTGGCTGGAGAAAAAAACCAAACATTTTTTATTCAATCCAATGGGAGTCATCTTGATATTGTTTTGCCGGTGGAAGAGATTGATTCGGCTTATTTAACACAATTGGAAATTCCCGAAAACACAAAATATGTTTCTTTCGGATGGGGGAATAAAGAGTTTTATTTTAATGTGCCTGAGTGGAAGGATCTTTCTTTAGGATTGGCTTTCAGAGCGGCTTTTCTACAGCTGGAAGCGGCGGAGAGAGTAGCCTTTATGACACGCACTCATGAAAACTGGACAGCAGTAAAAGTGGCGCCGTCGCAAATGAAAAAACTAAACGATTTTATTTTTTCTTCTTTCGTTCTTCACGACAAAAATCCGGTGAAGTGTGTTTGTCCGATAGACTGCCAAAATGTAAATTTTTACGATGCCAAAGGAAATTATTCTTGCATCAATACTTGTAATGTGTGGGTGAACGATGCGCTGAAAGCCTCTGATGTTCCTACTTCTGTGTGGTCGCCTTTTTATTTTGGCGTGTTGCATCATTTGGAATAAAAACGAAAACACTATCTTCATCGCATGAAGGAATTTACTCAAAAGCTGGATCATTTTTTCATTCATCCCAAATTGCGCAACAATATTGAAGAGTATGGAAGAGCCCGTATTTTGCTGTATGCAATGGTGATGACCACTTTGTTTTCGGCTTCCTATTCTACGTACTATGAATTAACTCATGAGAACATTCATGTTGTAAAACACATTGCCAATATTGTGGGGGCTTTCACCGGATTGATAGGAATGGTGATGCTAAAGTTCATTTCAAAATTTAAAGTGACTTTTTTTTCCATGTTGGTATTGGCCGATATTTTAGTATTTACCAGCACCTTTTTTTCAGGTGGAATTTATTCGGTGGATTTGTTGTGGATGGTGATCATTACTATGATAGGATTTTTGTTTGTGGGCAACAAGAGCGGTATTGTTTTGTTGTTTATCGCGCTCATTTATTTCGCTGTTTTTTTCGCAATGGAAAATATGGGCATACACAATTTTGCTAAGGATAGTAAGGATTTAGGTGTTGGGTATAAATTATACAATCTTGTTTTTTTAGTCGGACTAGCTTCTTTCATGACCTATTTTTTTGTGAGTGGTGCAGGAAAAATCAAAAAAGAATTGGATGAATTGAAAGAGCGGCAAGTAAAAAGTTTGGATTACAAATATCGTCATATCACTGAAAATGCAAATGAAATCATTGCTTTGCACAACAATAAAGGAGAAGTAACTTTTATCTCCGCGGCACTAAAAACAATTTTAGGTTATGAACCCGAAGAAATGCTGGGAAATAAATATGCATTATTGTTGGGTGGGCAGTTTGGGAATAAAGAATTTGTGTGTACCGCCAAGGACGGAAAAGAAGTGTGGTTGGAGATTTCATATAATCCTATTAAAGATGAAATAGGCAGCGGAGAAGTGTTTATTTCCATGGCTCGCGACATAAGCGCTAAAGTTTTGGAGAACCAAAAAATCACGCTCTTGCGAAAACAAATTGCCAATGATTTTCACGATGAAATGGGAAATAAACTGGCGGCGATTACTTTGAATTCAAATATTTTGTCCATCAAAACAAAAGACAATCCCGAAGTAAAAGAGCTTATTCAAAAAATTGAAAACACTTCAAAATCTTTGTATCAACATTCGCGTGATTTCATTTGGTCCATCGACGCAAAGAGCGATGAACTGAGGGAAATATTTTCTTATCTGAGAGATTTTGGTGATGATTTTTTTCATTCTCTTCCCGTTAATTTTTTAGTGGAAAGCAAAGGCTTCAGTGAGCAGGAAAAAATTATTTTGCCCATGTATTGCGGTCGGCATATCATTTTAATTTTTAAGGAAGTGCTCACCAACACAGCGAAACACGCGCAATGTAAAAATATAGTTTTGTCGATGACCATAGAAAAAAATAATTTTGAAATCACAGTAAAAGACGATGGCAAAGGAATTTCTGCCGACGCAAAAGCAGGAAAAGGATTGAACTCCATTCGCGAACGCGCAAAAAATATTCATTGTGATTTAAAAATTGATTCGGATGCTGCAGGAACAAAAATATCTTTGCGCGGAGAACTACCCAAAATGGGGGAGGCACCTTCCGTATATCAATAGTAGTTTTACAACATGGGAAACAGAATAGTGATAATTGAAGACAACAAAGACATCAGAGAAGCATTTACGCTGTTGCTGAATTTGCGTGATGATTTTTCTGTGGTAAATGCGTATTCTAATTGTGAAGATGCTTTGAAAAATATTGAAGAAGATGCGCCGCATATTGTGTTAATGGACATTGATTTGCCGGGGATGAGCGGAATAGAAGGGACAAAAATCATCAAGAAAAATTTACCTTCCGCAAACATTATCATCATCACTGTTTTTGAAAACGGCAAAACAGTTTTTGATGCTTTGTGTGCAGGTGCAACAGGGTATTTAACGAAGAACAGCGACCGCGACCGACTCATGAGCGCCATCGACGAAGTGATAAAAGGTGGTGCGCCGATGAGCAGTAAAATTGCCCGCCTAGTGGTGCAGTCCTTTCAAAAAAACATGAACTCTCCGCTCACTTCACGTGAAACGGAAATACTTTCCCAAATTGCAGAAGGGAAGAGCTATACCAACATTGCTGACACTATTTTTATTTCGAAAGAAACGGTGAAATACCACATCAAAAACATCTACATCAAATTGCAGGTGAACAATAAAGCCGATGCAATTAAAAGAGCGAATGAGGACAGGCTCATTTAAAACGTACAGGGCGATAGATCCTTCCTTCGTCAGGAAGACAGCCAGAGTTTAAAATGTGAATGCTTGAGTATGTCTTCCTGACGAAGGAAGGATCTATCGCCCTGTACTGAAAAACTACCCAAACCAGGGAGTACAATTTTTTCTTTTGCAATGTAATTTCGTTTCATGCAAAACAAAGTATTTCATTTTTTTCTTTTCGCACTTTCCATTCTTCTTCTGATTTTATTAAAACCATAAACTACCCAATTTGGGGGGTACAGGGAGCGCGCTGTTGCAGTAGCTTTACCGCAAATTAAAAACCTCATTGTATGAAGAAAAAAACTACTTCCTTATTTCTTTTTTTATTTGCTGCAACAGTTATGATAGCGCAAACCGCGCCGGTGTTGTATTTTAAATTTAAAGGCAACATCGCCGATTCCTCTTCCAATGGATTCGCCACCACAGCAATCGGTTCAGTGTCATATACCGATGGCAGGCACGGAGATGTGAGCAGCGGATTAGAAACCACTGCGGGCGCAGTACAACTCACCAATTCTTCAGGTGCGTACAAGGCAACTTTTCCTTTCACTTTTGCCACCTGGATGAAGATAAACACTTTCAATGTAGTCAATCCGCTTTTTACTTCTGAAGATGATCAAACGGCATACAGCGGTATATGGGTGCAAATTCTTTCCGACGGGACAGTAGCGGCAAATGTAGGCAATGGCGGCACGCCCAATTCTAACGGCAGAAGATCGGCAGTAACCAATTCTCCTGTAATTACAAATACAAATGCATGGTATCAGATTGTGGTAGTGGTAACCTCCATTTCTAATTTTGCAATTTATGTCAATGGAGTATTGGCGCCTTCTACCTTATCCGGTTCAGCGTCGAGTTTGGTATATATCAATGGAATGAATAGCGGCGCTAAAGTGGGTTCTTACAACAAAGGAAGTTCTAACAATTATTTTTTTGATGGCGTGATTGATGAAATGGCATTGTGGTCGGCAGAAATCAAAGGAAATGAATTGAATGATATTTTGCAGGAAGGAATGACCAATTACAACACAGCGGTTGAAACTATTAACAAAACAGATTTTGCTGTTTATCCAAATCCTGCCGATAAAAATATTTCTGTGGTGTTGCCCTCTGCCTTCAACGGTGAAAACACAACAATGAAAATTTACGATGCTTTGGGTTCGCTGGTAAAGCAGGAAGCGATCAGTGCTTCCGGCACTCACTCTGTCTCGGTGGAAGATTTAGCACAGGGAGTGTATGTTTTGCAAATTCAAAACAACAACATTCTTTCAAATAAAACATTGATTATTCACTAAGAATTTTCATTCCATAAAGAAAAAGCTCTTGTGTAAAACAAGGGCTTTTTCTTTTTAAAAACTACCCACATTGGGGGATACAGCCGAGGCACTTCTCCATGTAGATTTGCTGAACTAAAATTTAAACTATGAAAAAACAAGTACTCACATCTTTATTCCTTGCGTTGATCAGCATCGGCGCTATGGCAAAAAATCAGGCGCTGAATGCTGTGGCCAACGGCTTTGGTCAAACATCTACTTATCCCTTAAGCGGAAATTCCGCTTTCACCTTTGAAACATGGTTCAATGGTTCATCGGGAACAACCTATGCGCGATTGATAGGGTTTTCAAATTTCGCTTTTGAAATAGCAGGCGGCGGCGGAACAATTAGTATTTATGATGGTGGGTGGAGAGCTACCGGCGCAACAGGAATGGGTTCGGGCTGGCATCATGTGGCGGTTACCAATGACCTCACTAATTTTGTAGTATATATTGACGGAGTGCAGGTTTACACGAAAGCGGCGGCGGTGAGAGATTTCACCGGACAAACGATGTATGTTGGTATCAACGGAAAAACACAAGCGCTCAACGAAAGATTTCCGGGCAAGTTTGATGAAGTTCGGGTATGGAATCGCGCATTATCGGCTTTTGAAATATCAATTGTAAAAAATCAACAATTGGTTGGAAATGAAACCGGTTTGGTGGTATATTATAATTTCAATGATGGAACAGGAACCAATAAAGTGAGCAACACACATCATTTGTCTCTTACTTCGAGCCCTACTTTTTTAACTACTAATTACACCGACTACATTCAGGATTTTGCTTTGAATTATGATGGTACTGATGATAAAACAACAATAGCTACGCCTATTTCAGCCAATGCCGATTTTACTATTGAAGCACAATTTAAAACAGCTGACGCCACTGCGGGGATCAAAAGAATTTTTGCGTGGACGAGCTATGGCTGTGAAGTAGCAATAGTGAACGGAGTTTTGAAATCATACATTGTTTCGGGCAGCTGGACCACGATAGGTTCTGCCACAGGATTTAATGACAATGAGTGGCATCACTTTGCACTCACTAAAAGCGGCACAACTTTGAGTTATTACATTGATGGAAATCTGATAGGAACACGAACGGCTACTTTAGCTTTATCAGGAACGATGCATGTTGGCGCCAGCCAATCGACAACAGGCAATGATTTCTGGAAAGGATCTCTGGATGAAATCCGCATCTGGAATGTGGTGCGCACGCAACCTCAAATTGAAGCGAATATGAATATTGAACTGGCAGGAACAGAAACAGGATTGATTCAATATATTGATTTTAATACGCCAAGCAGCGGAAGTTTAGTGGTGAATGTGGTGAGTCCGGGAAGCTCTTTAACCCGCACAGGCGCTGCCGGAACAAATAATTTACCACAGTATCAGATAACGACAACAAAAAACAACATTACTACTTCTGTAGGCGAAATACTTTCGTCGGATGCAGCTGTACTTACGGTTTACCCTAATCCATTTACATCTGTACTTACTTTAAACATTGCTTCGGTAAACAAAATAGTGGTGATGGATGCTACAGGAAAAGCAGTGTATTCAGCATACAATCCGGCAACCCAAATTGATTTGTCGTCATTAAATGCAGGAATTTATTTTATGAATGTTTACACTGATGAGGCCATTCAAACGGCCAAAGTAGTGAAGCAATAATTTTCGTTCTTTAGTTGTATAAAAGCAAAAGCTCCCGTCAATACGACGGGAGCTTTTTTATTTTATCTTTACGTTGCTGGTTTCGTAGCTCAACTGGATAGAGCATCAGGCTTCGAACCTGAGGGTTGGGGGTTCGAATCCCTTCGGGACCACAAATGCAAAACGAGAAAAGGCTTGATAATTCAAGCCTTTTCTCGTTTTTTTAATCGATTGATTTTAATCTAACTCGCTCGATACATTTTCAAACACTCCGCTGCTAATGGTAATAGCATCAGGAGATCCCGAAGAATATACTTCTTCAAATGTTGCCTGAAAAGTTCCCGACATATATCTTGTTCCTGAGTCAGAACCTGAACAATTCAACACCACGGAACCCGTATCAACGTTGTATTCTTTGCCGTATTTGTCTTTGAAAGTTCCTCCGTAATAGCCCGCTACCGAATAAGATTTTATATCGGATCCTGTAAATTTAAAAACCAATTTAGAGTTGTCGGCTCCTTTCAGTGTAAGGATGTTACTCACTTCGCTGTTGTTAGTCGTGTAAGTCAAATCCGGATCGCTCACCAATACTTCACTACCATCTACTTTGAAAGATGCAGATTGACCTGTGCTGCCGATACATCTGCTGGCGTATTTATCAGCGTCGGTTTGTGATGAACAGGAAATTAAAGCAAGGCCAGCAAACAAAAGCGTGCCCGCCATAAATGTGAAATTTTTCATTTGTAATAGTTTTATAGTTGGCGCGAAACTAGGCATAATTAGTTTTCGAGTCCAATAAAAAATTGACTTCCGTCAATAAAAAAACTACTTTCGTTTCCACTTTACTACTATCTAATAATTTTGTGATGAAAAAAATTACGCTCGTATTCCTGTCTTTTTTGATTAGCGTAACTGCGTTTTCCCAACCCTTTATTGATTTAAAAAACACCAGCTCAACTTCTGTATTATATGCTTTGAGTTTTGCCAGTGACAGTGTTGGTCTCGCAGTTGGCACCGGCGGAGAAATATTAAGAACAGTGAATGGCGGTACCACCTGGACCAAATCATCTTCCGGCGGAGTAACCGAATTGAGAGAAGTTACTTTTACCGATGCCACTACCGCTTATGCTGTTGGATTAAACGGCTTGATTTTAAAATCGGTCAATGCAGGTTCAACCTGGAGTCCGCTAACAAGCGGAACCAGCGAACATTTGTTCGGATTATCTAAAATCGGCAATGATATTTATGTCGACGGACCCAACGGAACCATGCTTAAATCCTCGGACGCAGGCGCCAACTGGACTCCCTTAACCACAGGCACGGGGCTTAATTTATATGGCAATCATTTTCCGGATGCCAACACCGGCTATGTTGTTGGTAACAGTGGCGTGATGCTAAAAACTATTGATGCCGGAGCGCACTGGAATACCTTAACCAGCGGAACTTCAATGCAATTGGTGAGCGTGTTTTTTACCGATGTTAATACAGGTTTTGCTGTTGGTGGAAATACAGGAACAAATACAGGTGTTATCATGAAAACCACAGATGGCGGAGCTCATTGGACTACTACCACAATTCCAAACCTCTATTTTGGTAAAGTAAAATTTTTGGATGCCAACACCGGTTTTGTTGTAGGAGGTAGTGTGATAGGCAATACAAGCTCTATTTATAAAACAACGGATGGCGGTGTTCATTGGGAGTTGCAATTGTCGAATTCCAGTCGACAAGTAGGCGTTTTCGCACCAAGCTTTAATGTTGCTTTTACTTGCGGCCTCGACGGCACCATTTTAAAAACAACAGGAATTGCGCCATGCAGCAGCCATAGTAGCGATACTACTCACGTTGTGGTTTACGATACCATTCATGTTCCGATTACTGACACCTTAATGATTAACATTAATTTATTGGGCATCAATTTGCCGAATCTCGGCTACATTAAAGTTTATCCGAATCCGGCCAGAGACCATATTTACATCACCAATGATAATTTTGCCTTGTTTTCAGGATACTCTTTAAAAATCATCAATTCTTTGAGTCAGGAAGTTTACACAGGACTAATCAATCAGCAATCCATCTTTATTGATATTAGCGCCTGGAGCGGAAAAGGATTGTATGTTGTTTACATTCTGGACGCCAACAACAATACTGTTGATGTTGGGAAAATTGTGCTGAAATAAAATGCAAAAAAATGAAAATAATGGCCGTGAATCTCACGGCCATTACTATTATCATAAATGTTTCCAGAACCATTTACGGGAATCCACGTACAAATTGGCCTGTTAAGTAACTTTTGTATGAGAATTTTTAGAAGCATTGTGTCCAATAAAATTGGAATAATTACACTCTTATTCTTTTTTGTTTCCAGCGCCGTTACGAGTCAATGGACCAATTATCAGAATGCCGCAATGGTAATCGGACAGGCTGATTTTGTTACCGGTACTTATGGCACAACAAGTACCACTGTGGGTCAAACAGTGGGGGTTGCGGTCGACAATACCAATGGTAAATTGTATATAGCAGATAAAGGCAATCATAGAATTTTAAGATATGCGATCAGCACTTTAGCTACCGGCGCTGCTGCGGAAAGGGTATTCGGACAAGCCAATCTTACTTCGGGGTCGGCCAACAGAGGCGGATCCTGCGCTCAAAATTCATTGAATAATCCTTGTGGAATTGCAGTGGATGCCAGCGGGAGATTATGGGTAGCCGATGCCGACAACAATAGAGTGGTTTGGTATAATTCGGCACATACAGCAGCCTCTGACGGACCCAATGCCAGTGGAGTTTTGGGGCAAACCAATTACACCAATACAAGTACCGGAACAACGGCAAGCACTTTTAATACCGTCAATCAATTGTCGTACTTAACCGTAAGCAGCGGAGGAGCACTTTATTTTTCAGATATCAATAACAACAGAGTGTTGCGTTTTGATGGCGCATCGGCATTAACTCCCGGAACCAATAGTGCAAATGGAGTGCTTGGGCAAGCTGATTTCACATCATCAGGAAATGGCGTTACTGCTTCAACCATGAATATGCCTAGCGGACTCACAATTTTTGGCACTACGATGTTTGTTGCCGATCAACAAAACAACAGAGTGTTGCGTTTCGACAATCCGGTTGCGGCTTCAAACGGACAAGCCGCAAATGGTGTTTTAGGGCAAGCTAACTTTACCACAGGAACTCTTGGAACAACACAAGCCACCATGAATCTTCCTTCCGATGTTTCAATGGATGGCGCAGGCCGTTTGTATGTTGCGGACATTAACAACATGCGAACCTTAATTTTCAACAGTGCTGCAGGATTGGCCAATGGGGCCAATGCAGATAATGAACTCGGACAAGCAAACTTTACCACCCGGGTTCAGGCCATCACTCAGCCGGGATATTGGTATCCTTATGGAGTTCATGCCAATGGCGGCCATCTGTATGTTAGTGATGGCGGAGCAGCCAGGGTTTTACGCTATGATCCCACTTCCACTTTGCCTGTTGAATTGGTGTCGTTTACGGGCACAAAAGAAAATAAAAAGGTAGAATTAAACTGGAGTACCGCCACTGAAATCAACAGTGATTATTTTCAGATCATGAGATCATCCGATGGGCTTCATTTCCAAAAAATAGCAAGAGAAGAGGCCTTGGGGAATAGCGCCACACTTCGCCATTACACTGCAATTGACGACTCTCCTTCGGAAGGAATAAATTATTATAAGCTGGTGGAATATGATAAAGATGGTCGCACTCAGGAATCAAAAGTAGTATCGGTGAATTATGAAAATGATTTGGATTTAATTACTCAGATGTATCCTAATCCATCAGTGGGGAAAACTGCTTTATATTTTAACTCGGTGAAAGGGGGAATGTATTCTCTCAGTGTTTCTAACATCAATGGCGATGTGGTTTATTCGACAAGAGTTATGGGAATTCTCGGGGAAAATAAATTTTCTTTGTCGCTGGATAACTTATCACCCGGACAATATTTTATCAATCTTTTGAGTCCCGATCAAAAAACATCCACGCGTAAATTTGTGAAAGAATAAAAATTAATAACAGCTGAAAGTATTGGTAAAACTAGAAAATTAGTGAGTCAATATTAATTTTTCTTTTTGCCTGCAGTATCGTTGCTTGATTCTTTATTCAGCATGTCATTCAACTGGGCTAGTTCAGATATAAAAAGTGCATAAAGGTTTTCGGCGATAAGGTCCTTTCTCTGAAGTTTTTCGTCAATAATATGTGCACTGTCCAACACCTGCTTTTCTTTAAGAATAGAAAGAGAAAAAAGCACCCGGTTCATCATTTTAGCAATGGCAACGCTATCGTTTTTGGGATGCAAGAATTTTAGCGCAGTATAATCTTCGTCTATTGTTTTCTGAATCAGTAAAAATAAGTCTTTTGCTTTTTTTTCATCCTTGTTGCAAAAGGCCATTACGTTTTCAAATAGGTTGTTTCTTGCATCGTTCATAGATGCAATTATACCTAAGCCAACAGGAAAAATTTAACAAAAATCTATGAGTAAACGTTTTTCATCGTTAAGTGGTAAATGGAGTCGGTAAAAGAATGTCAATAATTAAATTCCCACGCTGTTTTATAGGCAGAGATACTATCGGCATAGTCCAAAAATTCTTTGTAAAAAGAGTGATTAGCTAGGGTTCCGCTGTCGCCGATCACCACCAGTTTTTTCTTTGCGCGGGTGAGGGCAACATTCATTCGGCGGATGTCGCTGAGGAAACCAATCTCGCGCATATCGTTGCTGCGCACCAGAGAAATATAAATAATATCGCGTTCCTGTCCCTGAAAACCATCTATGGTTTTAATGGCGATGTGCGCCGGAAATTCTTTTAATTCTTCGTCCTCTGAAACGAGTTGTGTTAAGTATTGCACTTGCTCTTTGTAAGGAGAAATAATACCTACACTTAATTTTTTTTCGGGTGTGTGATTTTGAAAATATTGCTGCAATAGCATTTTCAAATGTTTGATGAGCAACACCGCTTCTTCGGGATTAGAATTGCTTAAACTTTCGGGATTCAATACTTCCGTGAAGCCGCAACCGGCAGTGTCTATAAAGTCTACAGGAGTATTGAGCAGTGTTTCATTTTCATCAAAACTCAAAGTATTTTGTTTTACCGATTCGTCGGCAATCAATCCCGAATGATAAAATTTTTGGTTGGAAAAATTCATTATATGCTCGTGCATGCGGTACTGCGTGTTGAGCATTACCGCTACGTTTTCAATTTTCATGCAGTGTTCAAACAAAGTTTCTTTGAGTCCTTGCGCTTCTGCAATTTTTGATTTTACGGTAGGCGGCAGCTGACAATGATCGCCTGCGAAAATCACGCGCGATGATCGTGTGATGGGAATCCAGCACATGGGCTCCAAAGCTTGTGCAGCCTCATCAATAAATAAAGTGGAGAAGTGACGGTTGCGCATCATTTTACCCGACGACACCACGGGAGTACAAGCAATTACCTGCGCTTTTTCAAATTGCGAATCAATAATATAATCTTCTAAATTGTTGGCGTCGCGCAGGATTTGCTTCGCCTGCTGATAAAACAATTGTTTTTGTTCTCTTTCCTCGCGATTGAATACGCGCTTGTATTTTCCCGCCATTCGGAAATATTCTTCGGCGGTTTTTCTAAAAGATTTTAATTCTTTGTAGGATTCATGTGCTGCAATTTTTGCATCTAATGTGTTCATCAATACTTCTTCGGAAATACGTGCAGGATTACCCAAACGCAACACAGAAATTCCTTCACGATGTAATTTCTCCGTTAATAAATCCACCGCAGTATTGCTGGAACTGCATACCAAAACCTGCGTTTCATTTTTTAAAGTTTCACGTATCGCCTGCACCAGCGTAGTTGTTTTCCCTGTTCCGGGCGGACCGTGAATAATAGCAATATCTTTAGCGGCAAGAATTTTATTTACCGCTTCGTTTTGCGATTTATTCAATCGTGAAATTTGTACAGGCTGAATTTTTTCGAAGCTCGGTTTATTTTTTCCAATCATTACATCGCGCAGCTGTGCCAAACGATTGCCGGAAGCAGAGATTACTTTTTCCATCGCAATATTCATTTCGCGATAGCTGCTTTCGTCAAATAAAATATTCATTCCCAGTTTTCCTTCTTCGCACCAATCGGGCAATTCATCTACTGTTGTGGACAAGCGGATTTTGTTTGGTCCCAATATTTTTACTGTTCCCACTAGAGGTTCAATATCGTTGTGTTTGTTGGAAAAAATGGCGGCTTGTTTTCCACCTGAGAACTGATGAGGCTCATTGAAATTACTGGTTCTTTCAATGTCGAGATACAAATATTCTCCCAATCCTATTTCCACATTACTGATCACAATGGGATACCACGTAACGCCATTTTCCTTGCGGTAGTTGATGTTGTTGCGCGAGAAGTGTTGCTGATATTGAGCGAAATCTTCGTCGCGCTCTATCTTCAGTAATTTTACAAGATGCAGTAGTCTTTCTATTCCTTCCATTGGGGTAAAAATAGTTTTAATTTTTTGTTCTTTCTTTACTTTTTCCTTGATGAAAAAGCAACAAAAAATCAAGAGCCAAGATATGCTTCCACCGCACGTCGAAAAATTTTTACGGCCCTCAGGCCTAAAATTTTTCTCCCGCCAGCGCAGGCCCGCATCTTGGCTCGGGCCCCCGCACGAAGTTAGCGGCCCATTTCCTGAAGTACACACACAAAGACACAGTCCGTCATTGCGAGAATTTTTGTACTCAAAAATTGAAGCAATCCCCGTTAGGCACAAAAAATCATTTCGCTTTCTGTGCGGCTTCCCATCCGATTAAAACCGATTTGCGGGGACTTCCCCAGCGGTATTGTCCGTAAGTTCCTGTGGCTTGTATCACGCGGTGACAAGGAATAATAAAAGCAATGGGGTTGCTGCCAATGGCTGTTCCTACTGCGCGGGAGGCTGTTTCCTGTTCAATGTTTTTTGCAATATTTCCGTAAGTAGACAATTGTCCGCTTGGAATTTTTAAAAGTGCATTCCACACTTTTAATTGAAAGGGCGTCCCCTTCAAATGCAATTTTATTTCTGCTAAATTATTTTGATCAGGTGAAAAAATATCAAGCGCATTTTTTTGAATGGAGTCGGCGATTTCTTTGTAGTTCGCTTTTGGAAAAGAGCTTTGCAATTCTTTTAAAGCAAATTCTTTGTCTTCAAAAAACATCAGGTGGCATAAGCCTTTCGGAGTAGACGCCACTAAAACATTTCCAAATAAAGTTTCAGAAAAACTATAGTTGATGTTTAAATTTTCTCCTTCGTTTTTAAATTCTCCGGGCGTCATTCCTTCTATGCTGATGAACAAATCGTGCAAGCGACTTGTACCCGATAGTCCACTTTCATGTGCCGCATCAAACAACGACAATTCTTTTTCTTTTAAAATACTTTTGGCGTATTGAACAGTTAAATACTGTACAAATTTTTTCGGACTCACCCCCGCCCATTCTGTAAATAAGCGCTGAAAATGAAAGGGACTCAAATGAATTTTTTCGGCTACTTTATCCAGATCGGGCTGATCTTTGAAATGTGTTTTGATGTAAGCAATCGCTTCTGCAATTCTTTTATAATTAATGCTTTCCGATTTTCGCATGTTTAAAAATACGATAAGCCCGTGGATTTAAAAATCCGAAACTTGCGGAAGTAGTCGGGTAACATAATTTAAATGAAGGTATGCACAACCACTTGACTGCTTTTGCGTCTTCATATGAAACAACACCTATGAGAATCCTTTTTAAAACCGCAGCTTCGATGATTTTCCTTACGGCAATTAGTTTGGCGGCCTGTACTAAAACAAGTACTAATACCACTGTTGATTGCACCGGGGTTACACCGACTTACACCAACGATATCAAAGCCATTATGACGGCAAATTGCGCCATTTCAGGTTGTCATACCACCCTATCTTCAGCAGGAGGATATGATTTAACCAATTATGCCAATTGTAAAAATGCCAAGGACAGAATATCGGGAAGTGTTCAGCACAACTCAGGATATCAATCCATGCCCCAAGCAGCTGCAAAACTGGATGATGCTACTATTAAGAAAATTGTTTGCTGGGTGCAGAATGGGTGTATGCAGTAATTTATTCCAAAGATTCCAAATACAAATCCTCCACTTTTTTTCGGGCCCAAGGGGTTTTGCGTAAAAAAGTCAGACTGGATTTTATGCTCGGATTGCTTTTAAAGCAATTGATGTTCACGTGATCGCTCAGCTCTTCCCACGAATATTTTTCCGTCAAATGTTCCAGTATCATTTGCAGTGTTTTGCCGTGAAGAGGATCGTTGCTTTGGTGCATGTTTTTCTTGATGTGGGTTCAAGGTAAAACTAAAAATAACTTTCTATTCCTTTCTTGTAGGGGAAATAATTTTTCTTGGAATAGAAAGCGATTCAATTTTAAATTCTACTTTCGTTTCCGCGTTCCGGCGCAAACCTAATTTTATAACCAGACTTCCTTCAATGAAAAAATTATTTTTTTGCTTATCGGCTATTGCATCGACTTTTTCTGTTAATGCACAAAACAATTGGTATAGCAAACCAACAAAAACTATTACAACAACAGCGGTAGGCATTGGTACTTATACCCCGGCATCTGGAATTCCACTATATGTGGTGAACAACGACACTACTTTCGGAGGAAGTCAGCTAGTAGCTGGTTTTGAAAGATTGGGCGTACCTGCTCAAAGTGCTAAAGTAGTTATAAACATAACTGATTTTAATGATGGTTTTGGCGATGTTTTGTTTGATGCGCAAGGCAATGCAGACATCGCATTGAGAACCAAAGGGGGTTATGGAGGAGTATTGGTTTTAAAGAACAATGGAAATCTTGGGGTTGGAATTTCTAATCCTTCAGCGAAATTGCACGTGAGCGGGAGTCTCAGGTTTGATGGTCTCGGCACAACAAATGCCGGATATGTTTTAACGGCTACTGATGCTTTAGGAAATGCAGCTTGGCAACCGGCACCGCCTGTTTTGTGGAATAAAACGGGGAATGATATTAATTATGTTACCGGAAAAGTAGGAATTGGAATGCCAACGGGTACCACATATGAATCCCAATTACAAGTTATGCAGGCGGTGGGCGCACCAAAAAATTTCAGAGTACTTGATATGGTTGAGGGAAATAGAAAAGTATTTTTCACAACTAATTTATCCGATGGAGCATACAGTTACCAAACTATAAATAATGATTTTGGTTTGTTTTGGGCAGATGGAAATGGGCCGGCAGGAACTGGAAGAAATGGAAGCGCAGGATTGGTAATTGCCGCTCACGCTGCATCATCAGCAGGAATTAGAATTGATGCAAACGGGAGCGTTGGAATCGGAACAAACCTTTCTTCTAATACACGTGTTGTAAATGGTGTTAGCGTTCCAAATTATTATATGCTTTCAGTAGCAGGCGCTCTTCGCGCTAAGGAAGTAGTGATAGAAATCGACTGGGCAGATTATGTTTTTGATAAAAATTATAAACTAATGCCCTTAAATGAATTGGATAAATTCATCACTGAAAACAAACACCTTCCAAACATTAATAGTGCTGCCGATATTGAAGCAAATGGTTTAATGATGGGCAACATGCAGGTGAAACAAATGGAGAAAATAGAAGAGCTGTCTCTTTATATTATTGAAATCAACAAAAGATTAAATGAATTAGAAGAGCAAAATAAAAAGCTAGAACAAAAAAATGAAACGCTTGAATCGGCGATACAACAAATTCAAAATAAATAAAACAGAAAATATGAAAAAGATGTTTTCTCATTTGAAACCAGCATTTGTTTTGCTTGCACTTTGTTTAAGTTCTGCGGCATATTCTCAAAATTGTACGATTGTTTATTCTTATGATCAATCGGGGAATCGTA
The DNA here is from genome assembly GCA_023251095.1 of Flavobacteriales bacterium. GTDB lineage: Bacteria > Bacteroidota > Bacteroidia > Flavobacteriales_C > JAHEZL01. The sequence continues at coordinate 82,634 of JAHEZL010000002.1, forward strand.
CAATGAGAGTTCAAAATTGTCCGCCGCCACCACTTAATTCACAGGCACCGCTGGCTGCTCAAAGCGAAACTGTAGTTGCGCCTACAGTTGATGGAGTAAATACAATTGACAATGTTAGGGCCTTGGTATATCCAAATCCTACTTATGGAATAGTGAATATTTCCTTAGCAAATTTTGAAAATGCAACTTATCAGTTGTATGATATTTCAGGGAAATTAGTTCAGCAGGGACAATTTACTTCGGGTCAATTGATGTTGGATATATCTAATGAAGGCAGCGGTCAATATATATTAAGAATATTGTCAAACGGGCAAAGACAAGACTATAAAATAATGAAAAAATCGTAAGCAAACCTTTCTGATTTTTTAATACACCTAACGAAGATGAATAAGATCATAAAAATAATTTTAGCGCTGGTATTGTTTTGTTACCAGCTGAATTTTGCACAAACCAGTGTTGAATTGCATTCTTCTGAAAGTGGAAATCCACTGCATGTTGCCAAGGAGATAGTGAATTTAACCCCAGGCTTTAGCTATAAACCATCAACAGGCCAATTAGGGGATTATAAAATTGATGACGCTATTGTTGGAGATGTAAATTATGGTGGTGTTCCGCTCGGAACGGATCTATCACAAAGAGCAATTAATACCAGCTATGTTGTTGGATTGACTCAAGGAACAGCATCAGTTTCAAGTTCAGGTTCGGCAAGTTTTAATGTTCCTGTCTCATTACCCGCAGGGATTGGATCTATAACTCCATCAATTTCTATTGGCTATAGTAGTACGGGAGGTAACGGATTGCTGGGAATGGGTTGGGATATAAATGTTGGCTCAACTATTTCCAGAGTAGGTTCAACAATATATCATGATGGAAAAGTTAGGAGTATAGATTTGGATGCTAATGATAATCTTACTCAAGATGGAATGCGATTAATTTTGCGATCAGGCTCTAATATGACTAATGGAGCAGTTTATCGCACAGAGCTTGAAACTTTTTCAACTATCACAGCAATTGGTACTCAAGGTATTGGTCCGGCATATTTTAAAGTCGAAACAAAAGATGGAAAAATAGTGGAGTATGGTAATAATGAAGTTGCAAAGCTAGTTTCTGCCGATCCTTCTATGTCTACTGTATTAATATGGTATATTACTAAAATAAGTGATTTAAATGGCAATTACATTGAGTATAAATATAAAAATGATGGTGGGCAGATAGTGCTTGATGAAATTTTATTTACAGGAAATATTAATGCGGGCTTAACTCCTTTGAACAAAGTCAAATTTCAGTATATAAATAGATCAGATATAAGTTCGATTTACATTGCTGGTAAAGAAGTAAAAAGGAATTTATTACTTGATCGTATTAAGATTTATACTGAATCCAATTTATTTAAGGAATACCAATTTGTTTATACCTCAAGATTATATAGTTTTTTAACGGAAATAATAGAATTCGGCAATGATGGTTCTCGATTTAATTCTACTGCTTTTCAATACGAAACACCTGTTAATGCCGGAGCTCAAATGGTTACTTCCTCTTATTCACCCATACCTAATTCAGCGCAATCCGAGGAAGCTGATGTTTTTTCAGGGGATTATACCGGTGACGGAATTACCGATGCGCTTTTGGCTATTCCAAAAGGAGGACCTCATAAAAAATTCAAATTATACCAAGGAACTTTAGGTGGAGTATTTAATAAAATACTAGATAAGCAATTGTCTGCAACAGAACTTAGTTATACTGCTCATTTAGGTCAATACCGCGAACAAGTGTATTATTTTTCTGATTTTAATGGAGATGGGAAAAGTGATTATTTTTTAATTAAACAAGGTGCTGCAGGTATTCTAGATCATTTCTATATTAACTATTCAAACGGGAGTGATTTTATATCAAGTATAATGAGTAATTCTAGCTCTTGTGGTTATGGCTATGCAAATCTTAGTGGTAATATCCGTACTGGTGATTTTGATGGTGACGGAGCAACAGATATATTGACCTATTTGTCAAATTCATCAAATACACAATGGGAAATTGCAATTTATTATCCTCGGCGCAATGAAGTTAAACGCAGCACTTATAGTTATGACATCTTAAATTTAGGATGTACAATGATTGTTAGTGATGTAGATAGTGATGGAAAAAATGAACTATTTGTTTCGGATTCTTATATGAATATTTATGAGTTTGATGTAGTAGGTTCTCAATTAGTTGTTAATAAGATATATGATAAGGGTTTTGAATTGGGATTCAGATTTGGAGCTGCAAATATGAAATCGGGCGATTTTAATGGAGATGGGAAAACCGATTTTTTTACTGCTGCACAATATTATGGTAATGGCGCATATAATTATAAAATACATTACTCGAAAGGAAAAGTGTTCGGTCCGAAACAAATAATTAATGAACAAGGTGTCGATGTATTAGTATCTCCATCTTTATTTGAAACGATAAATTTTGATTTAAGTAATTATAGCAGTGATGTTCAGGTAGCTGATTACAATGGTGACGGTAAATCAGACATTCTTATACATGGAAATAATTTAGTAAATATTTTTTATTCTAATGGGAGAGGGTTTAGTGGGCCATTTCAATGTGCTATTAATCCTGTAGATAAAAATTACATTTACCCTGGTGATTACAATGGAGACGGAAGAGTTGATGAATTGTATTATAGAGGAATTGGAGCTGAGCCAGTATTAATCCAAATAAACAAGGACAATAAAGAATTACTGTTAAAGAAAACTTATGATGGTTTTAATAATAGTACGGAGTTTACTTATTCAAACATAGCAAACCCCTCAGTTTATTCTAAAAATTATACTGTTTCATATCCATTGCAATTACTGTCTGTAGGAATTCAAGTAGTAGCGACATTGAAAACTAATAATGGAAATGGGGGTGTCGAAGTTAATGCTTATCAATACAGTAATGCACTTATACATAAGCAAGGAAAAGGATTTTTAGGTTTCCAATCAACAACTACATCAAACATATCAAATAATATAAAAGTTATCAATCTTTACCAAGCTGATTTAACAACACACTATACTCCGATTTTAACTTCGCAAAACAATTTTAATTTACTCACTGGCTCTTTAATGTCAGAATCAAACAACGAGTACTATTTTTCAAATTCTATTGCAGGGGCTAATTATTTCAGTTATTTAAAGAAAAATAATTCCATTAACTATTTAACAGGGGTTAATTCAAACATCGTTCATGATTTTGATGCATTAACTGGTAATTTACTTAAGTCAACTTCAACTACTCAAAATCAAACGACAACAAATGAATCAACGTTTAGTTCATACGGAAATCCAGTAAGTACAAAAGTAACTACTATTAGAAATATTGGCGGGGTTAGTGAAGAGCCTTATATCAGAAATAGTAGTTTTACCTATGACGTCAAGGGTAATTTACTGACGCAAACGATTGATCCTACTGACGCAAAGAAAATTACAAATACGTTTACATACAATTCATTTGGGCAAGTATTGACACAGGTTGTTACAGCATCCGGAGTATCGCCAATTTCAACATCAATAAATTATAACAATAAAGGATTAGTCACCCGTAAATACAATCCACAGGGCCAATATGAAGAGTATACGTACGATGGTTTTGGAAGGAATATTAAGGTTCAGGATGTAGTTGGACTTATTTCTGAATACACATATGATGGATTTAATAGACTTGTTAAAGTTAAATCTGCGACGGGTGTTGAATCAACTACTAAAATGGGTTGGGATATTCAAGTTGGCAACAACAGCGATCTCTCAAGTGTATCTACAGTATATTATTCATTAACACAAGCAACAGCAAGTCCCTCGAGACAAATTTGGTTTGACTCTTTTGGAAGAGAGAAAGTCCAAAAGGTGGATGGAGTTAAGGTTACTTGCATTAATAGATTATATGATAACTGTGGAAATGTTAGAGTCAGTACATTTCCATATTTTAGTGGTGAAACACCTATTAAGATCACTAATTCATATGATGAATTTAACAGAATAAAATTGACGCAAACAGATGGAATTTACCCTGGTACAACTTATAATTATAGTTTCGATTCGGGTAATTCCATAACTACAATGAATACTCCTGAAGGACAAACGACCACTGTGGTAGATCCTGGTGGAAAAACACTTTCACTCACTGACAATGGCGGGACTTTGAATTACAAATATTATAGTTCAGGAAATTTGAAATCTGTCGAAATGGGGTCGGTAATAATGGTTAGTTTAACTTATGATCTGCAAGGAAATAAGATAGAAATGATAGATAAAAATGCAGGAACTATTTCTTATACCTATGATACATTTGGACGTTTGCTAACTCAAACTGATAATGGAAAAGTATCAACAATGGTTTATGATCAATTTGGCAAAATGATTTCTCGAAATACGACGGAAGGAACAACTACATATGATTACAATACAAGTGGCATGGCGATCAATCAAATTAAAAAGATAACAGGTTTGAATGGTCATTTTGTGCAGTATGATTACACATCTGATTTTGGTAGAGTACAAAAGGTAACCGAACAAATTAGTTCAGAAATTTTCATAACCCAATATCAATATAATTCAATAGGTCAACAAATTTCAACGACTTATCCTTCAGGATTTATTGCGAAAAATCAATATACCTCAAAAGGAGAGCTATATAAAATAACCGATAATACGGAGAGTATTTCTATATGGGAAAGACTCACCACCAATCAATTTAGGAAGTATACTTCAAGTAAGTTAGGGAATGGACTTACTACAACAAAAACATTTAATGCCTATGGTTTTCCGGTGAACATTAAAGCAGGTAGTATTTTAGATTTAACAATGGATTTTAACTCTTCTACCGGAAACTTAAATTATAGAAAAGATAACTTGTTGAGTTTAACCGAAAGTTTTACTTATGACAATTTAAATAGATTAACAGGTGCTCAGGTGAATAATTTATCGGCTTTAAATGTTTCATATGCCAATAATGGAAATATTAATAATAAATCTGATGCAGGAGGGTATGTATATGATCAAAATAAAATTAATGCCGTTGCAGAGATAACGAATCCTCAAAATATTCCCATTCAAAAACAAGAGATATATTATACATCGTTTAATAAGGCATTTTCTTTAGAAGAAGGACCAAATAAAGTAAATATTTCCTACGGTGTGAATAACGAAAGAATAAAAGCGGTTATCTCCGAGAACAATGTTGAAGTTTTGAGTAGATATTATTTGCCTGATTACGAGAAAAGTGTTGTTGGTTCAAATACAACAGAGGTGACTTATATAAGCACTCCTGATGGAGTTGCAGCAATTCATGTGAAAGAAAATGGCGTGGAGTCTCTTTATTATGTTTATACTGATCATTTGGGGACACCTGTTTTACTGACAAAAAGTGATGGAAGCATAGTGTATAAGCAATCTTTTGATGCATGGGGCAGAAAGAGAAATCCAAACACTTGGGACTATGAGTTGAATTCATACAGCGTCGCACAGCCAAAATGGTTATATCGTGGTTTCACTGGTCATGAAATGTTGCCTCAATTTTCATTAATTAATATGAATGGCAGAATGTATGATCCGGTATTAGGTAGAATGCTTAGTCCTGATGTCCAAATTCAGAATGCTGGTTTTTCACAAAATTATAACAGATATAGTTATGCTTGGAATAATCCACTCAAATATACTGATCCAAGTGGAAATGATATATTCACTGATTTTGGTTCAGCGGTTCAAGGTTTTATGTCAAGTTTATTTAACGCTTCCCCAGCAAAAGGAAATGTGAGTAAATCCCAACTTGATATTGCCGCAGCGCAATTTGGTCAGGTTGCAGAAGTATATTTACAAGTTGCTGTAGTTGAGCAGGTTGTTGTGTTTACTGTTGCGGTGGCCGGACCTGTAGGCGCAGCTCTTGTTCTTTCGGAAACTGGTTATGATATTCAAAAATATTTACTGCCAGTGGCTATTCATATTGATATTAATTTGGGTACGCATAAAGATGGAATAGGAATTGAAACTTCTATTGGCGTACCACAAATATCACCATTAAGTGCCCGTGTTCACGGTGGAGTTGCTTACAACTGGAAAAATTATGATGTATCACCTGGATGGGAATTTAAATATGGTGGTGAAGTTGGCATAACGCCTTATTTAGTAATTGGAAGTACGCGTTACAATAGTCCTGGAGGTAAATTTGATCAAACTGTTGGTAGTGCTAGAGTGGGGATTCCATATCTTAATATTAAATATGAAAATGATTGGTTTCCTGCAGTGCCTATCGGGGATAATGGTGACAGATATAGAACGGCTTCAGTAAAAGTTCAGGCTGGGCCTTTTTCCCTTGGTTTTAATTTATTTACCGGAGATGCGGGACTAAGGGATAAAGACAGAAAAAAAAATATTGAAGGACCTGATAATCAAAAGTTTTATCAATATAACGAAAATACGGGCGCAAATCCTGATGAATTTCGTGCCGGAGTGGGCTATTATGGAATATTAGGATTTCGATTTGGAGATGATAAAGAAAGCCGAAGGGGTACTATTCAAAATGATATAATTCATCATTGGACAGGAAATCCTTATTATCATGTATTGGATACACCAAATAAAACGTATTTTCAATTTGGAGGAGGGGGCGGCGGCTTGTGGTAAAAACGAAAAAAATAAATATGAAAACATACATTCTACTTATACTTCTGATGAGTTCATTTACTGGTTGTTCGGGTTTTTTAGACGATGAATTATCTATTAAAAGAACTGACTACTCTGGAAATGAATTGAAAATTAGCGGTTATTACTATTATGATTATGGAAACAGTAACCCTGAAGGATATATGGATGTCTATTTTTTGTTCAGGAATGGTATCATACTTGAGGGAGGGACATTTAAAAAATCAGAATTGGTGGATGAAGAAGCTAAATATCAAACCAGCGGATGGTCTGCAAGTATGAGAAAATATAAAGATGTATGGGGCGTTTTTAAGATTCAAGCCAATAACATTGAATATGAGCGATGGTATTCTGGAGAACCACCATTAAAATCATATGTAAGTTCCGGAGTCATTTTAAATGACAGCACTTTTCAGATCACTAAATCCCGTCGTTCCAATGGTAAAGAGGTAACAAGTGAAAATACAATTTATCGTTTCAAAGCTTTTAGCCCTAAGCCAGATAGTACAAATACATTTGTAAAGTAGTGTTTTTAAAAAATAAATGTCCAAGGAAATCATCTGTACAGCCAATGAATCAACAAAAAATAATAGATATTGATAATTTTTAGATCAATGATACTAACTTGTACTGTATAATTTCTATTCCCCATACTGCTTCAAATCCCTTATCCTTATTCCCGGATAATAAATATAGATTATTGAAGGAAGGGTAAAAGTATAAAAAGATTAGGATTGCTGTTTAAGTAGGAAATCAAGATTTTAAACTTAAAATACTTGCCATCGCATAATTTTTTTCTTCCTATTTTTATTTCATGGTTTTCAGCAGCATAACTTTCCTTCTCTACTTCCTTCCGCTGTTTCTGCTGACTTACTACATCACCCCCCAAAAATATAAAAACATTGTGCTCCTTTTTTTCAGTGTTTTCTTTTATGCATGGGGGGCACCAAAATTCATTTTCGTAATTCTCGGAACCACGTTTCTTGATTTTCATTTGGTGCAATGGATGGGTGCTGCAAAGAATATTTTTCAGAAGCGCTTACTCCTGACTCTATCAGTTTCCTTAAATCTCGGCCTCCTGGTTTATTTTAAATATTCCAACTTTTTTATTGAAAATGCTAACGCCGTTTTATCAGTATTCGGAACATCCAGTATCCATTGGACAAAGCTCATTCTCCCTATTGGCATTTCGTTTTATACTTTTGAAACCATCACTTATGTAGTTGATGTTTACCGGGGAGTGCATAAGCCGTTAGATAAATTTTGGGATTACCAGTTGTACATTATCCTTTTCCCGAAATTGATTGCCGGACCCATAGTGCGCTTTCATGAAATTGCCGACCAGATCAACGACCGCTCTCATAATGATACTACAGATAATCGTCTTCTGGGTTTTTACAGGTTTGCTATCGGTCTCGCAAAAAAAGTGTTGATTGCAAATCAGTTGGGAATTTATTCAGATGAAATTTTTGGGATGCACACCTATCTTCATCTGGATGCCTATACTGCATGGATAGGCATTTTAGCTTATTCCTTTCAATTGTATTTTGATTTTTCAGGATATTCGGATATGGCGATTGGTTTGGCAAAAATGATAGGATTTAAATTCCCCGAGAATTTTAATAATCCTTACATCTCTCAAAGTGTTACTGAATTTTGGAGAAGGTGGCACATGACGCTTGGCAGCTGGATGAAAAACTATTTATACATTCCTTTGGGTGGCAATAAAGTGAAATCTAACTACCGCTTGCATTTCAATTTATGGTTGGTTTTTTTAGCTTCCGGTTTCTGGCATGGAGCGTCATGGAGCTTTATAGTATGGGGTGCTTACCACGGTTTATTTTTAATAATGGAAAAATCCTTTTTGTTAAAAGTGTATGATAAAATGGGTAAATGGCCAAGCATGCTTCTTACTTTTTTTGTGGTAGTAATTGGTTGGGTTTTCTTTCGGGTAGAAAAACTGGAAGACGCTTTTGTGTATATCAGTCGGCTTTTTCAAATGGATGGCAGTGCTAAGTTTTTTGATCATGAATTTTATTTCTTCCTTATTGTGGCAATATTTTTTGCCTTTTTTACTTCTTTTAAATACGGACAAAAAATTCACGATGCGGTTTATTTTAAATCCTATACCAATGCTGGATATATTGTGATGACCCTGATCACAATGCTTTTATTTACGATTTCGGTGAGTTCAATTACATCGGCAGAGTTTAATCCTTTTATTTATTTTAGGTTTTAATGAATTTATTATTGCGTAAAATATTATTGATTCTTGTTTTTGGGATGCTGCTTGTTCCTCACATTCAGGAGCAATTTGGCGTAGTTTCTATAGAACCTTTACAAGGAGGATTCATGCCTGCTGCCGACACTTCTTTTTCTATTAAAGGATGGTTCACCGGAAAATATCAAAGCAAAAAAGAAAAGTATTTGAATGAAAATTTTGGATTCAGAAAGACGGCTGTCCGATTAAACAATCAAATTGATTTTTCTTTTTTCGCCAAAACTAACGTGAGTAAATTTATTATAGGAAAACAAGGGTGTATCTACGCCAAAGAACACCTTGATGCCTATACCGGAAAAGATTTTATTGGCGAAGACAGCATTACACATCGTATGCAGCGCCTGAAATTCGTTCAGGATACGCTAATAAAAATGGGCAAAACTTTCATTTTCGTTTTTGCGCCAGGCAAGGCTTCTTTTTATCCTGAGTATTTTCCTGAGGGATATTCTGATGCTATGGTGGAGAAAAACAACTATCGTGTTTATTTAAAACAGGCGAAAGAACTTGGCGTAGCTTTCATTGATTTCAACAAATACTTCATCGACAATAAATCCAAATCAAAATATCCGCTTTATCCCTTGAAATTCGGGATACATTGGAGTGACTATGCAGCCTGTTTGGCAATGGATTCCTTGGTGAAATATATTGAAAACGACAGAGCGCTTGATCTGCCTGATTTTTACTGGAAGAAAACGGAAATCACCTTTGCCAGAAATATAGATATTGACATTGTGCCTCCTATGAATTTACTTTATTTTTCATCGGAAGATAAAATGGCCTATCCCCGTTTGATGATTCAATCCGGCCAGGGAAAAGAAAGGCCACGAATTATGGCAATCTCCGATAGTTTTTACGCAACCTTGCACAACAAAGGATTTACAAAAGCATTTTCCCGCAATCATTTTTGGTATTACAATAAGAGTCTGGTGGATATAAAACTTACCAGAAACATTCCACTGGAAGAAGAAATCAGGAATAGCGATGTGATTCTCATTATGTCGACAGAAGCCAATTTAAAAGATGTGAGCTGGGGATTTATTGATGACGCCTATAACCTTTATGCTAAAGGAGCCAAACCTTATTATGATGCTACGCTTCCCATGATCAATTACATAAAGACGGACGCGGCATGGATAAAATCCATTCAGGAAAAAGCGGATGCTAAGGGGATTTCAATGGATTCCATGCTTTATCTGGATGTGAAATGGATGCTCGATGAGGAAGCGAAAAAGCAGCAACGATAAGAGCATTATTATTTGCCGCCGCCACTTTTAAATAATAAATTTCCAATAAAACAGTTAATTCGCTACTGTTTTGTTCTTACGCGCAAGGCCAGGTGATGTTAGCGGATATACATATGGGCGTTCATTAGATACAAAAATGAATGTGCCTGGCGTTACAATGTTTTTTTAGAGTAGATTTATAGATGAAATTTCTTTTTGTAATAATTGTAAGTTTTTTTAGTTTGTCAACTGCGCTGTATTCGCAGCAGCTTACAAAAGAAATATGCGCTTCATTTAAACCCGATGAGTCCCTTAAAGAAATTACAGAATATTGGATTAATGGCCGGGATAGTTCATTAGTTAGCAAAGAGTATTATTCTAATGGCTTTTTGCGCAAGCAACAAATATTTTGGCAAGACACTTTACGAATTGAATCTACTTTTAATTATGACGGCAAGGGGGTTTTATCTTCAATTGATAAGCAGGTGAAAGATAATATTCCTGATTCTGTCAAAACGTCTTTGTTCTTCCTATATGACCAGAATAACAATGTTTATTTTGAAAGGTCGATGATTTTTTCTTTGGTTAATCCTGATTCCTTTCAAGTACATTATCAAACGTTTACAAATTACATTTATAAAGATGGATTAATTATCTATTCCAATTTGATAAATGACATGGCGGATGGTGGAGGAATCCAAACCCAGAGTTATCATTATGAATACGATAAAAAAAACAGGCTTAAGAAAACTTCTGTTCATAATTTGGGCGATCCACTAGATGAATATCTCTTATTGAGTGAGCGATTTTATGACAAAAAAGGAAATCATATAAATACAATTAAATATTGCAATGAAAATGGTTTTGATGTCAATGGAAATGAAATAAAAGTTCCTTGCTTAAATGACACGTCATTTTTTGATTATAATTCCAAAAATCAATTGCTTGAAGAACGTCATCATGTAAAGGCGATTTTTATTGGATCAGATCAAAAAATCAAGATAAAATATCATTACGATAAGCAAGGAAGGTTGATTTCTATTTTTAATATTATAGAGGAGGATAGAACACTAATATATCGTCGATATTTTAAATATTAAAGACCGGTTTTACTCTTTAATTTTGGTTAGAAGGATATTAATTTCATTGATCTGATTCTGTATTGCGGAAAGGAGCAGTTCGAATTCAGGAAGAGCTGTCAGGCCTATTCTACAATATTATTATTTGTCCCCGCCACTTTTAAATAATAAATTTCCAATAAAACAGTTAATTTGGTGCTAATGATGTTCCGAATGAAAAAACTAATACTCCTTTTTGCCTTTAACCTGATGTTGTTTTGCGCCGATGCGCAGGGAGTGGCCATTGGTGAGTGGCGCGATCATTTGCCCTACACCAAAGGGATTGCGGTGGGTGTGGGTGGAACTAATGTTTATTGCGCTACCAATCCCGGCATGTTTTATTATGACAGTCAGGATAAAACGGTGAACCGTTTATCCAAATCAAACGGCTGTTCCGACATAGGCGTAAGCAGTCTGGCCTACTCTTCGGACTACAGCATGGAAATACTGGGTTATTCCAACGGGAACATTGATTTGCTGATAGGCAAACAAATTGTGAACCTTCCGGATATCAAGCGCAGCAGCATTTTAGGAAATAAAACCATCAATCATATTTTTGTGTCGGGCAGCATTGCTTATCTCTCCTGCGGATTCGGAATTGTGGTTTTGGATCTGGCCAAACAGGAAATAAAAGACACTTATAAAATCGGCAACAACGGCACTTTTATTTTTGTAAATGAAATAGCGGTGTACCACGATAAAATTTATGCCGCTACAAAGGACGGACTCTATTCGGCCAGCTTAAACAATAGCAATCTGGCGGCTTTTCAAAGCTGGACAAAGCCTGCGCTCCCTGCCGGAAACTTCAATACTATCGCCGTGGTGAATGATATTTTGTATACCAATTTTGATAAAGCGGCTAGCGGAAATCAGGATACTTTATTTGCTTATGACAATAGCGTTTGGAGCAAACCTGCTCTGGGCGTTTATTACAGCAACAATGACATCAGAGACATCAATGCAGGTGCTTCGGAATTATTGATTTCTTTGTACGACAAGGCCTGGGTAGTAGCCGCCGATTATTCTTTAAAATATGAATTCAGCGGCTTTAAAGTAAATCCTTATCCCGATTGGGCTACTTCGGCAAGACCGATGGAAATGGTGGAGCAAAACGGTGAATATTGGATGGCCGATTCTCTTTTCGGACTCATTCATTTTAAAGACAATCTCAATGAACAGATGATTCCCAACGGGCCCAATTTTGTGGATGTGTGGGAAATGAAAGCAAAAAACGGACAGCTTTGGGTAACTACCGGAGGCTATGACAATGCAATAAATCCAACCTATTCCAATAGCGCATTTTCTTCTTACGATGGTGCGCAATGGACGGTTTACAACGATTTGATTACTCCGGGATGGGTAGGGGTTCATGATTTAATTTGTTCGGCTCCTCATCCAACAGAGGCCAATCATGCCTTCATAGGATCTTTTGGTTATGGCTTGATTGAGTATTCAAATGGCTCAATAGTGGCCGGATATAGCAAGGGAAATAGCTCATTAAAGGACATTAACGGCAATGGTACGGTGTTGGTCACCGGTTTGGATTATGATGCCGAAAATAGTTTGTGGGCGCTCAACTCTGGAGTGCTTGGAGGAGTGGTAGATGAGCCTTTGCATAAGTTTAAAAACGGAACCTGGAAGGGTTATAAAATTCCAACCATTACTTCCAATTCTACCATGCTGGTCAAACTCATGATTGATTCCGAAGGCAACAAATGGATGATCAAAACCAAAGCGAATTTCGGCGCTGTAGTGGCCCGTGAAAAATCTAACGGGACTGATTTTTACGTGCGCCATTTCGGGATCAATTCCGGCAACGGAAATTTACCTTCCGAAAAAGTGAATGATATTGTGCAGGATAAAAAAGGGAAAATATGGTTTGCTACCGATCAGGGAGTAGCCGTTTTAGATTTTAGCGATGATATGTACGGCTCCGCTTCTTTTGATGTACAACAGATATTGATTGAGGAAGATGGTGTATGGCACCACCTCCTGGAATCGCAAAGAGTAACGGCCATTGCGGTGGACGGTGGAAATAAAAAATGGTTTGGAACCGAAGGGGCCGGTGTTTTCCAATTGTCGGAAGACGGCACCAAACAACTGCAGCATTTCACTATGGAAAACAGCGCATTGATTTCCGACAATATCATTGATATTGCGATTGACGATGTTACGGGAGAAGTTTTTTTCGGTACCGACAAAGGAATTGTTTCTTACCGCGGAACGGCTACGGAAGGGGCGGAGAGTAACGGACAGGTGTATGCTTACCCTAATCCGGTGCGACATGAATTTACAGGAACCATTGGCATTAAAGGATTGGTGAACAATGCCTTTGTGAAAATAACAGATGTTACCGGAACCTTGGTTTATGAAACCAAAGCGGAGGGCGGACAGGCTACATGGGATGGTAAACGCAACGGAGAGCGCGTACAAACAGGAGTTTACCTGGTATTTATTTCCAACGATGACGGAACGGAAACTGCGGTGACTAAAATTTTGTTTATCAATTAAACAGCAATAGTTGTGTCGAAAGATTTTGTATCACAAGCCATTGTAATCAACAGCATAAATTATTCGGAAAGCGGAGTGATAGTGAAGTTCTTTACCCGTGAACATGGCCTTGTGAGCGTGTTTGCGCCAAAGAAAAAAGGCGGCAAAAAAATGGCTTTTCCTGCTTTATCCATTGTTGAAATAGAATATATGAGTCGGAAAAACTCCACGTTGTACCGACTCAAAAGCAGCAAAATCATTGCGCCTTATTCTTCCATTTATAACGATCCCTTAAAAACAATGATGCTGTTGTTTTTGTCGGAAGTGCTATTGAAAACAGTGAAAGATGAAACGGCAAATCCCGAGTTGTATAATTTCCTGCGACGTGAATTATTGTTTTTTGATCAGCTGGAAGAAGGCGTTCACAATTTCCATTTGTATTTTTTATCGCACCTTATTACTCATTTGGGTTTCCGCCCTTTGCAAGGGGAAGGACGTTTCTTCAATATTGAAGAAGGAGAGTTTTCTGATTTTGAACCACATCAGAATTTTTTATCTGAGCAGGAAAGTAAAATGTTTTTAAGCTTGTTGCAAAGCTCTGGAGAAGACTTAAAAGCACTTTGTGTAGAACGCACTTCAAGAGTAAATTTATTGAAAGGCATTGTTTCTTTTTACCGTTATTATTGTCCGGGTTTTGGTGAATTAAAATCGTTGGAAGTACTGGAAGAGGTGTATGTTTAGCCTAGTACGTCATTGCGAAATTTTTGTACTCAAAAATGAAGCAAACCCATCATTATTTTTTTAGTTACTAAACCCTTATGAGGTTGCTTCATTTTTGAGTACAAAAATTTCGCAATGACGTACCATACGCTAACTTTGCATTAATTAATGACTCCTGAAATTACTGACATATTAAAAAATCTTCCCGATAATCCCGGAGTGTATCAGTTTTTTGATGCGCAGCAAAAGTTGATTTATGTAGGAAAAGCAAAGGTTTTAAAAAATCGCGTGCGCTCGTATTTCAACAATATTAAAGCGCATCACGGCAAAACAAAAGCACTCGTAAGAAACATTTGCGACATTAAATATATTTTGGTAGAAAGCGAGCAGGACGCACTGTTGCTGGAAAATTCGCTCATCAAACAATATTTGCCGAGGTACAATATCATGCTCAAGGATGATAAAACCTATCCATGGATTTGCATCAAAAACGAAAGATTTCCGCGGGTGTTTTCCACGCGAAAAATGGTGAGAGACGGCAGTCAGTATTTCGGTCCTTATGCATCAGGGAAAATGATTTATACGCTCCTTGATTTCATTCAAACTATTTTTCCTTTGCGCAATTGCAACCTCAGTTTATCGGAAGAAAATGTAGATAAGAAAAAATTTAAGGTATGCCTGGAATACCATCTGGGCAATTGCTCCGGCCCTTGCGAAAAATATGAAAGCGAAGAAGAATACAACGCGAAGATTGCGCAAATAAAAAATATTTTAAAGGGAAATATCTCCACTGTTATTCAGCATTTAAAACAAATGATGCAGCAACATGTGGAGCAGCTGGAGTTTGAAAAAGCGCAAATCATCAAAGAAAAATTAGAGGTGCTGGCGAACTATCAAAGTAAATCTACGGTGGTCAGTCCGACCATAAAAAATGTAGATGTTTTCAGCATAGTAAGCAAGGAAGAAGAAGCCTATGTAAATTATTTAAAAGTGGTGGACGGCGCTATAGTTCAGGGCCACACGCTGGAAGTAAAAAAGAAACTGGAAGAAACAGAAGAAGAAATTTTGTTGCTGGCCGTAGTGGAATTGCGGGAAAGATACCAAAGTGATGCGCCTGAAATCATTGTTCCTTTTTTACCTGAATTGCAGCTAACCGGCGTTGAATGGACAGTTCCGCAACGCGGCGACAAGAAAAAATTGTTGGAACTGTCGGAGCGCAACGCAAAATTTTTCGGACTCGAAAAAAAGAAATCTGCTACCATCAATAAACCTCTGGAGAAATCTTTGAGAATTCTGGAGCAGATGAAAAAGGATTTGAGACTCTCTGAACTGCCTGTTCACATTGAGTGTTTCGACAATTCAAATATTCAGGGAGCTTTTCCTGTTTCGGCTTGCGTGGTATTTAAAAATGCGGTGCCGAGCAAAAAAGACTACCGCATTTTCAATATTAAAACCGTAGAAGGTCCCGATGATTTTGCTTCTATGGAAGAAGTGATTTTAAGGCGTTATAAGCGCATGTTGGAAGAAGCGCAGGATTTGCCTCAGCTCATTGTGATTGATGGCGGGAAAGGGCAGCTTAGCGCTGCTTTGGAGAGCCTGGAAAAATTAAACTTGCGCGGAAAAATAGCCATTATAGGCATTGCCAAACGCCTTGAAGAAATTTATTTCCCCGGAGATTCTGTTCCGCTTTATTTAGATAAACGCTCAGAAAGCTTGAAAGTGATTCAGCACATGCGCAACGAAGCGCATCGTTTTGGGATTACCGCGCACCGCAATCGACGATCGAAAGCGCTTACCCAAACCCGACTCAAAGACATTGAAGGAGTGGGTGAACAAACGATTCAGATTTTATTGCGCCATTTTAAATCGGTGAAAAAAGTGGGTGAAGCTTCTTTCGAAGAACTGGAAGCCTTGCTTGGAAAAACCAGAGCAGAAGCGGTGTTTAAAGGGTTGAGTAAGGAATAATATTTCTTCTTTTAAAAGAAGCAAATCGATACTTTTTGTCTTGAAACAAAAAGTATCCAAAAAATTCAAGAGCCAAGAGATGCTCCTCCCCGCGAAAAACCATTCACACGAAGAGAAGACCGGAAGTTCCTTCCTCCTCTTAATATCAAACCTCTTGGCTCGGACCTACGCACGAAGTTACCTGCCCACTCTCTGAAAAACTTGACTTGCATAAAATAATAGTGTACATTTAACAATAACTATAACGGAGTCTGCGTTCAGATCTACAATGGAAGGTTATTGTTAAATTAAAAACTAAAAAAATGAAAGCATTAAAAAATTTATCATTTGTTGTTTTATTAGTGGTCTTTGCGCTTACTTCATGCACTATTGAAAAACGATTGTATTCTTCGGGATATCATATTGATTTTAAAAAGGAAAAATCCGATTCCGAAAAACAGGAAGCCAAAACTGTTTTTATAGAAAGAAAAGAGTTGAGTAGTGAAGTAAGCATAGTTGAAGATACGTTGGTGGTGGCGGATATTGTGAGTGTTTTTGTCAATGAACAAGAAGAAGTGCTTTTGCTGCAAAATCAGGAAAACACAACAAACTATTCCTATAAAAAAGCAGAGCCTGCAGAGAGATTTGTTAAACCTCAATCTAAAAAACAAAAAGGGAAAGATTCCATTTTTGAAAGTCATCCATGGGGAGTTGCCGCTATAATTATTTTAATCGGACTGATACTGTTGTGGCTAGCCGCTTGGATTTTCTTGAATGTGTTGGCGCCGGGGATAGGAGGAGTTTAATACTCTCTTGTCACCAATAATTTTTGGTGCATGGTAACGCCATTGCAAACAGCGTTAACGATGTAAATTCCCGAAGGTAAAAGAGAAGCGTCGATGGTAGATACATCTCCGTCAGAAGAGATTGTGGCTATAGAAGAAAGGACTTCTTTTCCTGATAAATCATACACACGAATTGTTGCCTGTGTGGATTTTTCCACATTTGAAAACGACAGATAAGCAATGCTTCCCGTAGGATTAGGATACAAAGAGAAGCTCAATGCGGGAGCTGCAGCTTGTTTCGGACGGGCATCAACAGCCACAATTTCCGAGTACGTACTTGTTCCGTCGAAATCAACTTGTTTTAATCTGTAGTAAGTAAAGCCTTCAAAAGGATGAAGATCTTCGGCAAAATACATAATCACATGATTGCTGTTGCCTGCGCCGGGAACCTGTTCAATCACTTCAAAATAATGTCCGTCTTTACTTCTTTCTATGGTAAATAAATCGTTGTTGATTTCTGAGGCTGTTGCCCAGCGGATATCTACTTTATTTTCGGCATTTAATTTAGCGGAAAAAGTAAGTAGTTCAACAGGAAGAGGAGCGGCTGAAGACATTACGCTGTAAGGGCTAAACGAAGTTAATCCGGTTACGTTTAAAGTGTAAGGTCCGCTTCCGCTTGCGGAGGTAGCTGTTTGTGTGGCATTCCATTGTCCGCCTGTATAGTGTGCAACCATAGCGGCTGTTCTGCTGAAAGATCCGCCTTCGTTGGCAGAGTTCCATTGTAAGGTTAAAGACACATTAGATCCACCTGCAACTCCTTCAGAGATTTGCCACATTTTATTTACTACACCGCTGGTAATGGCTGTGCCGCTGCAGCTTCCATCGGAAGTAGCATTGTCGCAAATTCTAACGGAATAAGTATCAGATGTTCCTGAATTATTGATGGTGAGCGGAGTGTAAGAAGAGGCGCTTCCTGAACTTCCCACGGGAAAAGTAATGTTGCTGCAAACCGCGCTCATGGTTCCTGTTCCGTTGGTTACTATAAAGCTGGCCGAGCTGGCAGAAGTTGGAGAAGTAGCGGTTCCGTTCAGTGAAAGATTGTAATTTCCAAGGTAGAGGTAACCATCACTCAAATCAATTTTACCGCCGCTTGCAATACAGGTTGCATCTTGTGTCACCACACCTGTGGAGGAAGTGTTAGCGATATAAAGATTATAAAAACAAGATCCTCCCGAGGTAATTTGTTGTTCGGTACTTCCGCTGAAAGTAACTTTTTTCGATGCGGTTGTACTTGCTGTGAAAGTTCCTGAATTCACAAAGTTTCCGCCAATGATTAAGTTTTGATCATCAGCATCGAGGTTCAACGTTGCCGAATTATTTATGGTTAAATTTCCGCTCACTGTTAAGGCTGACCCCATCACTTTGCTGCTGTTACCGCTGATGGTTAAATTGTAGTAAGCTGTTTTTTCGTTGATATCGAAGGAGGCGATAGTATTGTAGAATTGAACAGTATTTCCTGAAGTGGTTGCCGTTAAGGTTCCTCCTGCAAAGTTGGCGTTGGTGCCTTTGTAAATCAGTGTTCCTGCGTTGGTTAAAGTATTGCCTCCCTGAAAAATGCTGTTCACGGTAATGCTTCCGTCATTGGTGGTGGCAGCATCAATATCCAGATTGTCGCAGGTTCCTGTTCCGTCAATGGTTCCGCCGGCCGTGGTCAGTCTTCTCAAAACAAAAGCAGAACTTCCTCCGCCGCTTTCAGCTGAAATATCAGCGTTGAGCGTAATACTTCCGGTGGTGCGCAAATCGGCACCGGCGTTGGTTCCTTCGACATCTCCGTTAGAGTTAATGATGATTCCGTCTGATCCTACATCTAAGTCGTTGGTGGTAGCATTAAAGTCGAGAATTCCCGCGCCGTTATTGCCTATGGTTAATTTCTGACAGGCAGATGCTCCGTCAACATCCACTCTGAATCCACCTTCAATGATCGCTTTTTTTGTAGAAACAGGAGCGCTTGCACCTGCTGTTCCGCCTGAACGAGTTGCCCAAACCGAAGTACTGCTCCAGTTTCCGCTGGCTACCGAGTATCTGGAATTTCCTAATTCGTTATTAGCATTTGGAGAAGCCAATGTAAAAGCATTTCCAAAAGTACTGATGCCGCTTGCTGATATTGATCCTGCAGAAGTGGTGCTTCCGCCGGTTACCGAGCAGGAACCGCCGCAACGGTTTACCCATGATGAAGTGCCGTCCCATTGTACCACCAATAAATCGCTGGTATTTGTAGTCACCGCGCTATTGGTGTTCCATGATAATTTAACTGCTGCATTGGCAGATCCTGAGCGACTTAAATTCCAGTATTCCACATCACTCACGTGATTCACCCCTGTTCCATAACTGGTGTTTGCTGCCGGAGAAGCATAAAAATATTCACAGGTATAAGTAGTTGAACTGCTTGAAGCAGGTGTAATTTCCAGCCAGCGGTAGCTTCCGCCTTTACCTACAGGGAAAACAAAGGCAGTTGTTGCAGCACATACTTTTTGCATCGGGCCCGATACGTGGCTGTTATCCGTAGGAGTTGAGCCTAAAGAGGAAGCTGAGCCCATGCTTAAATACTGACTTGAAGTAGTGATGATGTGACCGGAAGTTAAGGTCAGTGCAGCGGTAACGCTAGCGATGTTGCTCAAGGTAAGATCATCTGTGGATGCTGTTTTGTTAATGGTAAGATTATAAAAAGTTTCTCCTCCTGAAACCGGACTCGCCGTTAAACTTACATCATTAGCGGCATCAAAAGTGACTGTGCTTGTGCGTTCGTAAAAAGGATCGGAAACAGAGCTGGTGTTGTACCAGTTTCCGGCCAGGGCAATATTTTTAATATTGGAACTGTTGTTGGTGTTGCTCACGTCGAGTATTGCTGCTCCGCCAATGGTTAAATCGCCATTAACATCTAAATCACCTTCCATTGTTTTTACGCCTGATCCTCCTAAAACGAGATTATAGTAATTGGCAACAATAGGAGAGCTTACAGTTTCTCCTCTAATGGTTTGTACGCCCGCTCCGTTTAATGTAATGGTTCCGCCGCTGATGGTATAGGTTCCGGAAAGCTGAGGAAGAACGGTAGATAATTTCGCCAATTGTAAATCACCTCCTGTTTGAGTGTAAGCCGCGGTTCCTGAAGCATCATCCAAAATATAAGTACTCATGTTAAAAGTACCTGCAGTCATTGTTAATGTTCCTCCGCTTGCTATATAAATATTTCCTGTAGAGGTAACGCTTCCGTAAGTGTTGTTGATGGTTAATTTACCAAATGTTTCACCGGCTGTTGGCGTGTAAATAGTTTGGTTGTTTGAAGTTCCGGCAAAAGTGGTGGTTTTAGTGCTGGAAGCAGTAAAGGTCCCGCCGTTATCATTATCCCAATTACCATAAATGGTGATATTATCGTTGCCAGTGCTGGAGTTGAAATCTACGCCACTACCAATATTAAGATTGCCATAAATTAACATGTTGTTGTTGTCGGTTAATTTCGCTCCGCCGCCACTTAAAATAATGTTATAATAGGTAGCCGTATTTTCAATTTGATAAGAACCTGTTGACCACCCGAACTCCACTGTGTTTCCGGTAGCTGTAGCGGTTAGGGTTATGTTAGGGAAATCGGCTTGTTTGCTATAAAAGAGGTAGGAAGCAGAGCTATTGTTGATAAAAGTTCCGCTGGCAGTAAAAGAGGCGGGATTTAAAATATTTACTCTTCCGTCGTTGGTGAGTGTTTTTCCGTTCATGTCGAGTTTCCCCGCGCCGCTAAAAGAAAGTGTTGAACTTGCAGGAACAGTAACATTTCCCGACAAGATTAAATTATAGGATGCAGAACAGGTTCCGGTACCGCTTAATAAAATGCCTGTGGTATTTCCGCCGTTGACATATACGTCCTTACTTGAAGCTCCGTTCAATGTTCCGTCTAAAGTTAAGCCTCCGGCAATTACCAGTTTTTTGGCGGCAGTGTGAGTAAGCGTATTGCTGCCGCTGATGCTTAAGCTGTTGATGTCAAAATCAGAACTAAAATCTGTAGTTACTGTATATCCTCCTGTTATGCTAATGTCTTCAGAAGATCCGTCGGTTGGCGCTTTTTCTTTACCGTAACTTCCGCTGGCGGTAGCTGTAGCAACTGACGTTAAGATTAAAGTAGTATTGTTGGTAATGGACGAAACCGTACCTCTTACTGTTCCTGAGCTGGATTGTAACAGTAAAATGCTTCCATTGCTGAGTTCAGTGGTGAAGAAAGTCCCACTTCCGGTTACTGTAGTTGATCCGCTGGTGAAGGAAGCTGTTCCTGTGCAATAATAAATCCATGTAGCATCAGTGGTCCAGTTTCCTGTGGCACGCGAAATAATCGTAGTGGCTCTAGAGGAAAAAGAAAGGCACAAAAATACCATCAGCATAAAAAATCTGATGGCTAAAGCGTTACGACTAGTGAATAGTTTTTCCTGCATTTTCAATCTTCGGCAAATATAGTGTGTGATCTTATACCAGTCAATTAAAATAAGGTTTTATACGGAGGGATCAAAAGATAAATAGATAGAAGAACCCATTTTCTCGATAAATGGTTGATTTCTGTTGGTGTTTGGAGAAGGAAAGCTGTGGTTGTTAACAACCGGGAGTTACTATTTACCCGATTTTTACCGAGGTCATGGTAAGAGATCCCGCCACTGCTTTGTCATTGAAAAAGGAAGTTTCTTCTTTTTCGTTTTGGAGTCCCAGGGTATATAACAGCGGATAATAATGGTCAGGTGTTGGAATGGCCAAGGTGGCCGATTTGCTCAGATTTTGATAGTCGATCAGCGCTTTGTGGTTTCTGCTGCTGATATTGGATTTAAAAATTTCGTTCATCTCTAAAGCCCAGTCGAAACCAAATCCTTTCGGATCATTGAGTTTTTTGAAATCAACCATTCCCAGGTTGTGCACCATATTGCCGCTACCTACAATCAGTACGCCTTTGTTGCGCAAAGCAGAGAGCTCTTTCGCCAGATCATAATGGTATTGCGGACTTTTATAATAATCGATGCTCAATTGCAAAACCGGAATTTTAGCTTCGGGATACATTTGTTTGATGATGCTCCAGGTGCCATGATCGAGTCCCCATTCATGATCGAGCCCTACAGTTGTGGTTTTAATGAGTTCTTTGGTTTCTATGGCCAGTTGCGGATTTCCCGGTGCCGGATACTGAACATCGAAGAGGGCCTGAGGGAAACCGCCAAAATCGTGAATGGTTTCGGGTTGATCCATTGCCGTGATGAAAGTGCCTTTGGTTAACCAGTGTGCCGAAATACAGATTACGGCAGCGGGTTGCGGAAGATCTTTGGCCAGTTGTTTCCAGCGCGTTGTAAATTCATTGTCTTCAATAGCATTCATGGGTGAACCATGGCCGATGAACAACACCGGCATTTTCTCCGTTTTAGGGAGACTATCACCTATTTTCGACAATTCACGTAAATTCATAAAGCTTGCCGCAAGGGGAAGAAGAGCCAATGATTTAATAAAGGCCTTTCTTTCCATGTTTATTTATTTGTTGCGCTGCTCATCGTTACCACATATTTTAAAATAAGGGTTTCGGTAGCAGTATTTACTTTGGCTTTTTTGGCCATAGGAGGAACTTCTTTTCTCCATTTGTCTTCGCTGAATTTTGTAGGAGCAATCAGTCCGTGACATTTCCCGCAATTTTCTTCATAAGCAGTTTTTCCCTGGTTGAGTTCGGCCAGTGTGAGACCCGGAAATACTTTGCTTCCGCGGTCTACATCCGTTTGTACAGCAGAGGATAATTTAACGGCAGTACCGCAAGCAGCCAAAAATAAAATGGCGGAGATGATGAATAGTTTTTTCATGAGTGATAAATATTTGCAACAAAATAAAGGATAATACTTGTATAGACAAATAATTTGGAAATATTTAACAATCCCGATGTTGGCGGGATATTAAAGAGTTGTTTTACTTACATTTCTAAAAACAAAATTCGGATAAACATGTCGTTTCGCAAAGCGGCCCGGAGAATCGGCATTTACCATTTTAACATAAGTGTTTTTCGGCACATCAAAATACTCATAAACACTGCCGTCGAAAAAAGTAACTTTTAGCGTTTGACCTTGGTATTCAAAGTCGGCAATGTTTGATGTAGTAAGTGTTTTATTATATATCTCCGCATTTTGAGCATGCGTTTCTTTATTGATGCTCACTAAAAAATGATAGGCTTCAATAATGGTTTTGCTTTTTTGTTCTGCTTCAGATTTTCCTTGTTCATCCTGAAATTTATCGGGATGAAACTCCTTCATAAAATTTCGGTAAATGGATTTTAGTTCGGCTAAATCGGCATTTGCCGTAACACCTAAAAGTTTTCTGCTGTCGTTAATCTTTTTCATGGCGCAAAGATACATTTAAAATCCTGCCGTTATATATGGTACGACTAAAAGGAAATGTCTTATTGATTCAGGAAAACAATTTTCCAAAAATTTTTTTCAGTAAAGAAACCTCTCCTTTGTTGGAAGAGTGCTTGAAAAAACGGGAGGCATTTTTTCTGGCGCTTTTGCTTTCTTCAATCACTATAGAAGGAAAAGAAATTAATGTGTTGGGATCAAAACTACCTTCATAATTGTGATTGCTTTCGTTGAAACCAATGTTTTGTACCAAACTGTGTTTTGGATAAAGAGTTAATCCTTCATTCACAAAAAGAGATTCATGTAGCGCATCACCTATAATTGATCTGATTGAATTTGCTTGTGCACTGTTTTTAAAATCAGCTTGATTTTCCCATCTGTCGGACCACGTAGCCCAACCCCATGAAGAGCAATTGTCAAGCAAAAAAATTTCTTTGAAGCCGGTTTTGTTTATAGGAAAGCAATATCCTGAAATAGTCCTGATTTTTTTTTCGTCTTCATATAAATTAAAGGCTGTATTCATGAAAAGCAAAAAGTTATTTCCCAACACAAGATCATCCTGAATAACAATTATTTTTTTGTGTTTTTCAATGATGGTATTAACGCCATCAAACATAGATTTTTTGGCGCCTTTGTTTTCGTTGCCGCAGATGAGTTGCACCGATTTGCACCAGTTTGTACTGTTTACCAATTCTCTTACGGCAGTGATTTTTTGAATTTCATTTTGATCTTCGGGATTTTTCGGACCGTCGGAAAACACGATGAGGCGCGATTCGTAAGAAAGAAAATTTCCTTTTAAACTTTCTAAAGTTTTTTCGGTGTGCTGAGGTCGGTTATATGTAAATAATACAATGGGAGCTAATTCCATAATGATAAATGTCTTTGTAAATTCGACAGCCGCTAATTTGACTATTGGTTCATGAAATGGTTTAAAACACTTTATTTTTTTATCGAATAAAAAGTGCTGCGTAATTTCTACAGAGAGGAAGTAAAAATAAACAGGGAGGGAAAAGATTATATTAAAAGGCAGCAATGCCTCATGTATAAATCATGAAAATAGCAGTCGGGGCGAACAAAATAATTTTTTTTGGTAACATCAGTTACCGCTGTAGCAGCAATAATTTTCTTTTCATCAAAAGTGAAATTGTTTTGAGAAAGCTCCTGTCCTTTCAGTTTATCATTTTTAGAAGGAGTGTATTTTACAAAACAAAGAATTTTTTTGGGTTGGCATTCTGTTTTAGAATTGTGGCTCAAAGGATTTAAAAAAACCGCACTAAAAAATAAATTCAAGGTCAAAAAAAAGCTTGCGAAACACAAGAAGAAAAACCCTGATATTTTAAATGCCTTTTTCATGAATGCACCATCCTGTTGTAAAGCTGCAAAAATATTCAAAATTACCGTTGGAAGCAAGCTTGTTTTTTAAGGGCTTCCATTGATTGAATATTTTATAGATTTACCCTTTCTAATAAACAAAAAATGAAAGTACATTATTTCCAACACGTTGCCTTTGAAGGTTTGGGTTATATTGAAGAATGGGCAAAAGCCAATGGGCATCAACTCAACGCAACAAAATTTTACGAGAAGCATCACTTACCGAATTTAACTTCTTTCGATATGCTTGTAGTGATGGGCGGACCGATGGGCGTTTACGATGAAAAAGAATTTCCTTGGCTCTTTGAAGAAAAGGCCTTTATAAAAAAAGCAATTGAAGCAGATAAAACCGTAGTTGGTATTTGTTTGGGCGCACAACTCATCGCCGAAACCCTTGGTGCCAAAGTATATCCCAATAAAGTAAAAGAAATAGGATGGTTCCCGATTCAAAAAAGCGGACACTTCTTTTTTAAATCTCTGCCCGATGATTTTGTTGTTTTTCACTGGCATGGCGATACATTCGATTTGCCACGAAAAGCAGTTCAGCTGGCGTCAACAGAGGCGTGCAGGAATCAGGCCTTTTTATACAACAAGAAAGTTCTCGGCTTGCAATTTCATTTGGAAGCAACAGAAAAATCTTTGCAGGAAATGTTGGATAACGGCAAAAATGAATTGACCGCAGGAGATTATATTCAAACAGAAAAACAAATTCTGGAAGGCAAAAAATACCTTGAAGAAAATAATAAGGTGCTGGAGAATTTATTGAATTGGCTGAAGTAAAAAAGTGGAGGATAACGGAGTCGAACCGTTGACCTCTTGCATGCCATGCAAGCGCTCTAGCCAGCTGAGCTAATCCCCCATAAGTAATGAACTGAATGCAAATGTAATCTTTTGGTTTTTGACTGCGAACTTTTTTACAAAATAATCACGCCCCAAATTCTTCCTGTTTTTCCTTGGTCTCTTCGGTAAGAAAAAAAATCTTTTTCGTAAGTACAGCGATTCATTGCCCATATGTTTTCCGGAAGGAGACCGCTTTGCAAAGCAACGGAGCGATTGACTTCTACGAGATCGAGGTGTCGGCCTGAAAAACATTTTTCGGGAAATTTTGCTTCGCGAAAAAGTTGAATGACTTCTTCTCCCACTTCAAAATTATCTTTGCAAATCCCGGGGCCGATGGCCATTTTAATTTCTGTCGCCTTCGCTCCAATACCTATCATTTCCAAAATGGTTTTTTCCGCGATGCGCGCCAAAGTGCCGCGCCATCCCGCATGTGCTGCGCCTATCACGTGGTTTACGGGATCGTGAAAAAGCAAAGGATAACAATCGGCAGCAGCTACTGCTAAAGCAACACCTTTTTCGTTGGTCACCAAGGCATCACCCGAAAAAGTTCCTGGTTTTGCCTTCACCACATCACAACCGTGAATTTGTTTGAGGTTGGCAATTTGCGAAGGATTTATGCCCAGTTCGGCTAAAGCAAGTTCTCTGTTTTTTTGAATGTTGGCAGGATCATCATCGTGTCCCGCTAAATTTAATGAAGCAAAAGGAGCAGGGGATACACCGCCGTGTCGGGTTGAAAAGCCATGTTTTGTAGAGATATTCGGAGCGTGTAACCACATGCCGTAAAGATAATTTCTTCTTTGGAAAAAGAAACAAAAAAGCTACATTCATGGCAACTACAACTACTCAGATGAAAAAAATCCTTTTCCCCTTTTTATTTTTTACTGCCTTGTCGGTTAATGCAAAAATTTTCAAAGTAGTTGGTTACGTTCCCGATTATAGATGGAACATCATCTCAAAGCTGGATTATTCGCAGCTTACACACATTTGCGTTGCTTTTATTAATCCCGACAGTACAGGTACTTTGTCGTTTTCACAAAACATTGATGCCTTGGTTACTTTGGCGCATGCTCAAGGCGTGAGCGTTCTGCCTTCCCTTGCCGGTGGCGGATCATACAGCTGGGGAGAGGATGTGAGCATTTATGAAAATTTGTTGGACGATGCCAACAGAACACCATTTATTCATAAAATAATGGACTATGTTCGTTTGCACCATCTGGATGGTGTTGATTTGGATTTGGAAGGAAACGCCCTAAAACTGGCCAATTACAATAAGTTTGCCTGTGAGCTGGCCGACAGTCTACATGCCGGCAATCTGGAAATCAGCGGCGCCTTTGCCACGGGATATTATGCTCAGTTTGTGGATGCCGCGACTCTGGAAAAAATGGATTTTATCGGCACCATGTCTTACGGAGGTGTGGGCAGCTGGAATTACGATCAGCCTATGGATGAAGCTACTTTCGATAAGTTTGTGGATGATGTGGAATACTTTAAAGGCACGGGAATGAACTATGATGCAGTGGCCGGCGGAATCCCTTTTTATGCTGTTGAATTTCCCATGAGCGCGCAATCTACTTACTGGCAGTACAATTATGATGTTTGTTCGGCTTTCACAGGCTCAAAGTTTACGGGACAAGATCCTTTGCATCACGATACTTTACTCACTGTTTCCAATCACCCCGTTTATCTGAACAGCTTGCCAACGCTTAAAAAGAAAATAGAATATGCTGTTAAAAATGCAGGAGGAATTATGATTTGGGAATTGGGTTGCGATTGTTACGTCGGCCAGTTAAACATTATGGATTCTTTGTCGACTTACATCAATGCCGCGCTCGCAGTGCAAAATACCAATTCTCCTTCTTTGGTTAAAGTTTTTCCAAATCCTGCAAGCAACACGCTGAATCTATCGGGAGAGTATCAAAATGTAAACAACTATTTCATTGTAGATATGCTTGGAAGGGCTGTTTATTCAGGGATTTCCCCTTCATCCTCCATAAATATTTCGGCCATCGATCCCGGAATTTATTCTTTGGTTTTTATTCATCCCGATAATTTGCATAGCGTAGTGCGCTTGGTGGTGGAATAGAGAATCCCTTTTTTACGGTATTGTAACTTCCCTTTCTTTAGTCCATTTTTGCGCAGCAAAAATGAAGCTGTCGGAATTAAATAAAGAGGATAGAGCTGTTATCACGAGAGTGAGCGGACAGGGGGCTTTTCGCAAGCGCATCACTGAGATGGGTTTTGTAAAAGGCACTGAGGTTACGGTGGTGAAATACGCACCGTTACGCGATCCTGTGGAATATGAGATCATGGGTTATCACGTGTCGCTGCGCAAAAGCGAGGCTGATCTAATCGAAGTTTTGAGTCGGGAGGAAGTAGGACAAATGTTTGAAACACCCTTCGCCGGGACTATTCCCGATGCTATTTTTAAGCGCAATGCCGACAGTAAATCAAAAACAATCAAGGTTGCTTTCATTGGAAATCCCAATTGCGGTAAAACAACTTTGTTTAATGCTGCATCGGGCGCAAAACAAAAAGTAGGCAATTACAGTGGTGTTACTGTTGATGTGCACACTTCAAAATTCCGTCAGGATGGGTATCTTTTTAATATCACTGATTTGCCTGGAACTTATTCCTTGTCGGCCTATTCTCCCGAAGAACTTTTTGTGCGCCGCCATATCATTGAGGAGCAACCCGATGTGGTGATCAATATTGTGGATGCTGCCAACCTGGAAAGAAATTTATTTCTCACTACGCAGCTCATCGACATGAATATTCCGGTGGTGATGGCGCTCAACATGTACGATGAGCTGGAGAAAAAAGGGCAAACTCTGGATTCCCCATTGCTGAGCGAGATGCTGGGAATACCTATGGTGCCCACAGTTGGATTTAAGAAAAAAGGACTCGACGAATTGTTTAAAAAAGTGATTGCTGTTTACGAACAGAAAAATGATTTTTCAAAACACATCAACATCAGTCACGGCAAATATATTGATGAAGCCATTGACAGTGTTCAGACGCTGATTAACATCGAAGAAAATAAACGCATTAGCGATTCTGTTTCTACTCGTTTTCTGGCCATTAAACTGTTGGAAAAAGATGAACAATCCTTGCAATTATTAAAGCAGGCTTCTAATCGCGAGGAAATACAAACTTGTGTTTTATCTGCCATTAAAGAACTGGAAGAAGAGTTTAAAGAAGACAGCGAAACTATTATTGCCGATGCAAAATATGGTTTTATTTCAGGTGCGCTCAAAGCTACTTTCAAAAGAGAAAAACAGGACAAGCGTCAGCGCTCGGAAATTCTTGATTCATTTTTAACCAATAAATACTGGGGTTTCCCCGTGTTTATATTTTTTATGTGGTTGATGTTTCAGGCAACATTTACCATCGGACAATATCCAATGGATTGGATTGACGGACTCGTGGGCAGCTTTGGTAAAATGATAAAAGGCCATATGGACGAAGGTCCGCTCAAGGATTTATTGGTGGATGGCGTCATAGGCGGAGTGGGCGGAGTCATTGTTTTTTTACCCAATATTTTAATTCTCTTCTTTTTCATTTCACTCATGGAAGACACGGGTTATATTGCGCGTGCCGCTTTCATCATGGATAGACTTATGCGCATGCTCGGCCTGCACGGAAAATCTTTTATTCCGCTGGTGATGGGTTTTGGTTGTAATGTTCCTGCGGTGATGGCCACACGAACCATTGAAGATAAAAACAACCGTTTGCTTACGATGCTGATCGCGCCTTTCATGTCGTGCAGCGCCCGTTTGCCGGTTTATATTTTACTCATCGGCGCATTTTTTCCTGATTATCCCGGAACGGTTTTATTTTCCATTTACATCATCGGAATTGTTCTGGCGATAGTGGTGGCGCTGGTTTTCAAAAAATTTGTTTTCAAAGCAGAGGCTTCTCCTTTTGTGATGGAATTACCTCCTTACCGCATCCCTACAGCGAAATCACTGGTTTTACATGTGTGGAGAAATGCTTCGCAATACCTGCAGAAAATGGGAGGAATGATTTTAATTTCTTCGGTGATCATTTGGGCTCTCACTTATTTTCCGCGTGATGCGAGTCAAACTCCTGCTCAACAAATGGAGACTTCGTATATGGGAAAAATGGGCCACGCCGTTGAACCTGCGATTGAACCGCTTGGTTTCGATTGGAAAATGGGTGTTTCTTTAATCACCGGAATGGCGGCGAAAGAAATTGTGGTGAGCACCATGGGCGTTTTGTATCAGGGGGAAGATGAAGAAAACGGAAGTTCCGCTACTTTGAAAAACCGACTCCGTGAACACACTTATCAGCAGGGAGAAAAGAAAGGAGAAAAAGTTTTTACGCCGTTGGCTGCTTTTGCATTTATGCTTTTCATCTTAATTTATTTTCCTTGTGTTGCAGTGATTGCTGCAGTGAAAAAAGAAGCCGGCGGATGGAAGTGGGCCGTGTTTATGATGGTATACACTACAGCAATGGCGTGGGGTGTATCCTTTTTAGTTTACCAGATTGGAAGTATATTTGTTTAACATGACACAGGAAATTATTGTATATATTATTGTTGGAGCAGCGCTCATCATAAGCGGCTATAAATTTTATAAAGCTGTTTTTGCGAAAAAGAAAACAAGTGGTGGTTGTGGAAATTGTGGCTGTGACGAGGGTTCGTGCAAGACAGCGGAATGAAGAAATGAAAATCACAATTCTATTTTCATTGTTGAAACATTTAAATACATGAAAACAAAACAAATCAAAATAATATTTTTAAGTATTACAGGGGCGTTTTTTTTAGTTTCCTGTGCTTCGGCTTCATTAAAAAATGTCGCCTTTAATGCCGATAGAATTAATTTAAACGGAGACATTTCAAAACTTAATGGCAGCTATGCAAACAAATCTGAAAACAGCAACTGTTGCGGATATCCTCTCGATCACTGCTTAGATTTTGAATACAATCATTGTGATAGTGTTACAATAAAAGCGATAGATTCATCTCATGTTAAAATTATGCTGATGCGTCATGACACAATTATTAAATCGCGAGAAATGCATGTTAAGCTGTATGACAATTGTATTTACCTGCATAATAATAAAGCTATGCCAATGCTCATTATTAATATTTTCAGAAATCAGTTAACCCGAATTAGTATTTTAAATAATGGAGATATTAATGTAGACTCCGCCGATGAAACAATGGTGTTTTTAGCTATACTCCCTATAACCGGAGGCCGTAATTCGGAATATGATTTGAGATTTAAAAAAATAAGTGCCTGTAAACCTTAGCAAACCGGAACTTATACAGCGGATAAAAACAAAGCAATCGCATCCCTCAGGACACGATTGCTTCTCAATGATGAATTAACAGGCATTATTTCACCACCAATTTATTTACACTTGAATTATTTCCCCCATCTACTTTTACTAAATACATCCCTGCTTCTAAAGGGTAGGCAAATTTAACCCGCATTGCACTGCCCGGAGCGTAGGAAATAAATACTTCGTCCATTACATTATTTCCTAAATTATCAGTGATGGAAATTTCTCTGATGTTTTTTGCATCACCTGTAATATCAATGTAGTTACAGCCTGTACATGGATTCGGAAAAACAGAAATATTATTTTTTTCTTCTCCCATGTAAACCGATTTCATGTCGTAAGAAACAGTGGTTCCGTCGTAGTCGCTTTGTTTCAATTTATAGTACACCGTTCCTTTCGGAGCATGCTCATCAATGAATTGATATTGCGATAAAGCAGCGCTGTTTCCTTTTCCTTCGATAGTAGTTACTACTTCAAAATCTTCGCCGTTTACAGAACGCTCAACAGTAAAATGATCGTTGTTGATTTCGGCTCCTGTCGACCAGTTCAGCACAACACTCTCTTCTTTTTTCTTTGCATCAAAATCAATTAAAGTCACTGGCAAAGAAACAGAAGTCACCATTCTTAATACGATTTCAGTAACACCAAAATTGGTGGCTGCGCCTGATAAAGTAAACGGACTCGTTTGTGTACTTGCTGTTCCTGTGATGTATTGTGATCCCAATCCGTTACCGTCTTTTTCGGAAATAGAACCTGAAGTATAGGTCCCGCCGGTATTGGTAGTACTGGAACTACCAATTAAAGTATATCCTGCACCTGCAGTAAAAGTACGGTTACTTCCAACAGCACTTAAAGCTACCAGAGCATTGCTTGAACTCAATGGATCCACAGCACTTGTAGAAACCGACGAACAAGTACCACAGCCGTTGTGGGTAATGTTGGATGTGCTCGTTACATTGTCAAATACCATTGCGGCAAAAATGGATTCGTCACCGGCGCTCACCGGATTATTATAATTACTTGCAATAGTAAAGGTGTTTGATCCTGCCGGAATACTTGCCTCAGGCATGGCGTAAACCAATAATTCAATACTCATGTTAGTGGTGGTTTCTGATACCGGAGCGTTTGCCCAGTAGGAAATCGACCAGCCCATTAAAGTTAAATTGATTCCCCCCAAGGATACCACGGGCGTGCTTCCTCCCAATACCGCCGGATTGGCCCAGTTGTCGCCCACCGGATTGGGTTTGTGGTCGCGCTCTACCGACATTACAAAAACCAACATTCTGTTTGATCCTGCCGGAGCAGTGTAAGTTAAACTCGCATTACCACCCGCACCACTACCTGTTGCAGTAGCAGTACTGTAGCTTCCCGAGATTAAACTTATGGCTTGTGATTGCGCTACTTCAGAATTGAAAATAGCCAATGCTAGTAGTATGTTTATCGATCCCCTCATAATCCCTCCCTTTGTATATAATACGAAATGAAAAATAGGAGAGTTACTGTAATTCGAACAATAATTTTTTAAATAAAAAATATTTCAGAATTATATATGAATTAAGATTGATAAAATAAAAAACCCCTCTCCAAAAGGAGAAGGGTTTTTCAAAGAAACTATTTTAAATTAATTGGTAATTACAATTGTGCTATCGCTACCTGTGCCCGATCCGCCATCACCACCACCTGATCCGCCACCACCGGCACCGCCTGATTCAGGAGGCCAGTTACCTGCTAAGTAATAATCGACGTGCCATATCATGAAGGCCTGAAACATTACGTCACTTGCATTGGCATCTAAACTATAGTCGTAAATAATATCTAATAAAGGTCCTTCCACATCACTGTAAAAGACACCTAAACTCGGATCACAACTAAATAAGATATCTCCATCCTGAAAATAAGCAAATGCAGTAGGACAGGTTACATTCATCAATACTCCGTTGTGACAAACATCCATCATTGGCTCTGCAGGAGGCACAACAACTGGGGTTGTATCAACTGTTCCGCCACCTCCATTATCTACTGGAGGAATAGGCCAATGACCCGTTAAGTAATAAGTGTTATACCAGATATTAAAGGCGCGTTGCATTTTACTTTCGGCATTGCCTTGTAAATGGTTCTCAAGAATGATTTTGTTTAAAGTACTTATTACATCATCGTAAGCTACACCGTGAGTAGGATCACAACTAAACAATAAATCTGTACCGTGTTGTTTAAAATGATGGAATACTGCTTTTATAGAAATGGTAATTAAATGACCGTTGTGACAAATAGTTATTTTTTTACCATGATGTCCGTTATTTCCATTGTGTCCGTTATTGTCATCGTCTTCGTGTTCACTTCCCGAACAGTTGTAATGATGTTCTGATGATTGACTTTTTTGTTTTGAATTTGAAAAGTCATCCTTGAAAGAAGAATCTTTCCCACCATTTTTTCCATTGGAGGAATCGTCCTTTTTACAAGCCACAAAAATTAAACTTACCACAAGTAGTGTTCCCAGCAATCGTCCTAACTTTTCCATAACACATTGATTTAGTTAAACATTCTCGACTTGCTGATAAATACGCCGGCTGTTTCATATCGTTACAGATACACTAAAATAAACCAGTAAAATCAATACATACAGAAGGGAATATAAAAATAACGCAACCTCATATTTTTTATAACGTACAAAATAGCCGGGTTTAAAAATTTATTTTAAGACTTTTCAATTATGCAAAAAAGAATATTGATTGTGGACGATGAAGTTTTCACGCTACGCTTAATGGAGAAAAAATTAAAAAATTACGATTGCCTAGTTGAAACTTCCAGTACCAGTCAGGGTGCAATAGACCTTATCAATCAACAAAAATACGACGCTATTATTTTAGATGTAAACATGCCCGAGATTTCGGGTTTGGATATTTTGAAATTAAAAAATGTATCCCTCAATGAAATCAACAGAAAAACACCTACCATCATGTGTTCGTCTTCTGTTGATTATGAGCTGGTGTCAGATGCCATGGAGAACAAGGCTTTCGATTATATCATTAAATCATTTCACTTTGATCGTTTGACGGATATCATTGATTCCATTGATCATTTGGCGAAAATAACCGCGCGCCCTAAATAATTTCAGCCTTTAAAACTGAAAATAAATAAAGGGTTGTATTCCTGCTGTTTTAAATTGAAAAATCAACACAATGGCTAAAGTGGTGATGATACTTAAAAACGGCAGATTTAATTTTCCAAAAGAAATTTCTATTTTTTTCTCCCACACCGCCGGGAAGCAATGTGCCAAAAAGGCCAGCAAAATCAATATAAATACCAATTTGTAGTGCAGGGCATATTCAACAATTCTTTGTCCTTCAAAATGATAGGCTATTTGCGAAAACATGCGCCCGATGTCTTCCATGTTTTTTGCGCGAAATAAAATCCAGCAGGCCGCCACAAAATGAAAGGTTAACAAAATCCCCAGTATTTTAGGCATTTTCCAGCCAATTTTCTCTTTCCAGAATTTTTCCACACCTAACATTCCGCCATGCAATCCTCCCCAAAAAATATATTTAAATGCTGCTCCGTGCCACAATCCGCCAATCAACATGGTGAGAAATAAATTGATGTAGGTTCTTGTTTTTCCTTTGCGGTTTCCGCCTAAGGGGATGTACAAATAATCTTTCAGCCAGGTGGATAAGGATATATGCCAGCGGCGCCAGAAATCGGTGATGCTTGTGGCGAGATAAGGGGCGTTGAAATTGATGGGCAAATGAAAACCTAGTAAAATAGCAACACCAATGGCAATGTCGCTATAGCCCGAAAAATCACAATAAATCTGTACGGCATAACCGTAAATTCCCATTAAATTTTCAAAGCCCGAATAGTTCATCGGATTGTCGAAAACGCGATCTACAAAATTCACCGAGATGAAATCGGAAATCACAATTTTCTTGATTAAGCCTGTGAGAATAAGGAAGACAGCTCTTCCGAAATTTTCCTGCGACACCGAATATTTCTGATTGATTTGCGGAATAAAATCTACTGCACGCACAATCGGACCGGCTACGAGTTGCGGAAAAAAAGTGATGAAAAATCCGAAATCCCAAATGTCATCGGCCGGCTTAAGCTTTCCGTAATACACGTCAATAGTGTAACTCAACGTTTGAAAAGTAAAGAAGGAAATACCAACCGGAAGAATAATTTTATGAATATCGGAAATGGTTCCGAAGGCAAAATTTGAAAAAACATGAAAGAAATTTACCGCCTTGATTTGTGTATGAAAGGTGGAATTAACAATATCAATAAAGAAATAGGAATACTTGAAAAAGGCCAGTAAGCCAAGGTTTACGAATAAGCTGATAAAGAGAAAAACAGTTTTTGTTGTTTTACTTTTTGTAGTGAATATTTTAAGTGCCAGATAATAATCAAGAATAGTAGAAAAGACCAGCATTGAAAAAAAAAAGCCTCCCGATTTGTAGTAGAAGAATAAACTGAAGATCATCAGATAAATGCTGCGGGCCTTGAATTTATTGTACACAAAAAGATAGCCTATGATGAGTACCAGAAAGAAAATCCAGAAACTATAATTGCTGAAAATCATAGGATCCTTGGGATCTGTGGTGAAAATATTTTTGATGATCGTTGGAAAAAAATTATCTTCTTTCGGCTGTACTTTATGCACTTTCCATCCTCGTGTATGATCGTCGTAAGATTTAGCAATAGCATCGTACAACAGCATTCCCTGCAGCTGATAGCCCTTGTCGTTGAAATGAACTTTGTCGGAATTTCCCAATCCGGCGGCGTACCATTTGTCCATGGATTCGAGTCCGCCCATTATTTTCAGCAAATCCCAAATTCCGCAATTGTGTTTTTTAGCTAAAGCGATAATTGCTTTTCGTGCTTTTAAACTTTCCTTAATGGTTGTTTTGCGGTTTCTTTTTACGTCGGAAGGCGTAGTTAAAATAATTGTGGCATTGGGCAATACCTTTCTTATTGCGGTGAGCAAGCTGTCGTATTGCACATAAAAAAGAGAGTCGTTGAAATTGTTGCCGTAAATATCATTGGTGCCTAAAGAAAGCATCAATAAATCGGGATTGTAATATTTAACCTGCTGCGTTAAACTTTTGCAGGAGAGAAAGGAGCTTACTTTAGCGCCGTTGATGCCCAATTCACTATAAATGATGCCGGGAATATTGTTTTCCAGGATGAGTCCCTGCAAGGTAAATGGCGTGTGGTCGTTGGTGTCTTTTTTATTGATGTGGAGGATGAGGGTGTCGGAAATTTTATCAAATACAAAAGTTTGTGCACCCAATACCGAATCAATACTTGTAGAAATGACGCTGCTTCCCAAGGATGTTGCCGAAAGGAGGTGGGTGAAATTATCGGGACGATACAACACCGTTAATTTGTTGTGGTAGTAGTTATCGAAAGTGCGGTTGTTGCACCAAACTTTTACAAACAGCGAATCATCTGTAGATGAAATATTGATTCCCGAAAGTCCCCAATCACAAGCGGTATCAGGGTAAATACATCTTTGTGTGGTCCAGCTTCCGTTGTAACGAATACCATAATTCAGCGGACCGTTACTGCTGGTCATGGAATATGGAAAAACCAAACCACGTGCTATTGTTCCGCAATTGAAATGTTCGTGAAAGAGTCCGCGTGTGCTTGCCGACCAGAATCCTGCCTGCACGTGGGAATCGCCGATTTGCAGAATTTTTACCTGACCGGAACCCTGGGCTTCATAGTTCCACAATTTGTTGTAAAACGACTCCATGGTGGAGCTGTCTTTTACCAGAATTTTGTTGGCTTCGTAATCGATGAAATCAAATTTCCAGATGGTGTCAATGCCGTGTTGGGCATAGGAAAACAGGGGCAAAAGAAAAAACAAGAGTATAAATTTTCCTTTGTTCATCTGCTTAATATATTTCCAATTCTTTGAATTCATTATAGTCGTTCAAGATAGCATTTGCCAGTTTATTTCCAACAATATTCGCGCCGC
Source organism: Flavobacteriales bacterium (assembly GCA_023251095.1). Classification (GTDB taxonomy): domain Bacteria; phylum Bacteroidota; class Bacteroidia; order Flavobacteriales_C; genus JAHEZL01. The sequence goes on from JAHEZL010000002.1 coordinate 119,765, forward strand.
GCCAGGTGAAATGGGTATAATCTTTTTCGGCGAGGGCCGGACTCGCGGCTACCCATTCCGACATTGAATTTTTTCCACCCATCACTTGGTACAAATCCCAAAAGGCACAGCCCGTGGCCTGCGCAGCTTCTCTTTGTGCATTTCTTATTTTTTCAATGTTGGGGTAGGAAGCAAATTCCACTTCTTCTTTTCTGCACATGTCGGAAACCCCCACTATCAGTATCGCAGCATTGGGCGCCAGTTTTTTAAGAAAGGTAATTTGCTGAATCACCATTTGTTTGTACCAGCCATAATCGTTTAAAACATTAGGAACGATGTTCACTCCGAATTCATAAATGATGAGGCCTACATTGAGTTTTTGAATTTGTTGCTGTAAGGATTTTTTGTCCATTTTACTGAAATCATTGCCCGAGCTGCCTCTCATCGATACATTGTCTACGGCCACTCCTGCTTTACAATCGAGAGAGATGCCGTAAATATCCGGACTCTTCTTCCCCGAAAAAGTGAAATTGATGGCCTTGTTTCCAAAGCCGTTGCATGTCCATTGATAGTGCGTGGCTCCTGAATCGGCGGGCAGAACACCTTGTTGCAGAAGAGCAGTATCGGCAGAAAAAGCATAGGAAAATTCTTCCGAGGCGTTATACAACAATGAAATCTGTTCAAATTTTTGGGTGCGCTGATAGGTTTTTTCGTTTCTACTTAAGCTGATAGAGGCTCCGTTTTTGTCCCATTGGTAAAAGCTTCCCAGCACTCCGTATTTATTGTGGGGCGGAGTTTTGGGTGAACGCACCACACTGTATTTGTTCCAGGTACCGGTGGTGCTGCGATGGATATTTTTCCTGTCAAAACCGGGATCAGTAATCGGAATATAACCCACACCGCAACCCCCGAATTTTTCCTGCAACATGCTTCGGATCACACCACTGATACGGTCTCCCTCAATTTGTGAGTCGCCAAAATGCAGCACGCGCACCAATTCTCCGTCTTTTATTTTATCCAGTTTTTTGTAAAAATTGGCCAGTGCATTTTCAAAATCTCCGGGATGAATGATTTGTTCATTGGCAGCGCTAGCCGAATCATTACTTTCCATAGCGATGTTCCATTGTAGGGAATCTTCGGAAAGAACGGCCATTTCATACTTGTGGGCCAGTTTTTCAACGCGAACGGAAGTGCTGTCTTTTTCTTTTCCCGAGAAATAATCGGCTACCGATGGGAATTTGATATGAATATCGTTGGTGATGGCAATTCCTTGCTTTGGAAAAACAAAGGAAATAGTGAGCAGCAGCACATTTACAAAAATGATATAAAGCAATATTTTAAGCGGTTTGTTCATGTTAGTGAACTACTTCTTTGTGCTTGTGAATTTCTTTTTCTTCCCGGCGGAAATTGGCCGCTTCTCCCAAAGGAAGCACCAATAATCTTGTTTTGCCTTCTTCCACATGAATGCGTTGTTTGTTGTAAACAGGATTCAATAGCACCAAATCATTTTGCGAAAGATTCAACACTTTGGCGATCTGTTCAAAGCCCACAGATTTAGATATATAAATACTGTCGAGGGCAGAGGCCGAAAACTTTGCAGGAGCCGCAGTAATATTATACAAGGAAGCATTGGTGTAAACAAAAGCAATGGCAATAAAGGCCGGAATATGATCTTTGCTTACAGCCGGTAAAAATGGAAGAATTTCCCAATAGGTTTTCTTGCCTCCCGAAGCTTTGATGGCCTTGTCTACCGTACCTGACCCAGATCCGTAGGCCGCCATCACCATCATCCAGTCGCCATATAATTTGTACAATTTCGTGAAGTAAACACAGGCAGCGCGGGTGCTTAGGAGGGGGTCTTTTCTTTCGTCCACATAAGCGTTCACCTTCATTCCCAGTACCTGTGCGGTGCCGGGCATGAATTGCCATAGTCCGCGCGGACCTTTTTCCGATCCTGCCGACGGGTTCAGTCCCGATTCCCGGATGGTGATGTATTTCAGTTCGGTTGGGAGATTGTTTTTGCGTAATTCCTCTTCTATCAAAGGGAAGTAGAGGGGAGCGAGGCTCATTGAGCGGGAAATTACACCTTTAGCCTTGGTGCTGTAAAAAATGATTTTCTCTTTCACGGCGGTATTCAAAACAAACTGAATGTCGGAACCTTCATTCAGTTTTTCCATGCGCTCTTTCAAGCTCAATGAATCTGAATTGGAGAAGAGAGATAAGGGAAATAATATAAGAAACAGGGAACAGCGGATGATTTCCGGCATATTTATGAATGGCTGAAATAAAAAGGCCTCCGTTTTCCGGAAGCCTTTAAATTAATCCTTTTTTTTCTCTACGTTGGTGTTTGTATTGTCAACACCGTCTTTGGCATCTTTGAATTCTTTCATCCCTTTACCAATGCCTTTCATTAGTTCAGGTATTTTTTTTCCTCCGAATAATAACACAACAATCAATAAGATTACGATTATTTCGGTCATTCCTAATTTTCCCATAATTCAAGTATTAATTCGATAAAGGTAATAAATTATTGAATTGGCGGCTAGAATTTAACTTTTTCCTAGTTTCCGCTCAGCCACAACGTAGGATTCAGCAATTGCTCGCCTTTCCATATTTCAAAATGCAATTCGGTTTTACCGTCTTCAGGATTGGTTTTAATAGTGCCTAATTCTTCCTTGGTAGCCACTTCATCGCCTTTTTTCACCGATACCACATCCAGGTTGGAATACATGGTATAGTATTCTCCATGTTTGATTAAAACAGCGTATTTGTCGCCGGGTAACACAATAATAGCCGCTACCTTTCCTTTGAATACCGACCGTGCTTTTGATCCTCTGGAGGAGAGGATGTCGATGCCATTGTTATTGGTTTCAATGTGTTCAAAAACTTGATGTTTGTTTTTACCAAAGTTTTGCGAGATGGAACCGCGTTCCACCGGCCAAGGGAATTTTTTCTGGTTGGATGAGAAATTTTGCGACAATTCTTTCTCCGCCGGTGTCATGGAAAAAGTTCCCTCTTTGGTTTTTGTTTTGGCGGTTTCTTTGGCGATAATGTCTTTGATGGCGCTTTCCAGTTGGTCGGCCTCCTTTTTCTTGTCTTTAATTTGTTTTTTTATTTCGTCTTGTTTTTTGCGTAGCTCGTCATACAGCACTTCTTTTTCCTTCTTTTCATCGGCCAGTTTTTTCTTTTCATTGTTCTCGTCGCCCAACAGATTTTCCTTGTCCTGTTTGGTTTTTTCGAGTTTGCTGATTTCGCCGTTCAGTTGCTGGCGTTTTCCTAAAATTACTTTTGCCTGTTTTTTTCTGTACTCGGTAAGGTCTTTTAAATACTTCCAGCGTTTGTAGGCTTTATTGAAATTGTCTGCCGATAAAAGAAAAATGAGTCGGTCGGTAGATTTTCTTACTTTATAGGCATAGCGCAACATACGGATGTATTGCTTCCTTAAATGCTGCAAATTTTTGTCGAGGTGTTTTACCACTCCCTGTTGCGCCTGAATCCCTTTATTTACTTTTTTTATTTCGTAATGAATGTTGTTGATTAGTTGCTCACGGGAGCTTATTTTTTTGTTGAGAATGATGAGTTCAAATTCGCTTTTTTGTTTCTTTCCCTGCAGTTCCTTCTGGATACTGCTCAGTTGCATAATGTCCTTTTCGAGGGCATTTTTCTTTTTGTTTAATTCGGCCTGATTCTGTCCCTGAACTCCTGTGAATGCAAGGAAAAGAAGAAAACCAACTAAAATAAATTTACTTGATCTTAATGGGTACATATTCTTTAGGAATTGAAATCTTAACATCGAGAGGGACTGAACCGGTTTCTATTTTCGCAAAATCAATGTCGAGTTTTTTTGGTTTTGTCCCTGCGCTTTTCAGTGCCATCATCATTTTTTTAGGAAAGGGAAAGGTGCCGTCCTGACGGCTGTGGTATAGGATATCCAGAATGTACTGATTCACAGGATTCTGGTAATAAACGCGTTCAACGCGACTGGTATCCATACTCAAATAAATGACATTGATGTTTTCCGTTCCTCCTTTATAAAACTCGCCGGTTTCCAGAATATTGCCAAGAGTGCTTTTTTGCGGACTCGCATAAATATGATTCGTCCCTTCGGTAGTGGCACTGTACTTATCTGCGGTAAAGAGAGGATGAAAATCACCTGCAAAAATGGCTTGAAATAAATTGAAGTCGATATCGGTTTTCAGAGAATCGCGGAAAAAAGAATAATTGCCGGTGTAGTAAGTTCCATGAAATTTGTCCAGAAAAACAACAGTGTCTTTTGTGAGCACCACTTTCACAAAATTAATTCCCATTTTGGATATGGAAATCCATATCACGCTGTCTTTTTTCATTCGGAAAGAAGCATTGAAACTCACTTGTTCATTGCCCAGATCAGCGGTGGCATCAAAACGACCTTTCAACCATTCGAAATTCAGGTTGTTTTTTCTGGCAACAGCCACCAGAGAATCTTCTTTTTTGGCCTGATAGCCTTTGTTTCTTTGCTTTCGTGCGGAAGAACAGGAAGCTATAATTGCGCTGCAGAGAAGCAAGGCAAAGAGGCGTATATATTTTGCAGAAAGGATCATTTATTCCAAATATTTTTGTTGTGAAATTTTGCGGTCAATCATGTTGCTTACACCATTTCCCGCGGCTTTAGCTTTGTTCCAAAAAATCAATGCCTGCGCTTTATCGCCGCTCATAAAAAAGGCATCTCCTATATGTTCTAAAATAGTTCCGCTGTCGGCTCCGCCATGTTTTGCAGCTTTCATGAGCCATTGCAGCGCGTCGGCATATTTTTCTTCCTGAAACAATATCCAGCCGTAAGTATCTTCAAAGGATGAATTGTCGGGAGAAAGTTTATTGGATCTTTCCGACATATCGCCGGCTTGTTTTAATTTGTCTTTGCGCAGGGAAAGGTAATAGGCGTAGTTGTTCAATACATAAACATTATTGGGATCGTATTTTAAAGAGAGTTCAAAATTAGCGTCAGAACTTAAGTAGTCCTTTGTGTCGTTGTAGAGATCACCGAGTGTGGAATAAAACTGTGCTTTTAACAAAGGATTGTCGGCCACTAAATTTACTCCATCGCTTAAAGCCTCAATGGCTTCGGTATTTTTTTTCAGTTGAATTGCCGCAATACCTTTGTACCAGAAGAGTTCCGATTGAGAAGGAAAATATTCCAGAGCCTCGTTGGCTTCATCGAACAACTTCTGATAATCTTTCATTTCCAGGTCAATGGCCAGGATATTTCTCCACACTAAATATTTATCCGGCTCGAGATCTCTTGATTTTCGGAATTTATCCAAGGCTTTTCCGTAGATGTTGTCGCGGTAATAAAAATCGCCGTAAATGGCGTAAGTCTTAGCGTTTTCTGGATGCGCACGTTGCAGCGCTTCCAGCAAACCAAACACTTTTTTGGTGAGAGCACTATCGTTTTTTGATATTTTGTAATAGTTCATCAGGATTTGAACTTTGGAATCAATGTTCATTGCCGGATTTTCAAAAGTCATGTTCAGGTGTTGAAAGGCCTTGTCTTTATCGCCTTTTTTGAAATAATATTCCGACAAAGAAAGATGGGCTCCGGGTTCGTTTGGATTGATTTTTATGGCTTCCTCATATTTCGCAATGGATTCCTGTTCGCGGCCCAGGAGCTGGAAATAATCGGCGAGCATTAAAATAATTTTCGTGTTTTTGGGCTGAGCAGCAATTAGTTTTTCCATCTCGCGGATGGCATTGTCGGACTGATTTATTTTGGCGTAAATTTTATATTTCTGAACAGAAACTTCTTCGGTGATTCCGCTTCGTGCTTCTGCCTTATCGTAAATCTCAATAGCCTTTTCAAACTTGCCCGCTTCCAGATAAACCTGTGCCAGCTCAAAGTAATATTCCAGATAGGAAGGTTGTAATTTAATTAGTTTCTGGTAGCTGTCGGTGCAGTCATCAAAGAGTCGGGCACTATGCGTTAAATCAGCATAAAAAATGAGAAACCATTTATTCTGATCGTCGAGTTCCACCGCTTTTTTTGCATAACTCAAGGCCTCTTTGTTTTGGTGTTGAGCATCCAGCATTACCGCAATTTCATAGTAGCAAGTGGCGCAACTGTTATCAATTTTAATGCACTTGTCGAATCCTGCAATGGCGTCACCATAGCGACCTATTATTTTATCGCGGTTGGCGTTGATGAAGTAGTGGGTAAATTCCAGCGCATCATTTTCTTTCAATGCCTTTTTATCGCCTGCCATTTGTGTGTTCTTGCACCCGGCAAAAACAACAATGAAAGCAATAAAGAGCAAACGAAAGTGCATGTTTTTAATTTTCGGTATTGTAATCGCCAATGCTTAATTCGCGGGATTTTCCGTTGAGTTCGGCATAATTTCCTACCATTGAATTTTTGATGTTGGAATGAGAGATTTTAGTATTTTTTTGAACGATGGAATTGCTGATAATACTGTTTGAAATTTTAGTGTTTTGTCCGATAGAAACATGCGGACCCACCACTGAATTCACTAATTCAACACCATCGGCAATGTAACACGGTTCGATAACAACGGAGTTTTCATTCTTAAAATTGCCCTTCAGTTCTTTATTCCCTTTGTTGAATTCCAATACACGTTGGTTGGCATTTACCGTTGCATTTTTATTTCCGCAATCCAGCCACTCATCCACTTTTCCGGGAGAGAATTTTACGCCTTTTTGTTTCAATGCTTCCAATGCGTTGGTGAGTTGGTATTCATTGTTTTCACGTAAGTCGTTATCAATGATGTGTTGAATTTCTTTTTTCAGTTGATCGCCGTCTTTCACATAATAAATCCCGATGATGGCCAAATCAGAAACAAAAGTTTTTGGCTTTTCAATGAAGTCGGTGATGTGATTGTTTGCATCTAGTTTCACTACGCCATAAGCGCTCGGATCAGCAACGGCGTGTACCCAAATGATACCGTCGGCTTTGCTGTCGAGTTTAAAGGTAGCGCGAAACAAAGTGTCTGCAAACGCAACAATGACATTGCCTTTCAAACATTCTTCAGCGCAATACACGGCGTGCCCGGTACCGAGGGCTTCTGTTTGATAAAATATTTTTCCTTTTGCGCCAACGCTTTCGGCAATAGCGAGTAATTCTTTTTCTACTTCTTTGCCGAAGTCGCCAATCACAAAAGCAATTTCATCTACTTTTTCGCTGCATACTTTTGCAAGGTCTTCTACCAGGCGTTGTACTATGGATTTTCCTGCAACAGGAATCAAAGGTTTAGGAACTGTAAGTGTATGTGGCCTCATTCTTTTGCCCATACCTGCCATTGGAACGATGATATTCATTTCTGCTTTTTATTTTAAATTTTACTTAACTCCTGTGTGTCCGAATCCGCCCGCACCTCTGTCGGTAGATTGTAATTCTCCTGCCTCTTCCCACGTGATTTGCTTAAATTCCGCTATCACCATTTGTGCTACTCTTTCGCCGTCTTCCACTATAAAATCCTGATTGGAAAGATTCACCAGCAATACACCTATTTCCCCTCTGTAATCGGGATCAATAGTGCCCGGTGAGTTTAAAACCGTTACGCCTTTTTTGAAAGCCAATCCGCTTCTTGGGCGGATTTGCGCTTCGCAATTTGCGGGAAGCTCCATGAACAATCCTGTAGGAATTAAAGCCCTTTCCAGAGGTTTTAATACAACAGGCGTATTTAAATTTGCGCGGAGATCCATTCCTGCGGAAAGTAAAGTTTCATACTTTGGCAAAGCATGTTTCGACCGGTTGATTATTTTAATTTTCGTCATTTTTTTTGATTAAAATCCAGGGCCTCTAAATTATCACTTTTTTCGGTCTTTCTAAAATGTACACCACCCCCAGATATAGCAATAGAAGTAGCGTGTTTACAAGGTATTTGGAAAGTCCGGAACCCATGTCTAAATAATTATTGATTAAAACCAACACAACAGCCAGCACCATGTAAAACCCTATGCGCTTGAGCGGGTATTGTACGGGATAATATTTTTGTCCGAGAACATACGAGATCACCACCATTAAAAAGTAGCAGGCGAAAGTCACGATAGCCGCGCCAAAGTAGCCTTCTCCCGGATACATTTCTTCAAAAACAGGGATCAGTATAATATTTCCCGCTAAAGTGAGAACACTGCCAATACCCGAAATTATTGCACCATAATAAGTTTTGCCGCTGAGTTTGTACCAGATAGAAAGATTGTAGTAAATGCCGAAGAAAACAGCGCTCATCAGTAAATAGGGGAGAATAAAAAGTCCTTCAAAATATTCGGAATTTCTAATGAAGTGTTTGATAAAATCAATGTACAACAAAATACCAAGGAAGCCCACGCAGGTGGCTATGGTAAAGTATTTCAGCACATCGGAGTATAGTTTTTTGGCATTTTTGTCGGCGCTCTTTTTAAAGAAAAAAGGTTCGGCGGCGTACTGATAAGCCTGAATGACCAGGGTAATCATGATGGAAAGTTTATAAATGGCACCATAAATTCCCAGCTCGTGATCGGCCAGCTCTTTCGACATTACGTAAGGAAATATCAGTTTATCAAAATGCTGATTGATAGCGCCAGCGAGTCCTACAATCAAAAGAGGCGAAGAGTAAATGATCAGTTTTTTCCACAAGAGAAAATCAAATTTCCATTGGTGTTTCACTATTTCGGGGAACAATAAAACCAGTGTTACCAAACTCGCAATGAGGTTGGCAATAAAAACATATCTCACGCCGGAGTATGGCGTGTATACCATATCCATAAAGGAATTCAGCCAATCGTAATTGTATTTTCCGGTGAGCCACGGACAAACAACGTAGTAGAAAAAGTTCAATCCGATATTGATTAGTAAGCTGAAAATTTTAATGAAAGCAAAACGAAAGGCTTTTTCCTTCATCCGCAATCCCGCGAAGGGAATGGCGGTGAGCGCATCCAATCCGACAATTAATCCGAGATAAATGATGTAATCCCGGTGATCAGGATATTTGATGGCATCTGCGATTTCCTGAGAAAAATAGACCAGAGCGCCAACAAACAAAAGAGAAGAACAAATCAGTGAAATAAAGGCAGTTGAATATACTGCTTCTCTGTCGCCTTCATTGTTGGAGGTGTAGCGAAAAAATCCGGTTTCCAAACCGTAAGTAAAAAATATAATCAGCATGGCTACCCATGCGTAGGTATTGGTTACCACACCGAATTGCTCTACCGAAAAAATATTTTTATCGGTGTAAAGCGGTGTGAGTAATAAAAAATTAGCCACCCTTGCTAGGATGCTGCTGAGTCCGTAAACTGCGGTTTGACTTGCTAATTTTTTTAGTGCGCTCATTAATCATGCACCACAAGCGGGATGCTTTCGTTGAAGTTTCCTCCTGAAACTTTAATGAAATACATGCCGTTGTTTAGTGCATCCGAAGATATGTTTATTCTGTTATTTTCACCAATATTTGAAGCAGAGATTGGAGCAAGCACTTCTTTTCCCAAAACATCGTAAACATTAATGGTGATGTTTCCGGAAGCATTGGCACCATTGATTTCCAGTATAGCATCTCCATAAGTAGGGTTAGGATATACCCTTAATATCAAAGATGGATTGTTTATATTTTGTAAGGAATTCAATACTTCTAATTTGTTGTGGGCGGTGTTGGTCATCACCGCGCTGTTGAAATCGAAGTAGATGGCAGCAGTGTTATTAATGTTGGTTCCAGCTTTCAAATCCTTGTTTAGCGCTACTTTAAATTTGATGAATCCGTGACTTGCTTTTTCATTGGTGGTACTGTCGGCAAGCATAATACTGGCAAAAGTAACCGTGATAATACCATTTGAATCAACAGCCATGGTGTAGTTATGACTTCCCGCTAAATCGTTTACAGAATAAATATCAAAAACCGATTTATCCAGAGTATCCTTCACCACAATGGTAATTGCAGTATCTGATCCGGTGTTTTGAAAATGAATGGTGTATTCCATTTCTTTGGTAGTATCAGAAATTTCACCGTCACCGAAAGACGATTCTTTGAAGTTCGGATCGTAAGAACCCGAAATAACCCTGCCGTACGTTGAAATGTTGTTGTTTAAATTATCGTCATTGGCAACGGTGATCATACCTTGGTAAACCAGCGATTTTCCTAAGTTTTCTGCACCACTTTTAACTTCGAAAACCACTGTCACATTCATTAACCCGTAAGGAGCGATCTCATCAATATCGAAAGAAATTACGTTGCCGTTTTTTGTGTATGGAAGATTTAAAAAATTGATGGAAAGCAACTGGTCATCAAAAGTTAAATCATACTTAAGATCGTTAAGAGGGAGTTTTCCTTCGTTTTTAATTTGAATGGTACAATAGGTTAAAAATCCGGGGCGGGCGGGACCGGTAACTATGTAAGTACTTGCATCGTGGGAAGGATAGTATATTCCGAAATCCTGGTGAATTAATTCGGCAGGAAAAGAGCTTAAATCAATGTTTATATAGTTTCCTGCAGTGGTAATAATTCCTGATGTATTGTATCCAAACAAACCAAATTTCCCATCATGAATTTGATAAGCGGTTAACTCATAATTGCCGTTGGCATCGGTAACTGACATTTCGTAATAGGGAGCATTCATCCACATTGAAATCCCGGCTAAACCATTTTCCCCCTGATCCTTGATTCCATTTTTATTGTCATCTTCAAACACAGTTCCTTTTACTTTGTAGGCGCTATTAAAAAAAGCAAAATTCTGATCTGTTAGTTCTACGGGTAAGGTATTTCCTAAATTAATATCAATAGTATATTTTCCATTGGAGGTAGTTCCTTTGTAGGCATAAGGGTCAACAGAAACTGAAATGCCATAGGTACGATAGGCAGTGAATTCATAGTTGCCATTGCTGTCGGTTTTAAAATAGCTGAAAAGTGGCGTATAGGCCCACATGGAAACTCCTGCCAATCCTTTTTCTCCCTGATCTTTAATGCCATTTTTATTTAAATCTTCAAATACGGTTCCTTTTACCTTAAAGGCACTGTCGCAACTATAAACGTGGGTGGAGAAAGTGGTTTCGCTATGGCAGCCATTATTATCGGTAACATTCACATCAACATATGCTTCTTCTTTAAGAAACAGAGAAGTGCCGGTGGTTTTGGTTATTACTGAAAAGTTTTTTGTGTAGGCAGTCCAGGAGTAAGTGGAATAAGGTTGGTTAAGTTTAAACTCAGTAGTTTTTCCCGAACAAATAATAGAATCGGCCGGATTAAGCAGGCTTGGCCATTCTGCAGAATGAATGGTAATGTTGGCTTCATCATGAATGGTACAGGTGCTTCCGCTTAATTTTACGCTCACTTTGTAAATTCCGCTTTTTTGAGCGTAAGTCCATTCGTTATAGCTTTTTACGCCATCAGGATCAGTCCATGTATATGAACCCAAAATATTTTTTGCGCTTAAATAAAGATAACTGCAGGCCGCAGTATCCTTTAGGATGTTTGAATTACCGATTTGTTGTTCCTTTACAATTACAGAATCATTTCCCGAACAACCGCGCGTATTTGTTACAGTTACAGAATAGGTTCCCGCAGGAATACGAACAGAAGAAGTTGTTGCGCCCGTGCTCCATAAAAAGGTATAATCATTTGGATAATATCCTGCAGATACAGTGGCAGAATCTCCTTTGCAAACAGTCACGTCACCAATAATGACTTGTACCGTTCCGGTGTGAACAGAAAAATAACCTGTGTAGGTGCATCCTTTATCCTGTAAAGCATAGGTATAGGTACCGGGAGTTGAAACAGAGAGCACAGAGTCGGTATTTCCATTGCCCCAGTTGGTAGTAACATTTTTGGTATTCAGCTGAATGCTTCCTCCACTGCAAATACTGTCGTATTGCGGAATTAAACTAAGAGTGTCTTTCATTACTACAGCAAAGTTTGCTGAATTGGAGCAAGCGCCATTTGATATTTTAAGATGGTATATCCCCTCTTGAGTCGCGGTAAGTGTACTGTCGGTCCCGCTTCCTGCTCCCGACCATTCATAAGTGGTGTTGCCCGGATCATACCAATGATAGGGATGTATAACATAACTTTGACCGGTACAAATTTTTACTGACGAAGGGTAAAAATCTATAAATGGTATTGATTTGATTTCGATTTCCAGAGAAGCATTGTTGTTGCCTAAAACGTATTTAACATGAGCGGTACCGCCATAGCCGTAGTAATTTTTCCAAACATTTGGATCAAACATCCCATTAATTGAATCGGTGATCCCCGCTCCACTCCAGTATCCGCCAGGCTGATTGGCGTTAAGTTTAACGGGATCATGGTTTACGCAGATCGGAGTTACAGGATCAATGCTCAATTGCCCGAACACTGAAGCAGTCATTAATATCAAAATAAAGAGGGGGAATAGTTTTTTCATCTAAGTAAGTTTTAAATCCTAATCAGTAGACAAGCAAAAACTTAATTGCGCTGCCTGAAAAAAATATTTTTTTGTAAATCGCTGAAGATCAAATTAAAAACTTGCTTTTCTTTTTTCAAGAAAGGCATTTGTTCCTTCGGTAAAATCTTTGGTGTCGAAGCATTCTCCGAACAAACGTATTTCTTCAGAAAAGCCATTTACGCCATCCTGGTAATTTGCATTCAACGCTTTAATGGCAGAGGAAAGTGCCATTGGTGAATTTTTTATAATTTTTTTAGCTAAATCAGTAGCTGTGTTTAACAGATCGGTAGGATGAACAACATGATTCACGAGGCCATAATGCAAAGCGGTTTTGGCATCAATCATTTCACCGGTGAGTATCATTTCAAAGGCTTTTGATTTTCCTATGAGTTGTGGCAAACGTTGGGTTCCTCCATAGCCGGGAATTACGCCTAAGCTTACTTCAGGTAAACCCATTTTAGCTTTTTCAGAAGCTACGCGAAGGTGGCAGGCCATGGCCAGTTCCAATCCGCCGCCTAAAGCAAAACCATTCACTGCGGCTATTACCGGTTTGGTGCAATAGGCAATTTTATCAAAGAGCATTTTCTGTCCGTCGGCACTTAATTTTTTTCCTTGTTTGCCGTCGAATTTTGCAAATTCCTTAATGTCGGCACCGGCTACAAAGGCTTTGTCGCCCGAGCCTGTAACGATGATGGCTTTACATGCGCTGGATTTTTCAAGATTGTCAAAGGCAGCGCTGAGTTCGTTGATGGTTTCTTTGTTGAGCGCATTCAGTTGTTCGGGACGGATAATGGTGACGTAAGAAATTTCTTCTTTATTGCTCACCAGAATATTTTTAAAAGTCATGCTGAAGGGTTTGCAACAAAGGTAAACAAGGGAAGGTGGAAAGTGGAAATGAAGCGGGGGAATTATCAACAAAGGCCTCGTTAAAAATAGCTTTTCCCCCAGATTGCACAGATTTTCACAGAGGAGGTTCTGTGAAAATCTGTGCAATCTGGGGGAAAATTTTACTTACGTCCTTTTGTAATCTCTTCTTCTGCCAATGCCGCTGCGCCGATAATTCCCGCGTCGGCACCCGGAAGTTGTGAAGGCAATAATTTCACTTTGTTTTTGAACATATGCAGCATGAAGTCATTCATGTATTTTTCAGTGGGCACGAACAATTCTTTTCCTGCGCTGATCATTCCTCCGTACAATATGATGGCTTCCGGACGAGTAATGGCTACCAAGTTAGCCAAACCGAGACCTAATTTTTTTGAAGTATAATCAAAAACCTGTTTGGCCAGTTTATCTCCATTTTTAGCGGCTTCACCAATGAGTTTTCCGGTGATGTTTTCTTTGCCGACTTCTTTCAGGATAGAATCACCTGCATAATTTTCTGCCATCTGACGGGCAGTATTTACGAGGCCTGTAACGGAGGCATAAGTTTCCAAACAACCGTATCTGCCGCAGTTGCAAAGGCGTCCGTTTTCTTCAATGATGATGTGGCCCAGTTCGCCGGCAAATCCGTCATAACCATAAACCATTTCGTCATTCACCACAATTCCCGATCCTACACCTGTACCTAAAGTAACCATTGCGAAATCGCGCATTCCTTTGGCGGCACCAAATAATTTTTCTCCCAAAGCCGCAGCATTTGCATCATTGGTGATAAAGGTACTGAGGCCTGTTCTTTTCTCTACTTCTTTTTTCAAGGGCAAATTCCCTTTCCATAAAAGGTTTACGGCCTCTTCAATCATGCCCGAATAATAGTTGGCATTCGGAGCGCCTATCCCAACACCAATACAAGGAAATTCTTTATTGGCATTGATCAGTTTCATTATTTCATCTGAAAGGGCATCTACATACAATTCAAAAACAGGATAAGCTGTTGTAGATAAATGGGAGTAGGCAATTACATTTCCGTCGTGATCCACCAAACCTATTTTTGTGTTTGTTCCTCCGATGTCAATTCCAATAGTGTACTTCATGTGTGTAATATTTATTTTTTAAATTCTATATAAAAACAAGTTCCTTTTCCTTCTTCAGATTCAAACCAGATGCGGCCATCCATCCCCTCTATGATTTTCTTGACCATAGCTAATCCAAGTCCCATCCCCGAACTTTTCGTGGTGAAGTTAGGAATAAATATTTTTTCTTTATCATTTTCCGAGATGCCTTTTCCGTTGTCGTTCACCATTACTAAAAATGCTTTTCCGTTGAAGATCAGTCGGACTTTAATTTCTCCTTTTCTATCATCCGGAATGGCCTGAATGGCATTTTTGATGAGGTTGTTGAACACCCGTAACAACTGATCTTTATCGGCTTTTATGATGAGGATGTTGTAGTCGGTTTCCAGTTGAATATTGGCAGTACTTTCATCGGAATAAAGATGTACGCAATTTTTTAAAACTTCTACCAGATCCACATCTTCCATTACGGGATCGGGCATTTTGGCGAAGTTTGAAAATTCGGTGGCGATGGACGAGAGCGCATCAATTTGTTCAATCAAACTTTTACTGATGCGGGTGAGTCGTTCTTCAAATTCTTCGCGTGGCGCATCTTTCCAAAGTCGGTTCAAATACTGAACGTTGAGTTTCATCGGTGTGAGCGGATTTTTTATTTCGTGCGCCACCTGTTTGGCCATTTCGCGCCAGGCACCTTCCCGCTCCGATTTGGCCAGTTTTTCGGCACTGTCGCTCAATTCATTAACCATTCGGTTGTATTCGGCAACCAAACTTCCTATCTCGTCATTTCCTTTCCATTCAATACTTTCATTGCGTTTTCCCAAACGCACATTTTTTAATTTTTCCTGAATCAAACTCAGGGGTTTGGTGATTTGATCGGATACAAACAAGGCTGCTAAAATGGAGAACACAATCAGCAATCCGTAAATGTTGATGAGGGCAACAAGGAAGTTGGAAATTTCATTGCTCAGTTCATTCTGACGCGCAAAATAGGGCAGATTTAGATACCCTTCCAGTTCAGATTTCTCGTTGTAAAAAGGGATATAAGCCGACAGATATTCCATTCCTTCAATTTTTTCCAGCCCCACAAAATGTGATTGATGGCGGAAATGCAATTCATAATAAGCGCGGGCATCCATGTTATTGGAAACCAATCCTTCTTTAAAAATATCGGGTCGTGAGCCGGCAATAATTTGTCCGTTCGTATTGTATAAATTGATGTCGGTAAAAAACACTTTTGAAAATCTGTCGAGGGTTTCTTTGATGATTTCCTGTTTATCAAAAGCATTTTTTCTTGTTAAGCGACGTTCGATATCGAGGTTAACCGATTTTATTTTTTCGTTGATCGTTTCAAAATTTTTCTTGTTGTATTGATTTTGGATAAAGTAAATGGAACCGGCGCCAATAATGATTCCCGAGAACAACAACATGGCCAGCATGCTGAGTTGCAAACGGGTTTTAAAATTGGTGGGCAATGTGTTTTTTCCGTTGAACACGCGTTGTGAAACATAAGCAACAATGGTGATGAGGCCCAGTAAAATAAAAAGGTAAGAATAGCCGGAGAGCATGCGCCAAAGCCCCCAGGCTTCGGTTGAAATAACAATGGCGGTATTGTCATCGGCAAAATAAATTAAATGATTGACGCCTTCTTTTTCTACCCATTGAAAATCAACTTTTTCTAATTTACCAAAGCCTTTGGAAATGACAGGATAGTTGAAAGTGCCTTTATTGGTGACCAATTTCCCTTTGTAATATTTGGCGTAGGAATATTCGGATTCGAGCGTATTGCTTTCAGTTTTTTTATTGACGAGTAAAATGGGGAAACCCAATTCATCGGAAATATTTTTTGGATACAACTCCAGCCATTTATCCGCAGTTATTTTACAGAGGTAGCCTGCTTTTCCTGTTTTACTGTCGTTGTGGTAAAAGGTGTTGGGAATGATTTCCATTCCTGCCGAAAGCATTTTTGTGTTTACCGAAGAACGAAGCAGCAAATCGTATTTATTCCAGTATTTATTAAAATAATTTTTGCGCAGATAATCTGTTAGTACAGTAGAGTCGTGTATGGCAAAAATCTGACTGTCATTTTTAATGTTTTCGGCCAGTTCAATATAAAGGTATTCGGCAATAGGATCGCGTTCGGCCGCCATAAGAATGGCTTTTTGTTTGCGATTTTCCTTCTCTTTTATTTCCAGAAATTTTTCGAGAGTTGCAGAAATAAAAAGAGATAAAAACAAAATTAAAAAAATCGATGGCGCCAGATCAAAGTCGGGAAAAGCACGGTAGGCGCGATAAATCAAAAGAAGTAAAACCGGTAAAAACAAACAAAGGCCCATTGTATCTTCATCTCCCATGAGGAAGTAAATGAGCAATGCCGCTCCGAAAAAAGAACTTAAAAATCCTGCAATTTTTATCCATGATATTCCGCTGAACTTAAATACAAGCGCTGCTTTTTTTATGAGTAAAATAAAGGCATACAGGAAAAGCATAATGCCTAAAATACTGGCGCCGCTGAACACATTTATTTTCAATATTTTTTTTGCGTCCAATGCCACATTGGAGTTGAACACTAAAATTTCAATGAGCTCGATGACCAGGGAAGAGCCCCAAAAAAGCAGGGCAAATAAAGCGACGATTAGCGCGTATTTTATTTTAGGCGACAGGGCTGCAATTTTTTCTTCTGAAAGTGGAATTTTGAAAATGAAATAGGAAATACTCAGTATCGCAAAACCATTCATTAATAAATCGCCGAGCGATGGAAACCATGATGAATAAGCGAAGAGCTGAGGATCCATTATTTCACTTTCGTAGAGATAGAAAGGAAAATGAAAGTTCACCATGCCCCAGCGCAGCAGATACATTGAACCGGCAAACACTAAAATTTTCGCCCAATATTGAAGCGTTAGTTCCTGTATGCTTTTAAAAAGTGCAGCAACAAAAAGCAGAAGGCAAATGATTTCAAGAAATAAGAATTTTGTTTCATTTTCTGTTCCCGAAAAATCATTGTCGGGAATAATGGAAAGTGTATTCCCGCTGAGTGATTCGAAACGTTCTTTCTCAGGACTGATATGTATACCCCATGTTTCCGGGAGATTGAATTTTTTCTGAAAATGATTTTTTACATAAGAATTTTCAAAGTGGTGTTCTTGTTTAATGAGGAGCAAACCCACAAAAAGTTTTCCGTTTTTCCGCAAGGTGAATTTCTCGTAAAAGCCGCCGGGAATTTTTATAAACCCTCGGTTTTCGCCTGTTTTTTCAATGGGATCGGCATTGTTGCTCCAGAATTTTAAAATGGAGTCTTCATAAATGTAAACTGAAATACCTTGATTTTCGTGAAGGGCAGAATAATAAGAAAGATTTTTGCGGGCGATGTTTTCGTAAGAAGTAGAATCGGCAAATTTTTGCAGAGTACTTACTTCTTGCTGAAGCAGGATTTGTTGTTGTTGCAGGGTTTTTCCGAAGAGCAATAAATCTGCTTGTATTTCTTTTTCCTTACTGGATTCCCGTGAAAAATAAAGTCCGCTAAAAAGCAATCCCAACAAAGAAATAACAAAAGCAATCCCGATATGTTTGCGTGTGAATCGCATCGTCGTAAATATAAGAGGAAATTCCTTCTAGCGGAAGATATCCTTTAAAATCCTGTCGGCTATTATTTTATTGAGCAAAGCGTTGGGGTGACCGTCGATTTTAAAGAAATATTTTTCATTTCCTTTTTCGCAAACATCTGAATAATCCAAAACCTGAATCAGCTTTTTATCAACGTGATTCAATACTTCACGGTGTTTCAATGAGCCGGGATAAATCACCACAATGAGCGGAGACTGGTATTTCATCACTACTGTTTTAGCCAGTTCTTCTACGGTTTTGCCGCACAACTCAAAATGCCTGTCGGTATGGATAAGCGGCAAATCCAGATTAAAATATTGCATGGTCTGGCAATCTTCCAATACCGAATAAAGATGAAAAAGAACAGGAGATTTTTTTTCAAAGGAAGGATGCATCACCAGGGAATCGTTCTCTATTTCAGGGTAAGGAAAGTTTTCCCCGTAAGAATTGACCACCATCATATTGCCGTTGATTCTTTGGATGTGGCCGTCGATGTAAACATAAAAAACCTTTGTTTGTTGCGCCGGTGGAAGAATTAAGGATTTCATGGAAAGCAGCGATTGTTGGGGGCCGTAACCCAAAAACGCCAAATTGTACGAATTGTAATCAGTGTTTTTTCCGATGATCCAGGGAAGAGTTTGATCGTCGTTTACGCCTTCTCCGAAAGTATAAGAACAACCCAAAAAAACGACCGCTTTATTTTTTGCCGAATCAAAGGGAGTGCTGCGCCAACCCATGGAAGAGGAATGAAAGGTAGAATTGTAAATGCTGTCTCCGTCGATAGTAAGCAGCGTAGAGAAATGTAAATCGGGTTTTAATTTGTAGCCCAAAACACTGTCGGTATCAATCATTTCCCCCGCTTTTCCGCTATTCAAATCGGTGTTGTAATGTATCTTTTCCACCGGAGATCTTTGATTCAAAAAACCGAAGAAGAATTCCAAACCACACAAAAAAAGCAATAAAATCAGCAGGTTGATGACATACAGGAAAAAGCCTTTTGTTTTTTTAAAAAGCAATAATACGGCAATGATTAAAAAAGAAAAGCTGCAGCAATACAAAAGAATTTGAAAGTAAAAAAGCTCTGTTTTACACAGCAATTGAAAAACCGGAGGAAATAGTAAAACAGCGATTAACAGGAAGAAAGCAAAGAGTTTTTTATTCAAAAGCAATTTTTTAAGCGTTCAGTCCGATAGACCTTTCTATGATTACAGGATTATTGTTTTTCACCTGTTTGAAAATTCTGCCGATGTATTCTCCGATAATGCCCAGAAACAAGGCGTTCATGGAAATAGACAAAAGAATTAAAACCGTTAAAGTGGTAAACCCTCGGGGCCATTCATAGCCGTACAAAAATTTTCCGGCCACATAAACCCCTATTAAAATAGTGGTGATCAATGACGTGATTAATCCTACTACCGTTGCTATTCTGAGTGGAATAACGGAATGATTCATGATGCCGTCCAAGCCAAGCAATATCAGCGATTTAAAAGTAAAATTAGTTTCTCCCCTTTCTCTTTTGTTTCTTTCATATTCAAATCCTATCTGATTGAATCCGTAAGAAGTAATGGTTCCGCGGAGGTAAGGAGAAGCGTCATTGAGCGTTTTCAATTGATTTAAAACGGTTCTGTCTACCAAACGGAAATCCCCTGCATCCAAAGGAAGATTGTCCTCGCTGAGGTAATTGATGAGGCGGTAAAATATTTTTCGCTGCGTGTTCATGAACCAGGATTCTTTTCTTTGTTTTCGCACGCCGTATACCACCTGATAGCCTTGTTTCCAATAATTGATCATCATTGGAATCAATGAAGGAGAATCCTGTAAATCAACATCTAACTGAACGGCAATATCTCCTTTGGCCAGACGGTAAGCGCATAAAATGGATTTTTGAAAACCGAAATTTTTTGAAAATCGCGCTACTTTAATTCGTTGATCGGATTTTGCTAATTCCTGCAGCACTTCAAAAGTTTTGTCTTTGCTGTGGTTATCGGTAAAAATAATTTCGAAATCGAATTCATCGGAAACCGCTTTCAATGCTTCAACAACAGCGGTATAACAAGGAATAATGTTTTGTTCTTCATTGAATACCGGAATTAAAACAGAGAGTAATTTCTTTTGATCCATGGGTTTAAATTTTAGCACTCAATTATACTTTTCAATACTATCCTCAATCAAAACAGAGGGCTTAAAGGAGATTATTTTTTCCAGTTTCGAAGCGTTTAAAATTAATGATTTCATGGCAACATCTTCTCTGGTGGTGTTGGGTTGTATTAAATTTTTGTTTCCGTTTAAGCGGGAAAATATTTTTTCAATCACCTCTTTTATTTTTAAGGTTTCTGCTGCAAAAACGTTGTAAATGCCCGAAGCAGGAAGGGTTTTAATGATTTCTATGATCAATTTGGAAAGCTCTTCGATGTAAATATATTGTCGGATTTGTTCTCCTTGCGTCAACGACATTTCTTTGTTGTTTTTAATCCCGTTGATGAGGTAAGGGATGAGTCGGTTTTTATTTTCTCCCGGCCCGTATATCGTTGGTAAAATAAGATGGTAATAAGGAAAGGAAAAAGAATTGTTGTGTATGAAATGGCTCAATACTCTTTTGGATCCGGCATAAGCATTGGCAACAGGGAAGGTGCTGTTGAGCAATTCTTCTTCCGAAAAAGAAGTGTTTTCCAAAGCATTTTTCCCGATTTCAGCGTAGGAACCAAAAGTGAAAATACCCCCCTTGAAATTATTATTTTCAAGATAAAGCAAGAGTTTAGAGGGCAGAAAAGCATTCACATCATAAATGTGGTCGGCCGGATCATTTTGTCCGTGTTGTACGCCCAAAGAAGAAGCGAAAACAATAATATCCTTCTGTAAAAGCATTTCGAAATTTAAGGGAGCTTGCGGATAATCAAATAAATGAAATTCCGCATTTGGGAAATCCGCATTTGGCTTTCGGCCAAAGAAGGAAAGCAGATACTCATCGGATTTTAAAAAAGGAGCAAGATTGGACACCAGAAAAGAGGTGGATCCTATCAGCGCTACTTTTTTCTTTTCCATAATTTATTTGAAATAGGATTGTATGGTTTCGGTCATGATAGGCGCGACAGAAGCAGGCTTTTTATCATAGGCTTTATACCATTCGGCAGTGAGTTTTGCGGCTTCTTTCCAATTGTATTTAGGTGCCCATTTCAATTCATACATTGTTTTGTTGATATCGAGAGAAAGAAACTGAGCTTCGTGTACCGTAGGCTTATCTTTTTTAACTGCAGAAGTGTTTTTGCCCCATGCTTTGATAAATTCTTCCAGCACCATTTCTACTGTGATATTGTCGAGGGCGGTAGGACCGAAATTCCATGCAGCCGAAAATTTTACCGGATCATTTTTCAGGGCTGCACCCAATTCTAAATAACCGCCGATGCATTCTATCACATGTTGCCACGGGCGCATGGCGTATGGATTTCTGATATGAATTGGTTTGCCTGCACAGAGCGCTTTGGCAATGTCGGGGATGAGCCGGTCTGTCGACCAGTCGCCACCGCCTATTACATTTCCTGCGCGGGCAGAAGCAATTCCCTTTTTATGGTTTTTTATATCGGCAAGATTGAAATAAGAATTCCGGAAAGAGGAAATCACCAGTTCAGCGCAGGCTTTACTCATGCTGTAAGGATCATGTCCTCCCAATCTGTCATTTTCTCTGTAGGGATAAATCCATTCTTTGTTTTCGTAAACCTTGTCGGTAGTGATCAATATGACCGAGCATTGTTTTTTTATTTTCTTTACCGCTTCCAGTACATTAGCGGTTCCCAGTGCATTAACTTCAATGGTTTCCAGCGGATTTTCGTAAGAATAACGAACAAGGGGCTGTGCTGCAAGATGAAAAATAAAATCGGGTTGAAAATCAATAATCTCTTTTTCTACTTTTTTGTAAGAGCGGATATCTGCGATTACCGACGTGCATAAAGAGTTTCCCTGAATGACATTGAATAAATCCTGTTTTCGCTGAGGAGCCAGAGCATATCCTTTAACATCGGCTCCAAGATGATGCAAGAGGTAAAGCATCCATGATCCTTTGAAACCGGTGTGTCCGGTCAAAAAAATCTTTTTCCCTTTGTAAACTTTCTTTAATTCAGCAATTGTCATTCTTGTATTTTTACTTCCATAATTCCCACGGGGCTTTTCCCGAAAGGCATAAATTATCCAAGTCTTTTTTGTCTCTTAAAGTATCCATTGGTTTCCAGAAACCTTCGTGGATGAAGGCCGCCATTTGGTTGGCGGCAGCAATTTTTTCCATCGGTTCTTTTTCCCAAACGCTGAGATCATTGTCAAGATAATCGAAAACACCCGGTTCACACACAAAAAATCCTCCATTGATCCATGCGCCGTCGCCTTTTGGTTTTTCTGTAAATTGAGAAACATCATTGGAAGAGCTGAGTGTTAATGCGCCAAATCTTCCCGAAGGTTGCACTGCGGTAACGGTAACCAGTTTGTTTTTTGATCGGTGAAATTTCACCAGTTCATTGATGTTTACATCGCCCACGCCGTCGCCATAAGTAAGGAGGAAGGGCTCATTGTTCACGAATTTTTTTATTCTTTTTATTCTGCCGCCTGTCATTGATCCTTCTCCTGTATCCACAAGAGTAACTGTCCAAGGTTCGGAAGCGCTGTTGTGAATCGACATTTTGTTGGTGGAAAGATCAAAAGTAACATCGGATTGATGCAGAAAATAGTTGGCGAAATATTCTTTAATGACATAGCCTTTATAACCGAGGCAAATAATGAAATCGTTATAACCGAAATGGGAATATAATTTCATGATGTGCCAGAGAATAGGCTTTTCACCAATATCAATCATTGGTTTTGGCCTGAGTACAGTTTCCTCACTCAATCTTGTTCCGAATCCTCCGGCTAGAATTACTACTTTCATGATTTCGCTGGGTATTTCTTATAAAAGTAATCCTAATAAAAGGAATTTTCAAAAACTGTTTAGAGCAGTATTTATAAGCAGGAAAAAAAGTGTTTTTCTCTGAGTAAAAGGGAAAATAAAAAGGAGATTGTAATAAGCAGATTAGTTCTTAAGCGCCTCGGCACCACCCACAATTTCCAAAATCTCATTGGTAATGGCAGCCTGACGTGCTTTGTTGTATTGCAACGTAAGATCTTTTGCCATTTGTTTGGCGTTGTCGGTAGCCTTGTGCATGGATGTCATACGGGCACCGTGCTCACCAGCCATTGAATCCAATAAAGCTTTGTAGAATTGAGTTTTCAAAGATTTAGGAATCATGTTCACTAAAATCTCTTTTTTATCGGGCTCGAAAATATAATCTTTGTTGCTGGCTTTTCCTGCATTCAGGGTACTTGGTTGAATAGGAAGGAAAGCTTCGGTTTTCACTACTTGCGTAGCGGCATTTTTGAAAGTATTGTAAACCAATTTTACTTCATCGTATTTTCCTGATGCAAAATCAGCCATTATTTCTTCAGCGATAGCAGATGCGTTTTGGAAATTTAAAGCGTTGAATATTTCACTTTTGATAGCTGCAACCGGAATTCCTCTTCCTTTGAAGAAGTCGCCGGCTTTTTTCCCAACGCATAAAATCGCCACATTTCCTGTAGCATTTAACTCAGCGTATTCCCCTTTTAACAAGGTAACAATGTGTTTCGCAATAGAAGAGTTAAAACCACCGCACAAACCACGGTTAGAGGTAACAGCAATGATTAAAACATTTTTTACCGGACGCACTTTAGAAAACGTACCACCTTCAATATCATCAGATCCGCCTGAAACATTGCTCAAAATCTCTTGCATTTTTTCAGCGTAAGGTCTCATTTGGGTGATTGCATCCTGAGCTCTTTTCAATTTCGCAGCCGACACCATTTTCATGGCGCTGGTGATCTGCATCGTTGATTTGATAGATACTATTCTGCTTCTTGTTTCCTTAAGGTTTGCCATACTTTTATAAAAGTTTCAGGTTTAAAGTTTCAGGTTTAAAATTTTAAACCTGGAACTCGAAACAATCTTATTTTCCGTATTTGTTAGCCAGTTCTTTAGCTACTTTAGTCAAAGTATCAACCACTTCATCCGTCAGTTTTCCTGCTTTGATGTCGTTCAATACATTTTTGTGTGTAGCTTCCAGTATGCCTAAATATTCTTCTTCAAATTCACGTACTTTATTCACAGGCACTTTGCCTAATAAACCGTTTGTTCCTGCGAAAATGATAGCCGCTTGTTTTTCTACTGTCATTGGAGAATTCTGACGTTGTTTCAAAATTTCCACGTTACGCGCACCTTTGTCGATAACACCTTTAGTGGTTGCATCTAAATCAGATCCGAATTTCGCGAAAGCTTCTAACTCGCGGTATTGAGCTTGATCCAACTTCAAGGTACCGGAGATTTTTTTCATCGACTTGATTTGCGCGTTACCACCCACACGAGATACAGAGATACCTACGTTGATAGCCGGACGAACACCTGCGTTGAATAAGTTAGACTCCAAAAATATCTGTCCGTCGGTAATAGAAATTACGTTCGTTGGGATATATGCAGAAACGTCACCTGCTTGTGTTTCAATGATAGGCAAAGCAGTTAATGAACCACCACCTTTTACCAAATGCTTGATAGAAGCAGGAAGGTCGTTCATGCTTTGAGCAATGCTGTCGGATAAATTCACTTTCGCAGCTCTTTCCAGTAATCTGGAGTGCAAGAAGAATACGTCACCAGGATAAGCCTCACGGCCCGGTGGTCTTCTCAACAACAAAGAAACCTCACGGTAAGCAACTGCTTGTTTAGATAAATCATCATAAACGATCAAGGCAGGATTTCCTAAATCTCTGAAGAACTCACCGATAGCAGCACCAGTGAAAGGCGCGTAAAACTGCATCGGAGCAGGCTCAGAAGCGGTAGCGGCAACGATTACAGTGTAAGCCATTGCACCTGCTTCAGTTAATGTTTGTAAGGTATTTGCAACTGTTGAACCTTTTTGTCCGATAGCTACATATATACAGTATACCGGTTTTCCGGCATCAAAAAATTCTTTTTGGTTGATGATGGTGTCAATCGCCACAGTTGTTTTTCCTGTTTGACGGTCGCCGATGATCAACTCACGCTGACCTCTTCCTACCGGGATCATCGCGTCAATCGCTTTGATACCAGTTTGTAATGGCTCATTTACCGGCTGACGGTAGATAACTCCCGGAGCTTTTCTTTCGAGTGGCATTTCGTAAGTATCACCTGTGATCGGACCTTTTCCGTCGATAGGTTCACCTAAAGTATTTACAACTCTACCTACCATACCAAATCCTGCTTTCACAGAAGCGATCTTGCGGGTTCTTTTTACGGTTGCACCTTCTTTAATACCTTTAGAGCTACCCAACAATACCAAACCTACGTTGTCTTCTTCAAGGTTTAATACAATGGATTGAAGTCCGTTTTCGAACTCCACTAACTCACCTGACTGAACATTATTCAAACCGTATACACGGGCAATACCGTCACCGATTTGCAATACTGTTCCTACTTCTTCCAAGTCGGCTTGTGTTTTAAGACCAGAAATCTGTTGTCTTAAAATTGCCGATACTTCTGCTGGATTTACTTCTGCCATTTTATAATAGTTATATAATTCGTATTTAAATATTTTCTTTTTTAATTGTAATACGTTATACCCATGTAACCTTTATCTCTCTTTGCCACCGTGGTGCTTGGGTATTTCATAATTAAAATTCTGGTATGTAAGGATTGTCGCTGAAATTTCTTCTTAGTTTTTCTAGTTTTGCTTTAACGCTGGTGTCGATTTGTTTGTCGCCTACTTTTAAAATAAAGCCACCAATCAGTTTAGCGTCGTATTCTTCTACAATTTCCACTTCACTGTTGTAAGTTGCTTTCACCAAAGCTTTCACTTTTGATTTAACAGTGTCGCTTACGCCGCTAACAGAGCGGATAACAGTGCGAAGGATGTTTTTGTGCTCGTAATATTTTTCAATGAATGAAGCAGCAACATCTTTCAAAATACCTTCTCTTTTTTTAGCTGCTAAAATCAACAGGAAAGACATCGTCAGTTTGTTTACTTTATCAGCAAAAATTGCTTTCAGGATATCTTGTTTTTTATCGGTTTTTACAACCGGACTCTCCAACAGCAATTGCAAGTCTTTTGAATCTTTGCAGATCTTGTGGATCAGTTGCATGTCGGCATACACTTTTTCAATTTCCCCTTTTTCAAGAGAAAGATCGAGAAGTGCTTTTGCGTATCTTATTGCTGCTCTGGATTGCATATTAATTCAAGTTTACGTCTTCTACCAAAGTATCCATTAAAGCTTGTTGCTTGTTTTTGTCGGCCAGTTCATGACCCAAAATTTTCTCAGAAATCTCAATTGACAAGGCAGCCACTTGATTTTTCAATTCAGTGATGGCTCTTTGTTTTTCAACTTCAATGCTTTTTTTAGCTTCTTCCATGATTTTAGTAGCCTCTTTTTTCGCTTGGTTTTTAGCATCACCAACGATAGTATCTTTAGCAGTACGTGCTTCTTTTAAAATGTAGTCGCGTTCTTCACGTGCTTCTTTTAAAATTTGCTCGTTCTGTGCAGTCAGCTGTTGCATTCTTTGTTCAGCTTCTTTTGCAGAAGACAAAGCTTTTTCAATATTGTCTTCTCTTGTTTTTACGGCACCCATAATAGGTTTCCATGCGAATTTCCCCAAAAGGAAAAGCAAAATAAAAAACGTTAGAGTTGTCCAAATAATGAGACCGAAATCGGGGGTTACTAAAGGATTCATTTCTTATATCTTTTTATTGTTTTGTTGCATTTTAAAAAAGAGCCCGTGGGCCAACCGCTTCCGGGCTCTTTTGATTTTTAAGTACTAGTCAGCGAGTCCTAAGAACGCTACTACGATACCGAATAAAGCAGCACCCTCTACAAGGGCAGCAGCGATAATCATCACCGTTTGAATTTTACCAGCTGCTTCAGGGTTACGTGCGATACCTTCTACGGCTTTTCCACCGATAAGTCCTACACCGATACCTGCTCCTACTGCTGCTAAACCAGCTCCGATTGCTGCAATTGATCCTACCATTTTGATATTATTTAAAGGTTAAACAAAAATTACTAATTAATGATGCGCTTCTTCATGATGTTCTTCCATGGCTTGTCCGATGAACAGAGCACTCAACATCGTGAAAATAAACGCTTGCAACGCCGCTACCAACAATTCTAAAACACTTATGAATAAAGCCATTGGAACCGACATACCGGCCCAGGCTACATTTTTTTGCATGAAGATGATGCACATGAAACTCAGGATCACGATGTGACCCGCAGTAATGTTTGCGAACAATCGGATCATCAATGAAAAAGGTTTGCTGATTACACCAATCAACTCGATAGGAATCATAATAGGGTACAATGCAATAGGCACCGGAGGCATGAAAATGTGTTTCCAATAATCTTTTTTACTTACTGCTAAAGTGATGATTAAGGTACAAACTGCTAATGTCATGGTGAAAGCGATATTCCCGCTTAAGTTCGCTCCGAAAGGGAAGAAAGGAATCAAGCCCATTAAGTTATTGATCCAGATGAAGAAGAACACCGTTAATAAATAAGGCATGAACTTCATGTATTTTTTTTCGCCGATGTTTGGAATGGCGATCTCATCTTTTACAAATAATACCAAAGGCTCCATGAAAGATTGCAATCCTTTTGGCGCAGAATCCACACCTCTTTTTTTGTATGCTTTTGCAGCACCAATGAATAAAAGGAGAAGGATGGTAGCCGACAATAACATTGACGCTACATTCTTTGTTATAGATAAATCGAAAGGTTTGTTATTAGAAGGATGTCCTTCAGCGTCGAAATTCAAAGCGCCGAATTCTGCAGCATATATTTTGTCGTGAACAATTGCGTATTTACCGTCTTCAGTAGTGAGGTATTCTACCGGTTTTCCGTTCACTTCAACAGTGTGTGCCTGAGTGAATGCATCAGAAGAAAACATTTGAAGTCCGCCATCCACAAGGATTACCGGAAGTGGAATGTGAGAAGCCTCTTCGCCTTCTCCCCACAAATGCCATTCGTGAGAATCACCGATATGGTGTAAAGTAAACTCGGAAGCATTAAATTTTCCTTCGCTATGACCGGCGTAAGTATTGGTTAAAATACCTGTTAAAAGTGCCGTTATTAGTAGTATTCTTTTCAAAGTAGTCATTTTATTAAAGAAAGCCGCTTAAAATTCAGTGCAAAAGTAGAGGATTAATTAACGTCCACCAAATTTTAAATAGCATTATTGCAGATTTTTTATTTCCTGCGAAACTAAGCTTGCTTTTTTAATGATTTAATGACCAAAATTAATTCGGTGATCATATAGAGAAAGTATAGGGAAATAAAGAAAATCATAAAGGCGGCTTCGTCTGCTTTTTCGAGGAAACGTAGCGCGAAAATAAAAAAGCTCCCACCTAAAATTACTTTTAATAAACTCTGTCCGAGAAAAATAAATGCGGGTAAAATTTTAGTGAGTTTGGCAGTGAGCTCCACAGAAAAAATAGTGAAAAGCGTGAGCATGAAAATAACAAAGTGGGCTGCGATGTATATTTTGCTGCTGAGGGCCGGAAAATAAAAGGCAAACAAGCCATGAAGAACAGCCATCACTACTCCGAAGCCGGAGAAAACGAGAACGGGCTTAATCATTTTTAGGGTTGATAAAATCTTTCAGCGCGAAGTACATGCCCATGAAAACGCCTATGAGCGCGAGCACTACTGTCCAGATATTTTTAGTCTGGTATTTTTCATCCAAAGCCTTTCCTGCCCATACGCCCAAAATGATGGGAATCACCATTTGGAAGGCCATGTTGGAATACTTTAAATAAGCGTTAGGCTGTTTTTTCTTTGAGGGCTCCAAGAGTTTTTTCTTCTTTAAATTCTTTTACAACGCCGCCCATTTTGCATGAGCCGGTGAAAGTTGCTCCCGGTTCAACGGACAATCTACCTGTAGTGATTTCACCGCTTAAGTTGGCGGTAGATTTGAGTTCCAGCAATTCTTTTACAAAGATGGATGATTTGATAACACCTTCAATTTCTGCGTGGTGGCATCTGATATCACCTTCCACAATCCCTGATTTTCCAACTACTATTTTGCCTTCACAGGTAACAGAACCTTTGATTGTTCCGTCGATTCTGATTCCTTTTGAGGAGATGATGTCGCCTTGAAATATTGTGCCTTCTGCAATTTTATCGGCTAAATTTGAATTTGATTCGGTAGATCTTACCATGATTTCTTGGTTTTTGCTTTTGAACATAGTGTGAAATTTTGTAGATCAAAAATAAGAAAGAAGGGGAGGGATTGGTGTTGAAAAAGAGGAGAGTTTTGAACAATTTTCCACAGATTTCACAGATTTACGCAGATCTGTGTAAATCTGTGAAATCTGCGGGAAAAATATTTTTACAGATTTTCCAAAATCCTTTTCAATACTACCTGTGCGGAAGTCACACGATTTTTGGCTTCAGGGATAATGATGGAATAATCAGCATCTAAAACTTCATCCGTTACTACTACATTTCTGCGAACAGGAAGGCAGTGCATGAATTTAGCGTTATTGGTGAGGGCCATTTTTTCTGAAGAAACCGTCCATGCCGGATCGGTGTTCAATATCTGTCCGTAGCTTTGGTACGACGACCAGTTTTTGGCGTAAATGAAATCAGCATCTTTAAAAGCGTTGTTCTGATCGTTGGTCACCGTAACACCTTCCATGAATTCAGGAGCGAGTTCATAACCTTCGGGATGCGTCACTACAAAATCAACATCGGCATTTTTCATCCATTGTACAAAGCTGTTGGGAACCGCTTGCGGCAATGCTTTCGGATGCGGAGCCCAGGTCAAAACTACTTTCGGACGCTGTACTTTTTTGTATTCTTCAATAGTGATTAAATCGGCTAAAGATTGCAGCGGATGTAAAGTAGAAGACTCTAAATTCACCACAGGAACTCCTGAATATTTCATGAAGCTTTTCAATACTTCTTCGGAATAATCTTTTTTGCGGTCTTTCAATCCGGCGAAGGAGCGAACAGCAATAATATCGCAATAAGCGCCCATCACACGGGCGGCATCCTTGATGTGTTCGGCAGCATCACCATTCATGATGGCGCCATCTTCCATTTCCAGCTTCCATCCGTCAGATCCAACGTTCATCACAATCACGCTCATGCCCAAATTAATGGCTGCTTTTTGTGTACTCAAACGCGTTCTTAAGCTGGAATTGAAAAAAATCAAACCGATGGTTTTGCCTTTTCCTAAAGAAGAAAAATTGCTGATCGTTTTTTTCAATTCAATGGCCTCGGCTACTATACCTTTTAAATCGGTAACATCGGATATGGAGAAAAAATGCTTCACTTCTTATGCTTTTAATAATTTTTGAATGGCAGTTTCTACCGCTGCTGAAT
This sequence comes from Flavobacteriales bacterium, assembly GCA_023251095.1. Lineage (GTDB taxonomy): Bacteria > Bacteroidota > Bacteroidia > Flavobacteriales_C > JAHEZL01. The sequence goes on from JAHEZL010000002.1 coordinate 150,067, forward strand.
TTATTTTTCCGTAGGCTTTTTTCATTTTGCGCTGGATATCCTTGTTGCACAAATTGCCTATGCTTCCTTCGTGGGTGTGGTTTACAGTGCGTTCAGGATTGAATTTTCCTTTCTCGATTTCTATCCCAACTTCTTTGTAAGCATCGCGGAAAGGTTTGCCTTTTAAGGTGCGACGATTTACTTCTTCAACGCTGAAGAGGTAGATGTATTTATCGTCTTTCAGTATATCTTTTTTAACACCGATGTTTGGAACCATGAGTAGTGCCATTTCCAGACAGGCCTTCATTTCCTTGAAAAGGTAAATGTATTTTTCTTTGAGTAATTGCATGTCGCGGAAATAACCTGAAGTTAAGTTTCCTGTCATTAATCCCAGTTCAAATTGTACAGCTTGCATCGCGTTGCATTTGCCGCGCAGCAATTCAAAAACATCAGGATTTTTTTTGTGTGGCATTATGCTGGAGCCGGTGGTGAATTCTTTCGGTAAAGTAATGAAAGAAAAATTCTGACTCATATACAAACAACAATCGGCAGCGAAACGGCCTAGCGTTCCGGCCAAAGAAGCCATTGCAGCAGCAACAGTTTTTTCGGTTTTTCCTCGCGTCATTTGAGCGTAAACTACATTGTAATGCAAATCTTCAAAACCCAACAATTCTGTAGTCAATTCACGATCAATAGGAAAAGAAGAACCATAACCTGCAGCTGATCCCAAAGGATTCTGGTTGGTCATTTTATAAGCTGTTGCCAGCATTTCCATATCGTCGCTCAATGATTCGGCATAAGCGCCAAACCACAATCCGAAGGAGGAAGGCATGGCCACTTGTAAATGCGTGTAGCCGGGCAATAAAACTTTTTTATGTGTTTCGCTTTGCTGGATTAAAGCGTCGAATAATTTTTGTGTAAGCTCAGCGATTTCAATGGTTTTAGCCCGACCGTACAATTTCAAATCCACCAAAACCTGATCGTTGCGGGAACGGGCCGAATGCACTTTTTTACCAATGTCGCCAAGAGCTTCCGTCAATAACATTTCCACTTGAGAGTGTACATCTTCAACACCCGGTTGAATAACAAATTTTCCCGCAAGGGCCGATTGGTATATCTTTTTGAGTTCTTTTTTAAGCTTAGGCAATTCTTTTTGTTCCAGTAATCCTACTTCACACAACATAGTCACATGGGCCATGGTTCCCAGTACATCAAAGGGTGCCAGCTCAAGATCCAGCACATTGTCGTTGCCAATGGTGAAGGCCTCTATGGCTTTGTTTACATTAAATCCTTTGTCCCAAAGTTTCATTTATGATCGCTTTCAGGCAAATATCGGAAAAAAAGTGGAGAGAAGATTACATCAAAAACCTAATATCAGCTAATTCCTTCCCGATTTTTTGAACTCCTTTTAATATTCGTTGAGTTTGAGCTGGAGAAGGTTTTTTGTGACCAATGATATATTGTGCTAATAAACTTTGATTCATTCCGATTCTTTCGGAAAGAGCTTTAGCATTAATGACTTTATAAAATTCAAAAAACTGAGGTAGGTCAAGAGTGATCTTTAAATCATTTTCAGTGACAGTTTTCTTTTCTGATTCGAAGTGTAAGTTTAATGCTTCGAGAATGTTTTCTTTCAGCTCTTCCAAAGTTTTCCCTACTGTATAAACCGAATGTTTTTCAGCATAAGCTGAATATCCTGTTTTTGTTTTTTCAACTATCATTTCAATTTTTTTCATGCTTCAAGAGTTTATTTTAAACCTGCATCTTTTAATATTTTATTGGCCAATCCGGTTCCAACTTCCTGACTCCCATGATTTGGAACAGTGAGTTGATTAGCCTTTTCCGAATGGAGCATTATCATGTGACTTCCTTTTTGCCGGATAATTATCCACCCATCTTTTTTCAATATTCTTATGAGTTCACTGCTTTTCATAAAGGTAATATATTTATTACTTTTTTCAAATTATTTTTTAACGTTCTAATACTATGCTCTCTTTCCAATGCTTCACTTCCCCATCCGGATGAAAATATTCGGCATAGAGAATATAAATACCGGCAGATAAAAGTTCATCTGAGTCAGAAGTGCCTGTCCATGGGAAATCGCCGGAGCTGGCGAGCAATATATTATCTGCTAAAGTTTTGAGTTTAGTTCCTGATACATCAAAAATCAGTATGGTGGCCTTGTAGCCTGGTTTATCCAACTGATAGATAATTTCAGTAAAGTCTTTATTCCCATCTTGATTAGGTGTGAGAATTTTAGAAGATAAATTGAATTCATTGTTGCTTTTTTTAGGATCAACAAATTGTGAATTTTGTATGCCGGGAGTAGCAAAACCAATACTTTCGGCGGCGGAATGCCATGATTGTTTATCGGGATGGATTCTTTCCAATGACACGCCATCCGTGGAATTCAATAAACCATCCTGCATTTTTTCAGTGTAATGGAATTCATCAATTACACTTCCGTTGGGAAGGATCAAAGCGATATTTCCTTCATCATTATTGAGGCCAGGAAGGGAAGTAACTTTAAATATTTTTTCAGATTGAGATGGATATTGCTGAATGACGTTTTCGGGATTTATGGTGAAAGCAGCATATTCCCCGGGGAATAACAACATCGGATGAGAAGAAATAATGGTTGCCGGAGTTAAAAATCCCTTCGTGTCTCTTGATGAAAAACGCAAAGACGAAAGGTCAATAAATTTATTCGATCGGTTGTAGATCTCCACAAAATCAGCACCATCGCCAATTGGATTGTATAAAACTTCATTGATGACAAGATCGTTTTGAGTAGTAGAATCAGGGATTGCAAAAGGAAATTCGCCAACGATTGCATTTCCGGAGCAATCGCTTGCGCCAATGTTTATGGTGTAAATGATGCCTGAAATAAGATTTTCCTTCAAATTTATTTTCAATTCCTGTTGAGGTGAAACGCTGTAAAACACAGAATCTACGGGAATATTAATTTCTTTATTGTAATACACCGGTTCCGAAAAATGAAGCGAAATAGTATTGGAATCTATAATAGTGACGCATTCAATTTTTGGAGAAATAGCATCCGTGATACTTTGATAAAGCGAGTTGATTTTCCCTGGAGTTCCGCCAATTGCAGCGTTGGAAGCTGCCCAGTTTTCTCCAGCCAGACAAGGTTTGCCTACATCTTTTATTTCCAGCGACCAGCCGCCTTCTGCTTTAAAAGAATCGCCATACCAGTCGGAAGAATAAGATACCGAATGAATCATATCTCCTTTGGAAGAGCTTAAAATAATTTCGCAGCCTTCGTTTAAAAGTGCTGGAATATCGTACAATACCAAAGATTCATGCGAAGCAATAATTGTTTTAGGAAAAGTAATTTTGCTTCCATTGACGATTAAAGTCCAGCCTTTTAAATTGATTGCAAAAGCAGAATTATTATACAACTCCACATATTCTTTTTCGGCTAAACCTATGGATGGTTCAGGGTCAGCCATGATTTCGGAAATCACGATATCTCCAAACTTCGGAACGATAGTATCTTTTACAAATTTATCCACGATGATATCATCAAAGAAAAACTTTTTAGCGTTGGAAGCACTGTATTTACAATAGATTCCGAAGTAAGCCGAACCGGAAAAATATTGCGGGAGCGTATCCAAAACAGTGAAATTTTCTCCTCCTTTTGCATCTAGATAAACTACCCATGAATTATTAATTGGATCAATTTTAATTCTTCCTTTATTGTTGGAAGTCCCTGCCAATCCATCACTTCCTGAGATTAGCAAACTATCTGCTTTGCCTTTTCTTTGCAGATAAAAATCATAGGAATCTTTGGTTCCGCTTTCGCCAACTGTGAAATAGAATCCTTTGGTGATGCTGTCCAATTGTTGATGATCGGCATACAAATACACTTTTAGTTTATTCGTTGTTGACGGTGAAAAAGCCATGTTTATCCAGAGATCCCAATAGGTAGAAGAAGTTAAAACATAAGGACTCGTGATCCATGAACTCCCAGCTGCCGAAGCAATGCTTTGTAACTGCTTTGTGCTGTTGACGGTGAATTTGGCAGTGTCTCCCCTCCAATGAATTAAGTTTGTTGAAGAAAAATCTTCATTGATTTGAGCGTTACAAAATGCGTAGCACAGTAACGCCAGTGCAGTTAAATGTTTCATTGTAAATATGTTTAGTTGGCTTTAACCATTTAGGAATGGTTAAAATTCTTGTCAGAATTGAAGTAAAAGTAGTAAATTCGTCGTCCAATTTTAACTTTAAAAAAGAAAAGTATGAAAGTAGCAGTAGTTGGAGCGACTGGATTAGTAGGCTCCCAAATGATCAAAGTTCTTGAAGAAAGAAACTTCCCGGTAACAGAATTTATTCCTGTTGCAAGTGCTAAATCTGTAGGAAAGGAATTAGCGTTTAAGGGCAAGAACTATAAGATCGTTAGCATGGACGATGCTATTGCTATGAAACCTGAAGTGGCTATTTTTTCTGCAGGAGGAAGTACTTCTACTGAATATGCTCCGAAATTTGCAGCAGCAGGAATTACTGTAATTGATAATTCTTCGGCATGGAGAATGGATCCGACAAAAGTTTTGTGTGTTCCTGAAATCAATGCTCATGAATTGAACGAGACTACTAAAATTATTGCCAATCCAAATTGTTCTACTATTCAAATGGTAGTTGCTTTGGCTGATTTGCATAAAAAATACAAAATCAAAAGAATCGTAGTTTCTACTTACCAATCGGTAACCGGTACCGGTGTTAAAGCGGTTACTCAAATGATGAATGAGCGTAAAGGGATCGAAGGTGAAATGGCTTATGCGCACCGCATCGACTTAAACGTTCTTCCTCATATTGATGTATTTACGGATAACGGGTACACCAAAGAAGAAATGAAAATGGTGAAAGAGACCGTAAAAATATTTGGTGATGAGAACGTCAAAGTTACTGCAACGGCAGTTCGTATTCCGGTAATTGGCGGACATAGCGAAAGCGTTAACGTTGAGTTTGAAAACGAATATGATTTGAATGAGGCTATTGAAATTTTGAAAAAAACAAAAGGAGTAATCGTTAAAAACGACAATTCTAAATTCGATTACCCAATGCCGAAAGATGCGCACAACAGAGATGAGGTGTTTGTTGGTAGAATTCGCCGCGACGAAACTCAGCCTAAAACTTTAAACCTGTGGGTGGTTGCTGACAACCTTAGAAAAGGTGCTGCTACCAATGCGGTTCAAATTGCTGAATACCTTGTAGAAAAAGGCATTTTGAAAGAAGGTGTTTTGGCGTAGCTGAAATAAAATTAATAATGAAAAATCCCTCTTGATGAAAATCGGGGGGATTTTTTTTGTCTTCTTTTAAAAGAAGCAAATCGATACTTTTTGTCTTGAAACAAAAAGTATCCAAAAAATTCAAGAGCCAAGATATGCTCCTCCCCGCGTCAAAAAATCCCTACGCCCTTTCGGGCTATGATTTTTCTCCCGCCACCGCCGGCCCGCATCTTGGCTCGGACCCTCGCACGAAGTTACCTGCCCATTTTCTGATGATTTTTATGTGAAAATGCATGAATGAGCTCTTCTCCCTTTGAAAAAAGGGAGAGTGGGGAGGAGTGTTGTGTGATGGCAAGAGGGATTTATAATTTCCTTAAATTCGCCTCAAACAAAATTCATGTATAAAATTCTCCATCTCTTATTTTTACCACTTTTCATCGCCAGTTGCGATGGATCTGCAAGTACTGGAGATGCCGCAAAATTTGATTCTTTAGCTGTGGATTCCAATATTTTGGTGATAGGAAATATGAAGTTTGAAATATCTCCTTCATCAAAAGAGGAGTTTGAGAAATATCCGTCAGCTGAATGTTTGGATACAAACGAAGCGAGAAGAATATCGAAAGATTCATTAAGAGTTAAGCGAATTGGCGATTCACTTGTGTTTTTTTCAGAGCAGAAAAAAGTTGTTTTGAAAAATGACATAGATACAAATGATGAAACGAGTGGAGTGGTTTATCATTATTTGGAATCTGACACAAAACATGGCTATTGGGTTGCCGAAGCGTGGTATTATGAGTCGGCAGATGTCATTTTAATAAATCATAAAAATGGTGATACCGTCAACGTATTTCCTTTGTATGCTTTTTCGCCCGATGGGAGATATATTTTTGCGGGAGATAACGAAATGATGGGTGGTTATGCGCAGGTTTTAGAGTTGAAAAGTGGACACTATCAACAAATCGCTGAGATAGAACTAACTTGGTTACCAGATGAAGTAAAGTGGGTTAGCGATAAAACAATACTAATAAGGACGTATTCATATAGAGGCGAAGACGACGTTAAATTTCTCAAGTTAACCCTGAAATAGTCACTTCGCATTAAACTCACTCATCACCTTCCCAATATCAATCAACCCGAAAGCCAATACGGCTTTTGAAGCAATTTCAATCCTTTCCGCTAATTTTTCTTTTTCTTCTTTGCTCCATTCGCCAAGGACGTAATCCACTTGTTGTCCTTTGCCAAATTCAGCTGCGATGCCAAAGCGCAGACGAGGATAGGCGTTGGTGTTTAATACTTCGTTGATGTTTTTAAATCCGTTATGTCCGCCATCGCTTCCGCTGGTGCGGATGCGTAGTTTTCCGAAAGGAAGCGCAAGATCATCGGTAAGGATTAAAGTTCTTTCGAGAGGAATATTTTCTTTCTGCATCCAATAACGAACCGCGTTGCCGCTGAGGTTCATGTAAGTACTGGGTTTTACTAGGATGTAAGTTCTGCCTTTGTGTTTGAGGGTGGTGATATCGCCGTAGCGATTAGTTGTAAAAAAAATATTGGATGCCTTAGCTAAAGCATCCAATATCTTAAATCCTATATTATGACGAGTCTCTTCGTATTCTTTACCAATATTTCCGAGACCGACTATTAGAAATTTCATACTCGCATTAACGAGTTAGAACTATTTCTTAGCCGGAGCTTTTGCTGCTGCCGCTGCTGGAGCTTTTGCTGCTGCTGCCGGAGCTGCTGCTTTAGCCGCTGCCGGAGCTGCCGCTGTTGCTTCTGCTGTTGCCGCTCTTGTCACACGAACTGTTACTACTACTGAGTTAGCAGAAGAAACATATTCGAAACCTTTAGCTTCTAAGCTTCCAACTTTCACTGATTGTCCGATACCGATATTGGTAATGTCCACCGTTACAAAGTCAGGAAGGCTTTTAGGCAAAGCTTTCACTTTTAATTTTGGCAATTTCACTTGTAATTTACCACCGGCCAAAACACCTGCAGATGTTCCGGTTAATTTCACCGGCACTTCAATTACAACTGCTTTGTCTTCGAAAACCTGCATAAAATCTGCATGCAACAATTCGTCAGTTAACGCATGGTATTGTGTTTCCTGAAGCACAGCTTGGCATTTTTTACCATCTACATCCAAATTCACTAAATAGGAATCCGGAGTAAAAACTAATAATTTGAAAGAAGTCAATGGTGTTGTAAAATGCACCGGTTGCTCGCCACCGTAAAGAACGCAAGGAACTAGTCCTGAGTTACGAACGGCTTTAATCGTTGCTTTTGTTTCTCCTGTTGCTCTTTTTGTTCCTTGAATCTCTACTGATTTCATGACTCTAAATTTAAATCAAACAATAAAATTGGCACTTATAGATTGGTTGTTGTTCACGCTTTTGATCACTTTCGCGAACAAATCGGCAACCGATAAAACTTTTATTTTAGCACATTCTTTTTGCAAAGGAATGGTGCTGGTAACTACTAATTCAGTCAATACTGATTTTTCAATTCTTTCGTAGGCTTTTCCTGATAATACAGCGTGAGTACATAAAGCGCGAACGCTTTTCGCTCCGTGTTCCATCATCATTTCAGCGGCTTTTGTTAAAGTACCTGCCGTATCGCACATATCATCAATCAACACCACATCTTTTCCTTTTACATCACCGATAACGGTCATGCTGGAAACCTGGTTTGCTTTCTCTCTTTGTTTGTAGCAGATGGCCAAATCAACATCTAAATGTTTAGCATAAGCATTGGCTCTTTTTGTTCCGCCTGTATCGGGAGCAGCAATCACCATATTGGTTAAATCCAATGTTTTCAGATAAGGCATGAAGATGGAAGATCCATACAAATGATCCACCGGAACTTCAAAAAATCCCTGAATCTGATCGGCATGTAAATCCATGGTCATTATTCTGGTTACCCCGGCTGCAGTCAATAAATTGGCCACTAACTTAGAAGTAATAGAAACTCTTGGTTTGTCTTTTCTGTCCTGACGGGCATAGCCGAAATAAGGCATTACCGCTACTATTTCATGGGCCGATGCTCTTTTAGCAGCATCTACCATTTGCAAAACTTCAAATAAATTATCGGTAGGAGGAACGGTAGATTGGATGATGAATACATCCTGACCGCGAATACTTTCTTCAAAAGAAGTTTGAAATTCACCGTCGCTGAATTCAAAAAAACCAACATTTCCTAGAGGAACGCCAACTTTAGCAGCAATCTCCTTAGAGAGCTCCATGGTATTTCTTCCTGAAAATATTTTAAAATCTCTGTTCATGCGCTAACAATGTGATCCTCAAATAAAAAAGGTATTTTTTTATAAGGGAGGCCAAAGATATGTAATTTATTTTGAAAGTAGGAATTTTTGGATAAATTTGCCCCCGCATTAACAAATGCCTAGGTGGCGGAATTGGTAGACGCACTAGACTCAAAATCTAGCGACTTCGGTCGTGGGGGTTCGATTCCCTTCCTGGGTACATATCGGGAGCTTCGATTGAAAAATCGAAGCTCCCGTTTTTATTTCCCTTTGTCGCAAAGACAAATAAGCGATTGGCCCAAATACAGAATTCGTTTTTTCAGATTGTTATTCAATGCTTTTAATCTATTAGAAAGTGATTTTTTGCCTTTAGTAAGATTCTCCCATGTAAATATGTGAATGTTGCAATTTTTTTACAGAATTATATAACATTTTTTGTTTTCAGAGGATTATTCTTGCGCCTCAAAAATCTAAAACACTCAACTCAATTATTACAATCAAAAGACAAAACAATGGAAGCCGAACAAAATAATTTTAAAGTGCTTAAAAATCAATACATACCTACAGCTGAATTCTACAGTCAGGTAATAGATAGCTTGCAAGAGTATTCAATTTTTACAGTGGATACAGACCTGGTAATTAATAGCTGGAATTCCGGTGCAACAAAAATATTTCAATATGAAACAGATGAAATTATTGGAAAACATTTTGAGGTGATTTTTACAGAAGAAGATAAAAAAATAGGTGCTCCTGCGCTTGAAATTGAAACAGCATTGAAAGAAGGAAGAGCAGTAGATAACAAATGGCACATATGCAAAGACGGAAGTAAATTTTACGCGTACGGATTAGTTTTTCCACTACTCGGAATAAATGGCGAAATGTTGGGCTATGTCAAAATTCTAAGGGATTTAACCGAAAGAAAAAAATCAGAAGATTCAATTGCTAAACATATAAAGGAATTGGAAGAGCTCAACACGCATAAAGAAAGCGTTTTGGCTATTTTGTCTCACGATTTAAGAAGCCCGTTAGCCGGGATTATTAGTACTGCGGAGTATTTGAAATCGAATTATGATAAAATGAAACCCGATGCAGTAAAGGAAATGTTGGATCTCCTTCATAAATCTACGAAAGATGAGTTGGAGATGCTGGATTATTTAGTAGAATGGGCAAGAATAAAATATGCATCAGATGTATTTACTCCTGCGAAAATAAAACTTGGTGAGTATGTGAAAAAAGTTTTTGATACTTTAAATGAGAGCGCTGCAATAAAAACAATTAATCTTCATCACGAAATTCATGAAAACACAAGTGTTTTTGCTGATGGGAAAATGCTGCTCTCCATTCTTCAAAACATAGTTTCAAATGCATTAAAACATACCGGCACAGGAGGAAATGTCACAATTACTACAAAGCACACTGAGGATAAAATTATTGTTGAAATAAAGGATACGGGAATTGGCATGTCTAAGGAAATGCGCGAGAAGCTTTTTACACCACAACTGAATTCTCTTTCGAAAGAGAGAGAAAAGGATAAGGGCGCCGGAATTGGTTTATTGTTGGTAAAAGGGTTCCTGGAAAAAAATGGTGGCGAAATTTGGGTTGAAAGTGTTGTTGATGAAGGATCTTCCTTTTATTTTACACTTCCTGTTGAGAAGCCGTTAACTGTAATCGAGAATTTAAACAAGATCGATGATCTTGCTTAATTCACATGTGTTCTAAGCAATGATTGATTGATAGTAGCTCAGGCGATGATTCCGGCTCTTTTGTTTTTAGTGAATCACTATTTTCTGCTTTTTTTGTTTCGTTAAAGGAGGCAATTTCCATGACTCCGGCTTCGTATAGTAGTTCAAACCACTATTAATTCGAATACCATGCAAAGCAAAAAATTAATGACACTTTTTTTAATGTGCTTCTCTACAGCACTTTTTTCTCAAACACTGAATTATACAGTTGATACGCTTAAATCTAAAGAGCAATTCATTTCCCTTGATTCCCTTAAGTCGATTTATGAACGAGAAGCGATTTATCTTCAGGGCACCCACTATGTAAAAGGGGGTGAAAAATTTGCACAGGGGATTTTTCAAGAAAAATTATTGAAAGAATTTTCTAAATCAGAAGAAGCTAAAATTGAAGTGCAAAAATTCAAAAGATTAAAATCCTTGTCGGCCCCTTTGCTTTTGATAGCAACCATAGGTGTTACATCTAGTATTGCAGTTCTCAATCCGGTTTTATCTCTCGTATTTTTGATTCCCGATTTTGCCGCTCTTTATTTTGATATTAAAGCGGTAAAGCATCTTGAAAAAGCACGATGGCTATACAATAGGGATGTTGTCATCAACGGAGCAAAAAGCATGTTGAAATAAGGCATCGAAATAGAGAGGGTTTCTATTTCTCAATCTCCCTTCTCTTGCTATCTTTGCCTTATGGACAAAAATGCGCTCACTTACGAAAACCATGTAAAACAAAGAAGATACGACGTTGCCTATCTTAAAATGGCTATTGAATGGGCAAAATTGTCGCATTGCACACGAAAACAAGTGGGGGCCATCATTGTAAAAAACGGAATGATCATCAGCGACGGGTACAATGGAACACCTTCTGGTTTCGATAATTGCTGTGAAAACGAAAGCAACGAAACACATTGGTACGTGCTGCATGCCGAGGCTAACGCTATTTTAAAACTGGCCAAATCCACCAACAGCGGTGAAGGAGCAACACTTTATATTACTTTATCCCCTTGTAAAGATTGCAGCAAATTAATTTTACAATCGGGAATAAAAAGAGTGGTGTATATGAATGCCTATAAAGATGATGAAGGCATAGCTTTCCTTTCCAAATCCGACATTCAGATTACTCACCTTCCCGTTTTGGAGAATGAGTAAATTCTCGAAAATATATTATTTCCCCATTTATATAGCGATTATTTTAATCGTAGGAATATATATAGGAAAGTCTTTGCCGGCAGGGCGATCCTCTTCTTTTTCCGTTTCATCAAAATCCGATTCTTTGGCCAATGAGGTTTACAATCTGGCAGAAATGCTGGAGTTGGTGAAAGAAAATTATGTGGATTCGGTGGACGTTACCAAAATCGCCCAAAAGGGAATCAATGATTTATTGAAACAACTCGATCCTCATTCTGCCTATGTTCCTTCTGCCATGGTGGAAAAAATGAATGAATCTTTAAAAGGAAGTTTTGAAGGAATAGGAATGGAATTCACGCTTTTTAAAGACACTATTGTTGTGGTGAAGCCTGTTTCGGGCGGACCATCAGAAGCTGTTGGATTGCAGCCCGGAGATAAAATCCTGAAAATTGAAGGAAAAAATATTGCGGGCATCGGATTGAAAACAGAAGAAATCATTAAAAAATTGCGCGGTAAAAGAGGAACGGTAGTGAATATTTCTGTTTGGAGAAAAGGAGAAACCAAACTTTTGCCTTTTTCCATCACCCGTGCCGAAATCCCTATTCACAGTGTGGAAGCGGCATACATGATAGATTCGGTCACTGCTTATTTTAAAATTTCGGAGTTTGCCGAAAATACTATGCAGGAATTAAAAGCGAGTTATCCTTATGCCAATAAAAAAGTAAAAAACATCATTGTGGATTTGCGCAGCAACGGCGGCGGATATTTAAATACCTGTACAGATCTGGCCGATGAATTTTTAAAAGACAGGGAGTTAATTGTTTACACCGACGACAGGCAACACCACGAAAAGAAAATGTTTGCCACCGAGAAAGGGCAGTTTGAAAAGGCCAAAGTTTTTGTGCTCATCAATCATGAATCGGCATCGGCCAGTGAAATTTTTGCTGGAGCCATTCAGGACAACGACAGAGGCACACTGATAGGAGAGCGCACTTTTGGAAAAGGTCTGGTGCAGGAAGTTTTCCCTTTGTCGGATGGCGGTCAGATGCGTTTAACGGTTTCAAGATATTACACTCCTTCGGGCCGTTGCATCCAAAGAGAGTACAAAGGACTGGAATATGAAGAGTACAGCACGGGCCATTTTGACGATGCTAAAACCGATACCACAAAAGTTTTTTATACCAAAAACAAACGCAAGGTGTATGCCTGTGGCGGAGTGCTTCCCGATGTTGTTATTGCTCCCGATTCAAGTATTCAATGGGAACGCATGACCGATCTTTATGAGGATGATTTTGTGCGTAAAGCGGGATTGCAGTATTTTTTAAATCATAAAAAAGAACTCAAAACGTTAACGGCTGAGCAATTCATTGCGTCTGCGGCCATTCAGGCCGATATTAAAAAAGAGGTATTGCGACAGTTGGCAACATCCACCTTGCTTAAAAAACAAATCAATCCCGCCACTTATGCATACCTCATCAATGAGGTAAGGGCCGTTGTTGCTAAAAGTGTTTGGGACAGCAATGCCTATTATAAAGTGCTGATGCAGCATGATTCTTATATCACCTATGTTTTAAGCAAGCTTCCTTAACACTTACTTCTCGCAACAATATTGTATTTTTACTTCAAATTGAAGATATGGCCACAGACAGAGATGCTTCCGGTAAAGGAAGAAACAGAGGCAGAAAGCCAACAGAAAAAAGAGAAAGCGCGAGCTTTTCAAGGCAATCGAAACCAACTCCTGAAAAAAAAGGATTTAAGTTTAAAAAACCTGAAAAACCCGCGCCAACAAAAGCAAAGAGCGATGGAGTGAAACCCGAAGAGAAAAAGGAATATTCAAAACCTTTTCAGAAAGTTGCTAAAAAGAAACTGGTTTCCAAACCCGAAACTTTTAAAGAAGATGATGGCTTCATCCGTCTCAATAAATATATTTCTAATGCAGGTGTTTGTTCACGAAGAGAAGCCGATGAGCTGATTAAAGTGGGTGCGGTTTCCGTGAATGGAAAGGTTGTGACTGAAGTGGGGACCAAAGTTTTGGTTACCGATAAAGTTCAATACGGAAAAGAGACTTTAAAACCGGAGAAGAATGTTTATGTTCTCTTAAATAAACCGAAGGATTTTGTGACTACCTCTGATGATCCGCAAAACCGCAGAACGGTGATGGAATTGCTCAAAGGAATTGGAAAATTCAGAGTTTATCCTGTTGGTCGCCTCGACAGAATGACTACAGGAGTATTGCTGTTTACCAATGACGGCGAGCTTACCCAAAAATTACTGCATCCTAAACATCTCGTGAAAAAAATCTATCATGTTGAAATCCATCGTGGGATAGATTTGGATCATTTTAAATCCATCACTGAAGGAATCATCCTGGAAGATGGATTTATTAAACCCGATGCGCTGGAATATGCCAGCAAAGACAATAAAAAAGAATTGGGAATTGAAATACATTCGGGCCGTAACCGTATTGTGAGAAGAATATTTGAACACTTCAATTACAATGTGTTAAAACTAGACAGAGTTTATTTTGCCGGCTTAACCAAAAAAGATTTGCCACGCGGTAAATGGAGATTCCTCACCGAAAGTGAGGTTCGGTTTTTGAAGATGCTGGGATAGAAACGCTTTTTTTTCGTGAAAAGAAAACTCAAAATAACAGGCCTCATTATTTTAGGATTGCTTCTGCTTCTTATTCTCACAGGCGTTGTTATTGGCACTGTTTATCAGGATGAGGTGAAGGGGATGGTGATGACGGAGTTGCGCAAGAACTTATCGCGCGATATCAAAGTAAACGACAACGACATTCATTTTTCTCTCTTTTCTAAATTCCCTAAAGCTTCCGTTGAAATCAATGATATTACTGTCCCGGGCATGCACAAAGGCTCGCCGAATCTGATCAAAGTAAAAAAACTCTATTTGCTTTTCGATATGTTTTCGGTGTTCACCAATAATTTTGAAATTGACGCCATTGATGTTCAGGACGGTGAAGTGAATGTGGGTTATGAAGAGGGCGACAAAGCAAACTTTTACATCTGGAAGGAAAGTGCTGATGACGCTGAGGAATCAAAGGTGACCGTTAATTTAACGATGATCAATCTCGACAATGTTTTATTTTCTTATTTCAATGAAGATGAACAAAGCAAATATTCTTTTCTGCTCGAAAAAATAGATTTGTATCCCGTGTTCAATGAAAGTAATATCAGCTTTGCTTCTGAAGGAAACCTACTTTTGAAGAAATTAAAAAACTCAGATTTTGTTTTTGAAAAAGATGTGGAAATTGATCACCATATTAAAGGCGGATTTTTTTATTTCGATACCGATTTATTGAAGATCCGAGAAATGGAAATGGAGCTGGGAGGAAAGATTGTAGTGAACGGCAGCGGCTCTATGCAGGATAAAAAAGACGGACTCTATTTTGATTTTAAAACCGAAACCGAAAAAGTGAGCATTGAGGATTTAATCGCACTTTTTCCCGAGTCGTATTTAGAAGATATTTTGCCCTTAAAACCCGAAGGAGAAAGTTCTTTAAAAATAGCAATCACCAATAAAAGCGATGTGGTGCGCTCTCCTGATATTAAACTTGATTTTGATTGCAAAGATTTGCAACTTCTTTTGCCTGAAGATCAAATCACACTGGATAACATACAAGCCAAAGGACATTATTTTTACGATGGCGGAAATGTTGTGAATCCGCACTCCATCAACATTAAAGAGTATTTAATGAAGTTTGGCGACAGCTATATCAAGGGAGAAATAGAGCTCTCAGAATTAAAAAATCCTTACATCAGCTTAAAAGGCGAAGCTGATATTTTGCTGGAGGATTTGCACAAAAAAATAAAAATCGCAAAGGTGGAGGACCTCTCGGGAAGAACGCATACTACTTTCAATTTTCAGGGAAAACTGGCCGATATTTTTATTGAAAAGGATATTCGCTATTTGCAGCTTTTTAAATCCGATGGAGAAATTACTTTTTCCGGTGTAAACGTTAAGTTGCTCGATGATCCTAATCAATACAAGGATATCAAAGGAAAAATAAGTTTTAACAACAGAGATTTTATGGTAGACAGCATTGTCGGTTTTGCCAACTCTACCGATTTCATGATTCAGGGAAAAGTGCCCGATGTGTTTTTGTTTTTGCTGGGACAATCGAATTTTAAAATGACAGCTTCCGTTCACTCCAATTTCTTCAATATGGATGAGTTTTTATCGGAAAGCGAATCTGCTTCTGATGATGATTATAAATTAAGTTTTCCGGCTAATACCGATCTGACTTTGAAATTTGATATCGGGAAATTTATTTTCCGGAAATTTGAAGCCACTGAGGTGAAAGGCTCGGCCAGCCTGCAGGATCAGCTTCTGGTTTTAAATGAATTCAACTGTAAAACCGGCGACGGAAAAGCAAAATTATACGGTTCGGTGGAAATACAAAATGCCAATAAAATAGTTTTCGACTGCAATGGTACTCTGGATAGAATCAACGTTAAAAAACTGTTTTACCAGTTTGAAAATTTCTCTCAGGATTTCATAATGGATAAAAATATTGAAGGCTTTTTGTCCAGTGATATTCACTTTAAGGCCGAATCCGATTCGGCTTTAAACATTAATATGGCGAAGATGTACACGCTGGCACACATCAAAATTGAAAACGGAAAATTGATTTCTTTGCCTTCTATGCTGGAGCTGGATGAGTTTTTGTCCAAAGAATATAAAATGAAATTCAATGATCTGGCAAACTTGTCGTTTTCTACTTTGGAGAACGACATTAAAATTGAAAACAGCACTATTTTAATTCCCAATATGGTGATTAAATCATCGGCGCTAAACATGGAAATTTCGGGTGAACATACTTTTGATATGGTGATTGATTACCATTTTAAAATAAAAAGCTCGGAGTTGATGAAGGCCTATAAAAGCAAGAAAAAACGCGACAATGAATTTATTGAACAGGAAGAAGACATCAGTGAAACCATTCCCTTTTACATGAAGGGAACTACCGAAAAACCTGAGTTTGGCTACGATAAAGCGGTGAGAAAAGAACTGGCGAAAAGTAAAATGGAGAAGGAAAAAGAGAAATTTAAAGATGCTTTTAAAAAGGAATTCGGATCAAAAAAGGAAGAAAAGAAGGACGATAAAAAACAAGTGGAGGATGATTCGCGTTTTGATGTGAAATGGGAGGATAACTGACAGCAGGAAGCTGTCATCCGCCGGTTGGCGGAAGGATCTCAATTAATAAAATGAAATGAACATATATTACCGAAAACAAATCTGGAAAATTACTTTACTCACCATTGCCGTGGGTATTGCCCTCTTGTCGTTGTGGTATACCAATAAGCTGGTAGAAAAATTATCCAAGGAGGAAGAAAAAAAAGTGAAGCTCTGGGCCGAAGGCACCAAACGCCTTACCAGCATGGAAACCACGATGAGTGAAATAAGTTTTTTATTCAATACGGTGGTGCAAAACAATACTACTGTTCCGGTTATTTTAACCAATCAGCAAGGAGAAATTGTTTCCTGGAGAAATCTGGATTCGCTGAAGGCTGTAAGCAGTCCCGATTATGTGAAAGAGGAATTGGCGGAAATGAAAGCAGATCATGATCCTATTATTATTCCTTTAACCGACAATCATTTCAACTACATTTATTACAAGGATTCTTTGTTGCTCACTCAGCTGAGGTATTATCCTTACGCTCAGCTAACGGTGATTGCTATTTTTATTCTGGTATCCTATCTCGCTTTTTCTTCCAGCAGAAATGCCGAGCAAAATCAGGTTTGGGTGGGAATGGCTAAAGAAACCGCACATCAGCTGGGAACGCCCTTGTCGTCATTGATGGGCTGGCTGGAATATCTTAAATCAACCGGACTGGATGAAGCTACGAGTTCAGAAATTGAAAAAGACATCAATCGTTTAGAAACTGTTACGCAACGATTTTCCAAGATTGGAGCCACTCCTGTGTTAACTCCTTTGCAGATAAAAACAGTAGTGGAGGAATCTTTGCATTATTTGAAAACGCGGGTTTCTAAAAAAGTTGAATTGGAATTAATTGTTGAGTGTGATGACCAACAAATGGTGCCGCTCAATCAGCCTTTGTTTGAATGGGTGATTGAAAATTTATTTAAAAATGCGGTGGATGCAATGGAAGGGGAAGGCAGCCTGAAAGTGATCATCAGCGAGAAAGGCAAACATGCTTTTATTGATTTTACCGATACGGGAAAAGGAGTCAATTCATCCGACTTCAAAAGAATTTTCCGTCCTGGATTTACCACTAAAACCAGAGGTTGGGGCTTAGGTTTATCTCTGGCAAAACGCATCGTTGAATATTACCACAGAGGAAAAATATTTGTAAAGGAATCTCAGCCCGGAAAAGGCAGCACCTTTAGAGTGGCTTTGAAAAAATAGGATGTCGGGAATTTATATTCATATTCCGTTTTGTAAGCAGAGCTGTAATTACTGCGACTTCCATTTTTCCATTACTTTCAAGGGATACAGAGAAAGAATGATTGCTGCGTTGTGCAAAGAAATTGAAGTTCAGAAAGATTTTTTAGCTGATCCCATTCAAACCATTTACTTCGGAGGAGGCACGCCTTCCTTGCTTTCAGGCGAGGAACTGACCTTAATTTTAAATACTGTTCATCGCACTTTTGATGTTTCACAAGTAAAGGAAATTACATTAGAAGCCAACCCCGACGATTTAAATCAACAACAATTAAAAGCCATTCAGGCAGCCGGGATCAATCGTTTGAGCATAGGAATCCAGTCGTTTTTTGAAGAAGATTTACAATACATGAACAGGGCGCACAACGCGCAACAAGCTTTGGAGTGCGTGACTTTGGCGAGAACATCGGGCATTGAAAATATCAGCATCGATTTGATTTATGGTTTTCCTGGACTTACGGAAGAAAAATGGCAAAGCAATTTGAATCAGGCGATTTCTTTAGGGATTCAACACATTTCTTCTTATTCCATGACAGTGGAATCCGGTACGGCTTTAAGCAAACAAATTGCCAAAGGAAAAGCTTTGC
This sequence comes from Flavobacteriales bacterium, assembly GCA_023251095.1. Classification (GTDB taxonomy): domain Bacteria; phylum Bacteroidota; class Bacteroidia; order Flavobacteriales_C; genus JAHEZL01. Next base: position 168,423 of record JAHEZL010000002.1, read on the forward strand.
CTGTGGATGACGAGCAAAGCATTCAGCATTTTAAAATGCTTCAGAAAAGCTTGAAATCAGGGGGATATGTTCATTATGAAATATCTAATTTTTGTTTGCCCCATGCTGAATCCAAACACAATTCATCGTACTGGAAAGGCAAAAAATATTTAGGGATAGGCCCTTCTGCGCATTCTTTCGACGGGGAAAATCGCTATTGGAATGTGTCGAATAACCTGCGCTACATGGATGCCATTGAAAAAAATACTGTTCCGCAGGAGAAGGAAGAAATTTCAAATACTACTGCTTACAACGAGTATGTTCTTACCCGTTTGCGTACCATTTGGGGTGTTGAAGAAAAAGCACTTTTACAATTTAGCGAGTTGTGCCGGCAAACCTTTCATAAAGAAATTCAAAAATATCTGGCTCAGGGAGAAGTTCTTTTTTCACAGGGAAAATACACCTTAAGCGATGATGGGAAATTTATTGCCGACAGGATTGCTTCGGATTTATTTGTTGTGGAATAGTAAAATCTATTTAATCTTTTATTTTTGCAGCTAAGGGGGGTGAATTAATCAAACGCCAAAATGAAACTAGACAAAATCGATCTTAAAATTTTACGCGCTTTGCAACGGGATGGGCGCATTACCAATTTGCAATTGAGTCAGGATATTGGCTTGTCTCCCGCGCCAACGCTGGAAAGAGTAAAAAAGCTGGAAGGCGCCGGTGTCATTGCCAGCTATCATGCGGCAGTGAACGAACAACAATTGGGTTTGGGTATTCAGGCTTTTATTTCCATTTCCCTAACCCGTCAGATTGACAATGCTATCGCTGGATTTAAATCTAAAATCAACGACATTCCCGAAATCATGGAGTGTTATCAAATAACAGGTAATGCAGATTATCTGGTGAAAATAATGGTGAAAGACATTCCTTCTTTCGAGCAATTGATTTCCAATAAACTCAGTAAAATTGAGGAAATAGGACAAATGCATTCTATGGTGATTTTGTCAAAAATTAAGGATGCTAAAGAAGTGCCGTTAGAATATTAAATAATTGATTTTCAATTATTTAATTTGTTAAATTTCTAAACATTCGAAACTTTTCTTGAATTTACCCGATACACTAGTCAGGGTGATTAAAGTGAAGTTGTATGAAAAAGATAATTGTAATTCTGCTGTTATTGGCTTTGCTCCTGAGTTGTGATAAAGCCAAAAAAAATGAAGAAGGCTATCAGGTCTTTATAATCCGACAAGGCCACCATGAATCTTTCAGTTCGGCCACGCCTTTAAAGGATTCCGTATTAAGTTTTAAAGTTGTTTTTGATTCCTCGGCGATTTATTCCATTGAGGATTCTGAAGACGTTACCGACGTTAACAAGCTTTTTGGTATGACGGATTGCGGGATTGCCAATCATATGAACAGCGCGCGTGTAGGCTGGAGGTGGTTTAAGGACAGCTTACAATTGTTTGCGTATGTTTATTCCAACGGAAAACGTTCTATTACTTACATGACTTCTGTGATTATTGGTCGCGAAATCGACTGTTCGATTACAGCAGTCAAAAACAAATATATTTTCCGAATCAATGATGTTTCCCATTCACAGCAAAGGGATTGCAGTGAAAATGATAGGTATATGTTGTATCCTTTTTTTGGGGGAAATGAGTCCGCTCCTCACAACATAAGAATCAAAATTGCATACTGATCGCACAATGATTTTCACTAAGCACTGTTGATTAGAATTTCGTTTTTGAAGAACAAGAGAAGATTTATTTTTTTGTTTTGTAGAAGATGGAAATAAAGCAATCAGGAAAAATGCTCGGACTCTTCAGCTCCTCGTTTTACGATAAGGGCGATGTGGTTCTCAAAATCAGCGGGCCTTTGTTGGATCATCCGGAGCAAACTTCCATTCAAATCGGACCAAATAAGCATGTAGATGTGGATGCCCCGGCTAAATTCATCAATCATTCCTGTAAACCGAACACAAAAATTGATGGGGAACAAATCGTCGCCATCCAAAAAATTCACCCCGGGGAGGAAATCTTTTTTGATTATCAGAGCAGCGAATATGAGTTGGCAGCATCTTTTATTTGTAGAGAATGCGGCCAGTGGGTGAAAGGCATGAAATTTAAGCATGAAAATGTTTGCTTACAGGCAGAGGAGCATAAAATTATGGAAACCCAATAAAGAAGGGCGCGTAGAACGAATTACTCCCACAAGGAGAGAACACTTAAAATGTTGAGAAAAAAGTTCAAAATAGCGGCATTTTTCATTGCCTTTTTGTTTTCCTTTTCAGGATTGCAGGCCGCCCGTTACTGGGTGGGAAATGGCGGTAACTGGAGCGATCCGGCACATTGGTCGAAAACCAGTGGCGGATCTGGCGGAGCATCTTTGCCGACAGAATCAGATGCAGTGATTTTTGATGGCAACTCATTTTCACAATCCAATCAAAGTATAATTATTGATAGAAATGTAGCTGTTGCAGGAATGGATTGGCTTAAGGTAACTAATCATCCACGATTGGCTGGTGCCGCGCAATTTCAATTAACGTTATATGGACCTGTGTTCTTCCCTCAGAATTTAACTAATGATTTTGAAGGGAAGGTGCTTTTTGTATTTGCTACCCCTAGCTCTCCTGAAAGTAATTTCTATGACAATGATTTTAAGGGTGTAGTGGAAGGAAAATATGATCCTGAAAATATTGTGCTTAAAAAAATTAAGAAAGCAGCTGGAAACCAGGTGTTGAGCGCTATTACCGATTTTACTGTTACGTACAACGACGCCGATTGCGGTTGCAATGGGTGGATAAAGGTTGCTACGATTACAGGAGGTACAGCTCCTTTTACCTATTCCTACACTCCAGCGCAAGTAGGCGGCTATTCTGGCGAGCCTTCTGACTCTATATATAACTTGTGTCCTCAGACTTATGGGGTGAGGATAAGAGATACAGACGGACATCAAAGGCTTGAATTTCAAAATATCGCAGGTCCACCAACAGGTCCTTTTTCTATTGTGTTTGACCCAGTTGTAAATAACACATGTTTCCAAAGTTGTGATGGCCAGATTCCAATGTCTCAAGCAACAGGGGGATATTATCCTTATACCTATTTGTGGAATGACCCAGCTGCTCAAACAGATTCTATTGGAGATAATTTGTGTGCTGGAATTTATACTGTAACTGCTACCGATAATGCAGGTTGTGTGCAATCTTTTACCGATACCATCACTGAGCCTACACTTTTGGTTGCTTCAATTTTAAGTCAAACAAACGTAGATTGCGGAGGAAGGTCAACAGGCGCAGCAACAGGAACTGCATCAGGAGGAACCGCTCCATATACCTACAGATGGTATGATGCAGGTGGTACAATGGCTGCTGCAAAAGCAGGATTGGCTGCTGGCACGTATCACGTTGAAGTTACTGATGCCAATGGTTGTTTGGATACTGCTACCGTGATTATTACTGAACCTACACCTGTTGTTATTAGCGCCAACACCGATCAAAATATAGTTTGTAACGGTGTTTGCATTGGTCAGGTATCGTATACAGGTTCGGGTGGAACAGGAGCACTTAGTTATTCGTGGTATGATATTGTTGGAACACCAACTACAACTCCTGTATCTAGTCTTTGTGCGGGAACTTATAATGTTGAAATTACCGACGCTAATGGCTGCAAGGACACAGCTACTACTTCTGTAACAAGTCCAGGTGCTTTGGTTGCAACAATAATTGCACACACTGATGTGCTTTGTCGCGGTTTGTGCAATGGGGATGCAACTGTTAGTGCTGCTGGTGGAGTTGCTCCATACACTTACGATTGGTACAATCTTTTTGCTCAAACCACTACGGTGGGAACGGGTATGTGTGCAGGCGCATCGAATGTTGAGGTTACTGATGCCAACGGATGTAAGGATACTGCTACCATTGTAATTACTCAGCCTGCAACCACACTTTTTGCAAGTATTGTATCTCAAACTGACAACGTTTGCTTTGGCGATTGTTTGGGCGATGCCGTTGTTCGTTCCAGCGGAGGTACCGGTGCACATACTTACAATTGGTATGATACTCCCGGTTTGGAAACTGATACTTTTGCATCAAATTTATGCGCCAACACTTATCACGTTGAGGTGACTGATGGGAATGGTTGTTTGGATACAACTTCAGTTTCAATTACAGCACCAAGTGCTGTAGGAGCAAATTTTATTGACAGCATTCCTTTAAATTGTAGTGGCGATTGCAATGGATCTTTAACTATCGCAGGTTTTGGTGGTACAGCAGGATATACTTATTTATGGCAAGCTCCAATTGCAGGTCAAACAACTACGGTGGTTTCCAGTTTATGCGCCGCTACTTATAATGTTGATGTGACCGATGCTTTAGGATGTACGGGCACAAGCACATACACTTTATCAGCCCCGTCGGCTTTGACAGCAGCAATGGCTACTCAAAGCAATGTAAGTTGTAATGGATTATGCGATGGTCAGCTCATTGCAGGGCCATCTGGCGGTACTGCTCCCTATGCTTACAATTGGTATACTAATGCAGGATCAGCAGCGATTTCTGTGAGCTCTTTGTGTATAGGAACTTACAGTGTAGAGGTCACTGATGCGAATGGTTGTATAGATAGCGTTGACGCAACGATCACCCAACCAGCAGTTTTAGTAGCGTCTATCGCGTCTTCTACAAATTTGGTGTGTGGAGCGGTATGTAATGGAGATGCCACAGCGGCAGCGGCAGGCGGAACAGCAGCTTACACTTATAATTGGTATGATGCAGCCGGACAAACTACTATCAAAGCTGTAAATTTATGTGGTGGAACTTACAATGTTGAAGTTAGCGATGCCAATGGCTGTAAAGACACGGCTCAAGTGCTTATTGCTGCGCCCGTAGCGGTGGTGGCAACCATAACAACTTCTAACAATGTTAGCTGTTTTGGGGCATGTGATGGGAATGCAATAGCTTTAGGTACAGGCGGTGTTGCGCCTATAAGTTACAGCTGGTACGATGCTCCTGGAACTCCAGCCGTTGCTAATGTTTCCAATTTATGTCCGGGAACCTATAATGTAGAGGTAAGCGATTTAAGCGGTTGTAAGGATACAGTTGCAATTGCAGTTACACAGCCTTTCGCACTTGTGTTAAATGCGGGCGTTCCAACCAATCCGAGTTGTAATGGACAATGTACCGGAGTTGCTACCGTTGCGCCGATTGGGGGAACAGCGCCATACACCTATAATTGGTACGACGCTGCGGGCCAAACAACAGCTACAGCATCAAATTTGTGTGCAGGAACATATAATGTGGAAGTAACTGATGCCAATGGCTGTTTAGATACGCTCACGTTTGTTATCACCGAACCTGCCACACCGTTGGACATCACTTTGGTATCTTCTACTCAGGCTACTTGTAATGGAATATGTGATGGAACAGCTACGGTTTTAGCCAGTGGAGGAACAGCAGGGTACACATATTCTTGGTATGATATGGTTGGACTTCCAACTGCGGCTGCACAAAACGCAATGTGTTTTGGTACTTTTCACGCTGAAGCCACTGACGTTAATGGCTGTAAGGACACTGTAGCAGTGGTGATCACTGCTCCTGTGGTGGTAGTTGCTGACATCACCGACAGCACCAATTTAACTTGTAACGGTATATGTATTGGAGACGCTACAGTAGCTGCTGTTGGTGGGACTTTACCTTATACATATGATTGGACTACGGCGGGCAATCAAAGCACGGCAATCGCTACCAATTTATGTAGTCAGATGCACCAAGTAACAGTCACTGATGCAAGTGGCTGTATAGATATTGATAGCGTAAACATTACTCAGCCTACTCCTGTATTGGGAACAATAATCGATTCAACCAATATTTCTTGTAATAGCTTATGTGACGGTGATGCAACAGTAGATGGTTCAGGTGGGAATGGGCCTTATACCTATGTATGGTATGATGTTGCTGGAACACCTGCAACGGTTTTAGTAAACGCATTGTGTGTAGGAACTTATCATGCTGAAATTACTGATGCAAGTGGTTGTTTAGATACTGTTTCTGTAAACATTGTTGAACCAACAGGATTAACTGCTTCGATATCTAAAGTAGACATTACCTGCAACGGATTGTGCGATGGAACGATGACAGCATTGCCAACTTCTGGAGGAACTGCACCTTATAGTTATAATTGGTATGATGCTGGAGGACAAAGCACTATTAGTATTAGTGGATTGTGTGCTGTAACAGCCAATGTAGAAGTAACCGATGCTAATGGTTGTTTGGATACTGCTGCTGCAACAATTGTTGAGCCTACAGATCTTACTTCTTCCGTTAGTGCTTCATCTACCCCAACTTGTGTTGGAATTTGTAACGGTTCAGCAACGGCTAGTCCTGCTGGAGGAACGGCTCCGTATAATTACAATTGGTATACCTCAGGAAATCAAATTACACCAAATGCGGTAAACATGTGTTCAGCTATACACTATGTTGAAATTACAGATGCCAATGGCTGTTTGGATACCCTTACTGTACCTATAATTGCTCCGGTCGTTGTAGTTGCTACAATCACTGATTCTACTGTAACGGCTTGTAGTTCGGTATGTATTGGTACCGCCACAGTTTCAGCTTCTGGTGGTGCGATTCCCTATACATATGATTGGTTTACTGCAGGAAATCAAAATACAACAGTTGCCACTAATTTGTGTGTAGGGATCAATCAGATAAGAGTAATAGATAACAATGGTTGCGTTGATACTGCCAGTGTACTAATTGGAATTTCCAGCACTCCTCTGGTGGTTACCGTTGTTGATTCCACCGGTGTTTTATGTTTTGGCGATTGCAACGGTGATGCTACCATTTTAGCGACAGACGGAACTGCACCATATATTTATGATTGGTACACTGCAGGAAATCAAAATGGGATTACTGCCACCGTTCTTTGTTCGGGAATACACAGTGTATCTGTCACCGACGCGAATGGCTGTATAGATACTGCTAGCGTAGTGATCATAGCACCCACTCAAATTTCATTGAATTTATCGGCAAACAATCCAGTTTGTAACGGCGATAATAACGGTACAATATCTTCGGTTCCTTCTGGCGGAACAGCACCTTATACACACCATTGGAGCAATGGGTCCGTAGCAAATGTTTTAGTAAATCTTGGTCCGGGAACATACATCGATACAGTTTCAGATGCCAACGGTTGTTTCGTAATCGATTCTGTAATACTGATTGATCCTGTGGTTGTTCAAGCTAATGCGGTTGCAACTTCTGTGTCTTGTCCTGGAATGGCGAATGCAATAGCATATTCCATTCCTTCGGGAGGAACTGGTCCATTTAGTTTTTTATGGAGTACAGGAAGTGTCAATGATAGTATCACAGGATTAGCAACCGGTGTTTATTCTGTCACCGTTACCGATAGTGTTGGATGTTCTGATGTTTCATCAGTAACAGTAACAGCGCCGGCTGCTTTGGCGCTTTCCGTTTCTCATAACGACGCTGTTTGTATTTGTAATGGTGATGCTACTGTCACTGTTGGCGGAGGTACTGCACCGTATGCTTATTTATGGAATGATCTTTCTTCACAAACTGTAGCAAACGCAATTAATCTTTGTGCGGGAGTTTACAGAGTAAGAGTAACAGATTCTTTGGGTTGTAAAGATAGTATACCAGTGAGTGTTTTAAACACTTCTACATTAACTGGGAATGTAGTAGATAGTATCCCTGCAACTTGTTTCACTTCTTGCGATGGATCAGGGATGGTTGCGGCTTCATTGGGACAAGCACCGTATACTTATTTGTGGAATGATGTTGCCGCTACTCCTAATGATACAGCTACAAATTTATGCGCTGGAAATTATATTGTGAAGGTGACCGATGCAAACTCTTGTATTTACAATATTAACGTAACCATTACTTCGCCACCAGCGGTTAACGGAATTAGTTCAGTCATTATGCCTTTGTGTTTTGGTGATTGTAACGGAACCGCTACATTGGTTCCTTCAGGTGGATCTGGCGGACCTTATACGCACAGTTGGGACACTGGATCGAGCAATGATTCCATTTTTAATCTTTGTGCTGCAACGTACAACGACACCATTACCGATGCCGCCAGCTGTACCGGAATAGTAGCCGTTGTTGTTAGTCAGCCAACCCTCCTCACACTAGCACCTACAAAAACCAACATAACCTGTAACGGCGCCGGAAATGGAAAAGCCAATGCCAATGCTGCTGGTGGAACTACTCCTTACGCTTATGTTTGGGACGATGCAGCAGTAAGCACAATCGCAAATGTCACTGGTTTGGTGCCTGGAAAATATCACGTTACAGTAACCGATGCCAATGGATGTACAAGCATTGATTCTGTAACCATAACAGAACCTTCTTTATTGACTTCGCAAATTGTTGATTCTACAACAGTAAATTGTAATTGTGTGGGATTGGCTACAATAAGAGGAAGCGGGGGAACTTTGCCATACACTTTCCTATGGAATGATCCTGCTGCACAAACCGATTCCACAGCAACTGCGCTATGTGCCGGAATATATACTGGTTCTGTTATTGACGCCAATGGTTGTATCGCTGCATCCCCTGTTCATATTGTTGATATTTCAGGTTTCTCGGCATCAATTACCTCTACTACTAATTTAAAATGTAATGCGGTTTGTATAGGAAGTGCTTCAATTACTGCTGTGGGAGGAACATTACCTTATTCTTATTCATGGAACGATCCAGCATCTCAAACTACTGCAACAGCTAGTAATTTATGTGCAGGAAATTTAACCGGTATTGTGACTGATCAGGCAGGTTGTACATTTGTTTTGCCAACCACTATCACCGAACCTGGTGCGATTGTGATTTCTGTGGTTACCACTGACGTGAGCTGTTCTGGACTTTGCGACGGTCAATTATTGGCTACTGTTAGCGGAGGAACCGGATCAACTTATACCTATTCATGGAATGATCCATTGAATCAAAACACTTTGTTGGCGGATAGTTTATGTCCTGCTACTTACACTTTAACAGTTAATGATTCTGTGGGCTGTGTTAAAACATCCACCAGAGCTATATCAGAGCCATTGCCTTTGATTGCATTTATTTCTTCTGCATCAAATGTTAGCTGTAATGGAAATTGCAATGGAGCAATTAATGCTATTGGTGTGGCAGGAACAGCGCCATATACTTACTTATGGAATACCGCACAGACTACTAAAAACATTAGCGGACTTTGTCCGAATACCTATACTTTAACTGTTACGGATGCTCATGGTTGTGTTGACGACTCGGCTCAGGTAATTACTGAACCGCCGGTATTGAATGCCTTTTTGGTAGACAGCACAAAAATTACATGTAATGGATTATGTAATGGTATCGCCACCGTCGGTGCTAACGGAGGAACAAGTCCTTATGCATATTCATGGTATGATTTCCCGGGTGGTCAAAACACTGCAGTTGCCAATAACTTATGTGCTCAAACCTACCACGCAAAAATTACGGATGCCAATGGTTGTTTGGATACCACTCAGGTGAATTTTGTTCCACCGGCTGCGCTGAGTTTAACTTTAATATCTAAAACTGCTGCAAAATGTAATGGCGATTGTAATGGTACTGCTGTGGTTTTGGGATCGGGAGGCACGGGTCCACTCACTTATTCATGGGTTGCCGGGCAAACCGGTACGAATCCAACCACCTTATGTGCGGGCAATAATACTGTTACTGTAACAGATTCTAATAATTGTCCTAAAACACTCGTTGTTGCAATCGCTGAACCTGCCTTGAAAGTAAAAGTTCTGGTCATTGATACTGTACACTTATTGTGCGCGAGTATTTGTGATGGTACAGCAACCGCTGCTGCAAGCGGAGGGAATGCGGGAGGATACACTTATCAATGGAATGATCCATCGGCTCAAACAACAACGAAGGCTACAGGATTGTGTGCCGGACCTCTTCAAATTAAAGTCACCGATACCAAAGGGTGTAAAGATTCGGCTATTGTGGATATTAATAAGACCAATGCTTTTAGCGTAACTATCGTTCCAACTAATATTTTATGTCATGGTGATTGCAATGGTGCTGTTAAAGCAGTGACTAATGGAGGTGTTGGATCTTCTAGTGTTGCATGGATTGGTCCGGGAATTACGGTAGTGAATAAATCATTGAAAACGGTGAAAAACTTATGTACAGGAAATTATATTGTAACTGCCATTGATCAATCTTCAACAGGTTGCCCTCAAACAAAAAATCAATTCCTGAGTGACCCTCCTTTGTTGACTCCGGGCATTGGTTCCGACAGCACCAATATTTTATGTAGTGGAACTTGTACAGGAACAGCTACAGCAGTAGGTATTGGCGGAACACCGGGTTATACTTTTAAATGGAATGATCCTGCCGCACAAACAACAGCTAAAGCGGTTGGCTTGTGTGCCGGTCAGCACAAAGTGGATGTAACCGATGCCAATGGTTGCGTGAAACCTGCTTACGTGAATTTAACGCAGCCTTCCGCTATAGTAAGAATGAATACTACTACTGCGGCTTTATGTACCAATACGAATGAAGGAACAATTGATGAAACTGTTGCAGGTGGCGTTACTCCTTATACTTATTCATGGACGGGTCCAAGTGGTTTCACTTCATTGATTCAAGATCCTTCGAGTTTGTATCCGGGGAAATATTATCTGACGATAAAAGATAAAAACCTTTGTATCAAAAAAGATACTGCCACTGTTGCCGCCGTTACTTTTATTGATGCCAACGCAGGAAATGACACTACTATTTGTAATCAGGATACAGTTACTTTGAATGGTACAGGTGGACTCGCTTTCTCATGGAGTACAGGTGTTACCACGCCTTCCATTACTGTTGTGCCGTCGGGCACCAAATCATATTATTTAACAGTGACCAGCGCGGGCTGTATCGATAAAGACACCGTTACCATTACTGTAAATCCTAAACCAACAGCCGACATCTCCATGGCAAAAGACATTATATTGGAGGGAAGTTCTCAGATTTTATTTGGTAGCGGAGCCGGTATCGGCGGAACTTATGATTGGTTACCCCCGCTGAGTTTGAATGACCCAACCTTACAAAATCCAACAGCTACGCCGTTTAAAAACACTATTTATTATTTAACAGTAACTACTGCCGACGGCTGTACCGATTCGGCATCAGTATTACTGAAAGTAGCCAAAGGCATTGTTTTCCCTGATGGAATCACACCTAACGGTGATGGTAGAAATGATACCTGGGTGATTGATTTAATTGATCAGTTTCCTCAGTGTAAAGTAGAAATTTTTAACCGTTGGGGACAACAGGTTTTCCAGTCGTCGGGCTACACTAAAAACTGGGACGGATTATTTAACCATATCCCTTTACCGGTTGGAACGTATTACTATGTAATTGATTTGGGTCCGGGCATGCAAAAATATACCGGTCCGATAACCTTAATGAGATAATGAAGCATCTAATTAAAATATCAGCGATTGTATTGTTGCTCTTCTCCACAGCAAGGGCACAGCAGCTTCCGTTGTATTCACAATACATGATGAATCGCTTTATTGTCAATCCGGCTGTGGCGGGAACCGAAGATTATTTTACGGTTGCTACCAACAACAGATATCAATGGGCAGGAATTACCGATGCTCCAAGAACTCATATCTTAAGTGTGCAAGGACCTCATGCTACAAAAAACATAGGATTTGGAGGAGCAATTTTTTCTGATGTTACCGGCCCGACTTCCCGTACAGGAGCTTATTTTACTTATGCTTATCATTTTAATCTTACACGCAGCAGCAAATTGTCGCTGGGCTTGTCGGGAGGCTTACTTCAGTTTAAAGTGGACGGTACTCAAATCACTTTGAAAGACGCGGGAGATTTTGTGATCACCAATTCGGTACAATCGGTGTTGATTCCCGATTTCGGATTTGGTGCTTATTGGTATACCGACAAATCTTATGTAGGAATTTCGGTGCCGCAATTCATTCAAAATAAAATTGAGTTTTTTAATACCACAACGATGTCGTTGAGTCGCCTGACCTCGCATTATTTTATCAATGCCGGTCATAGATTTCAGGTGAGCAATGATTTTGAAGTGGAGCCTTCCGTATTGTTGAAATGGGCCTATCCAACCATTCCTCAGATTGATTTCGGCGCTAAAGTAATTTATCAGGAGTTTTTATGGGTCGGCGCGGCTTACAGAACTCAGGATGCTTTTTCTTTTATGTTGGGTTATAAAACTAAAAACGATAAATTATTGTTTGGCTATTCTTATGATCAGCCGCTCAGCAGTATCAGCAAGTACAGTTTCGGAACACATGAAATTATGGTGGCTGCAAGATTTGCTAATGCAAGATCGCACAGAAGATATAGCAAAGCGGAAGACGGTAAAATAGATGTTGCCGAATCGGAATTAATAGAAGACAAAAGCACAAAAACCACAGTATCATCTGATGCAGAAATTGCGCGTCAGAAAAAAATCTCTGAGCTCAATCAAAAGGATAAAGCGCTGCGAAATAAAGTGCGTAATTTAAGAGAGCAAGCGGAGGCTTTGGGCTTAAATCCTGCTGATGCGCAGTTTGAATATTCAAAAGAATACAATGCTGCCATCAGTGAAATCAAGAATGTTTATCTAGAAAAGCAAAATCTGGAGAATCAATAATCTTCATTGCGAAATTTTTGTACTCAAAAATGAAGCAACCTCATAATGCGTTTAATTTCAAATTAGTTAATCATAATGAGGTTGAAGACCGAAACTTCGTTTCTCCTCTTAATATCAAATGTCGTGAGTACACTCCTCGCAATGACGAGCACGGGTTTAATTCTTTCCTTCCGGTCTGAATGGAAATGCCCACGAAGTCAACGGTCCGATTTTTCTCGTTTGAATCCACACTTTTCCTTCTCCCGTGAAACGGCAAACCAAACCTTCTCCTGAAAAGAAGAGCGATTTATATCCGCCGAAACGCGTTACCGAATAAGATAAATTTCCTGTGAAGGCCACGATGTTTCCGGTGTCTACCACATAGGAATCTTTTACATCAATTTCAATCACACCGCCAAAGCTGTTGAACCACAAATCACCTTGTCCGGTGCACTGCGCTAAAAATAATCCTGCGCCACTAAAAAAACCTTTGAATCCCTGCCATTTTGAATTCACTGTTACCGAAGGAGCAGAAGCAACAAAAGCCGAACTCTGCAAATACAAAGTTTCTGAGCCGTTCATCGGATAATGAATCAAATCGCCGGGTGCAGAAGGTGCGATTTTAATTTCAGCATCACCGTTTTCTGCTGTGAAATCATTAATGAAAATAGATTCTCCGGTGAATAATCTTCCCAAACCACCTTTCATTTTGGTTTTCATTTTGAGGTTGGTGTCCATCGTTGCCATGGCAGAGGCTTCTACTTTTAAAGTTTTGCCTGACGGGATTTTTACTGTGAGCAAAGCGAAATCCGGTTTGCCGTCGATATGATGTTCGAAAGTATTTTCCATTTTTATCTTGGTGTTAAACTAGGGGTTAGGGCTGATCCGAAAGCATTTTCATTGTGCGACTGGCACCATACGGTGCCTTTTCCTTTGAAGCGGCAAATCAATCCCTCTCCTCCGAAATAGGAATTGATCCAGCTGGATCCTGCTGTGCCTATGCTGAAATTTAAAGTCTCCTGAAAAGCAACAATATGCCCTGTGTCTACTACATATTCTCCATCCACATGAATAGGATAAATGGCACCGAAGGAATTTAAGATCACTGTTCCTTTTCCCGAAACACCCAGCCAGAATGCACTTTCGCCTGAGAACAAAGATTTAAATCCCTGCCAGTTGAACTCCACATTTACATCGTGTGCCGATCCAACATAAGAACCCGCCTGAACAATTAATTTGTCGCCGTTCAATTCATAGGTAAACATATCGCCGGGAAGAGTTGATCCCAACCATACTGTTCCGCCTTGCGCACCTGCGGTAAAGTGATTCATGAAAAAGCTTTCACCTGACACCATTCTTTTAATGGCTTTCATGATGCCGCGTGAATTTTTTTTATGCGTTGTAGTTTCAACGTGTAAATTATCGCTCATCGCTATCATCGCTCCCGACTCTGCGGTAAGCACTTCGTTGGGTTGCAGAGTCACTTTTGCAGCGGCTGCACCCGGACCTTTTTCTATTTTAACTTCCATAAAATCTTTTTAAAAATAACGGTTCAACCATGATGTTAATCCACTCACACTGCGTGATTGAATGATGATTTTTCCTTTTCCTTCCACCCGTGTTACCAATCCTTCGCCACCAAAAAAGCTGGAAAAAATCCCACCCGACAATTGTGTTTTTAATTTCATTTGAGGTTCGTAACCCACCAAATGGCTTGAATCCACTATGTATTCACCGTCGATTTCTTTTTCTATCAAAGCGCCGTAAGCACCAAAAATTACTTTTCCGGTTCCCGATACTTGTAGTTTAAATAAACCTTCGCCTCCGATGAAAGAGCTGATACCGGCCCATTTCACGCCCAATTTAATTCCTGGTGTTGAGGCAACATAAGCACCGCCTTCCAAACAATACGACTGATCATTCAACTCCAAAACTTTCATGTCGCCCGGAGTTGGTTGCGTTAATGTTAAGCGCTGATCCGCCGAACTGTTGTTGGTGAAATGATTCACGAAAAAACTTTCTCCGCCCACGTATTTTTTTACCAAGCCGCCAATGATCCCGCCATTTGGTTTCGCTACAATAGTGATTCCTGCTGCCATACTCGCCATTGCATCTGCTTCGGCGATGATGGTTTCACCGGGTTGTAAATCAACGTTTACATAAGCGAAGGCAGGTTTTCCTGTGATGTTTATTTCCATTTTTATTCTTTGTCTAAATCGGTTTTCAATCGTTTCTTAAATGTATCAAAAGAATTTTTAAAGACACTAAACTTTGTTTTAATGCCTTTTGTTTTTGAAGTGAGGTTCTCGATTCTTTCCTGTGTTGCGGGATGTGTGCTGAGAATTTCAGTAATTTTTTCAGTGTCTTTTGCTTCGGGATGTTCCTTCTGCAATTTTTTAAAAAAGCTGATCATTCCTGAAGGATTGATGTCGGCTTTCAATAAATATTCTAATCCTTTTTCATCTGCTTCGGTTTCATATTCTCGGCTGTACATCAATGATGATAAGCTTCCTCCGGCTTGTGCCAGTGTTCCGAAAAGAGCTGATGCATCACCCACTACAGCCGATAACACCACGAAAATCCCAAGGTTAGAAACCAATCCGCGGATATGATGGCGCTCCGTAACGTGTGAAATTTCATGTCCCAAAACACCACACAATTCTTCCCACGATGAAGATTTAGCAATCAATCCCGAATGAATAACGATGTTCCCTCCAGGCAATGCAAAAGCATTTAAAGTAGGATCTTCAATGATGAAAAATTTAAAATGAAAGGAAGTATCACCTACTGCTTTCACCAGTGGCTGCATGGTTTTGGTGAGTTCGGCAATGAGCAAAGAATCTTCAACTATTTTATGTCCGAGCGTAACCTGATCAAACAATTGATCTCCTACTTCTCTTTCCCATTGTGGTGGAACCTGATTGGCTACTGCGCGCACCATTTGTGATCGGAAGAGAAATAAACAGAGAATTATCAAAATGAAAAATCCGGCGATGCCTGCAAAAACCGACCAATTGAAAACTCTTTTTTTATTCACGTCTTTCACACTTTTTTTCGCGTGATCGTGGTAATGTAAATTAGGATCTTTCAGTATTTTTTTATCGGTGGTGTAAAAAGTAATATCGGGAAAACGCGGATGTTTAAAGTAAATCAAACGATCGGAAGCACCTCCTAAACTGATCTCGAGATCATAAATCGGAAAGCGGATTTTTTCAGTTTCGAGATTGAAAATAACATCACTTAATCCCACTTCAACTTCAATTCCTTTGCGTCCGCCTTCAAAACGGTTGGATATAGCAACTCCTTGGTAAATCATGCGGTAAATTTAATTTTTTAATGGGAGAAAAAAGAGAGAAAAAATCCTTTGATCCTTAAATCAAGTTAATCAAGGTTCAGACAAAAGAGATTGCTTCATTTTTGAGCACAAAAATCTCGCAAGGACGAACTGTGTGGAACAAAAAAATCCCCGAATTTCTCCGGGGATTTTTACTAAAATATTTATTCTTATTTCTCTGAAGCAGCAGTTGCCACAGCAAATTCTCTGTTCAATCTAGCGATGTTCTCCAATGAAATTCCTTTAGGACATTCAATCTCGCAAGCACCAGTGTTGGTACAGCTTCCAAAGCCCTCCTCATCCATTTGGTTCACCATGCTGATCACACGTTCTTTCGCTTCCGCTTTTCCTTGTGGCAATAAAGACAACTGAGAAACTTTTGCAGAAACAAATAACATTGCAGAACCATTTTTACAAGTAGCTACACAAGCACCGCAACCGATACAAGCCGCTGCTTCAAAAGCTTTGTCGGCATCTACTTTAGGTACAGGTAAGTTATTTGCATCCTGTGCATTTCCTGTATTTACAGAGATGTATCCACCTTTTGAAATAATTCTGTCGAAAGCAGAACGATCTACTACTAAGTCTTTCACCACAGGGAAAGCCGCAGCTCTCCATGGCTCAACAACAATAGTGTCGCCATCTTTAAATGAACGCATGTGCAACTGACAAGTTGTAACGCCGTTGTTCGGACCATGGGCTCTACCGTTAATATGCATGCTGCATGCTCCGCAAATTCCTTCGCGACAGTCGTGATCGAAAGCAACAGGCTCTTGTCCTTCTGTGATTAGTTTTTCGTTTAAAACGTCGAACATTTCAAGGAAAGACATATCCGGAGAGATATCAGAAACCGGATAAGTAACCAGTTCTCCTTTTTGTTCGGCGTTTTTCTGGCGCCAAACTTTCAATGATAAATTCATGTTTCCGCTCATAGTGCTATTATTTATAAGAACGTTGTGATATTTTGATCACTTCGTATTTCAATTCTTCTTTGTGCAATTCAAAGTTGTTCATGCTTTTGTATTCCCAGGCAGAAACGTACATGAAATCTTTGTCGTTACGTTTTGCTTCTCCTTCTTGTTCTCCTTCTGTTTCAGCAGATTCTTCACGGAAGTGACCACCACAGGATTCAACGCGGTTTAAAGCATCGATACACATCAATTCTCCCAGTTCAAGGAAGTCGGCAACTCTACCGGCTTTCTCCAATTCAGGATTGAATTCATTGGCTTCACCTGTTACACGAACATTTGCCCAGAAATCTTTTTGTAAGGCACGTATATCTTCAATGGCTTGTTTCAAACCAGCGTCGTTACGCGCCATTCCACATTTGTCCCACATAATTTTTCCTAAACGTTTGTGGAAGTGATCCACAGATTTAGTTCCTTTTATAGAGAAAAATTTATTGATTCTTTCTTTCACGTCATTCTCAGCAGTTTCAAATGCTTCGTGTGAAGTAGGAATTGCCTTGGTTCTGATTTCGTTGGATAAGTAAGCTCCGATAGTGTATGGAATTACGAAGTATCCATCGGCCAATCCCTGCATCAAAGCAGAAGCTCCTAAACGGTTAGCGCCATGGTCAGAGAAATTGGCTTCACCTAAAGCGTATAAACCGGGAACAGTAGTCATTAAGTTGTAATCCACCCAGATTCCACCCATAGTGTAATGCACCGCAGGGTAAATCATCATTGGCATTTCGTAAGGATCTTCTCCTGTAATTTGTTTGTACATGTCGAAGAGGTTACCGTATTTCTCTTTCACCACTTCTTTACCTAAAGCATGTAATTGCTCTTCAGTAGGATTTTGAATTCCTTTTACCAAAGCTTCTTGCTTACCGTATTTGTATTTCATGTTGGAAGCGAAGTCGAGGTAAACCGCTTCTCCTGTTTTGTTGATGCCAAAACCGGCATCACATCTTTCTTTTGCAGCACGTGACGCAACGTCGCGTGGTACTAAGTTTCCAAACGCAGGATATCTTCTTTCCAAATAATAATCTCTGTCGTCTTCAGCGATATCGATGGCTTTTTTCTTGCCTTCGCGAATCGCTATGCAATCTTCTTTTTTCTTAGGCACCCAGATTCTTCCGTCGTTACGAAGTGACTCACTCATCAAGGTTAATTTCGATTGGTGATCTCCTGAAACAGGAATACAGGTCGGGTGAATTTGTGTGTAGCAAGGGTTTCCGAAGAAAGCTCCTTTTTTATGTGCCTTCCATGCAGCTGTAACGTTGGATCCCATTGCATTGGTAGACAAGTAGAAAACATTACCGTAACCACCTGTACAAAGAAGTACAGCATGTCCGAAATGTCTTTCTAATTCTCCGTTGATTAAATTTCTTGCGATGATACCACGTGCTTTACCATCGATAGTCACTACTTCCAGCATTTCGTGGCGTGCGAACAACTCCACATTGCCTAAACCAACCTGACGTTGCAAAGCGCTATAAGCACCTAATAGCAATTGTTGTCCGGTTTGTCCTGCAGCGTAAAAAGTACGTTGTACCTGAGTTCCACCGAAAGAACGGTTGCTCAGCATACCTCCGTATTCGCGCGCCAATGGCACACCTTGTGCAACACATTGGTCGATGATGCTGCCACTCACTTCCGCCAAACGGTGAACGTTGGCTTCGCGAGCACGGTAGTCGCCACCTTTAATTGTATCGTAAAACAAACGGTAAACAGAGTCACCGTCGTTTTGATAATTTTTTGCAGCATTGATTCCACCTTGCGCAGCGATAGAGTGCGCACGACGAGGAGAATCCTGAAAGCAAAATACTTTTACTTTATAGCCCATTTCCGCCAATGAAGCAGCAGCAGCAGCACCGGCCAAACCTGAACCTACCACTACAATTTCCAAAGAGCGTTTGTTGGCAGGGTTTACCAGAGGAATGGTAGATTTATACTTCTCCCATTTTTTGTCCAAGGGACCTTCCGGAATTTTAGAATCTAATTTTGACATATCTTATTATCTAATGTTCAGTATATAAATCTTAATCAATAAAGCCTAAGTGAAAGGCAATCGGCATTGCAGCGAAAAGCAAAGGAACGATGATGGCAAACCAAAATCCTGCTGCTTTAATCATTGGTGTATATTTTTTGTGGTTCAATCCCAAAGATTGAAAAGCCGATTGGAAGCCATGCATTAAGTGGTAAGAAAGAGAAATGATACCCACTAAGTAAATCGCAACGAAATACCATTCAGCAAAAACGATTTTCATTTTTTCAAACGAGTTATGCTCTTCACCTGAAAACACCGCTTGTTTTGTAGGTATCCAGAAGTTTGCCATGTGCACAACCAAGAACAATAAAAGCAAAGAACCTAAAATCCCCATAGAGCGGGAATACCATTTACTGCTATCATTGGAAGGAGGAACAGCATATTTTACCGGACGCGCCTTATTGTTTTGTATGGTAAGAATTAAGGATTGTACCATATGCAGTACAAGTCCAAAGAACAATCCTACTTCCATTATTCTTATAATAATGTTATGTGCCATGAAATTTGCTGCTGTATTAAAAGTTGCGCCGTGGTCAGGGACAAACACCAAAGAGTTGATTGTCACGTGAATTACCAGGAAGGAAATTAAAAACAAGCCTGTCAATGCCATTACATATTTCTTGGCTATTGACGACGTAAATAATTCTGAATTGCTCATTTGTAGATTTTTTAGTCCGTTTTTCGAGAGCCAAATATAAGATAACTTTAAAAAAAAACATACGTTCAAGACCACATTTACGGGTTATCTTAATTATTTAGACACTTTCTTTTTTGTAAAACATGAACCAACGATACGCCACCATTGATCCTTCGCTCTTTATCAGCAACCGAAAAAGATTTGTAGCAGAAATGAAACAGAAGGCGATTGCTATTTTTCATTCCAATGACGAAATGCCCCGCAATGGTGATTGCAACTACCCTTTCCGGCAAAACTCCGATTTTTTCTATTTAACTGGAATTGATCAGGAACAAAGTGTTTTAATGTTGTTTCCCCAAAGTCCCGATCCGAAATTCAAAGAAGTTTTGTTTGTAAGAGAAACCGATGAGCACACAAAAGTGTGGGAAGGAGAAAAATATACCAAGGAGGAAGCAAGAAAAGTATCGGGTATTCAAACGGTTTACTGGACTAAAGAATACGAGACTTTAATGCAATGGCTTTCTGAAGAATGCAACTTTGTTTATTTAAACAACAATGAAAACGACAGGGCAAAAAACGAAGTGATTTCCCGTGATGCCCGATTGACGCCTCAAACCAAAAAGTTATTTCCCGGCAAACGCTTTGAACGTTCGGCACCTATAATGATAGCGCTTCGTGAAATTAAAAGCAAAACTGAAATTGAAATCATTAAAGAAGCCTGCTCCATCACCGAAAAAGCATTTCGCCGCACCTTACAATTTATTAAACCCGGTGTTTGGGAATATGAAATTGAAGCTGAAATTTCTCATGAATTTACCATCAACCGTTCTAACGGACATGCTTATTCGCCTATCATTGCTGCAGGAAAAAATGCGTGTGTGCTGCACTATGTGAACAACAATCAACAGTGCAAAAAAGGCGATTTGATCCTGATGGATTTTGGTGCTGAGTATGCCAATTATGCTTCTGATTTAACGCGGACAGTGCCGGTGAGCGGCAAGTTTTCAAAACGACAAAAAGCGGTTTACAATGGAGTGCTCAATGTTTTAAAAGAGTCGAGAAAACTGCTTGCAGCAGGAAATAATTTCTCCGATTACAATAAGCAAGTGCGCGCCATCATTGAAAAAGAATTAGTGGATCTCGGTTTGATCACTACAGCAGAAATTCGCAAACAGGATCCGCAAAATCCGGTTTTCCGAAAATATTTTATGCACGGCATTTCACATTTCATGGGCCTGGATGTTCATGATCTGGGGGATCGCAACAATAAATTTCAGGCGGGAATGATTTTCACTTGTGAGCCGGGGATCTACATTCCTAAAGAGGGTATTGGTATCCGTTTGGAAAATGATATTCTCATTACTTCAAAAGGGCCGCAGGATTTAATGAAGAATATTCCGATTGAAATAGATGAGATTGAGGAATTGATGAACGAATAATTTTTCCCACAGATTTCACAGATTTACGCAGAACCACATCTGTGTAAATCTGTGAAATCTGTGGGAAAAAATCACCAAGCATCCGTAAACGCATCTTCAATATGATTGACCCTCACTTCCTCCGTATTCAAAATAATTGAAATAATATCAAAGCGTACTTCTTCTTCCAGTTGATGTCTATTGATAAAAATTTGTGCGCCGTTGATGAGTTGCTGTTCTTTGCCTTTATCCACCGCTTCTTCAGGCTCACCAAAGAAATCCGTACTCCGTGTTTTTACTTCAATGAAAACAATGCGCTCGTCTTTTTCGGCAATTAAATCCACTTCAATTTTGCCGTAGCGCCAGTTTTTTTCGTGAATGATATATCCTTTGTTAAGGAGGTATTGCAAAGCAATGCGTTCGCCTTGTTTGCCGAGGTCGAAATGTTGTGCCATTGTAAATTGTTTAATTAAGCTGCTGCTAAACTAATCCAATATTTCGTGAAAATTATCGGTTTGCGCATTGAAAATTTCCATGAGCACAATGTAAAAGGAGCGTTTGATGATGGGGCGGTATTCCTGATAATATTCGCGGGTTAATATTTTATTTCTTTGCGCTACAATGGCTGTGATTTCCTGCAGATAAAGCCGTTCTTCCTTCTTAATATTGACAAAACGAAAGATGTCTTTGAAGCTCATTTTCTGATATTCGAGAGGCAGTGTTTTTTTATCCAGAGCAGTGCTGTCGAGTTTCCCATTCACAATACTTAAATCCACTAAATCCCAGTCTTTATTGACACCGATATAGTTATCCGAAATTTTATACATTAATCTGAACTCCAAACAAATCGGTCCGGTTTCCCTTGCGTAGTCATCCATTCCCATATACTTTGCAAATTTCTTCTCCCCGTCTTCACCATAAGCAATAAAGGTAGAATTGAATTTATCGTTCACTTCGGCAATGAAATTACTATTAGAGGATTTAATGTCTTTTTCCCATGGGAGGGCTACAGCAGGATCAATTACCGTTGAAATGCCATTGCACAATTTTGCTAGTTTTTGCCATTGAATAATTTCCCTTTCGCTTTGATAGGTTTGGTAATAAATGGTGTTGACTATAATTCCTTTTTTCGTTGAAAGCTTAATCAGTTCCGCCATATCCTCATTGCCTGTTAAAGCGCCATTGCCAATCATAACAATGGTTTTGTAGGTGTCGGGGTCTTTGCTCCAGCTGAGTTGAGTCATGCAGGTGAGTGCCGCCTTTTCGGGATAATTTTCTTTTGCATTTACTAAAACCTGCGTAGCATACAATTCCTGTTGAATGAAATTGATGTTTTTACTTAAGTCGGAGACTTGTTTAATGTAATCGTTTTCTTTTCCGTAGCCCGGTTTTCCGTACAATACCAAACCTACATATACATCGGGCTGAGGCTGGTACGAGGTAAGGTAATACATGATGTACCACATGTTGGTACGCATGGCTTCCAGTAAACCATCGGTGCTTGCACTAAGATCAACACAAAATGCAATCTCCATGCGTTTGTGTGTTGCCGCTGGCATTGTATTCAAATTAAAAATTAATACGAAGAGTATTAATGCTTTTTTCATCCCGGTTCTTCTAGAAAATTGACGAATAAGTTATCAGCCTTTACCAAAAACCTTTTCATCAATGTACCAATATCTGTATTTTTATCCAATAGATATAAAATTATGGATGACAAATTACAAGAGGAGTGGGCAAAAGTTGAAAAGATGGTGGAAGAAAAATTCGGTGAAGACATAGATGTTCGCGGAATTCTTTTTTTAATCGGTGTTCAGGAGTTAGGGAAAGGCTATAAAAAATTTACCAAGGATCAGAAGCTGGAGGTCATTCATATTGCCATTTGCAAACTGCTCAGTCAGTTCAACTATTATGAATACATGGGCGTGGATGAAGATGGCTGGCCACATTATAAGGAAACCAAAAAATTGCCTTTGCTTAAACCGGGTGAACAATTAAAAGTGATGAAATCCGCAATTGTAGAATACTTTAAAGAAAGCGGAGAATTGGTATAGCTTACTTAAGCTTGATTGTTACTGATACAGTTTGCCCGACTTCAGTAGCAATAACACCCGAACCTGTTTGAGATCCTGCAGTTACCAAAACACTTGGTGTTGCAGGCAAAGCCAAACAAAAACTTGCGGTTCCTGAACTACCGGAAGTAAGGGTTATTTCGGAAACCTGACCCCCGTTACAAGGATAAAATCCGGCAGGAGGAGTTACATATATTTTAATTGTTGCACCAACTATAGGATCACCTGTTGCCAGATCAACGCATTTGATTTCTCCTGTACAATTAGTATTGTGAGGACAGCCAGTAAATAATAAAGCTATAGCAATAAAAAAGCTAGAGATAGAGAGTACCTTACTGATTCGAAACTTCATTATAATTGAATATTTATTTACCTTCGCCACCTAAATATAGTCAACCCTTGTGTAAAAACAAATATATAAATAATCTCCTGATATGAAAAAATCGCTTTTTATTGGAATTGTCCTTTTTGTAGTGCTTGGTATTTGTTCGTTTGCTTTTTTTA
Source organism: Flavobacteriales bacterium (assembly GCA_023251095.1). Lineage (GTDB taxonomy): Bacteria > Bacteroidota > Bacteroidia > Flavobacteriales_C > JAHEZL01. Next base: position 191,984 of record JAHEZL010000002.1, read on the forward strand.
AAAGCAGCGAAAAAAATGTGTATTCTATAGAAACTCCTTATGGAACTATTAAAATTAGATTATACGATGAAACACCTATGCATCGTGATAATTTTGCAACACTGGTGGAAGAAAAAAAATACAATGGTACTTTTTTTGACCATATTGTTAAAGGATATATGATTCAAGGCGGAGAGATGGACCCTATGGCCGCTCAAACCGGACAACAACGAACCCTTCCTAATGAAATAGCGCCTAATATATATGCTAAAAAAGGAGTTTTAGTAGCTGCTGCAACCGGCCGTCAGGGCGAAGCACCCGCAACTTCTTATTGTCAGTTTTATATTGTTACAGGTAAAGTATATACCGAACCTCAGTTGTTGGAACTGGAAGGCCAGATGGCTATGTATGAGAAGAAAATGACCAGACAACAGTATTTCTGGAAAATCATGGAAGAGCCGAAAAATGCAGAGTTAAAAGCAAAGTTTCTGGATTTAAGAAACCGACAAGTGGAAGACAGCGCTATCGCTATTCAAAACGAAATTTTGAAACAAGTGGATGCTGTTATTGTTTATGCTCCGGATAAAAAATTTACTGCCGAGCAAACAAAAATTTATACCACAGTGGGTGGTGTTCCTGAGCTGGATGGCGGTTATACCATATTTGGTGAAGTGATTGAAGGAATGGATATCGTTGAAAAAATCGCTGCGGAAGAAGCAGATGAACAAGGAAAACCACTGAAAGAAATTCCGCTCACTATTAAATAACAATTGTCCATGAGGGAAAAAATTGCAGCCCTGCTTCAGGAAGTAGAGCAGTTTCCAATACAAAATAAAGAAGAGCTGGAAGCTTTCCGCATTCGCTTTTTAGGGACTAAAAACATTTTGAAAGATTTGTTTTCAGGCTTGAAAGACGTTGCGCCGGAAGATAAAAAAGCAGTGGGTGGACTCATCAACGACCTGAAAAATAAGGCTCAGGAGAAGTTTGATGCCTTCAATGAAAAGAATGAATCAACAGAAAGCACTGATTTAGGAATTGATTTTTCCCGTCCGGGTGAAGAAAAAAAATTAGGCTCCATTCATCCTCTAAGTTTAGTGACGGCTGAAATCATTGATATATTCAAACGCATTGGTTTCATTGTAGCTGATGGCCCTGAAATAGAAGACGATTGGCACAATTTCACAGCATTAAATACTCCTGAAGAACACCCTGCGCGCGACATGCAGGACACTTTTTTCATTCAGCAAAATCCCGATGTGTTGTTGCGTACACAAACTTCTTCCGTACAAATTCGCTACATGGAAAAGCAGAAACCACCGATTCGTGTGTTGACGCCCGGAAGAGTTTACCGCAATGAAGCCATATCAGCACGTGCGCATTGCTTCTTCCACCAGATTGAAGGATTGTATGTAGCAGAAAAAGTTTCATTTGCCGATTTAAAACAAACGCTCGATTTCTTCGCCAAAGAATTGTTTGGTGAGTCTGCTAAAATAAGAATGCGCCCGTCATTTTTCCCTTTCACTGAGCCATCTGCTGAGGTAGATGTATCCTGCAGCTTGTGCGGAGGAAAAGGTTGTAATGTGTGTAAATATGCAGGCTGGCTGGAGATTTTAGGTTGCGGAATGGTGGATCCAAATGTTTTAAAAAACTGCGGAATTGACCCTGAAAAATATACCGGTTTCGCTTTTGGAATGGGTGTGGAGCGCATCGCTCAGCTCAAATACCGAGTGAAAGACCTCCGCTTATATTCTGAAAATGATGTGAGGTTTTTGGAGCAGTTTAAAACGGTTTAATTCACTCGGCATTTCTTGAGCATTCCCCGCGCCCGTCATTGCGAAAATTTTTGTACTCAAAAATTGAAGCAATCCTATTTTAATAATTTTCGAGATTCATTCCTTCAGGCATTTTGAAATAAAACTCTGTTCCTTTGTATTTTTTGCCTTTGATTCGGTAAGGATATTTCTGACGGAAATCGAAATAGAGGATATCGCTTCCTTTCGCCGAAAATCCGGTATACATCTTCCCTTTGATAAAGAGAACGACCAGAATATCTTGCTTTTTCATCACACAGCTATCCTGAAAAATCATGTTCGATAAAGCATTCTGGAAATCAATCATTTGCTCATCACTCAATTCATGAATTCCTGATGAATTGGTAATCATAATGCTTTCAATTTCTCCAACGACAATAAGGTCTTTAAATTGAAGTTCTTCAACTCCCGGATTTATCATATCGGCTAATCTGTCCACGGTTTCTGCTTCTACATTTCTGATGTAAGTTTGTAATAAAGTTAAGTTGGCCATAGTAGCGGCTAAAGGGAGATGCTCTACCAAAATAGAGACCCAACCATAATTTTCTCCACTCATAGTATCATTAGTTGCCAGCATTGTTGAAAAACGAGAATTCAAGGCAGTAGAATCTGGAAAAACACTAAGCATGAAGGTTCTGTATTCGTCCATCTTTTGCTTTAATTCCTTTCCTCTTGCTCCATCATTTTCAATAATAAAATACTTTGCTGCAATATCTTGATTGTCTCTTGCCAGTGGCATCTTATGTGCATCGAAACCTCCATCGCGGTCAATTAAAATATTTTTATGGTTTTGAATTATATTATAGAGGCTGTCGGCTTTTCCTCTAATAGTTTGTGCGATTTCTTGTATTTTTTTAGCAGTATCAAACCGGGCTCCTACACTATCTATTTTTAAATTTATTTTATCCGGAGTTTTTGCAGATAAGTGGTTGTAGGAAATCAAGAAAACACAGCAAATAAGCGAAATAAAAAACTTCATAAGATATTTTGTTTAGGCTTTGCTAAAGTAAAAAAGATGATGGGATTGCTTCAATTTTTGAGTACAAAAATTCTCGCAATGACGGAGGGTGTGGAGTTGAGCGAAAAAAACTAAGCTAATTTCCAATTATAAGAATCCATCTCCCTCACACAAGCCGCCAATAAATCAATAGCGCCCTGAATGTCTTTTGTATTGCACATTTCAATCACCTGATGAATGTGACGTGTTGGAATGGAAATGGCTCCTGCGATGGATCCTCCGGCGTTCATGCGTTGGATACCGGCAGTATCTGTTCCGCCACCGGTAAGCACTTCCGGCTGCCATTTGATTTTATTTTTGTCGGCAGTTTTTTTCATGAACCTCACCATGCGCTGATCGCAGATGGTGGAAGAATCCATGATTTTAATGGCAACACCGTGACCGAGAGAAGTTATTTTTTCATGTTCGGGTGCCCCCGGCAAATCGTAAGCGATGGTAGTATCCAAACCAATTCCGAAATCAGGATTGATTTCCAAAGCGGATACACTTGCACCACGAATTCCAACTTCCTCTTGTACTGTGAATACGGCATTGAGCGTGTATGGAAGTTTTTTGCCTTTGAGTTTTTTCAGCGTTTCAATTAAAATAAAAACAGAAACGCGATTATCTAAAGATTTAGCGTTGACGCAATCTCCCATTTGAATCAGTTCGCGCTGACGGGTTACAGTATTTCCAACCTCCACTAACTTTTCTACTTCTTTGTAAGGCAAGCCGAGATCGATATAAAAATCAGTGATTTTAGCTGGATGATTTCTTTCTTCCGGCGACATAACGTGAATAGGTTTTGAACCCATAACACCAATTAAATCTTTTTTTCCGTGAACGATAACACGCTGTGCCGTCAGTGTTTTAGGATCAAAACCGCCAAGCGGATGAAATTTTAAAAAACCATTTTTATCGATGTGTGTCACCATGAAACCAATTTCGTCCATGTGTGCCGCTACCATGATTTGCTTGTTTTGCTGACCTTTTACAATCGCGTTGACATTGCCCATGTTGTCCATGCGGATTTCATCAACGAGAGGTTTAATCTCCCGTAAAACAATAGCACGCACACGCTCTTCAAATCCGGGAGCGCCGGCTACTTCAGATATTTCTTTGAGGAGGGCAATGTTCATCTTAGCAAACCTGACTTAACTTAATTGTATTTGTTTTTCCTTTGGTGTGGATAGGCATTGAAGCAACGTTGATGTAGAAATCCCCTTGTTTCAATAAATCTTTTCCTTTCAGGAATTCTTCTAAATCGTTGATGGTACTATCTGTACTTTCGAATTTATCGTAGTAAAATCCTTTAACACCCCATATCAAGCTCACCATTGCCAAGATTTCCTTGTTGCTGGTAAATACATAGATGTAGGCTTTCGGACGGTGACTGGCTAGTTTAAAAGCAGTGTATCCTGAGTGTGTCATGGTGATGATAGCCTTAGCATTAACACGGTCAGACAATCGAACACCGCTAATACACACCTGATCCGATACAAAGCGCTCTTCGCGGTGAACAGGAACCATTTTGTGGTTGTAAATATCGTCGTATTCTTCTACTTTCTTAACGATGTTGGCCATAGTCTCAATTACCAAATCAGGATGTCTTCCAACAGAAGTTTCACCGCTCAGCATCACTGCATCGGCGCCATCCATAACTGCATTGGCAACGTCGTTCACTTCCGCACGAGAAGGAGTAACGCCGTCGATCATACTTTCCATCATTTGTGTTGCAACGATGATAGGTTTAGAAGCCATCTGACATTTTTTGATCATCATTTTTTGCAACAAAGGAACGTCCTGATAAGGAACCTCAATTCCAAGGTCACCACGTGCTACCATGATAGCATCAGTGGCTTCAATGATTTCATCGATATCGGTAATTGCTTCAGGTTTTTCAATTTTAGCGATGATGCGGGCATTGCTGCCTTTGCTTTCTATTATTTTACGCAATTCATGAATATCGTTGGCGTTGCGCACAAAGGATAAGGCTACCCATTCTACATTTTGCGACAAAGCAAAATCCAAATCTCTTTTGTCTTTTTCTGATAAAGAAGGCAAAGAAACTTTAGTATAGGGAAGGTTTACACCTTTTTTCGATTTCAGTTTTCCACCGAATAAAACTTCTACAACCACTTCATCTTTACGATTGGTAGAAACAACTTTAACAGTGATTTTACCATCGTCGATTAATATTTTTTCTCCAACGTTAACGTCCTGAGGGAAGGTAGCGTAAGTCATGAAAACTTTGCTTGCAGTACCAATACATTCAGTGGTGCTGATGGTTATTAAATCACCTGCTTTAACATCAGCGCCATCATTTTCCATAACACCGATACGCAATTTCGGACCTTGTAAATCGGCCAGAATAGCGATGTGTGTATTCAATTCTTTTGCAACGCCACGAATGGTTTTAATGTGTTCGCCATGAAAAGCATGGTCACCGTGTGAAAAATTCATTCGGCATACATCAACGCCTTTTTCAATCATTTTGGTAAGCATTTCCTTGCTGGAACACGCCGGCCCCATCGTCGCTACAATTTTTGTTCTTTTTAAATTCATCTCTTTATATTTTTCATTAATAGGGTATACTCTACATTTAGGGAGAAAGAAATATTTTTTTGGCTATTCCTTTTTCACTTTTTTGAAGAAACCAAATATAAGTATTTAGTTCAAGGGATCAATGAGTTTTTTGATGAATTGCTAACCGCCCTCCGTGAATTAAAAAAGAAGATTATTCCCAGATTTTAAAGTGCTGGGATCAACGCTGAAAGCCGTTAAAACACTGGACATTTTTTTTATTCGCTCAATTAAAATTTCCAATTCATCTTCGTCAATCGGTCCGCGGATTTGAAGGAAGTAATCGATTTGCTTCATTTCGGGAATTAAAATTCCGGCATCACCGCGATTGGAAAGTATGAAATAGGAAGTATGATTTTCTTCGTCTTCAAAAGAGAAAAGAGAAAATTTACTTTTGTTTTTCGATTTGTCGACGATGAGTTCAAAATCTTCATTGCGTTTGAACTCAATGCCCATATGCTGACTCAGCGCCCAGATAAAACGGTAATCTTTCAAATGGCAGGAAATCCCTGCCAGCAGGAAATCGTATTCGGGTTCGAAGTCGAGGGTTAATTTTGCCATTTCTCAATAAATCCTGATAAAAATAGCTTTTTTGCGCATTCCTGTTCTGCTTCTTTTTTCGATTTCGCTGTTGCTTCTTCTTTCAATTCATCCTGAACAAAGAGGCCGATGCGGAAAAGGCGTTGGTGTTCTTCATTGGTTTCCTCCAGTACTTTGAAGAAAGTTTTTATTTTATTTTTTTGCGACCACTCGATGAGTTTGCTTTTGTAATTCTCGTCGGCATTGAGGATTTCATCAATGTTGTAGTAAGGAATTAAAATTTTATTGATGATGAATTTACGTGAAACCGCCAGTCCTTTGTCTACATAAATGGCACCTATCAATGCTTCCAGTGCATTGCCGCCGATAGAAACAGGAAAAGGATCCTGTCCGAGCTTCACCTTTATCAAATCTTTTATTCCCATTGATTCAGCAATGGAGTTGAGCGTTTTTCTGCTCACCATAGCCGATTTTATTTTGGTGAGTGTTCCTTCATGATCATTGGGAAATTTTTCATACAAAAATTCAGAAATGACCAAACTCAATACGGAGTCGCCCAAAAATTCCAGTCGCTCATTGTATTGTCCGGGTTTAGAGCCGCTGCCCAAAGAAGAGCGATGCGTAAATGCAGTTTTGTAAGGGGAAATATCAGAAGGAAAAAACCCGGTTAATTTCTTTAACCGGGTCAAAAATATTTTGTCTTTAGAAAAATAAACGCCGATTTTTCTAAGCAGCGCCACCAATATTAAGCTTCAAAAGCTTTGAAGATTATACTTGCATTGTGACCACCAAATCCGAAAGTATTGGTTAATGCAGCTTTCACTTTTCTCTCTTGTGCTTTATTGAAAGTCAGATTCAGTTTATTGTCCAACTCCGGATCATCTGTAAAGTGATTGATGGTTGGAGGGATAATTCCATGCACAATTGCCAATACACAAGCCAATCCTTCAATAGCACCGGCAGCACCTAACAAGTGACCGGTCATTGATTTAGTAGAACTGATGTTGACTTTATAAGCATGCTCACCGAATACTTTTTGAATTGCCTTTGTTTCAGCTAAATCTCCAAGCGGAGTAGAAGTACCGTGAACGTTAATATAATCAATGTCTTGAGGAGTCATGTAAGCATCTTCCAAAGCCATTCTCATTACATTCATTGCGCCCAATCCTTCAGGATGTGGAGCAGTGATGTGATGCGCATCGGCAGATAAACCTCCACCTACAACCTCCGCATAGATAGTAGCGCCTCTTGCTTTGGCGTGTTCGTATTCTTCCAGAACCATTGCTCCTGCACCTTCTCCCAATACAAAACCTTCACGGTCTTTATCAAAAGGACGGGAAGCAGTTTGCGGAGAATCATTTCTGGTAGATAAAGCTTGCAAAGCATTGAAACCTCCTACACCGGCAGCATTTACTGCAGCTTCAGAACCACCAGATACAATGATGTCAGCTTTACCCAAACGGATATAGTTGAAAGCATCAATGATAGCGTGGGTAGAAGAAGCACAGGCTGAAACGGTAGCGAAGTTCGGACCTCTCAATCCGAATTTCATAGAGATATGACCTGCAGCGATATCGGCAATCATTTTTGGAATAAAGAAAGGATTGAAACGAGGCGTTCCGTCTCCTTTGGCGAAGGCCTCTACTTCCTGTTGGAAAGTTTCGAGTCCGCCGATTCCTGATCCCCAAATAACTCCGGCGCGGTCGCGATTGATTTTTTCCAAATCAAATCCCGAATGCAGTATAGCCTCAGTGGCACATACCACAGCAAATTGCGCATAGCGGTCGATTTTTCTTCCTTCTTTGCGGTCGAAATGGTCTTCGACATTAAAATTTTTGACTTCGCAGGCGAAACGCGTTTTAAACTTCGAGGCATCAAAACGTGTGATTGGAGCAGCTCCGCTCACGCCGTTTTTTAATCCTTCCCAGTAGGAAGAGACATTGTTGCCAAGAGGTGTCAACGCGCCAAGGCCCGTAACAACAACTCTTTTAAGCTCCATTATAGTAGGTGTGAATTACTTCGCGTTACTTTCAATGTATGAAATCGCTTCACCAACGGTGCTGATTTTTTCGGCTTGATCGTCAGGAATAGCGATGTTGAATTCTTTTTCAAATTCCATGATCAATTCTACGGTATCCAATGAATCCGCTCCTAAATCATTTGTGAAGCTAGCTTCAGTTGTTACTTCGCTTTCGTCAACTCCTAATTTATCAACGATGATGGCTTTTACTCTTGATGCGATATCAGACATGTTCTCAGTTTTAAGTTAAACAAGATTACAAAGAAAACAATTTCTCTGAAAACAATCAAAGGTTTGTCTTTTTTATTGATTAAAAATTAATTGCACCTTTGTACAAAAGTCAGGAAAGGTATGAATATCGCAGTTTTCGCGTCGGGATCGGGCAGCAATGCACAAAAAATATTTGAGCATTTTGAGCAGCATCCTACGGTAAAAGTGGCTTTATTGGTCTGCAACAAACCCGAAGCGTACGTAATTGAGCGGGCAAAAAAGTTTGGAATACCTGTTTTGATAATTGATAAATCCTCTTTTTCCGACGAGCATTTTTTACTTCCTGCATTAAAGCAACACAACATCGAGTTCATTGTATTGGCCGGATTTTTATGGCTGATTCCCGCTTATCTGATAAAAGCCTATCCCGATAAGATGGTGAATATTCATCCTGCGTTATTGCCTAAATACGGAGGCAAAGGAATGCATGGAATGCACGTACATAAGGCAGTACACGAGAATAAAGAAGCGGAATCAGGCATCACTGTTCACTATGTGAACGAAGTATATGATTCGGGAAAAATTGTTTTTCAGGCCACCTGTAAAGTAGAAGGCTTGCATCCTGATGACATTGCGAAAGAAGTTTTGAAACTGGAGCACCGTCATTTCCCTCAAGTAATAGAAAAAATACTCTGCTCATGAGTAAAGTAACTATTTATACAGATGGCGCTGCCAAAGGAAATCCGGGAAGAGGAGGCTATGGTGTGGTGATGATGGCCGGCCAGCACCGCAAAGAAATTTCGGAAGGATTTACTTTAACCACCAATAACCGGATGGAACTTTTGAGTGTGATAGTGGCCTTGGAGGCATTGACAAAACCGGGTTGTGAGGTAACGATTTATTCCGATTCGAAATATGTGGTGGATTCTGTAGAAAAGAAATGGGTTTTCGGTTGGCAGAAGAAAGGTTTTTCGGGCAAAAAAAATGTGGATTTATGGAAGCGTTTTTTATTGATTTTCCCAAAGCACAAAGTAAATTTTGTTTGGGTGAAAGGTCATGCCGGTAACCCTATGAATGAGCGTTGTGATGAGTTGGCGGTTGCTGCTGCGGAGGGAAGGAATTTAAAAGCCGATGTGGGTTATGAAAGCACTAAAGACGATGCTAGTTTGCTTTAATCAGGCCCGCTGCTTTATACTCTTCCAGTAATTCTTTATTTTTTTCTGCGGCAATTGCTTTCGCAATTTTATCATCGATTTTTACGATTTCTTTTTTCAGCCTGTCCAGTTTATCCTGCATTTGCTGAGCGTCCAATGATTTTTTCGCTACGTTTTTGTTATCGGTTAAATCCTGTTCGAGATCTTTTATTCTTTTGTCGTAACGGACTTTTAATTTGTTCATTCCCATTACCGCTTCCTTTCTTACAATTTTATCTTCATCATTTGTGGCAATATTGTAGAGAGAATCGAGTCCGGCAAAAAATATTGTTTCAGATTGTTTGGTGAGATAATCTGCAAAAAAGCCAACCATTTCGGCCTGATCATCTTTTTCAAAATGAGGAATGGTGTTGGTGAAGTAAGAATAATATTTCTCGTCTTTTTGATCAGCGTAAATCTCGGCAATGGTAACGGTAATCGACTCTGCAATAGGATATTCTTTTGTTTTAATGATGGCCAGAGCAGCATCTTTTTGTTTTTCTTTTTGAAGCAGATAGTAGCCTTTGAGGGTAGAGGCCACTACAAGATTGGAAGAATCATTCAAGGTTTTTTTGAAAACCGGTTCCGCTTCTTCAAAAGTATAATTGGCGCGAATTTGTTTGATGGCCAGTGAACGCACATAAGACTTAGGATCTTTGGTGGCCATTTTAAAAATAACATCCATCAGTTCTCCCTTGAGAGTGTCATTTAAATCCAGTTCTGCAAGAGCATAATATCTGTTGGCCCAGAAGGGATCATTTAAGGCCTGAATGAGCACGTCATTTTTTAATGTAGTGCTGTTTTTTTCTTCTATGATATAAGCCAGGGCATCGTATCTGTCGATTAAATTTTTTCCTTTAGCGTACTGAAAAGCCCATTCTTCGGGCGTTTTATGTTCAATTTTTTCGCACAACAAAATTTTGTCGGCATCGGTGCTCACCCATTCCGGTTTTCCGTCGGCAGGGAGTTTAAAGGTTTGTGATTTTTTTTCCAGCCATACTCTGTGGCGTTTAGGCTTTGCGCCCGAATAAATATCAATATCAACCGGCAAGCGGAAAACAGGAGAAATTTCAAAGTCTTGTTTTTGCTGAATAGTTACTGAAACAGAATCGGATGCAACATCATAAGCATAAGAAATATCCAATACAGGATGGCCTTTAGAGAGGAACCACTGATTGAAAAACCAGTTGAGATCTTCGCCTGTAATTTTTTCAAAAGACATGCGCAGATTGTGTATTTCAGCCGATTGAAATTTATTGTTGACCAGATAATCCTGGAGGGCTGCAAAAAAGGCATCGTCGCCAATGTAGTTTCTCAGCATGTGTAACACACAGCCGCCTTTGTTGTAGCTGTGTCCGTCGAACATATCGTCGATGCTTTTATAATCGTAGCGAATTAGATCTTCCTTTTTTTCGCGGGACTCCATGATATAGCCCTCCATGTCTTTCACAAAATGGTAATCGGCAGCTTCGCGTCCGTACTTATGATCTATCCATAAATATTCGCTGTAATTCGCAAAAGATTCATTCAGCGGGAGATTGGCCCATGATTCACAAGTAACTAAATCTCCAAACCAATGGTGAAAAAGTTCATGTGAAATATGATCTTCATGATCCATATCCAGCAATTCTTTTTTGGAGCGCATTACATATTCGGCGTGTAAAACGGCAGTAGTATTTTCCATGGCGCCGGCTACAAAGTCACGAACAATCATTTGAGAATATTTTGCCCAGGGATAAGGCACGCCTAATTTTTTTGAGAAGAACTGAATCATTTCTGGAGTATTGCCAAACACGGCCATTACATCAGCAGAATCTTTGTGTTCAACATAATAAGTCATTGGCAGATCCCCGGAATGATCTTTTTTAACAAAGAAGTCGCCCGCGGCAATCATCACCAAATAAGGAGAATGCTGAAGTTCCTGTTTCCAGTAGTCGGTACGGGTGCCGTCGCCATTTAAGGTAGAATACTGGAGTGTGCCGTTGGAAAGCGTTACAAATTTTTCATCCACGGTAAAGAAAATCTCTTCCGTCATTTTTTCATTGGTAGCTTCTATGGTTGGAAACCAGCAGGAATTGGATTCGGGTTCTCCCTGCGACCACATTTCCTTTGGTTTATAGAGATTTTTACTGTCGGCATTGATAAAATACAAACCTTTCTGATCTTCTTTTTCAATGATCTTTTTTTCCAGCAGTTTCTCCGGTTGCGCAACGTATTCAATGTAAATTTTGTAAGTCTGAGTTCTTTTGTATTCCTTATCCAGTTGGATGCTGAGTGCTTTATCGTTGTATTTGTAAACCAATTTCTTTTTAGCGCCTGAGGAATCAATCAAAGAAACTTCTTTAATGAGCATTCCTTTGGCGTCCAGTTCCACTTGTTTTACAGGATAAAAATAGGGTTTTATACTAAGGGTGGCTTTGCCGTATAATTCACGTTTGGTCCAATCCAAGCTTACTTCTAAACGCGTGTGCAGCAAATCATTTTTTCGGGTTTTGCTGGCGTGATAAACTTTTGGGGTTTCTTCGCTGTTTATTGAAACGTTAGAAACGGCAATATTTTTTTTATCTTTTTTAAATAAATGGCAGGAGGATAAGCTTAATAACAGGGCTAAAGAAATTGACCCAAAGGTTTTTGTGTATCTCACGAGCAACATTTGTTACAAACATAAAGAATAGCTTTCTGAAATAAAATAAATCATGTAGGTTTGTCTTATGCTGCAAATAAAGGTAAACAACAAAAATTTTTCTGTGGCTCCGGATAGTGTTTCGGCTTTTCAAATAGAGGAGCTTGGAGACGGTCGGTTTTTAATGAGAAGGGGAGATAAGGTGATGGAGATATTTTTACTGTCGGCCGCTGAAGACGGAAAAGAACTGGAAGTACAAATCGGTCAGAGTTATTTCAAATCAGAGGTTCAAACCGAGTTTGACCAGTTGTTGGGCACGATGGGTTTTAAAAGCGGAGATTCAAAAAAATTAAAAGAATTGAAATCCCCGATGCCCGGAAAAATTATTTCTGTTTTGGTGCAGGATGGAGCTGAGGTGAAAGCAGGAGACCCTTTGTTGTTGCTGGAGGCCATGAAAATGGAAAATGTATTGCAGAGTTCAATCGATGGAAAAGTAGAGAAAGTGTTGGTAGAAAAAGGAGCATCGGTAAATAAAAATGATCTATTAATTAAGTTTGTTTAAAACAGAGATGTATGTATAAATATTTGATTGTGTTGTCGGTTTTTGCACTTTTCGGATGTGCTTCGGATGAAGAAGCAGCTTCTGAAAAAGAAGTTGAAAAAGCAGAAATTGATTCGGAGTTTGGCGAGAAAAAGTTGCTCACCCTGCAAAAGAATGGAATTACTTTAACGGAGTTCACCGATTATCCGGTATATAAAGATGCGGCTTTAAGTTTGGTGAGTCCGAAAGGGAAGGCCCGATTGGGTAAAAACGATTTTGAGTTTGACGTGAAAAATTTCCCTTTGGGAGTGGGTACTGTAGAGCAGGAAAAAACCAAATTAAAAGCGCAGAGTGAAGGTCAGCATATTAAATTTATTTATAGCGGACATTTACCTAAAATCACCAATACAACTATGCTAGAGGAAGATCTTTCGGCAGGAGAGAATTATATTTTCGCTGTGCTGTCACGTTCTTATAATTTATCGGTTCATGCTGCTAAAGAAGGATATTTAATGTCGAAAATATCTATTTATGAAAACAAATCTAAAATTGAAAAAGCTACCGGAATTCATCTTGTTCCAATAAGTCCGGTTGGCCAATACGAATATGAAGTCAGTAAAAAGATTTTACTGGATTTTTATTTGGTGAATACACAGCTGAAAGAAAACGGAAATTATGTTTTGGTAACCATTGACGATACTGAATTTATGATTAAAAAATGGGTGCCTTTTACTATAGAGGGCCTTTCTGCAGGGATGCATTCGGTATCATTTAAATTAATGGATGTTAACAATCATCTTATTTCGGGACCTTTCAATGATATTGGTAAAATAGAATTTACCTTGAAGGCCAACGATATTTACTAATATTCACATATTAGGTCCCTTCGGCCAATTCAGAAACATTTAAATCGAATTTATTTTTTCCTTTTATTCTGCAATTGTTACTGAATACAGGGTATTTCCATTCAGGTAATAAATCACCAATTGAAAAATGGAAGAGCTGAAAACAAAGCAAGCCGCTATTTCTAGCGGCTTGTTCTCTCTGCTCTCCCTCTTGGACTTGAACCAAGGACCCTCTGATTAACAGTCAGATGCTCTAACCAGCTGAGCTAAGGAAGAATATAATTCCCAAAAAGGGAGTGCAATTATAGCGCAAAGTTTGGAATTATGCAATATATTTGACGCTCACATAAAAAAAAGTTAATTCATGAGCTTAGTAATCGTAGGAACAGTTGCATTTGATGCTATTGAAACACCGTTTGGAAAAACTGATAAAATTGTTGGCGGATCGGCCACTTATGTAGGGCTATCGGCTTCCAAGCTTGGACAAAAACCAAAATTAATTGCTGTAGTTGGAGATGATTTTCCGCAATCGGCGATTGATATGCTGAAAAAAAATAATTTTAATCTGGAGGGTCTTGAAATCAAAAAAGGAGAAAAAACTTTCTTCTGGTCGGGAAAATATCATTTTGATATGAACTCCCGTGATACTTTGGTGACTGAATTGAATGTGTTGGCGGGATTTGATCCTGAAATGCCTGAGTCTTATCAGGATTGTGAATACCTGATGCTGGGAAATCTGGCTCCGGTAATTCAGCAAAAAGTAATTAAGAGTTTGAAAAAACGTCCGAAGTTAATCGTAATGGATACCATGAATTTCTGGATGGACATCGCTATGGATGAATTGAAAAAAACCATCGCTTTGGTAGACGTGGTAACGGTAAACGACGAAGAAGCTCGTCAGTTAACAGGAGAATATTCTTTGGTGAACGCGGCTCAAAAAATATTAACGATGGGACCTAAATTCCTTATCATTAAAAAAGGAGAACACGGCGCTTTGTTGTTCGATAAAGAAAAAATGTTTTTCGCTCCCGCACTTCCTTTGGCAGATGTAGTTGATCCTACAGGTGCAGGTGATACTTTCGCAGGAGGTTTCATCGGATACATTGCAAAAACAGGAGATATATCTTTCGATAATTTCAAAAGAGCGGTCATTCAGGGTTCTGCTTTGGCCTCTTTCTGTGTTCAGGATTTCGGAACAAAAAGAATGGAAACTTTAACTTCTACAGAAGTACGCGACAGAGTGGATCAGTTTGTTGGCCTTACCCGCTTTGAGTTGGAGGCAGTTGAATATTAATTAAAAATTAGAAATATGCTTCGTCGGATTTTTGTATTGGCTTTTTTATTGGTGAGCGTTCAATTTGTGTTCGCTCAGGATTTTGAAGTTCCTAAAGGATATAAGTTTAAAAAGAAGGACGATTATATCCGTTATGAAAAAGAAATCATCAGCTGCATCAACTGGTTGGAAACAACTCCTTTTGATCTCGACGATAAAAAAAGAAAAAAAGCGGCCCAGTTTTTATTGGATTGGCTGAACGGTAATCCGAAAATTAAAAAGTTTGAACCCAGCGCAAACATGCAGGTGTTCAACAATAAAAATCCCGAATTGCTGATTATTTTCATGGGAGGCTGGGCGAAATTTTGTTTGGAGCATCCCGAGCAGGCCGATGATAAATTGCAAACCAATATGGCCGGAATAATCAGTGTTATCAAAGTATATAAGCTGAGCAAAGGCAACGGACTAAAAAAAGATAAAGACCTTGAAACCCTTGTTAAAATGTGGGAAAAAGGAGAGCTGGAAGATTGGGTGAAGAAAAATAAATAACTCTTTAAAAACCGGAATATTTTTCCGGTTTTTTTATTTTCTCATTTTGTACTATGATCCGAATTGAACTAACAGAACAGCTATTAGAACTCCGCTTCACCTGGAAAATTTCCAGAAATGCTTCTGATTTTAAAAAGAATTTTTTCATCAAAATTTCCGACGGTGAGTTGGAGGCTCTGGGGGAAACTGCACCCAATGTGCGCTATGGAGAAAGTGCCGAACAAATTTTAGCACAGTTTTCAGAGTTGATGATTAAAGGATTGCATGAAGTTTCCAATCACGGAGAACTCATGAATTTGTTTGAAAAAGTAAAAACGGTGAACTCTCTTCGTTTTGGAATTGAATCGGCTTTCATCAATTATTGGTGTAAAAAAGAGGGCATTACAGTGCAAGACTATTTAGGAATAGCGCCTGCCAAAGAAATTTTCACCGCTTTCACCATGCCCATTATGCCCATTGGTGAAATGTGCAGTTTTTATGAGGAAAGAGAATTGCAACGCTTTAAATACCTGAAGCTAAAAATCAATGCGGAAAATGGTGAAGAGGCATTGAAAGAAATTTCACAGGTGGCGCATCAGCAAATCATGATTGATGGCAATGAAGCTTTTTCCAATGCTGATGCGGTTTTAAAGTATATTGATTTTTTAAAAGATTACCCTGTGCTTTTTTTAGAACAACCTCTGCCTGCTAAAAATGTAGACGATTACAAATACCTTAAACCCAAAAGCAAAGTGCTTTTAATGGGTGATGAATCCATTACCGATGCTCCGGATATGGACGCCATTGCTCAGCAATTTCATGGCGTAAACATGAAATTGCAAAAGGCCGGAGGCTACGTTAACGGCTTGCGTATTTTGAATGAAGCCCGCAAAAGAAAATTAAAAACAATGATAGGTTGTATGGTGGAAACCTCTGTGGGCATTGGCTCTGCAATGAAGTTGTGCGGCGGAGTGGATTTCATTGACCTCGATGGCTTTTTAATTTTAAAAGAAGATCCTTTCCATTTCATTGAGGAAAAACAAGGAGAATTGAAATAATTTCCTTCCGGCAGTAACTTTTCCTTTTTTATCGGATCATACAGATATGATTTGCATAAAAGGGATGAACACACCTTAATTTTTTAATTATAAAAATCGTTTTTCATTTGTACCTTTCCAACACTTTCTAAAGGAACAAATTTTAAACGGCACCTTGAATAACGAACGATATAACGCATTGGTAAAGGAACATACAGGGGGACTGTATAAGTTTCTTTATAAATCAATACGGGATAAAGATGTGGTGAAGGATTTGTTGCAGGATTCTTTTTTGAAATTATGGGAGCACAAAGAAAACATTCAGGAAGGGAAAGAAAAATCATGGCTTTTCACTACTGCTTATCACTTTATGCTGAAGTATCTTGAAAAAGATAAAAAGAATGTACGTTCGGATGAACCCATTCATGTGGCGGTAAAACCGAATAATGAATTTGAAACACAGGAATTAATTGATTTGCTTTTATTAAAACTCCCGCCGCTGCAAAAGTCGATTTTATTGTTGCGCGACATGGAGGGCTACGATTACAAGGAAATAGGTGAAATATTAAATTTAAACGAATCACAAGTTAAAGTGTACCTGTTCAGGGCGCGCCAAAAAGTACGCGAAGAACTGAAAGCATTGAATATTGATTTGGATTTATGATGAAGGAACTCAACCATATTAATTTTGACGAATGGCTTTTCTCTTATTTTGAAGGGACATTAAATGCTGAAGAAAAACAGCGTTTTGTGGATTTTGTAAATGCCAATCCTTCATTGAAAGAGAGCATGGATTTAATGGATGTTTCTTTTGTATCAGCTGTTAATGTTGAAGTTCCAAAGGGATTGGAAAAACAATTCATGAAAGTTAAGTGGTATGCAAAACCATGGTCGAAAGGGTTAATGCTTACCGCCGGAGTAGGGATAGTCGTTGCCGCTATAGTGCTGTTCCAACAAAAAGAAAAATCACCCTTGGTTCCGAAATCGCAGAACAATACTATTGAAAACTCTGCCGGCATTTCCGATACTTCTTCTACTTTGTATTTTGAAAAAGCAGGAGAAAGTAAGCACAATAAATCGTTTCAGCGACCGCATCAGTTTTTTATGGATAAGCATGAAAGTGCGCCTGCCCCTGATCAAACAGAAGAAAAAATTAAAAAAGATTCCGACCTTACGGTTATTGCAACACCGGAAACTAAAATTGAAAATGTAAAAAGTGTTGTTCCTGTTTCTGCTACGGTCGACAAGAAAAATGAAACGAAGGAAGGTCTTCCGAAAAAGAAAAAAAGCAAAGCAGATCAGGAGATTTTAGATTCGCAGTTGCAATAATATATGGAGAGAAAAGCAGGATATATTTTACTTCTTTTTTCTTTTATTTCATTTACTGTCCATAGTCAGTATTATCAACCTTTTTCACAGGGACAATCTTTACCGCTGTATCAAAATCCATCTTTTGCCGGCACTTTAGTTTATCCGAGATTTACTATTGGCGGTGTAATGAATTCCTCTGATGAAAGTGCTTTCACGGTGTTGGGTGTTTCCAGGTTTTATTGTTCTTTCGATCAATATCTTCCTGCAATTAAAAGCGGAGTAGGAATCATGTACACGTCTAATCCTGATATTTATACTCCTTTAAAAACGCAAAGAGTGCAGGGTGAAATTTCCTGCTCACCGAAAATTAAATTGAAAAATAAATTTACTTTATCTCTCGGGGCTTCTATTGGTATTTCAAGTGTTTTAGCCGATTCCGATACTTTAAATGCGTATTCAAATCATAGTTATTCAGCTTCTCCTTTTTTGTGTTATTCAGGAGGAGCTATTTTGCATTCTCCTACTTTTTATGTTGGATATTCTTTGCGAAGATTTCCAAGTTTGAAAACAGAATACCTCAGCTACAATCCATTAAAATATGATTTGATTCAGAGATCTAAATTTGTTTCAACCGCTCAGCTCGGCTATGTTTTCAGAAAAAAGAAAAGTGATAAAATAACTTTTTCTCCTGCTTTGCTGTTGCAGTTTTATCATATGGACAATGGGTTTATTCAAACGCGCTATCAGGTAAATTTCAGTTTGAAACGCAATTTCTTTTTTTGGGGAGCGGGCTTTAGTTCAAATTCCAGTTTTATGACGATAGGATTTCACGGTGAAAAAATACGTTTGGCTTATTCGGCATCATTGATTAATCAGGGAGGTAACCCTTTTGTAGTGGCGCAGGAAATGGTTTTTTCATATACGTTTATCAAATGAATGGGAGTAGTAAAATAGCGATCCTAATCATTTTATTCTTCACCTCGTGCAGTTCTTTTCACATTGCAAAAAAACGTTACAGCGATGGGTTTTACGTCGATTATTCTAAATCCGAAACAGTAAAAAACACAAGTAAAAAATCAAAACAAAAAACTGAAACAGATTCAACAAGTGAGGTGAACAATGCTGCAAAAGAAAGATCCGACAGCCTTGTAAATCCTGCAAAAGATTCAATACAGGAGAAAACACAAATGGCGGATACCATAAATACCACGGCAATTATTTCCCCCGACACTATACAAAAAATTGATGCTGTTGAAGTGATTCTTCTGGATAATGATAAGCAACAAATGATAGTTGACGAGGATGAGGACGATACATCAGAGCTTGAAAATTTATTGCTTTTCATTTTGTGCATCATTGCACCTCCTTTTGCTGTAGCTATTAAGTTTGGCGAAGATTCTAAAAAATTCCGCATCGCAATAGTATTAACTCTTTTAGGATGGATACCGGGAGTGTTTTATGCCTTTTTTCAAATTTCCGGCGACGAATAATTTCAGCAAAATAATTTCGGTAACACAACCTAATAACAGTAATCGCGTCTGTTGATCACCATAAATTTGCTTGCCGTTGTAACAAATTGTTAATTGCAGGATCATACAGTCAATGAAAATAATTTTAGTTAACTTTTTTCTTGTTTTTAGCTGCTCTCTTTTCAGTCAGAATTTCAGAGTCAGCGGTACCGTAACCGACGAAGAAAGCGGTGAGGTATTGTCATTTGCTTCAGTGTATATTCCCGAAACCAATTTCAGCACCACTACCAATAATTACGGGTACTTCTCCTTGTCTTTACCTGTGGATACCTATAAGTTGAGCATAAGTGCTTTGGGCTATGTTACCAATGTGACGGATATCAATCCTTCGTCTGCTTCCAACCTTAAAATTTCATTGAGAAGAGAAGTGAAAAAAACAGCTGAAATTGTGATCAAAAGAAAAAAATCGCAGTTGGAGGAAATTCACAATTCCACGCAAATGAGTACCATAAAAATCCCGGTAAAGGACATTAAAAATATTCCTACCATAGGCGGAGAATCTGATTTAATAAAGGTTGTACAACTCCTTCCCGGTGTTCAAAGAGGTGGTGAGGGACAAACCGGAATGTTTGTGCGGGGCGGTGATGCCGATCAGAATTTAATTATTCTGGATGAAGCAGTGGTGTACAATATCAGTCATCTTTTCGGATTTTTTTCGGTGTTTAATTCCGATGCCATTAAAGAACTTACTTTGATTAAAGGGGCTTTTCCGGGGAATTATGGAGGAAGGCTTTCATCGGTTTTGGATATCAGAATGAACGATGGTAACATGACTAAATTCACTGCCGCAGGAGGTGTTGGTTTATTGTCCTCCCGACTCACCATAGGAGGGCCCATTGTAAAAAATAAAGTTTCCTTCATGTTGTCGGGAAGAAGAACTTATATCGATCAGGTTTTTAAATTGGTGGGCATTCCTTTACCTTATTATTTCTACGATTTAAATGCAAAACTGAATTTTGTTTTAGGTAAAAAAGATCGTTTGTATTTCAGTTCTTATCTGGGAAATGATATACTTTCCTTTAAGGATCAGCAAAGCGAGGGAATTGGTTTTGGATTTAAACTGGGAAATATCACCAATACTTTGCGCTGGAATCATATTTTCGGCGACAGATTGTTTGCCAATACTTCTTTTATCAATACGCTTTTTGACTATGACATTACAGGAAAATTTGAAAGTAATTCCTTGTACATTTCTTCTAAAGTGAATGATTACGGAGTGAAAACAGATTTTAATTATTACCACTCTCCAAACTTTAACTACAAATTTGGTGCGCAGGCGATACAACACATCTTTCGTCCGAACATCATCAGCACCAACGGAGAGATTTCTGATTTTTTGAAAAGTAAACCGGCCAATAGTTTATATGCCCTGGAGTACGCGCTTTATGGAAATATGGATTGGTCGCTGATGGATAAAAAAATGCAAATCACGGCTGCGCTCCGCCTCTCGGGCTGTGCGGTAAAAAATAAAATGTATATCGCTCCCGAACCACGATTAGCAATGAAATATTCCATCACAAAAAATGATATTGTAAAAGCAAGTTATGCGCGCATGAACCAGTACATGCATTTGGTTTCCAGCTCTACTGTTGCTTTGCCAACCGATTTGTGGTATCCTGTAACGGCGGGAATTAAACCACAAACATCCGATCAGATCGCTGTTGCCTATTCCCGCATGTTTTCAAAAATTGCCACCAATATTTCCGTGGAAGGATATTATAAATGGATGAACAATCTGGTGGAATATAAGGAGGGCGCCAACCTGGTGCTGAATGATCAGTTTGAAAAAGAATTGTTGCAGGGCAAAGGAAATGCTTACGGTGTGGAGTTTTTGGTGAAACGTGATGAAGGCCGGATAAGTGGCTGGGTGGGTTATACCTTGTCGTGGGCCAATCGCTACTTTCCTGATTTGAACAACGGAAATCCTTATCCGGCAAAATACGACAGACGACACAATTTAAATGTGGTGGCCAATATAAAACTCACCGAAAGATGGACTTTTTCTGCTGTGTTTGTTTATGCTTCAGGATCACGATTTACTCCTCAGATCGGCGCTTATACTGTTCCTAACGCCTCGTTTACCGGTGTTGAAATCATTCCGGTGTTCACTAGTAAAAATGCAATATCAATGTCGGCTACTAACCGTCTCGATATTAATTTTGTGCGCAAATGCAAACCTTATAAGGGCTATAAAGGCGAATGGCATTTTGGCGCTTACAATGTTTACAACAGCAACACACCCTACAAAATTTATTTTCAAGCGGATGAAAAGGGAAGAAGATATATGGAAAAAGGTTTGTTCGGAATGATTCCTTCTATAGCCTATAACTTTGAATTTTAGAATTATGAAAATTATAGTATTTCTCTTTTCCTTATTGATTTTGCAGGGTTGTTTGCCCGACGACAAGCAAATTTTTATTCCTGCTCATGAACCTAAACTGGTGGTGTTCACTCAGGTAATTCCCAACTCAGTAATGATTGTTGCGTTGGCAAAAAGTTTTTCTATTCTCGATTCGGGTTATACTGCTTCTGATGGCGGTAGTGGCAATGCCGACAGCACTTTACTGGCGAATTTATTGGTGGAGGATGCTACTGTTGTTATTTCCTATCAGGGCAAAACCGATACACTCATCAATATGGGGAAAGGAATTTACGTTAGCTTAACTATTCCGCAGGTGGTGGATGAGAACTATGAACTTTCGGTAGTGGATCATAAATCCAAATTACAAATCACAGCTTCTGAAAGAATGTTGCCGCAGGTGAATTTAAACGACGCTTCTTTCAGCAAACAAACAAACGGAACTTTTAAGTTGAATTATAGTTTTGAAGATCCTGCCGGCAGCAACTGGTACATGATGAATGTTTATCAGGTGGATTCTACTAAGCTGGATACCTCTCAGTTTCAGGTGCAAAATCTTTTTGGTAACGGTAGCAATCAGCTGGCGCAAACTTTGTTTTTTTCCGATCAGGGTTTTTCCGATAAAAACGCAGCGGGATCTTTAGCCGTTGATATTGATACAAGTATTACAAAGGATTTCATTGTGACCCTGTCGAATATCAGTCCGCAATACTATAGCTATTTAGACAAGCGCAATAAAAGTCAGAATATCTTCACCGAAATTTTTAAAGAGGCCATTAATTATCCCACCAATGTGAAAGGTGGTTACGGCTTTTTTTTAACGCATCACCCTTCTATAAAATACATTCATCTTCCCTGATCATCAGAGTATCGTGAAAATGTAGTAATTTTCTTTTTTGAAATTATTCCAGATGCAAACGAAATCGGATTTTAAAGCTTCCTACGACAAACAATACCAGGATTCAATTATTGAATGGCGCCAGGCCGGAGCCAATTATAAAGCAAAAAATGTGGTGGAATTAACTGCACATTTAAAAGCTAAAAAAGTTTTAGAAGTAGGTTGTGGCGAAGGAAGTATTTTGCAATTATTGTCCGACTGGAATTTTTGTGATGAATTGTTTGCCGTTGATATTTCGGAAAGTGGTGTGGCGCAAACACAGAAAAAAAATATCAAAAAATTAGTAGAGGTAAAAGTTTTCGACGGTTATAAATTGCCTTATCCCGATGGTCATTTTGATTTGGCGTATTGTTCTCATGTTATTGAACATGTGGAGTATCCGCGACAAATCATCAGAGAAATACAAAGGGTTTCCAAACATCAGTTTTATGAGGTGCCGATTGATTTTTCGTTTTATGTCGACAAAAAAATAAAGCATTTTCTGGCTTACGGCCACATCAATATTTTTACACCGGCCTTGTTTCGTTATCTGCTGTTGTCGGAAGGACACAAGGTTTTGAAAGACAAATGCGGATTGTATCCCGATGAGGTGAACCGGCATCTATTTAAAAACAACAAAGGAGGATACATTAAATACAAATTAAAAACCGCAGTGCTTCGCGCTTTCCCTTATTTAATGGGAATTAAACCCAGCTATTATTCAGTGCTGGTAGATGGAAGTGGTGATGCAAAGATTTTTTAAAATCCCTCTGCCTGCGCACAGAATTCCTCCGCACCTCCCTTTTTCAAAGGGAGAAGTGCGCTCTCATCCATACTTAAATAATGGTTTTCAGGGCATGGGCCTCTCCCTTTGAAAAAGGGAGGTGCGGAGGAATTCTGTGCGCAGGCAGAGGGATTTATTACTACAACTTCGAAATAAACTCCGTTATTGAATTTTCATCCTTAATTCCCAACTTATCTTTCAAGCGGTATTTTCTTTTCTCAACGCCACTGATGGAAATGTTTAGCAAATCAGCAATTTCCTTATTCGATTTACCCATGCGTATGTGAGAACACATCAACATTGTGGATTCATTCATTTTTGGATCCAGTTGTTTCAGTTTCTGAAAAAAGTTGTCGTTGGTTTTATCAAAGTGCATTTGAAATTTTTCCCAGTTTTCCGTCTCTTTATCTTCTACTCCGATAGAGCGGATGAGAGTTTTAAGTTCGTTGGAATTTTTATCGTCTACTATATTTTTCGACAATTGACTCAAATTGCTTTTCAAAAAAGTAAGGAATTGTTTTTTCTGAGTATAGTTCAAAGCGAGGAAAGCCATCTCGTCGTTTTTGCGTTGCAGCTCCATTTCCAGCAACTCGGTTTTATGTACTGCTTCCTTGTTTTGTAATTCCCGTGTTTTCTCCTGCTCCAGTTTTTTTCGTTGTGTATTGAAGCGGAAGCGAACCACGCGAATGAGAATGAAAGTAATGGCGATGATCAACAGGAGATAAACAACATAAGCAAATTTCGAGCGGAACCAGGGAGGTGAAATGGTGAAAGTCATTGTTCCGGCCGGACTCAGCGTTCCGTTCATTTCCGCCCATACTTTAAAAGTGTATTCTCCTTCGGGTAAGTTGGTGAATTCTTTGAAAGGGTTTTGCGATAAATCTTTCCAGGTGATTTTTTTGTCTTTGGCACTCAATTCCGTGTGATAAAACACGTTGCTGTAGGTTCCATAAACAGGGATAGAAAAGTAAAATGCCAGGTTGTTGTATTTGTAGTTCAAGGCCATCGGGATATTATATCCCATTGACAGTACGGAGTCTTCCGGCAGGTTTAACAATTTTACGCTGCGGATCAAACATTTTGGCAGCGGTGTAGTGCTTTGAGGATGATAAATGGCAAAGCCTTGCTGGGAAGCGATCATATAGGAGTCTTCGCCCAGTTTCCCTACATATTCAGCACTTCCCACCAATTTGTCTTTTAAGTTATTGGGGGAATGAGCGCCTACTATGTATTTCCCGTTGCTCAATTCAATGAAAACCGGACGCTCGTTTTGAATGAGATAAAGGGTTTGGTATTCTCCCTCTACTGCCCGCAGTCGGGTGGTAGATACTTTGATATCGCTGAAAGCCGGGTCTTTGATCAGAGCGTCTTTGTCGTCCAGATAATAAATTCCTCCTTCTGAGGACACTTTCAATTGATTGCCTACTTTGACGATGTCATTGAAATAGTCGGGAGTGAAATGGTATTTACTACAATAATTTTCAACGGAAACAGCGTTTTTCAAATTTTTATCCAGTTCAATCCTGAACAATCCCGAAATTCCCTGAACCAACCAGAGGATTCCTTTATTGTCGAATTCAAACATTCTGGCGGATTCCTTAAATCCGGAAATGGCATTTTTAAAAACCCAGTGTCCTTTTCGGAAAGCATAAATGCGGAGATCTTCATAAGTTCCGCATATTAACAGCGTATCAATGTTGGGAATTCTTTTGAAAGTCCAGGCGCTTAAACCTGTTCCATCCGATATTCTTTTGGCCTTCCCATTGGTGATTTCATAAAATTCGTGTTCATCGGAACAAAGAATTACTCCTTTCAGAATTTTGACGTTGTTGGCCAGTAAGCCCACATTTTCTGCTTTAATAAAAGGTTTATTTTGACTAGCCGACCAGTGGGGAGAATAATACAAACCCTGTGAGCTGCCTAAGTAAAGCGTGTCATTGTATAAAAGACTGGAGTAACCCATGCCTTCAAAATCCTGTAATTCATTAATGAATTCAAAAGAAGAACTCAGCTTCACCACCGCAATTCCATTGTTTAGCGGAGCCCATAAATCACCTTTTGAATCAAGATATAAGTTCCTGATATAGTTGCTTTTAAGTCCGCTCTTCTTATTGAAGCTTCTTAATATATTGCCATTCTCATTACAAATCAATATCCCCGATTCTTCCGTTCCAACAGCAAAAAGCTTGTTCCCAATGGCTACTGCTGAAGTAATAATGGTTTTTTCAGGAACACCATTGCGGGACAAAGGTGTTTTGCTTACTGCGCCGTGCTGTACTTTAACAATTCCTCCCTTTTCAAATAAAGTATAATCTGATTCCCCATTCTTAAAGAAAGCGCAAAACACTTGATTATCAATATTTTGATGAGTAGGGATTTTTACAAAAGCACCATCCACAATTTTCCCTAAACCCCTCATGCTTTCATATACCAGCAGCTCATTGCCGACCAGGCCGAGATAGGAAAACTGGGCCGGATTGGATTTTTCATCCATGGCCGGATGAATAACGGTTACCGTTTTTCCATTGTAAACATAAATTGCTTCATAGGAAGAGAAATAAACATCTCCTTTATAAAAAGCGACGTGATAAATCACGCCTATTTTTTTATTTGATTCGATGATTTTGTTTTTGAGGGAAATAAATTTTGTTATTCCAACCTTGTCTTTTTCCAGGTAACCTATGTCCCCAAAGGATCCCAGGAATATTTTACCTTCTTTGTCTTTAGCAAAACAACTCGGACTCTGACCGTTACTTACAGGTATGCGTCTCCAGTTGATGCCGTCAAATTCCAATACCGAATAAGCATTGGCGATGTACATGATTCCAACAGAATCCTCTGTAGCTGAGTAGTTTATGGAGTGGCCAACGTAATCGTCAGTCGTGTAATTAAAAATTTCAGGTTGCGTTGCCTTAAGGACAAAAGGGAGAAATAATAAAAGTGCAAGTAGTTTTTTCATGAAAAATCTTCTTTTCTCGACTAAAAATAGAAAAAATATTCCACATAAATAATCTTGTCTTTAATTAAATATATGAAAATCAATTATTTACGTTAAACTGTCTTGGTATTGTCCGGTTATAATTTTAAAAGCGTCCAGTGTATGTCAAGCCCATTTTCGTGCATCACCTTCCCTTATAGTATATCTTTGGTGTAAGAAAAGTAGATTGAATCCCCAATAAAAACAGATGGCAGCACCCCAATGCTCCATCTGTTTTTAAAAAGAGAAGAAAGAAGTTCTGAAGTTGATTAGGAGATTCAAATTTTTGGTTCGTTATATTATAGGGGTATAGTATATGTTAGGTTTAGAAAAGAGGTTGTACGCACAACCTCTTTTCTTATTTTAGTGGAAATCATTCTATGAGAAAAGTTTCTTTTAAAAGAATATCCCTTGCCATAATAGGTCTTTCCGTCCTGTTATCACTCATCTTGTTTTTCTTTAGAACCAGTGAAAAGAAATTATTTCCGGGCAATCCCGATTTCAAAGTAAAATCTTACGATGATGCATTGGATGGCGGAAACACAAAAGTTCATTTTACGGTGGATACCTTAAAATATGCCCGCTTCGATTATGAGTTGGGGGATAAAATTCAATATCCTTATGCGGGGATGGATGTAGAGCCAATAAAGGAGACCGACTACTTTGACATCAGTTCTTATGAAAAAATAGTGCTTTCCCTCTCGGCCGAAAATTCTAAAATGATCCCTATCAACATCCGGGTGTATTGCGAAGGCTTTTCAAAATTGAATCAGCCCAACAGTTATATGAGTTATATCTATAACATTGAAGATTCCCCGATCAACAACACTTATGAAGTTCCTATTGAAAAATTTATGGTGCCTGAATGGTGGTACAGCGATAACGGATTAGAGAACGGAACCAAGCTCAAAGCTTCTTTTTCTAAAGTGCAATCCATCAATATTGAACAAGGGGCGGTTATAAAACCTCATACTAAGGATAAAATTACGGTGTATGAAATTTCTCTCAGGAAATCGAATTATTGGTATTTATATGTATTGATTTTTGGAGTGTTAATTGGTTCAGCACTTTTGATTTACGATTATTCCCAGCGCAAGAAGACAGTGTTTGTGCCTTATCAGTCGACCCCTGAAATTGTAGCTTCCGGAGATCTTTTGGAAAAGAAAATTCTGGAATATATTTCTTCCAATTATTCCAATCCCGAATTAGGATTAAGTCTCATTAATCAGGAAACGGGCGTGCCCGAAATCCGCATTTCAGCGATTATTAAAAACAAATACAATCTGTCGTTTAAGCAATATCTTAATAATATCAGAATGACTGAGGCAAAGCGCTTGTTGAAAGAGAGCAATTCCAGTATTTCTGAAATCGCTTATTCAGTAGGCTACAGCAATGTTTCTCATTTCAACAGAGTATTTAAAACAGAGAATGGCATATCACCGGGTGATTACAGAAAGGCCGAATAAAATCAATGCAGCACAGTAACGCTTCCTACTTTTTCTTTTTTCTTATCTTCTGTCCAATAGATTTTCCAAACATATACATCCACCTGCACAGGTTTTCCTTTGTAAGTCCCGTCCCAACCCTCAGTGATATCAAAACTTTCGTGAATCAGTTCTCCCCATCTGTTGAAAATCAGCAGATGAAAATCTTTTATGTTGATTCCTTCGGCATAAAACACATCGTTGTTTCCGTCTTTATTTAAGGGCGTAAAAGCGTTGGGAACAAAGAGGGTATAAGGGCACCATTCATTTATTACAACAGTATCTTTGATACTGCAGGTTCCGTTGATCAGGGTTAAAGTATAAGTTCCTTCATGTGTAACGATAGTGGCCGACGTTGAATCACCATTGTCCCAAAGATAATGTTGTGCTCCGTTGCCCGCATCAAGTGTGATGGAACGGATATCATCAAAACAAACAACGCTGTCGGTAAATAAATTGGAAAAGGGAAAAGGAGACACAGTAATTAAAACGGTGTCGTAAACCGGACAATTGGAATCATAATAAGCTTTCAGTCGGATTTCAGAAGTGGTATTTACAACAATGGATGGTGTGGTTTCCGCTGTCGACCATAATAATTTTCCGCCGGTAAAATCAGAGTTAATCGTTGCCGATTGTCCTTGGCAAAGTCCGATATCCGGCCCCAGATCTATTACAGGTTTAGGAATGACGGTTAAAATTACTGAGTCTTTTGATTTGCAATTATTAGTGTCGGTGACCACAACACTATACGTTCCTGAGCTTGATTTTGAAATGCTTTGCGAACTTTCTCCCGATGACCAGAGATAGGAATCTCCCGGATTTCCTGCATCAAAAGTAAGTGCCGGACTTCCTTCACAAATGGATTGATCCAAACCTAAATTAACGGAGGGTTTATTGTTCACGGCAATATTTACCGTATCCTTCCAGGTTTCAAAACAATGACCGGTGATGTCCACAATGTACTGAGTATTTGCGCCCGGATAAAATATCGGATTGGGAGAAGAGGCTGAATTCATTCCTGTTGTAGGCTGCCAGCTGTAAGTAAGATCTCCGCTTAAATCAATTTGAACGCTGTCGCCTGCGCAAAGAGCGGCATCCATTTTTTTGGAGTGTGTGAAATGAAATCCGCGCACACTCTGTTCATTGGTTGACCCACCGGTGGAGGCGGTAAATCCGTAATACACCATGTTGTTGCCTCCGAAAACAGAAGCAATGATGTCATTGTTGTAAGTCAATCTTAAAGTACAGTCGAAATATACTTCCATGGTATGTGTGGCCGCATCCCATTTCACGCGGGCTTTATGCCATTGTCCGTTTTCAATATCAACGTTACTGACATTCGCCTGAATGGGTCCGGCCAAAAGCGTGGCAGGCAAACTATGATCGGCAATTCCATTTTTTTCAATGGCAATATGATCATAAACGGGATCAAGATAATCGGTGTTTTGGTAAGTGTCGTATTCCACAATTAACGAAGGAGTGATACCCGTAGCACCCAATCCGCCACCCGCTCCGCCGGCATTGGTGCCTTGTCGCTGCAGAGTGAAAGTGATGCCGTCGGCACCGTCATCATGATTGCCGAAATAGCATTCGAAAAATATATCGAATGAATTGTTGAGGTCGATTTTATTCACATTCCAAACGCTTCCGTTTTGCCATTGAATATCTTGGGTGAGTCGGTAGGTTGTTGGATTTGTTTGTAAAGCTTTCCCCACCAGAGAATATTGAGCTCTGAGCGAAGAAAAGAAAAGGAAAAAAAATATAATCACTAAAAGGCAAAAGCCCGATGGTTTTGGTTTAAACATATATTACAAAAGTTTTACCCCCAAGTAAAAAATTGAATTCACTCCAAAGTAGAGAGGAATTCTTCTAAAACCAAGGAAAAATGAAAATAAAAATTTTGTAACTATTTGATATATAGATTATTACATTGAAATGGATTTGCATTTACACAGCAAAAAGCCATTTTATAAAGGATTGATAAATAGTGTTTTGTGATTTTTTTTTCGCGCTTTGTTTTGCGCTTAAGATGCAATGGATTTCTTCTTTTGTAAAAGAGATAATTTGTGGTATTTCAGGTAAGTGGCATAGGCGGAAATTCGCGCAATGGTAAAACCGGTATAGCCGTCTAAAAAACCGAGCTTCATAAAATAATCGCGGATAAATTTTACAAGCGGACTGAAAATCAGTTTGTGCCATTTTGCTTTCGCTCCTTTTGAATACAACTCATTTGCGGCAATGGAAGTGAAGTTTTCTAATTGCTGATAATGTTGTTCACGGTTGTAATAGCTGTAGTGCAGACAATCACCGGGTAAATGCAAAATATTTTGAGGCGGATTGGAAATTAATTCTTCATGCAGATGTCCTTGCCATTGTGTTGTTTTCCGATTGAAAAAACGTACTTTTTTATCGGGATACCATCCTCCGTGTTTCACCCATTTTCCACAATAATTGGTAAGGCGATTGAAAGACGCTGTTTGAAATGCATTTTCTGTTTTCAACTTCCCAAGAGACGCTTTCAATTCATCTGTAAGGGCTTCATCTGCGTCTAGCGATAAAATCCAGTCGTGTTTCGCCTGCTCATTCCCGAAATTTTTTGAACGGGAATATCCTTCCCAGGCATGGGAAATAAAATTCACTTTAAATTTGGTGCATATTTCCGCTGTTTGATCACTTGAAAAAGAATCTACAACAACAATATCATCGGCAATTCCTTCCAGTGAACGCAAACAACGTTCAATGTTTTTTTCTTCGTTGAAGGTGATTATAACTGCAGAAATTTTTGTCATTGCTCCAATAAAATAAAATCACGAATCAATTGAAAACAGTCTTTGTAATTCACTAAAGGTAAATTTTTATTGTTGTCGTTAATGTCGTGGTAGGCCGTACTTTTGCCCCTGCTGTAAATAAAAATTGCTTTTACACCTTTGTTGTAAAAAGGATAATGATCACTGTTGGCGGCCTCTCCGCGCTTTTGAATATTGGGCAGATATTTTTTTTCTTCATTGATTTTTGTGAGCAACGCGAATTCTTTTTCAAAAGGTTTTCCATTTACTACCGTTATGCCATCTCCGGCATCGCCAATGATATCAATGTTGATTTGAATTTTTATTTGTTTCAATGGAAAAGCTGGATGTAAAACATAATAGGAAGAACCCAAAAGTCCGATTTCTTCCCCCGAAAAAGCAATAAATACAACGGAACATTTCGGTGGATGTTCCCCAAAATATTTCGCGAAATTAAGCAGCATGGATGTGCCGCTAGCATTGTCGTTGGCGCCCGGAAAATAAGTGTTGGCGCCCATCTTACCCAAATGATCATAGTGTGCGCTGATGACAATAAAAGAATCCGGCTGTTCTTTCCCAGGAATAAAACCGATTACATTTTGCGATTCAATTTTATAGAGGTGTTCGGCTTTGATGTTCAAACTTATTTTTTTTGCTTTAGAATCCATTTTGTCACGCGGAATCTCAATTACAGCGTAATCGAATTGTTTTTGTGAAACAGTCCAGGTGAGCTTACTGTCTTTAATCATCACGATGCCCATGGCTTTAAACGGATTGAAAACCATTTGCTGCATCAGCTCTTTTTGTTCTTTATCCTCGATGTCTTGCGCATCTACTACTATGAAGCATTTCGAATAATTTCCTTTGGCAAATTTTTCGAGTTTCTTTTTATCGCTCACTATTTTTTTAGTGAGCCATATCAGTTTGTAACTCCCATTAACGCTAGCTGATTGCGCATCTACCAAATAATCTTTTCCCGGAATTAATAATTTTTTATCAATGCGTACTTCCATCTCCGCAGGGAAAATAGTGGGAGAAAGTTTAAAATTTTGAAACCACGAATCAGAGAATTTTTTCAATCCTGCTTTTTCAAATTCACCGGCAATAAATTTTGCTGCTTTAACATGCCCGCTGTCCACATAACCTCTTCCGGAAAATTCATTGGAAGTTAATTTTTCAATTACGGAACGGGTGTAAGCGCTGTCCTGAGCACTCGCGGAGGAGGCGAGAAAAAACGAAAAAACAAAAAAGAAAATGATTCTATACATATCTTCTTTCCACTAATTCTACAAATTCGGAAAGTGCCGTAGAACCTTCTTTCCAGCTGTGTTTGTTTTGTAAATCCGATTTTAAAAAACCTAAAGCTTCTTCTTTGTTTTGAAAAGTATTGAGTTTATTTAATGCTTCGTTGAAAGCAAAACTATCTCCTTTAAATAATTCTTTAGTGAAGAGAATTTTTTGATTGATGTTCACTGCTTTTACCAAATCGGCAATTGGTGATTTTCTGAATTTTCCGGCCAGGGTAGTATCTGTTCCCGATTCGTGTTTTTCGGAAATTGTAGCTGCTCTTTGCATTGGTTTTTCAAAGGTTTTTTGAACAACAATTTCAGGAGTAATGACAGGCTCTTCTATTTTTTTTGATTCAATAATTGGTTCAGGTTGTACTTTTCGGATTTGTTTTAATTCTTCTTCCGCTTCCTGCAATTGTATCTCAAAATTCTTTACAAGATGTTCAGTCGTTTTTATTTCACTGGCCAGTACAGTAATTTTTTGCGCAAGGCTGATGACCTCATCGTAACTCCCTGCACTATTTAATTTCCCGAGTAAATCGGATAGTTCCTGCTTCTTATTTTTTATCTCCATAACTTTAATTAGTTTCGTAAGAGGTGTACAAAGACAAATTATTTCTTTACAAATGTCCGAAAATCATTTCAATAACGCGCCATCACACAACGGTATTGTAGAAGTAATATGCGGATCCATGTTTTCAGGAAAAACCGAAGAGTTAATCCGCCGTGTTAACCGCGTTGTTCTCGCAAAAAAAACAGTAAAAATTTTTAAACCTGCTTTGGAAACCCGCTATTCTGTTAGCGAAGTGGTATCTCATAATAAAACTTCGGTTCCGGCTGTTGTGGTGAATGATGCAAAAGAAATATTGTCGCACATTGCGTCCGCAGAAGTGGTAGCTATTGATGAAGCTCAGTTTTTTGATACTCAGCTGATCTCGGTTTGCAAACAACTGGCGGCGAAAAATATCAGGGTAATTGTTGCGGGATTGGATATGGATTATAAAGGAGAGCCTTTCGGACCGATGCCGCAAATGCTTGCCATTGCTGATCAGATAACAAAACTTCATGCCATTTGCATTGAGTGTGGTAATCTGGCTAACTTTACGCACCGCATCAACTCCGAAGAAGAATTGATTGTGTTGGGTGAAAAAGATAAATACACTGCATTGTGCAGAGTGTGTTACAACAACAAAAAGTAGTAAATGCCGCATCGCAAATACAACATCAGGGATATTCAAAAAATTGTAGGAGGCAATATCATTGCCTTTGATGATGATTTTACTATTGAAAATTTATTGATCGACAGTCGCAAAATGACGCAGCCCGATAATTCGGTTTTCTTTGCTATTAAAGGAGATCGTCACGACGGGCATTTGTTTTTAAATGAAGTTTACATCAGCGGAGTGCGCAATTTCATTGTTTCCAATGACATCGATATTAGCGCTTTTCCGAATTCAAATATTTTAAAAGTGAACGATGCTGTTGAAGCGTTGCAAACATTAACAGCCTATCACCGCAAACAATTTACATTTCCGGTGATTGGTATCACCGGAAGCAATGGAAAAACAATTGTTAAGGAATGGTTGTACCAGTTGCTGCGAAAATCGAAACGCATCGTGCGCAGTCCGAAAAGCTACAACTCACAAATAGGCGTTCCTTTGTCGGTGTGGTTGTGTGAGGAGGATTACGAGTTAGGTATTTTTGAAGCCGGAATTTCACATGCCGGAGAAATGTCGGCATTAAAAAAAATGATAGAACCAACCATTGGAATTTTCACGAACGTGGGTCAGGCCCACGACGAAAATTTTGATGACTGGGATGATAAAGTAGAAGAAAAAATAAAACTCTTTTACTCCTGTGAAGTGCTGATTTATTGCAAGGATTATAAGGCCATTCACAAAACGGTACAGGAAAATGCTATTGTAAAAAATATTCCCGCTTTCACGTGGTCGCGCACTTCGCGCGCCAATCTGCAAATCGGAAAAATTCAAAAACAGGACGGCTACAGCACCATTCAGGCGGTGTATGAAAATAATTTTGCGTCGCTTCAAATTCCTTTTTCCGATGAAGCATCTATTGAAAATGCCATTCATTGCTGGACTACCCTGTTGTACATGGGCTTTGAGCAAAGTGTAATCGCCGAGAGAATGTTGTTACTTGCGCCGGTGGCTATGCGTTTGGAGCTCAATGCAGGCATTAACAATTGCACCATTATCAACGATACTTACAATTCCGATTTAGGATCTTTGTCGATTGCCCTGGATTTTATTCATCAGCAAAAACACCACGGCAAAAAAACGGTTATCCTGTCGGATATTTTACAAAGCGGACAAGAGGGAAAAGAGCTGTACGACCATGTTGCAACGCTTTTGAAAGAAAAAAATATTTCACATGTCATCGGTATCGGTACTGCTATTTCCGAACAGAAAGATTCTTTTGTTCCCATAAAATCTGATTTTTTTCCTGATACGGCGGCCTTTCTAAAGAATTTTGATCCTTCGCATTTTCAAAACGAAACCATCCTGCTCAAAGGAGCACGTGCTTTCGGTTTCGAACAAATCAGTAAAATATTTCAGCAAAAAATTCATGAAACTATTGTTGAAGTGAATTTGAATGCGCTCATTCACAACCTCAATTATTTCCGTTCCAAACTAGAGCCTACTACCAAGGTAATGGCCATGGTGAAAGCACTTTCCTATGGCAGCGGAAGTTTTGAAATTGCACAAATTTTAGAGTTTCACCGCATTGGATATTTGGGTGTGGCCTACATTGACGAAGGTGTGGAATTGCGAAAAGCGGGAATCAACGTGCCTATCATGATCATGAATCCGCAGTTGCAGGGCTATGATACCATGATTCATTATCATCTCGAGCCGGAGATATACAGTTTTCGCACTTTAGTTGCTTTTGAAGCTGCAGTAAATCGCAATTTAAAAGAAGGCGATGCGCCTTATCCTATCCACATTAAACTGGATACAGGAATGCACCGTTTGGGCTTTGAAGACCAGGATCTCAATGAACTGATCATCAAAATAAAAAACAATAAAAAATTAAAAGTACAATCGATATTTTCTCATCTTTCTTCCAGCGATGATTTAAAGGAAAGTGCTTTTACACGCGGACAAATAGATGCTTTTCAAAAGATGAGCGACAAAATAATGGCGCGCCTGAATTATTCCATTCTTCGTCACATTTTAAATTCTTCGGGAATTTTCAATTATCCGCAGGGACAGTTTGAGATGGTGCGTTTGGGTATCGGACTCTATGGAGTGGCTTCTGATCCGGGTTATCAGGACAAGCTGATTCCGGTGAGTACTGTGAAAACCACTATTTCTCAAATCAAAAAAATTCCAGTCGGCGACAGCATCGGATACAACCGCAAAGAAATTGCAAAACAGGAAATGATTATCGCTACGGTGCCTATCGGTTATGCCGACGGGCTCAGCAGAAAACTTAGCAACCGCAAAGGAAAAATGGTGGTGCACGGAAAACTCGCGCCTATCGTTGGCAAT
The DNA here is from genome assembly GCA_023251095.1 of Flavobacteriales bacterium. Classification (GTDB taxonomy): domain Bacteria; phylum Bacteroidota; class Bacteroidia; order Flavobacteriales_C; genus JAHEZL01. The sequence continues at coordinate 227,072 of JAHEZL010000002.1, forward strand.
GTTTGCATGGACATGACCATGATCGATATCACTGATATTCCCGCCGAAGAAGGCGATGAGGTAATTGTTTTCGGTGAAGGATATCCTGTTACGGAATACGCGAAGGATATGGGAACTATTCCTTATGAAGCGTTGACGAGTATTGCGGGAAGAGTGAAGAGGGTTTATTTTCAGGAGTAAACAATTCCATCTAAATTTTAATACTCTAGGTAGAGAATTATGGAATAGCTGTGATTGGTTTTCTGTTTGTCAGAAAAAAGAAAATTAAAGAGAATTACCCCTTCTGTTTTTTGATTTTCGGTAACCCAACTGTTTTTAGCATTTCATTGGCCTTATCTACCTTATCCTGAAATAAAGGCATCTTTTTAAATTTCGACAAAGATGGGTCAATTCGCACAATTGGCACCTTCTTCTTATTTAAATCGTTGATATTCATATAAGTAAATTTAATTCTTTTTTCGTTTAACTAAAAATGCTTCGTAAACTATTTCTTTCTGAAAGGGTTCCCAAACATTCTTCCTTAAACCATAAACTTCAAAATCTTTCTTGATTTCTTTGAAATGCTTAGTAATTCCCATTCTGTATAATCTTGTTCGTGCTGTTGTGCTCCCTGTAGCATAAATCCAGCATTTAGGATGCTTTTCTGTAAAAGCATATACTGTTGAGACAACCGTTACCAGTACCTTTTCGCTATCACCATTATTAGAGACAATTTTATCATTAATCTCTCCTGTTTTGGTGTCTTTATCTCCAAAAGCCAGATTATATAGGTCTTTTAGATTTGTTTCACTGAATTTTATGAGTTTTGGAATCTCTCCTTTTGGCCCATCACTAATAAATTCAAAAACCATTAAAGACTTCTCAGCCGTAAGTTCGTAACGAGGCAATTTCATGTAAGTAATTTTGTTTAATTGGCGCAGTAAAAGTAATAATTCCTGATATATATCAGCTCCCCGTTTGACAATTGTATGACAGAGCCTCCACAATGGTTGTGGATATTTGCTAGAGAATAATAGCTCTGCAAGGGAATTGAAAGAACTTAAAATCATAGCATTCACGCACAAAACCACTGATATTGAAAACATCGGATATCTGCATTTGGATGATGCGCAACGCGAAGAGCGACTCATACAACTCAAAGTCAACAGTGGTGTTGACGAGTTGATGTACCTTTCTACCTGTAATCGTGTGGAGTTTATTTTTGTGAGTGAAGAAGAATTTACTCCTGCTTTCCGATCCAAATTTTTCCTGTCTTTCAATCCTTCCGTTGATGTACAATGGATGGAAAAAAATGCAGAATTCAATGAAGGAGAAGATGCTGTTCATCATTTGATGCGACTCGCTTCATCCCTGGATTCACTCGTGATTGGCGAAAGAGAGATCATCACGCAAGTGAGATCTGCTTATGAAGAATCGTTGAAATTCGGATTGACAGGTGATTTATTGCGCATCGCGATTAAGCATACGATTGAGTCGGCAAAAGAAATTTATACCCATACCGATATTGCTAAAAACCCTGTTTCCATAGTGTCTCTGGCCTATCGTACTTTGAGAGAATTCAATTTGAAAAATGATGCCCGCTTCATTTTAATCGGTGCCGGCGAAACAAATACAACGATGGCCAAGTTTTTAAAAAAACATGGCTTTCAAAATTTTTCGGTTTACAACCGCACACTTTCCAAAGCACAAAAACTGGCTAGGCAATTGCAAGGTGAGGCTTTTTCATTGGAGGATCTTCATCAAAGAACAGAAGGCTTTGATGTGTTGATTACCTGCACCGGATCAGAAGAGCCGATAGTGAATACCGAGCTGTATGAAAAATTATTGGCGGGAGAAAAAAGTAAGAAAATTATTATCGATCTGGCTTTGCCCAACGACATTGAAAAATCAATTCCGAAAAATTTTGCCGTGCATTACATCAACATTGAAGGCTTGAAGGAAAAGGCGGATGAGAATATGAAAAAGCGTGAAAATGAATTGAGTGTTTGTCACGAAATTTTAGATAAACAATGGGCAGCTTTTCAGGAAGTATATCATGAGCGTCAGGTAATCAAGGCAATGCAGGGCGTTCCTCAAAAAGTAAAAGAAATCCGTCAGCATGCCATCGACAATGTTTTTGCGAAAGAGATGGAGGGATTGGATGAGAATGCAAAAGAAGTTTTGGATAAAGTGCTGGCCTATATGGAGAAAAAATACATCAGTGGCCCGATGATCATGGCCAAAGAAATTCTGTTGAACAAAAGCCAATCGTAGCTGGCTTCTTTTTTTAGTGAAAATATCCCATGAACAATCCTGAAAAACTCATTATTATCGGCACCCGCGGAAGCGAATTGGCTTTGTGGCAGGCTTACCATGTGAAGGCACAGTTGGAAGGCCTGGGAAAAAAAGTAGAAATCAAAATCATTAAAACCAGTGGCGACCAGATTCAAAATTTAAGTTTTGATAAAATGGAAGGCAAAGGTTTTTTCACCAAAGAAATTGAAGCCGAGCTTCTGGCCGGAACCATTGATTTAGCAGTGCATTCCCACAAAGATTTAGAAACCGATCAGCCCGAAGGACTCAAAGTTGCCTGTGTTTCCGAGCGCGAAGATCCTGCAGATATTTTATTGATTTTACCGGATCATTTCGATCCTTCTCAAAATTTATCTCTTAAAGCAGGAACCATAGTGGGTACTTCATCAGCCCGTCGCAAAGCTCAGCTGATGGCTTTTCGCCATGATGTTCAGATAAAAGATCTGAGAGGAAATGTGCCTACGCGTATTCAAAAATTAAGAGAAGGACAGTATGGAGCCATTGTATTGGCTGCTGCAGGAGTGAAGCGTTTGAATATAGATTTGTCGGAATTTAAAGTTGTTCGTCCCGATCCGCGTGAATTCATTGCTGCTCCGGCGCAAGGAGTTTTGGGATTACAGATTCGTGAAAGCGATGTGGAGCTGGATAAAATATTACAAGCTTTAAACAATCCTGCCGCTACAAAAGAAATTGCTGTTGAACGCAGAGTGTTGAATCAGTTTGAAGGCGGTTGTCAATTGCCTTTGGGTGTACATTGTATCAACGACAATGGAACATATAAAGCCTGGGCAGCGCTGGGCAATGAAAGTGGCGTACAGAGGGTATATGCGGAAAATACCAACAGCGAAATTCTGGCCGATGAAATTTTAAGATTACTGCAATTAGATATGCCTGAGCTGACTGTTTTTATCAGCAAAAAAATTACTGCCGGCAGTTTATTCAATCTCCGTTTTTTAGGAGAAAATATTAAAATAATCAGCGCGTCGCTGATTGATGTTAAAGGGATAGAATTTATAGCGATACCAAAAAGCGACTGGATATTTTTTACCAGCAGGAATTCCGCAAAATATTTTTTTAAACAGAATCCTGATACAGGCGGCAGAAAAATTGCCTGTGTTGGAAGCGGCACTTACCAGGAGGTTGCAAAACATAGTTCCCGGATTGATTACGTAGGCAATGATGTGGACATAAAAAAAGTGGGAGAAGAGTTCGCGGATTTAGTGGGCGAGGAGACGGTATTGTTTCCCATCTCCAGTATCAGCAAAAGAACAGTTCAGCAGTTTTTCAAAAACCCTGCGCAAGTGATTGATTTCATTACTTATGAAACCACAGAGAAAAAGGATTTTGAAATAGAACCTTGCGATGTGTTGGTGTTCACGAGCCCGTCGAGTGTTCGTGCTTACCTCAATAAATATCCAATTAAAGAAAACCAAAAAGTAGTGGCTATGGGCCCAACAACAGGAAAAGAACTGGAGTTGTTTGGAGTTAAAAACTACAGGCTTCCTAAAATTACGGGAGAGCTGGGATTGGTAGATGAGGTGCTGAATTAAATCCCTAATATTTTTGCGTTCACTTTAAATAGTGAATAAATATCAATGGTGTAATCAGAATAAGTTTCTTCGTCTGTTACGGCTTTTATCCGAACAGATATTTTATCCTTTTTGATAAAGTCTTTTAAATCATCGCCCGTTACATTAAGGCTCAGCGTGCTTCCCACATTATCAGAAACATTATTGTCCCAGGCGATTTCTTTTTCGCTCAGCCCGTCGGCTTTTATATAAAGTTCTACTGATTTTAAAAAGGTGAGATCCACGCCGGAAGGGGAAGTTACCGTGATGGTCATTTTTGTTAAATGGACTTCCTGAATTTTATCGGTTTGTGTATTGTTGTTTGCAAAAGTGCTTTGGGAATTGGTGGTTGTTTCGGGAGAGGTTAAATCCAAAGGCAGTCCGATGGTGTTGGAAGCAGGCAAAACAATAGAGGAGTGGTAGTCCATATTGAATTCTGTCAACTTATCCAGTTTTTTACATCCGCCAAAAAAGATTGCAACGGCCAGCGTGGAAATATAAAAGAGAGGTTTCATAATAGGGTTTTTTATAAGGAATCCATTAAAAATCTGTGCCAGTTAAATAAAAAAATCCCGGATGATTTCTCACCCGGGATTTTTTAATCAACCTTATTTTAAAACCCTATTTAGCGGTAACTTCAGGTTTGTCGTTCATCACTAAGTTTTGTCTTCTGATGGATTCTTTGTGTAACAACTCCAGAGTTTTTTTCAGGAATTCTTCGCTCAAGCCCATTGCTTTTCCTAAAGCAACGCGTTTGTTTACGATTTCTTCCCATCTGCCAACTTGTAAAATCGTTACTCCGTTTTGTTTTTTGTACTCACCAATTTGCTGAGTCACGTTCATACGGGTAGCGATAGAGTGGAAAATTTCATCATCCAATCTGTCGATCTCGCCTCTCAATGCTTCCAGTTTATTTCCGAATTCCGGGTTATCAGAATTTGGTTTACGGAAAGTTAAAGCGCTGTACAATTCATTCAAACGATCAGGAGTAACCTGTTGTTTGGCGTCGCTCCATGCAACAGAAGGAGTAACGTGAGATTCAATCATCAATCCCGCCATGTCTAAGTCTAATGCCTTTTGAGCAACATAAGGAATCAATTCACGTGTTCCTGCGATGTGTGAAGGATCACAAATGATATCGAGATTAGGATATTGTGTTTTCAATTCAATAGCCATTTCCCAAAGCGGAGCATTTCTGAAAGGTGTTTTTTCGTAAGAAGAAAAACCTCTGTGAATAGCGGCAATACGATCGATTCCTGCACCGGCCAATCTTTCCATGGCACCCACCCATAAAGCTAAATCAGGGTTGATTGGATTTTTCACCATTACAGGAATGTTCACCCCTTTTAAAGCATCAGCAATTTCTTGTACAGAGAAAGGATTCACGGTAGTACGTGCTCCAATCCATAAAATATCAACACCGTGTTTCAAAGCCAGTTCAACGTGTTCAGCGGTTGCAACTTCAGTGGTCAATAATAAACCGGTTTCCTTTTTTACTTGCGCCATCCATTCCAAACCTACTTCACCTATTCCTTCGAACAATCCCGGACGAGTACGTGGTTTCCATATACCGGCTCTAAAGACTTGCGCTTTTCCTGCTTTTGCAATTTCTCTACCTGTTGTCAGCACTTGCTCTTCTGTTTCAGCACTGCAAGGACCTGCAATGAGTAAAGGTGTTTTTAAACCTAAACCCCAGTCCTTAATTTGTTTCATGTTCTTAATCATGGTATAAATATATTAGAAGACAAATATCAGAAGAATATTTATTCAAACCAAATAAAATTTTAAAATTTCTTTGCAGGCTAGTCTATTTCAGAATTATATTTCGACTTCCTCACTATTTCCTTCCCTGCGATGACCACTACCATTTCCCCTCTAAAACTGTTTTCAGTCATTGAATTCAGGACTTCTGTGACGGTCCCTCGTTTGATTTCTTCAAATTTCTTAGATAGCTCTCTGCAAAATGATATTTGGCGATTCTCCCCAAAAAACTCTTTTATTTCGTTTAGGCACTTTTCAATACGGTGTGGAGACTCATATAACACTATGGTTTCGGGCAATTCGGCTAAATATTTGAGTCGGGTTTGGCGTCCTTTTTTATGCGGTAAAAATCCTTCGAAGTAAAATTTGTCGCAAGGTAAACCCGAAGTTACCAATGCAGGAACAAAGGCCGTTGCGCCCGGTAAACACTCTACTTCAATGCCATTGGCGATACATTCGCGTACCAATAAAAAACCCGGATCGGAGATGCCCGGCGTACCTGCATCCGATACCAAAGCTGCGGTTTTACCGGCTTGTAGCTCGCTCACTACTTTTTGTAAAACAACATGTTCGTTGTTGAGATGAAAAGGGTACATCTTCTTTTCAATTTCAAAATGGTGGAGTAAGTTTCCGCTGGTGCGGGTGTCTTCAGCCATGATGAAATCTACTTCTTTCAATATTTCTAAAGCACGAAGTGTGATGTCTTTTAAATTCCCGATGGGAGTGGGGACTATGATGAGTTTACCGTTATTCATTAATCAAAGATATGCGTCTTCTTTTAAAAAGAAGCAAATCGATACTTTTTGTCTTGAAACAAAAAGTATCCAAAAAATTCAAGAGCCAAGAGATGCTGCCATCGCACGAAAAACCTTGCGCACGCCCGCCTCTTGGCTCGGGCCTTCGCACGAAGTTAGTTCCCCGCTATCTGAAGTCCGCTTATAACAAAGTCATATATCCCGGCACTTCGTAGTTTCTTCCGGCGGAGGTGCTGTATTTCACGATATAATAGTAAGTGCCGGGAGAAGAAGGCACTCCGTTGTATCGGCCATCCCAGTATGGTAAAGTGTTGACTTCGGTGTAATAAAGTAAGATTCCCCATCTGTCATAAACCGAAAAACTAATGACGCGAATGTTCGCTGCTATTTTTTGAAAATTAGAATCATCAATATTTTTTGCCTGAAATCTGTCGTTTTTTCCATCGCCGTTTGGTGTGATAACATTTGGCCAATCCAATACAAAGTCGCTGCAATAAGGAGTAATTTCAATAGTATCTGTGATGGAACACTGATTGGAATCGGTGATTTGTACCCAGTAAGATCCGGGATGAGTGATCACGATGGAATCGATATTGTTTTCCAGAGTGCTCCAGTGTAATTGTTTGTTGCCGTTGTATTTTGCAGTGATGCTTGCTTTGTCGTAATCATTATCACAAATGGTAAAATCATTTCCTAAATCAACAAGAGGTGAAGAAAATATTTGCACAAAAACAGAATCGCTTCCTTTGCAGCCGATACCATCACTTACCGTTACTTTGTATTTTCCTGTTGCACTTGCCGTAAGTGTTGCAGATGTTGCAGAATTTGGTGTCCACAGGTAATTTAACAGCGCAGAAGTTTTAGGATTTAACACCACATTCTGTCCCTGACACATTGAAGTATCATTGCCCAAATCAGGATTTGGAATAGCGTTTAAAGTTAATGTAGCATCATCCGAAGCACGGCAACCAAAAACATCAGTAACGGTTATGGTGTATTTTCCGGCAAGGGAAGCTGTTGTGCTTTGAGCGTTTCCGCTTCCTAAATTGCTCCAGGCATAACTTGCAAATCCGGGTCCCGCGTTAAAAGTGCTGCTTGTGCCGGTACAAATAGCTTTATCGGCAACAGCTATTACCGGCAAAGCATTTACGGTAATATCATCTGTGGCAGTATTGGCGCAGCCGATTCCATCGGTATAAGTATAAGTGATAGTATGCACTCCGGCTGTTGTCAATGAAGGATTGTAGTTGCTTCCGCTTACTCCTGCACCTGCAAAAATTCCTCCTGCAGGGTTCACAACAGTGATGGATTGCGCTGCTTCATTGATACACATCTGATCATCTGTCAAAGCGAACGTAACTACGGGAACATCATTTACCGTCATATCGTCTGTAATGCTGTTGTGACAGCCTTTTCCATCGGTATAATCATAGGTAATAGTATGTGCTCCGATACTTGTTAAAGAAGGATTGAAATTATTTCCGCTTACTCCTGCACCTGAAAAAGTACCGCCTGTAGGATTCACAGCAGCGATTGCCTGAGCTGCTCCGTTAATACACGATTGATCATTGGCAAGATTAAAAGTTAAAACAGGCAAAGCATTTACGGTCATATCATCTGTTGCCGTATTTGTACAACTTTTTCCATCGGTATAAGAATAAGTAATGGTGTGTGTTCCTGCTGTTGTTAAAGAAGGATCATAATTATTTCCGTTGACACCCGCACCGGAGAAAGCACCACCTGTAGGATTTGCGCTCGTGATGATTTGTGCCGCTTCATCAATACACATCTGATCATCGGAGAGTGAGAAAATTAAAACAGGCAAAGCATTTACCGTCATATCATCGGTTGCGGTATTTTTACAGGAATTTCCATCGGTGTAAGTATAAGTAATGGTATGTGCTCCGGCTGTTGTTAATGAAGGATTGTAATTATTTCCACTCACGCCTGCGCCAGAAAAAGTACCGCCTGCGGGATTCACAACAGTAATTGCTTGTGCCGCCTCGTTGATACACATCTCATCATCGGCTAAAGCAAAAGCCACAACAGGTAAGGTATTCACTGTTAAAACTCCTGTGGCGGAAGCTTTACAGCCATTTCCATCGGTAACCTGAACAGTGTAATTTCCGGGATTTGTTCCCGTGGTGGTGCGAGCTGTGCCTGTTCCATTGGCCGTCCATTTGTATGCACTATATCCTGCACCTCCGTCGAAAGTTGCCGCCGGATCTCCCAAACAAATGGCATGATTGGCCACTGATGGTGTGGGTAAAGAATTTACGGTGATGTTAATAGTATCGTTCCAGCTCAAGTAACAATTGGAAACTGTTGAAATGTATTGTCTGGACACCGACGGATAGAGAAAAGGTTTGGGTGAACTGGTTGAGCTGATATCAATGGCCGGTGTCCAATTGTAACTTGGATCGCCCGTCAGATCCACCTGAATGGTATCTCCTTTACAAATGGCAGTATCCATTTTTTGTACGCTTCCGAAATGGAATCCACGAATACTTTGTTCATTGGTAGCTCCTCCTGTTGCTGCGGTAAATCCGTAATACACCATGGGATTTCCTGAAAAAATAGTTGAAACGATATCGTTGGTAAACGACAAGCGCAATACACAGTCGAAGTAAACTGATATGGTTTTGCTGGGGGCATCCCATCTTACTCTTGTGTTGTGCCAGGTGCCGTCTTCAACGTCGGCAACGGTTGCACTTGTTTGCACCGGACCGGCAAGGTAATAGGCTGCTGCGCTGTGATCGGCTACTCCGTTTTTTTCAATGGCGATATGGTCGAAGACAGGATCAAGATAATCCACATTTTGATAAGTATCATATTCCACAATCAAAGAAGGAGTAATTCCGCTTGCGCCTAATCCGCCGCCGGGTCCGCCGGCATTGGTTCCTTGTCGCTGCAGCGTGAAGCTCATTCCATCCGCACCATCATCATGAGTACCGAAATGCATTTCAAAGAATAAGTCGAAAGATTGATTCAAATCAATTTGAGTAGTGTTCCAAACGCTACCGTTTTGCCACATGGAATCCTGGGTAATTCTATAAGTTGTAGGATTTATTTTTACAGCATTCCCCACCAATGAATATTGAGCGTAAGAGGAAGAGCATAAAAGCTCAAGAAGTAAAGCGAGCACAAAAATATTTGCGCTATTGATTTTTTTTGATTTCATATTTTACAAAAGTTTTACCCCCCGGTAAAGACTAGAGAAACGAAGATAGACGCTAAATGAAGTAATAGCAAGGAAAAACGAAAATATAAATGACTTAAGTTATTGATATATAAGTAGTTACAAATACATGAATTTGCATTTACGCAGCAAAAAGCAATTTTTATAATACATTGATATAGATGTGTTTAAGATTTTTATTGCGCTTTAAAACAGGATTTATTTCGCGCTTAAAAAACAATAGCACGATCAGATGAATCCCGTAGTTGTTTTTTTTTATTAAGTCTGGAGATTGCCTTATATGAATTATTCCATCAGCGTTAAGAAGCTGGCGATTTCATAATTTTTGCCTGCTGAATTCTGGTATCTGATGACAAAATAGTAGGTTCCTGATGCAGCAGGCAATCCATTGAATTTACCATCCCAATTCGGTAATACATTTTCTTCTGAATAAAACATGAAGCGTCCCCATCTGTCATAAACACCAAAGCTGATGATGCGCACATTGGCCACTACTTTCGGGAAGTTGGAATCATCAACGCCTTTTGGTTTGAAAACATCATTAATGCCATCACCGTTTGGCGTAATTACATCAGGCCAGTCGAGAATAAAATCATCGCAATGGATGGTCACGGCAATACTATCAGAGATGGAACATTGGTTAGAATCCGTTACTTGTACCCAATAAGATTCAGGTGCTGTAATCACAATAGATGTAAGATCCGCTTGTCCGGTGCTCCACAACAATTGTTTGGTTCCGCTATATTGAGCTGTTAAAGTTACTTTGTCGTAATCATTGTTGCAGATGGTTACATCATTTCCTAAATCAACAGAAGGTAAAGCATGCACCTGAACAAAAATGGTGTCGTTTCTTGAGCAGCCGATGTTATCGCTTACTGTTACGATGTACTGCCCTGTTGTATTCACCGAAATAGTTGCTGTTTGAGCGGCATTCGACCATAAATAATTCAGCAGAATATTGGTTCCCGGATCAAGCGTCACAGCTTGTCCCTGACACATAAAAGTATCTACTCCTAATTTTGGTGAAGGGAAAGTATTTACTGTTAAAAATGCATTGTCGGTAGCGGTACAGCCGAGTCCGTTGGTCACGGTAATGGTATAAGTTCCTTGTGTTGCCGCCGGAGTAGTTCGCAGTCCGCCTGTTCCCAATCCTGTCCAGGTATAAGTTGTAAATCCGGCTCCTGCATCAAAAGTAGTACTGCTTCCATCACAAACCGCTTTATCATTCACCGTCACTGAAATCGGGTCAATGGTAAGGGTAGCAGCAGATGAATTGGTTGATGGACAAATTCCCGATTTTACGATTGCCCGGTATTTTGTAGTAAGAGTAATGTTGTTGTAAGCTTGGGAAGCGGTGAGATTTACAATAGGAGTTGAGGTTGTGAAATTATCTGTTGAACTTTCCCAACCTGTTATACTTCCTGTATTTCCCGCAAGTGTTAAAGTACCTGAGTTAGCACCTGAACAAACCGTTGCATCTGCAGTAACAGTTCCCCCAACAGAAACAGGGTTAATGGTAATAGTTGCTGCAGAAGAATTATCTGAAGCACAAGTTCCTGATTTCACTATCGCTCGGTATTTGGTAGTAGCCACAATGTTGGTGTAAGTTTGAGAACTTGTTGTATTTACAATAGGAGTAGTGCTTACAAAATTATCTATTGAGCTTTCCCAACCTGTTACCAATCCTGTATTTCCTGCAAGTGATACCGTTCCCGAGTTGGCACCTGAACACACCGTAGCATCAGCAGTTACAACACCTCCAACAGAAACAGGATCAACGGTAATTGTTGCTGCGGAAGAATTGGTACCTACACAAACCCCTGATTTTACAAGGGCTCTGTATTTCGTTGTTGTGCTGATATTGTTGTAAAGCAAAGAATCCGTGAGATTTACTATTGGTGTTGACGTTCCAAAATTATTAACAGAACTTTCCCAGCCTGTGATAATTCCTGTATATCCTGCCAGGAATAGCTTTCCTGAATTGCTGCCTGAACATACCGTTGCATTGGCACTTACCGTTCCTCCTCGCGAAACAGGATCAACTGTTACGGTTGCGCTGGTGGAATTGGCAGAAGCGCAGGTTCCCGATTTAACCACCGCCCTGTATTTTGTAGTTGTTGCGATGTTTGTGTAAGTAAGAGAAGTCGTCAAATTTACAATAGGAGTAGCGCTCACAAAATTATCTGTTGAGCTTTCCCAACCTGTTACACTTCCTGTGTTTCCTGCAAGTGTTAAAGTTCCTGCATTGGCACCTGAACATACAGTAATATCGGCAGTAACAGCACCTCCAACAGAAACAGGATCAACTGTGATTGTTGCAGCAGAGGAATTGGCAGAAGCACAGGTTCCCGATTGCACGATTGCTCTGTATTTAGTAGTAGCAATGATGTTGGTATAACTTTGTGATGTAGTAACATTTACAATCGGAGTAGTGCTTACAAAATTATCTGTTGAACTTTCCCAGCCTATTACCAATCCTGTATTTCCTGCAAGTGTAAGCGTTCCTGAGTTAGATCCCGAACAAACCGTTGCGTTTTGTGCTACAGTTCCACCTACCGAAACAGGATCAACTGTAATTGTTGCGCTTGTCGAATTGGCAGAAGCACAGCTTCCTGATTTCACCACCGCTCTATATTTGGTAGTGGTAGTAATGTTCGTATAAGTTAAAGAAGTAGTCACATTTACAATCGGAGTAGTACTCACAAAATTATCCGTTGAACTTTCCCAACCTGTTACAGATCCTGTATTTCCGGCAAGATTTAATGTTCCGGTGTTCGCTCCTGAACAAACCGTTGCATCAGCAGTAACCCCTCCTCCGGCAGAAACCGGATCAACGCTAATCGTTGCGCTTGTAGAATTGGCGGAAGCACAAGTTCCTGATTTCACTACCGCTCTGTATTTGGTAGTAGCAACAATGTTAGTATAAGATTGTGATGCGGTAAGATTTACAATCGGAGTAGTACTCACAAAATTATCCGTTGAGCTTTCCCAACCTGTTATAGTTCCTGTGTTCCCGGCAAGCGTCAACGTTCCTGAATTAGCTCCTGAACACACCGTAGCGTCAGCAGTAACTGTTCCGCCCACAGAAACCGGATCAACAGTAATTGTTGCAGCGTTTGAATTATCTGAAGCACAAGTTCCTGATTTTACAACTGCTCTGTATTTAGTGGTTGTGGTGATATTTAAATAAGCTTGAGTGGTGGTAACATTGGCAATATCCACTGGAGTCACGAAATTATCAGTAGAGCTTTGCCATTTCACAATGCTGCCGGTATGACCTGCGAGAGTTAAGTTAGCGCCGTTTGTTCCCGAACACACTGTGGCATCGGCCGTAACAGCTCCGGCCACTGTAGCAGCATCTACAGTAATAGTGGCAGCAGCAGAATTAGCAGCAGCACAAGTTCCTGATTTTATTACTGCTCTGTATTTCGTGGTTGTTGTAATATTCAAATAAATCTGAGTGGTAGTAACGTTCGCAATATCAACAGGCGTAACAAAATTATCAATAGAACTTTGCCATTTTACAATACTTCCTGTATGTCCCGCCAATGTTAAAGTTGCGCCATTGGAGCCTGAACACACCGTAGCATCAGCCGTCACAGAACCCGCTACTGTTGCAGCATCCACAGTAATAGTAGCAGCGGCAGAATTAACAGCTGCGCAGGCGCCGTCTTGAATTACCGCTCTATATTTGGTGCTAGCCACAATATTGGTATAGGTTTGCGAAGTAGTAACATTGACAATATCCACGGGAGTTACGAAATTATCCACAGAGCTTTGCCATTTCACGATACTTCCGTTATGGCCCGCCAGAGTGAGTGTTCCCGAGTTTGAGCCCGAACATACCGTAGCGTCAGCTGTTACTGTTCCTCCAACAGAATTACAGGCAAATTCAAAAGCGCCTATTTCTTGATTCACGGCGGTTCTTATTATGGCCGGACTTCTGCGCACGTCATCGGTAACAGTAACATCGCTCACCGCCGAACTTGTTGCAGGAGAACCTACTTGTAAATCAAGATTTATCAAACTGGTGAAAAGAGGATCACCTTCTTTACTGGCAGCATCTTTACCAAGAACCGGTTTCCAGTCGGCAAGCGCATTGTAAGTAGTAGCAAACCTTCTGGCAATCTGTCCGCCCGGATAATAGTATAAATTGTAATCTAAGGTTGAGGGATCATTTGCCATATCTAATAAATTGATGCAGTAATTTCCCGCACCTCCTCTGGTGTACAAAATGTTGTTTTGAATGGTCCAGTTGGAACAAGCTCCATAAATACAATCCCGATCTGTTAACAGGGAATTGAATTTAAAAGTATTGGAGGGATGAATACCAATCCCACTATTGTCGCACCACATTCCATAATCACAGTTCCATACGTAATTATTAACCCAGGTATTATTTACTCCTTCTTCCTGAATATCCAGTCCGTGACTTGCGCCGCTGATTCTGTTGCTGCTTATCACGTTATTGTCGGATAAAAAAGCAGTAGCAAAGGCATTTCCTTCGATGAAAATCCCCATACTGTTTCCTCCGAATTTACCGGCAGTAACCGTATTGCCGTCATAAACGCAATTAGAACTATTGTAAGCTAAAATCCCATTTGCAGGAGAGAGGATGGTACAACTCAAAACGCTACAAAAATCGGAATGATTAACAGAAACAGCTGTTGCAGCATTGGTACAGTTTGTTTCGATATAACAGGTGTTCAGAATAATATTGGAAGAAGGGGAGTTGATGGAAAAAGTAGTTTGATTTACATCGGTGGTTTCTATATACAAATCCTTGAAAGTGATATAGCTGTTACCTGCGCCGCTGATGTATGCTCCCTGCATTGCGCCTGAGAAAATGTTTTGAGTCAGAAGCATTCCTGCGCCCTGAATGATTAAAGGATGACCTGAACTTCCTCCGTCGGCATTGCTGTTGAACAACCATTGTTCATTGTACAGTCCGGCATCAATGTATACAATATCGTCGGGACCTAATACTTTGGTGTTGATGATGTGAGTAAGTGTTGCACAAGGTGATGCAGCGCTGGTTCCGGAGTTCCCGTCATTCCCCGCCGCCGAACAGTAAATATCACTTCCCGTAAGTACATCGTTAATGTAATATGTGTTTGCTGCAAATGAACTTGTGCTCATGACAAGCGCAAGCGCAACAAAACACAATTGTTTTTTAAGAGCTTTCCCCATTTTATTTCCTGTACAAAAGTGCGCGCTGAAACTGTCTCTAACAGAATTCATCGCAGTAGATTGAGCGTGCAATTTATATTTTAAATGGGCTGTGCGCAAGTAAAAACTAATTAAATTTTACGTAAAAAATTGATATACAAATGATTAAAATATTTCTTTTTACACTTAGAAAACAATTTTAAAAGTTTAAAAAGGCCGCTATTGGCGATTTTTACGAATATTGGTCGCGCTGAATTATAACACTTCAGCAACAACTTATAGTTTGAAAACAGATTTTTGTTTCACTAAATGTTAATTTCCGAAATTGGAGGGGACTTGTAGAGACGGAAGATTTTCCGTCTCAGTGAAATAGGAACATTATAAGACGCAAAATTTTGCGTCTCTACAGCGCTTTATGAAAAACAGTTCTGGTTGGGAAAGCAAAATCAATTCCCTTTTCATTGAATTTTTTCAGAATGGTTAAATTCATGTCAGTTAAGGCCGTCGGGATGTTTTTGTCTTTTCTGATAAAATAGACAAACTCAATATTTAAGGCGGAGTCAAGGAATTTATTGAAAGAGATAGCGAAATCTTTTTCGATGTTCTGACTGGCAGTAGCAATTTCTTTCAGGGTTGTTAAAGCTTCTTCCATTTTAGTAATGTCGGACGAATAGGTGAGTGCGAGATTAACAACCACCTTTCTATTCGGTTCCGATGAAATATTTTCAATGCTGGTATTTGAAAAAACGGAATTCGGAATCGTTACTCTTCTGCCTTCCATCGTACGCAAGCGCGTGCTGCGCAAACCAATTTCTTCAATGATACCATCGTGACCCGAAGCAATCACACGATCTTTAATTTTAAATGGTTTATCAGTAAAAATGGTAATTCCTCCAAAAAGGTTTTTTACGGAATCCTGTGCTGCCAAAGCGAAAGCCAAACCACCAATTCCTAAACCGGCGATTAAAGCCCCAACATCATAACCTGCATTGCTTAAACCGATAATGAAGGCTAAAACCCAAACGGTTGCTTTCAAAGCTTTGCGAACAATGGGCAAAATCTGATCATCCAAATCACTTTCCGATTTCTCGGTGAGCGGAACAATGTATTCGTCAATGATGGCATCAATCAAGCGGGTGGAAGTCCAAACGATATTGATCACCGTAGCGATATAAAATACAACGGTAAAAAATTTGCCTAAACCATCGGGTAATTTCAATACATCCATCGACATCCAAACGCCAAACAATCCAATAGCAAAGGCAACAGGACCTTCCAGTTTTTCAATCAGTAAATCGTCCAGATTGGTTTTTGTGCGGGCTGTAAATCTTTTAACGATAGTGGATAAAAGCCAAAACATCACTTTAGCAATTAGTATCGATAATAAAATCCCCGATATGGCAACTACCCATTTAGCGATAGAATTTCCAAAATACATTTCCTGTAGGAAAGGAGGAAAAAGGCTTGCAATTTTTTCTAACATATTATTTATGATCTCTAAAACGTTTCAATAAATCTCCAAAGGCATCAATGCGGCGGTCGCGGAAGAAGGGCCATATGCGGCGCACTTTTTCTGATCTGGCCATATCTAACTCAATGACAATATTTTCTTCTTTATCCGGGGAAGCCTGAACCAGTAATTCGGCTTGCGGACCGGCAACAAATGAATTTCCCCAAAACTGTATGCCGTTGGTTACAGCAGATGGATCGCTTTCGTGTCCCACACGATTCACGGAAATAACGTGTAAGCCATTGGCCACTGCGTGTCCGCGTTGTACAGTAATCCATGCATTGAGCTGACGTTGTTTTTCTTCTTCTTTATCCGAAGATTCCCAACCGATGGCAGTTGGATAAATCAAAAGCTCGGCTCCTGCAAGGGCCATCAGTCGTGCTGCTTCAGGATACCATTGGTCCCAGCAAACCAGCACGCCCAGTTTCCCTACAGAAGTTTTTATCGGTTCAAATCCGAGATCTCCCGGCGTGAAATAAAATTTTTCATAATAAGCAGGATCATCGGGAATGTGCATTTTGCGGTACTTTCCGGCGATGGAGCCATCTTTTTCAAAAACCACTGCAGTGTTGTGGTACAAACCTGCCGCGCGTTTTTCAAAGAGAGAGGTCACTAAAACAATTCCCAGTTCTTTGGCGAGTTTTCCATAGCGATCGGTAGACGGACCGGGAATAGTTTCTGCCAGATCAAATTGATTGGTATCCTCCGTTTGACAGAAGTACAAACCGTTGTGCAATTCCTGCAACACCACTAAAACAGCGCCTTTTGCAGCACAGTCGCGGATATTTTTTTCCAGCTTCGCAATGTTGGAAGAGATATCGGCTGAATTGGATTGTTGTATGAGTGCGATTTTCATGTTGCGAAATTAAGAAAAAGGAGTGTTAAATAAAATGTGTGAAGTAGAGGGCGATAGGTCCTTCCTTCGTCAGGATGATATTACCTAACCACTCTTGAATTTTCACAATGGATGAGTATGTCATCCTGACGAAGGAAGGACCTATCGCCCTGTATGCAAATTTCTAAAAATCGTAATTAATGGAAAAATAAAAAACATTGTCTTTTTTAAAATAACCATCTTCAATGCCCCAGGCCCAATCGGCGCGGACGAAGTAGCCCCACAGCAAAGTGCGCAGTCCGAAGCCGTAGCCAGCAACCACCGGGTCACGCTGACTTTTCAAAGAAATAATTCCGGTGTAAGCCGGTCCGCCCAAAACAATTGTTTGGTTGTTGAGTGAGTTGCTTTCGGAAAAAGGAGAGAAGCCCGACCAGGCTGTGCCTGCGTCAAAGAAACCAATGACCTGAATGTTTTTAATGAAATCGGAAGACAACGGTTTGCTGTAAAAATGTTTTACGATGGGCCAGCGCAATTCAGCATTCAAGACAGCAAAATTACTTCCGTTGCGCGCATTTTGTATGAAGCCGCGCATGTGACAGGCCAAAGTTTGAAAAGTATATTGTTCTCCGCTTCCGAGTTTCGATACCGGTTCGGGATTAAAACTAGGAGAGAGCCATCCGTCGATGCCTCCCAGATAATACAGCAAACGTTCACTTCCTCCCGAAACAGATCCGGCAAATCTTCCCGCAAAAATTAAATTTTTGTAAAGAGAAACATAACGACGGTAATCGGCGCCGAGCACAAAAGTATTTTTACTGATTTGATTGAGTTGTTGGTAGTATTCTCCAAAAGCCTTGAATTTACTGCCATAGCAAATATTGATATCTCTATCGCGCGTGGCATCCATCACATATTCGGCACGCAATACCGAGCGATAGGTGCGTGTTGCAGGGGTAGTTAAAGAAGTATATTCGGTGCTCAACGCTTCCAGATCATCATAACGCAATGAAGCTGAACCGGCCACTCTGCTTACAATACTAAAAGGGTAAGAAGCTCTGTAGGTGGCTTCGTAAATGATGCTGTTAAACAACGAATTGTCGTTGACAAAAGAATTGGCTTTTCTGTATAAAACATATTGATGATCGAGCTGTTTTTTTCGGTTTTCAAAGCTCAGGAACATTTCATTGTTTCGTTCGGCAGAAATACGAAATCCGCCCACCACAAAATAATCTTCCAGCAAGTCGGTAGTACCGAATTTAATGAGTCCGCTCAACAATCCCGGATTAGGATAAGTGGCCCCTCCCGTATAATTCTGATACACCGGAGTGATGTAATTGTTGTTGTATTCCACCACGCCGTAATTGCCCTGAAAGGCAGGTTCGTAAATCCATTCTTTTGCCCGTTTTCCTGCAGGAATATTATTGTATTTTACAGAAGAAAAAGCCGGGCGTTTTTCAGGTTCAACCATCTTTTTTTCTTCTTTTATTTCCGGTTTTTTTTCTTCTTTATCGCTTTCAAAAACATAGTTGGTGATGTCGATAAAATCGGGATCATTTTTAAATTGATTAATTTCTCTATCGTTGATTTTATAGCGATCGGTTTTTTTTGAATTGGCTGTGGTATCAATGTTTTCAGCCGGACTTACTTTTTTATAATAAGTTCCTGTGAGCGATGAGGTTTTTCCTGTATGAATGTCTTTTTTAGGTATCAGCAGCAGATAATCTTTTCCTTCATATCTCAAAACCTCAGCTACCATTGGGGATTTAGCATTGGAGTAAATAAAATTAACGTTGCGTTTGTAATTGCTTGCAGGTGCGTTGTGTGCAAAATAACGGTAATGTGTGGTGGTGTCAATATGCGTGATGGCGCTGTCGAAACGGGCAATATAGCGATTGTTAATGCCGTTTTCATCTGATAGATAAATGATTTCGTTGTTGTTTAATTCCGACGGATACAACTCATCAGTAGAAGGAGTATTGGTGATTCTTTGCAAAATCTGATTTTCATAACGCTGTGTTTTTTTTGCGGCATAATTGTAAACGAATAAATCGAAATGATCGCCATATACAGTATTGGCAGCTCCTGCAGCAGAAAGCGTGTCATTGTCGCGATTGGAAGAAAACACAATTTGTGAAGTGCCTTTTATGAATTGCGGATTGATATCGTCAAAAAAATCATTGGTAATGCTTTCCTGAAAATTGCTTTGCACATCGTAAACATAAATATCGGTTTTCCCCATGTAAGCTGCAGAAAACACCAGTTTTTTACCATCCGGAGAATATTCGGCATCCAGCAATTGTTCGAAATGAAAGATTTTATTTTTTATAAATTTTTTGTCTTTTACCACATAGAGCCACCATTGAATTTGTCCTTTGCTTTCAAAGAAAACCGACAGGATTTCTCCCGACGGATGCCACGTGAGGAGCGGATAATTGTAATCTACGGGTAAATCGAGCGGATAATTTTTTTTGAATAATCTTTTTGTTTTTTTCTCTTCGGCGTTGTACATCCACACTTTAATTTGTCCTGATTCATTAGTGGTGTAAGCAATATTTTTATTGTCGGGAGATGCTTTTAATTGCGAGTAAACTCTTCGTTTTTTGATTTTCAGAGGCAGCATAAATTGTTCTTCGGGAATATTTTGCCCGATGGAATTTTCTGCAAACATTTTTGTTTGCGCTTCCCGCCAGTCGGCGAGTAAATTCTCTGTTGTTTTTCCTAAAATGAAAATAAAAGAATTGTCGACGCCATGCGCTACTTTCGTCATATTTAACAAGCGTGTAACATTGTCCCATCCGTAAGTATCAACAATATATTTCCATATGGAATGGCCTACCATTCGGGCTTCTTCGCCTGTCATGCGGTTGAAATTATCCAGCGTATTCTGATCCAGCGCATCTTTTAATTTATCGGCCAAAAGCGTGTTTTGATTTTCGGTGAGAAAGGAAACCAATCCGAGATAATACCAATCCGGCAATTCCCCTATGGTAGCGCTTTTTACCATGTCGGTGAGGTTTTCTCCGTAAATCAGCTTGTTGATGATAATGCTGGTAATTCCGGCGCGCAATGTTTTCATGAGATTGACATGAGAACCATTGAAGTAAATAAACAATTTATTTCCCACCAGTCGGGAGATACCGCCCATATCCTGCCTGCTATCCGCCAAATTCCCCATATTGCTTTGCATGTAGCGGTAGTAGGAATTGTAAATCACAATCTCAAATTTGTTTTGAATGGGGTAATCAAAAAAAGTTTCCATTTCAGTGAGCACCGAGTTTGCTGCAATGGCAGTATAATCGGCCAGCTCCTTCCCTTCGGTATAAAAATAAAGATCAAATTTTGTGTAGCGGTAATACGACCACAGGAAGTCGTTGTACTGCACCCGGTTTTTGCCAAACTCCATTTGCGTCCCATTGTAAAACTGGGCCGAAACAGAAGCGGAAAAGAATAACAGTATGCCAAACAAAAATCTCATTGTAACGAATATAGCAACTCTTTGCCTTTTTTGGCGTCTTCTGTTGCAGTGGAGGCTAATATTTTTTATATTAACAAAATGGTTCGCGGGATTCTTTTAAACTTCTTTTTTTTGCTTGTATTGCTTTGGGGTTGCACGAAAGACCCCATTGTAGTGAAGGACAATGAGGCACCACCCGATACTACGGTTGAAACAGTGGTGAAAGAAAATTACGTCAACAAATTGTACATTTCTTTGCTGGGAAGAAAAGCCACAACGGCTGAATTTGATGCTGGATTAGCGCTCGTTACTCAAAATAATTTTTCCATTTCCGATCGCAACAACTTAATAGATATTGTTCAGGGGAAGTCGGAGTTTTACGACAATGAGTTTAAAATTTCCTGTGCCAATTTACTCAATGAATCGGATACCAACGATGCCAGGATGTGGATCAATATTTTTGTGCAAAGTCAGAAATCCACCAATGATCCCAATGCCATTTTCTATCAACAAATTGAAATTGATCGTCTCACACCTTTCATTCCTCTGGTAAATGATTTACGAAACGGAACCATCAATTTTATTGATATGGATAAGTTGTCCGTCAACAACACCTTGTATGACCAGGTAAATATGGGGACCCATAATTTTGTGATTTCCATGTATCAGAATTTTTTATTCAGAGCTCCTACCGATACTGCTTTAGCTGATGGGGAACATATGATTGATTATGACGTTTCACAACATCCTTCTCCTTTTTTATTTTCTCAGGAAGGGCATTCTAAAAATGATTTTCTTTCTATTTTTTTCTCTTCCGATGAATATTTTGAAGGAAGGGTGAGGGCTCAGTTCAAACGTTTTTTATTCAGGGAACCGACTACCGAGGAAATGAGCGGACAAACCGTTTTGTACAAAACCAACAAAGATTTTAAAGCCTTACAAAAATACGTTTTATCAGGTGATGAATATGCGGGAATTAAATAAAATAACATTGCTGTTTCTTTTCTCTTTTGCGCTTTTTGCCTGCAAAAAAGAAGAGGATAAATATGTGTACGGCGTAAACACCGAAACCATCAGTGAGGCCGGAGTTAAAAAGCCTTACCTTAAAACGAACACAGAATTTATTTCCATTACTTACACCGATATTTTTGGCAATACTATTCCTACTTCACAGCTCAGTAAATTGCAAACGGGCTACCTTGCTTTTGGCGACAAAGGAATTTTAGAAGACAGGATCATTCGCAGTTTCCTCAATAAAAGCGGAAAACAATTGCCTGCTTCCATAGGCAGTGATAAAAAAGTATTTATCACCGATGCTTACAAAAAAGTATACAACAGATTGCCCAATGAATATGAAATTTTTTATCTGGAAAATCTGCTTTCTACAGAATCCTCCATCACTGCAGAAATGTTTTATTATGCCTTGATGACGTCCAACGAATACCGACAATTTTAGTAGTATGAAGAGAAGATCATTCTTAAAAAAAGCAGGAATAGCAACAGCAGGAGCTTTTGTGCTGCCGTACATTTTGCCGTCGGGACGCCTTTTTGCCGCTACAGGCACCAGAAAAGTAAATCACGTAGTGCTGGTGATGTTTGCCGGCGGATTGAGAAATATTGAAACGGTAAAACAAAATCAAAGTAATTTAATGTCGACGATGCTCAAGGACATCACGCCCTTCAGCACTCAGGCAGGGATAGTTGATGTTCTTCCCGCTTCACCACTAGGGTCAAATCGTTTGCAACAGTATGGAACCCTGATGAAGGAATTCCGCTTTAAGCAAGGTCCAACCGGGCATTTTAACGGACACATCACTGCGCTCACCGGGCGATACAGCATGGCCGAAATTAATTTACGTACCAATCCCGAAGTGCCTACAGTTTTTGAATATTATCGCAAACACAATGATGATGCTTTAACCGGTACCGGACTCAATGCGTGGTGGATTTCCGATTCGCTCGGACCCTATCCTGCGCTCAATTACAGTTCTTATCCGGGCTACGGCGCTGCTTATGGCGCCAACTATATTCAGCCTTCATCATTAATTAGCTGGGATGGATATAATGCCATCGGAAATCCTAAAACTTTTACTTCCGACGAAATGGTGCTGGTGAATAAAATCCGCGGATTTTGTGATGCCAATTTTGCCAATCAATATGCTGCGGAATCAGTAGGAGTAGTGAATACAGAAAGCGAAAGAGCTCAGCTGGATGCATTTTTGAAAGAGTTGTACCAGGGTGTTTCTTCACCGGGTTATACCGGCTGGGGCTTTGGCAGTGGAATGACAAATGACCTCGTGAATATTTATTATTCTGAAAAAGTCATCCAGAAATTTCAACCCGAATTAACAGTACTGAACATGCAGGATGTAGATATCTGCCACACTGATTTTACTAAATATTGCAATGGTTTAAGAAAAGCCGATTGGGGTGTTTCTCATTTGTGGAACACCATTGAAAATACGCCTGGAATGGCGGGAGATACAGTGATGATAGTAGTGCCCGAACACGGAAGAAATTATGCGCCGAACACGGTAGTGGATGCATACGGCCGGGCGGCTTACGACCACAATAGCGACGATACTTCCCGTGAAATATTTTGCATGATCGTAGGTCCGAACAATGTGGTGTATCAGGATAAAGTGGTAACGCAGGAGTATGGAGAAAGTATCGACATAGTGCCTACAATAGCCGATTTACTTGGATTTAAAGATCGTATCCCCGGAGGATTATTGTCGGGAAGTGTATTGAATGAAGCAATAAAATAAACAGAATGAAAATTAAAAACTATATCGTTTTATTTTTGTTGAGCACATTTTTTATTGTGGTGTTTTTTGAAGCGTGTAAAAAAGATCCTGCTCCAAAAAATCCATACGATGATGTGGATTATGACTTGAATACTGCTTTGGACACGCTGGATCAATTTTCTATCACTGCCATTCACCGAGATATTGTTTTTCCGAAATGCGCCAAACCGGGTTGTCACGACGGGCATTTCGAACCTGATTTCCGTACCGTGGAATCTACTTATTCTACTTTGGTATATCAGCCGATTAAAAAAAATAATGTGGCCAAAACTTTCAAATACCGTGTGGTTCCTGACTCTTCTTCTAAAAGTGTTTTTTACGAACGCATCAGCTCTTGTTGTTTTGTAAATACCAACGATCGCATGCCGCAGGACAATATTGGTGTTGCGCTTCCCGATGATGATTTGCTGCGCATCAAAACATGGATCGACAATGGTGCAAAAGATATTTTCAATCAGAAGGCCACCGTTCCCAATGCGCTTCCGCAATTTCCATGGTGGGGCTTGTATGATGATAAATTTCCCGGACAATGGAACAACATTAATGCAGATACCAACCGCATCAATAAAAAACCGGAGCTTTCTGTAATCGTGGCAACAGGAAAAACCATCACAGTGATTCCGTGGCTGAGCGACGACAAAACCAAGGTTCAGAATCTTAGCCATTGCAAATTGCTTTTTTCTTACCAACAAAATGATTTCACAACACCAGTAAAAACAATTACGCCTGTTAAAGTGGGGACTTATCCCAACGTGATTTGGTACAGCACTTTCAACACAGCTGATTTTCTTACGGATACTATCGTGTATATGCGCTTTTACTGCAACGACGGCGATCACGCAACGGATACGGAATATCCAATCAACAACAGTCCTTCATGGTCGAAAACGTATTGGTCGCTGTACATCAAACCTTAATGACAATGTTTAAAAAATATATCCTCCCTCTGTTAAGTATTTTTCTTTTTTCTGCCTGCGCAAAAAAAACAGAAAGCGCTGCTCCCGCCATTACTTTTAAAAGTATTTCTCCTTCTTCTCTGCAAATTGGAAAAGACAATTTCACCATCACTTTTTCTTATGCCGACAGCGATGGCGACCTCGGGGAAAACGCTGCCGATGTGAAAAACATGTTCGTTACCGATAAGAGAAATGGTGTGGTGTATCAATTCAGAATTCCGCAATTATCGCCCACCGGAGCAACAATTTCTATTCAGGGCGATTTGAATATCGACATGCCGAATGTTGGAATTACAGATGGCGAGACAAGTGAATCGGTGACCTTTGATGTTTACGTGAAAGACAGAGCAGGCAATCAAAGCAATACGATTACTTCAACGGCTGCAACTGTTACAGCGCCTTAATTCATTTAAGATTCCTGCAACCAGGCCAGTGCCGCTTCTTCGGTGCTGAAGGTTTTAAACTTAAAATGATCCATTTGCACCGAGCTTTTTCCGAAGATGTAAGTCATGGCGGTTTCTTTCGGACGCGCCACAATAAACGCTTCTTTAACAGAAGTGAATTTTCTTTCTGTAGTAGCAAGGTATTGTCCGAATTGTTTCAACTCTTCAGGAGTAAACACAAAATCGGCTTTATCGGCATAAGCCAATAATTTTGCGTCTTTAGGTAGTTGCTTATGTTGTCTTATAACATCTGCATTTTCAAATAAATCACGGATGTCAATTTTCCCTAAAAAATGGAATTTGAGAATTTTTGCATTCTCGTCGTATTCGTATGTTATCATAAATCAGCCCCAACTAATTGTAAATAGATTCTCCCTTGAGAAGAAATGTAGTGAAAAAATATTTGTTAGAAAAGAGCTTTTATCAATTATTGAAGTCTATATGCAAGAAGAGAAGCATAATAAATCTTAATGGATTTTTTGCCAATTTTTAAGAAGCATTAAGCCATCACCATCACTTCTTTTCTAATCGCATCCAACAACATATCACACTCCAGTTTTGTAATGTTGAGTGGTGGTAAAAGTCGTAATATATCAGGGTTTGAAGCCCCACCAGTGAATATTTTGTGTTTGCTTAAAAGATTGTCGCGCACTTGTTTTCCGCCTTCTAAAAGAACACCAATCATCAATCCGCGACCGGTGATTTTTTTCACTTGTTCGATCTCTAATAATTTTTTGATGAGGTAATCGCCGAGGATAGTAGAGTTAGCAATCAGGTTTTCTTCTTCCATTACTTCCAGCACTGCCAATGCAGCGGCGCAAGCCAAATGATTTCCACCGAAAGTAGTTCCGAGTAATCCGCTGCTGGCTTTGAATTTTGGGTGAATTAAAACTCCACCGATTGGAAAGCCATTGCCCATTCCTTTGGCAACAGTGATGATGTCGGCTTGTATGCCTGAATATTGATGCGCGAAAAATCTTCCTGTGCGACCATATCCACTTTGAACTTCATCTAAAATTAAAACTGCGTTGTATTGATCTGCGAGTTTTCGCAAGCCCACTAAAAAATCAGCGTGAGGTTCTACAATGCCTGCTACACCTTGAATTCCTTCAATGATGATTCCGGCAACATCTCCTTTTTTCAATTCGGTTTCTACCGCTGCTAAATCGTTGAGCGGAAGAAATTTTTGATCATTTCCGTTAAAAGGAGCGCGCATTTTCGGGTAATCCGTTACTTGCAATCCTCCGGAAGTTCGTCCGTGAAATGCTTTTTCAAAAGCGAGTATTCTTGGTTTATCCGTGTGGAAAGAAGCCAACTTCAAAGCGTTTTCAATGGCTTCAGCTCCTGAGTTGATCAGGAATAAATTGTAATCGGGATAGCCTGAAGCTTTGCCTAATTTCTCTGCCAATTCCTTTTGAATAGGAATGATAACGGAGTTGGAATAAAAAGCGATTTTATCCAGTTGATCCTGTATTCTTTCAACGTAATGAGGATGGGTGTGTCCGATAGAAATCACAGCGTGACCACCGTAAAAATCTAAATATTTTTCTCCTTTGTCGTCGTAAACATAGCAACCATAAGCCTTTTCAGGCTGTATGTTGAAGAGCGGATAAACGTCGAATAATTTCATCTTTAATAATTTTAATAGCCAACACTTTTCAATTTCAAACCGGCAGCTTCTTCAAATCCGAACAATAAATTAAAATTCTGTACTGCTTGTCCGCTTGCGCCTTTCAGCAAGTTGTCGATAGCACTTTGAATAAAAATCTGACCTTCGTGAACTTCCACTTGTAAAAAACATTTGTTGGTAGAAACCACTTGTTTCATATCCAGATCATCTTTCACAATATGCACGAAAGGATGTGTTTTGTAATAGTCCTGATAAAGCTTTAAAGCCTCGTCAGCGCTGCCTTTCCAAGGTGTATAAACAGAAGCTAAAATTCCTCTCGCGAAGTTTCCACGGTAAGGAATAAAGTTCACTGCTTCAGAAAATCCTTTTTGTAATTTTCCTAAAGTGGCTTTAATTTCTTTTAAGTGCTGATGCGTGAATTGCTTGTAAACACTGATGTTTCCTTCGCGCCAGCTGAAATGAGTAGTATCGGATAAACCTCTTCCCGCACCGGTTGAACCGGTAATTGCAGAAATATGAATTGCTCCGGAAAGCTGATTGGTAGCGGCCAGTGGAAGCAAAGCCAATTGTATCGCTGTTGCAAAACAACCCGGATTGGCAATGCGTTGTGCTTTTTTTATTTCTTCTTTTTGGAACTCAGGTAAGCCGTAAACAAAGCCTTCGAAATCACGATTGTTATCGGTGAAGCTGTGACGGAAATCTGTGCTTAAATCAATGATTTTTGTAGTAGGAGCGATGTTGTTGTCTTTCACAAAATCTTTTGATTTCCCGTGCGGCAGACATAAAAACAAAGCATCTACCTGTTGCAGTTCTCCGCTGAAAGATAGTTCCGTATCGCCCAGTAAATCGCTGTGAACAGCGTAAAGCTTATTGCCTGCGTTACTTGTGCTGTGCACAAATTTTATTTCCACGTGAGGATGATGCAAGAGCAAACGTAAGAGTTCACCTCCTGTATAACCTGCGCCACCTGCTATTCCTACACTTATTTTCATATTATTTTTCTCCGTTAACTTTGTAATAAATAATGTTTTGCATGGCAGCTATCTTTGAGAAACCACGTACATCATCGCCACTCCATGAATTGTTCATTTCACCGTATTGTCCGGCTTTGGAAGCCATTAAATCGTGAGCCGATTCAATTCCCTGAACATAGAAATTGTAAGGCGACAAATGCACCCAAACTTTTCCTGTTACATTTTTTTGTGTGTCGCTGAGGAAAGTCTCAATGTTGCGCATTACAGGATCCATGTATTGTCCTTCGTGCAAGAGGTTTCCGTACCAGGTGGATAGTTGCTCTTTCCAGTACATCTGCCATTTGGTTAAAGTGTGTTTTTCCAAAAGGTGGTGACTTTTTAAAATCACAACAGGTCCGGCGGCTTCAAAACCAACGCGACCTTTAATTCCAATGATGGTGTCACCTACGTGAATGTCACGGCCGATGCCGTAAGGCGCAGCGATAGAAGAAATTTTCTTGATCGCATCAACAGGATTTGTAAATTTTTCTCCGTTCACAGCGCACAATTCTCCTTTTAAAAATTCCATTTCCAAAACCTCTTCACCGGTTTTTGAAACCTGTGTCGGGAAAGCCGATTCAGGTAAATAATTTTTTGAAGTCAGGGTTTCTTTTCCACCTACGCTTGTTCCCCAAATCCCTTGATTGATGGAGTACATCGCTTTATCGTAGTTTCCTTCGATGCCATGTTTTTTCAGGTAATCAATTTCTTCCTGACGGGATAATTTTTCATCGCGGATAGGTGTAATGATTTCTGCTTCAGGATAAATAATGGCGAAAGCCATATCAAAACGAACCTGGTCATTTCCCGCACCGGTACTGCCGTGAGCGATTGCTTTAGCACCAATTTTTTTTGAATATTCGGCAATGGCTACAGCTTGAAAAATACGTTCGGCACTAACGCTGAGCGGATAAGTATTGTTCTTTAAAATATTTCCGAAGATTAAATACTTGATACAATCCTGATAAAATTTATCGGCCAGATTTAAGGTGATGTGAGAAGCTACGCCCAAATATTTGGCTCTGTCTTCAATGCGTTTCAATTCTTCATCGGAGAAACCTCCTGTATCCACCAAAGCGGAATGCACTTCATAACCTTTGTCGGATAAATATTTAACGCAATAGCTGGTGTCTAAACCGCCGCTGAATGCTAAAACTAATTTCTGTTTCATTTCTTATCTGTATTAGTATCGTCTTTTTTCTTTTCGTTTGGATCCATCAGCATTCCCGTGCACAAGCACATTTTGCGGTTGGTACGGGTAAGGATGTCGTAGTTCACGCAGCTCATGCAGCCTTTCCAGAAATCTTCATCATCAGTCAGTTCCGAGAAAGTTGCAGGACGGTAGCCCAGCTCTGTATTGATCTTCATCACCGGTAAAGAAGTGGTGAGTCCGAAAATTTTTGCATCAGGATATTTAGTGCGTGAAAGCTCAAAAGCTTTGTATTTGATTTGTTTTGCGAGTCCGTGCTGACGGTAATTTTCATCCACAATCAATCCCGAATTGGCCACGTATTTATTGTGACTCCAGGTTTCGATGTAGCAGAATCCAATGACTTTTTCGCCATCCAAAGCGATGATTGCTTTGCCTTCTTCCATTTTTTGTTGGACGTATTCAGGTTTTCTCTTTGCAATACCGGTTCCTCGTTTCTTTGCCGCATCTTCAATCATGTTGCAGATGGACTCAGAGTATTTGTGATGATCGTGGTTAGCTATTAATATTTCAATTGCCATTTCCTTAAAATTAAAGCGTGATAAAATTTATTGATTTGTAAACTTTCTGCGCTAAGTCAGAAGAGCCTTCCGCGAAGGAGGCTATATCAGCATATTCCCCCATGGGGTCTGCGACTCGGCCTGTTTGGCCTAGTAAAGGATGGTAATTTGTTTGCAATATGTTTTGTCTTTAAAAACATGAGGGGCAAAAATAAGAAAAAAATGAATCCCTGCATGCTAAAGAGTATTAAAAAAGTCCCCGTCGGCTAACGGGGACTTTTTTCAGTTCTAAGTCTTATTCTCCCTTAGGTTCTTCTTTTACAGCTTCTCCTTCCACGGGCTTTTCGGCGGGTGTGGTTTTGGCTGTGTCAACAGCGGCGGTCACTTCAGCGCCTTCCGGAGTTGTTGTTACTGTTTCATCATCATTACATGCTGCTGCGGAAACTGCTATCACGATAGCAAATAATCCAACTTTGATTGCGTTTTTCATAAGATATATGGTTTTTAGTTTAATACTTCGAACAAAGTGGAGGTAACCCAAAAAGAAAAATTATTTTTGAAGGGTTACCTTTTAAGAGATTTAGGAATTAACAATAAAGAGCGACTGGATGGGCTATTCCGATGCTGAATTGATACAGGGAATTCGCAATAAAGACGACAAGGCTTTAAAGCATTTGTATGTGGCACATTATAATATGGTACGCCATTTTATAATGAACAACAATGGTTCGGAAGACGATGCGAAGGACATTTATCAGGAAGGGATCATGGTGTTTTATGAGAAAGCACTTTCGGGGAATTTAGAGCTGACCTGCCAGATTAAAACTTTTTTGTACGCGGTTTGTCGCCGGCAATGGCTGAAGAAACTGGTACAACAGTCGAAGTTCATTGGAAAAATTGAGGATAATGAGTTGCTTCCGGAAATCAATGATGACGAAATTGTTCATATGGATGAAAAGGAAAACGACATTAAAAAGATGCAGGGAGCGATGTTGAAATTGGGTGAACCTTGCGCCACCATCATCAGCGATTATTACCTGTACAACGCAAGCATGCAGGACATTTGCGATAAAATGGGCTATACCAATGCCGACAATGTGAAGAATCAGAAATACAAATGTTTGGTTCGTTTGAAGAAAATATTTTTTATAAACAGAGGGTGATATGGAAGAAGTAGTACTTGAAAAAATTGAACGCTATCTTAAAAAGCTCATGAACAGTGAGGAGCACGCTGCGTTTGAAAAAGAAATGAAGGAACATCCTTCGTTGAATCAAAAGGTAAGTGAATACAAAAAAGTGTTCTCCACTTTTGACGCTATACAACAAAGAGCAGCATTAAAAAACAAGCTGGATGCCTTTCATCAGGAGATTCCCAAAGGAGGAAAAGTGCTTTCTTTTGCAGATTATTTCAGAAAGAAAAAATTTGCTCTTGCCGCTTCTCTGGCTTTGTTGTTATCGGTTGGAACTGCCGGCTATCTGGTGATGCAGAATAATAATTCTCTGGAGAATACAAGACGTGAAGTAGAAATAAGTAATATAAAACTTGCGCCGGCCGGTGTGAAAAAGCACCCTGTAGCAGCTCCTGCCGATTATGCCGCAACGGCATTTATGATTTCTACAAAAGGCTATTTAGTTACTGCAAAACATATTATTGATGATGCAGATGAAATAATGGTGGAGAATGCCGAAGGGGAGTTGTTCAATGCTATAGTGGTTTATATAGATCCGAAAAGAGATCTGGCATTTCTCAGAATCAAGGATACTAATTTTGTAAAACCAGCTGCTTTGCCTTACGCCTTCGCTCAAAACAGTGCAGATTTGGGGGATAAAGTATTTACCCTGGGTTTTCCTCAAAACAACATTGTTTATGATGAAGGAGTAATGAGCGGTCGCCTCGGTTATCAGGGGGATACTTCTTCCTGTCAGGTTTCTTTATCTGTTAATGGCGGAAATAGCGGCGGACCAGTATTCGACGATAAAGGAAATGTTATCGGGATGATTTTCGGCAAGGAAAGAAATAAAGACAGAGTGGGGTTTGCGCTCACCATGAAAAGCATTACTGATGCTGTGAAGCGTGCACCTGCAGGAGCTTTTAAAACAAAACCGAAATTCAATTCCAGCAATAAAATTTCAGGGTTGAAGAGAAGCAAGCAGATTAAAAAAGTAGAGGGGTTTGTGTATCAGGTGAGGGTGGATTAGTTTAAAAAAATCCCTCTGCCTGCACACAGAATTCCTCCGCACCTCCCTTTTTCAAAGGGAGAAGTGCATACTCATCCATACTTAAATAATAGTTTTCAGGGAATGGGCTTCTCCCTTTGAAAAAGGGAGGTGCGGAGGAATTCTGTGTGCAGGCAGAGGGATTTTCAACTAATTCCCTTTCGCGAGATACTACGCCTTATTCTTCTGACAACCACGCGTTAGCGCTGTGTTTCAATCGGGCAGAGGCTAAGCCCTTCAAAGCTTCCAGCTTGCTGTTGTATGAACCATAAGCCACACGTGTCAATCCGCCGTTTGTTTTGCCTACAATTTGTGCATCAAAACCTGCGACTTTTAATTCTTCCAAAAATGTTGCCGCATTTTTTTCATCGGCAAAACATCCAGCGATGACATTGAATTTAGCGTTTGAAACGGGAGTTTCTGCAGTTCTTTTAACCGGAATTTCTTTCACTACCGAAGTACTTAGTTCCTGTTTTGGTTCACTAAGTTTTTCAGTATAAATTTTCAGCATTTCTTCTTTTGAAAAGAAATCCTCCGGTCGCACTATAGTAATGGTAACGTCTGGTCGGGGAGGTAATTTGGCCATTTCCACTTTGCCTGAATTCCATTTAAAAGGATTCCAGTTCAATTGCGTGGAATCACCGCTTGGCAGATTCAGCGCCAGAAACAAAGCACTTGCCGCCAATGGTACCGCAATGGCCGCCGCAACTTTCAGCATGGTGTTGTTTGATTTTGCTGAAGGTATGGTGCTGTCGATAATTTGTCGGCTTATCTTTTCTTTGATCGTTCCGCGTTGCGTAGCACTAACGTGAATAGGCTGCATGCCATAGGCTTCGGCCAAATAGTTCACTGAAAAATCCTGATGAAAAGCAATGCTTTTATCTTTCAGTTTTTTAAATTTTCCTATCTGATCAAGCGTAATTTCTTTTCCTTTTTTTAATTCCGCTCCCCAGTTTTTTACAATGGCGTCAATGGCTTTAGCGGCTTCATCAAATGAAATATTTTCTTTGGTGGAAACAGCTGAAGTCAGCAATCCGTCATTCATCTGAAGATGGTTGTTGAATACCAGTTTTTTGTAGGGAGGATAAAAAGTGTTTTTGTTTTCGTCGAGGTGAGCCGCCGCTCTATTGCCTACCAATCCGCCAAATCCGGGGATAATTACACAATTGTAATCATACAGAAGATCAGCGATGATGGAGGTGATATTTATTTCGGCCACTTTCATGAGAGAGCTAAAATAATAAATAAAGACTTTTTTATGAGTAAAAAGATTTCAACAAAATTGGGCACTTAAATTCTTTTTGATAAATTATCAGGATGAAAGATGACACGAATTTTATCAAAGGAAGAGGAGCACAGTTTAATCCTCACAATCGTTTTCAGAAAAATGAGGTGGAACTGGATGCTGTTGAAAACGCGGAAACACAATATATAATGGGTTATCCGAAAACGATAGTGAACAAAGTAGAGAGTCCGGATATTTACGCTTCTTACTCCATGAATCCTTATCAGGGCTGTGAACACGGCTGTATTTATTGTTACGCCCGAAACTCCCATGAATACTGGGGATACAGTGCCGGACAGGATTTTGAAAATAAAATCATCATCAAACAAAATGCGCCACAGTTGCTGGAGGACTTCTTCAATAAAAAAAATTATAAGCCCGCAATCATAATGTTGTCGGGCAATACCGATTGTTATCAACCCATCGAACGCAAAATGAAAATTACGCGTGGTTTGTTGGAAGTGTTGGTGAAATATCGTCATCCGGTGGGGATGATTACCAAAAATTCTTTGATTACAAGAGACATTGATTTGCTGAAGGAACTCGCTGCAAATGATTTGGTACACGTAACGATTTCACTCACCACACTTTCCGAAGAACTGCGACGGAAGATGGAACCACGCGCTTCTTCCTTTCACAACCGTTTGAAAATTGTGGAGGAATTATCGAAGGAAGGAATTCCGGTGGGTGTTTTAATGGGGCCGATGATTCCATCGCTGAACAGTCATGAAATCCCTGAAATATTAAAGGCAGCAGCGGCGGCAGGAGCGAATTATGCAGGCATGGTTCCGGTGCGTTTGCAAGGTGCCATTGGAGGAATTTTCGAAGATTGGATCACCAAAACTTTTCCTGATCGTGCACAAAAAGTGATGAATCAGATCAGAGACATGCATGATGGGGAATTGAGCAGCAGTCGCTATCAACAGAAGATGAAAGGCAATGGTAAAATGGCGGAACAGCTTTTTGCTTTGTTTAAAGTGTCGCATAAAAAATATTTTAGGGAGAGGGAGTCACATACTTTGCGAACGGATTTGTTTAGAGTTCCGGATAAAGGAGGGCAGTTGAGTATGGAGTTTTAATAGGATACTATTTCTCGCGCGCGTCTCCAGACGCGTGCGGATTTATCTTCAACAATTGCATTGTTGCAAAATGGGCATTACAAATGCCCGCCTAAATCCGCACGCGTCTGGAGACGCGCGCGAGTCAATAATTTTCCTATTTTAGGTGCATGAAAATCCTCGGTATCATTCCTGCGCGTTACGCATCCACCCGTTTTCCGGGAAAACCTTTGGTGGATATCAAAGGAAAATCCATGATTCAGCGGGTGTATGAACAAGCATCAAAATGTAAAAGCTTGAGTGCGGTAGTTGTTGCAACGGATGACGACAGAATTTTTTCTCATGTACAAAATTTCGGAGGCAAGGCAGTAATGACTTCTACTGATCATCCTTCGGGAACCGACAGATGCATGGAAGCGCTTGAAAAATTTGGCGGATCTTATGATGTAGTTATTAATATTCAGGGCGATGAACCTTTTATTCAACCCGAACAACTGGAACAATTGATTGGCTGTTTTTCTGACGGAGCTGCACAAATCGCAACCCTTGCAAAAAAAATTGAAACATCTGAAGACCTTGTCAATGTTAATTTGCCGAAGATTGTTTTCAATCAAAATTATAAAGCACTTTATTTTTCGCGTTCGCCAATTCCCGGACAAAAATCTGCCAACTACAGCGAATGGTTCGCCAATCATAGTTATTACCGACACATTGGTTTGTATGGATACAGAACAGAAGTGTTGAAAGAAATCACAAAACTGCAACCCTCTCCTTTAGAAAAAACAGAATCGTTGGAGCAGTTGCGCTGGCTGGAAGCGGGTTATAATATTAAAGTCGGAATTACAGAACTGGAAACTCTGGCGATTGACACTCCTGATGATTTAAAAAAGGCATAAAAAAAACCGAAAAGGTTTTCGCTCTTTCCGGCTTCTCTATAAATTTTTATTTCGATTTAGTTTTTGAAAACGCCTGCATCTAAAGCACCTTCACCACCATCGGCGATATTTCCTTCTGATTTATATTGCGCATCTCCGAAGGCAAGTATCGGGAAAAAGATAATAGACAAGAAGATCATTCCAACAGTAAAGCTTTCTGTTTTTCCGAAACGTTTAGCCATTCTGTTATATACCCAAATCACCCATATTAATCCGATATAAGGGATACACATTAACACAGCCCAATATCCCGGTTTTTCAGCAATTTTAGTAAGAATATAAATGTTGTAAAACGGAACAATACAAGCCCATCCCGGTTGTCCTGCTTTTTCAAAGATTTTCCACATGGAAACAATCATCACGGAGAGAATCGCTAAAACAACAATACTCATTATTGCAATGGCCATCATTGGTATTTCAGGCATGTCGGCAGTAGGTTCCATAATTTTGATTTTTAAAGGGTTAAATAATTTTTTTCGTAGTGTGGAGTAAAGAACTCAATTTTATTTTTTCTTTCCTAATCTTTCATCCGTTTTTTAGTTCACATAAACTTTACAATGTTTCCTATTCTTTGCTGCGTCGATTTTTATAAAGTTTAATTCCCAGCATTAGTATTCCTGCCAGCAATATTAATCCTACCACACCATACAACCAATCCGATACACTTTTTAAAACCACTACGAATACAATGGCAAATAAAAGGAGCGTGGAAATTTCGTTCCACATTCTCAGTTTCATGGAAGAGAATTTTACTTCATCATTTTTCAGTTGTAAAAATATGCGGTGACAACCTAAATGGTACAGCACCAACAAACCAACAAAAACCAATTTTACGTGCATCCATCCCATTCGGAAATGTCCACCCGCTATCATTAAATAAGTTCCGACGCAAACGGTAATAATCATGGAAGGCCAGGTGATGATGTACCACAATCTTTTCTCCATGAGTTTATATTGGGTTTGCAAAATTGATTTTTCGGGTTCGGGTTTTTGTTCAGCTTCGGCGTGATAAATGAATAAGCGTACGATATAAAATAATCCTGCAAACCATGTTACAACAAAGATTATGTGGAGGGCAAGGATATATCTGTAGTAATCCATAAAAGAGTATATTTAAGCGCTAAATATAGAAATAATGGAAGGAATAAAAGCAAAAGATACGCTGGCCATTGCAACATACATCGTGTTGCCCAATGATACAAATACTTTAACAAATTTAATGGGAGGTCAGTTGCTCAACTGGATGGATATAGTGAGCGCGATTTCTGCCGGAAGATTTTGTAAAAGAGTAGTGGTGACGGCAAGTGTTAGCAATGTTTCTTTTCAGCAACCTATTCAACTCGGCAATATTGTAACGCTGGAAGCGAAGGTGTCTCGCTCCTTCACAAAATCCTGTGAAGTTTTTATTGAGGTGTATAAAGAAAGTCAGCTCAACGGTATCAAAACAAAATGCAACGAAGCGATGTACACTTTTGTGGCCTTGAATGAAAAAGGAGAAACCGTTCCTATGCCCGAACTCATTCCTGAAACAGATCTGGAAAAAGAAAGATATACAGCGGCTTTGCGCCGCAAGCAATTGAGTTTAATTCTTGCCGGCCGTATGAAACCTGATGAAGCCACAGAATTAAAAGCTTTGTTTTTTTAAATTGAATGACAATGAACAGTAAACTTCTTCTCCTTTTTTCTTTCTTTCCCTTTTTACTTTTTTCGCAAGAGGAAGTGAATACGCTCCGCGGAAAAGTGTTGGATCAGGATTCGAAATTTCCAATCGCTTCTTCTATTGTTTCTTTGTATGTTGGCGACAGCCTTGTGAAATCAGTAGATTCCGATGCAGAAGGAGAATTCCGTTTTGAAAAAATTCCTGTCGGAAAATATTCTTTACTAATTTCTGCCGGCGGATTTAAAGAAATACAATGGCCTAATATTCTTGTTATTTCAGGAAAGGAAACTATTCTGGAAATCCCTTTAGAACAAGAGGTTCTCGTAACTCAAAAAATAGAAATAAAAAGAACCGGAAAAATAAAAAACGACATGGCACAGGTCAGCGTGCGTTCGTTCAATGTGGAGGAAACCAATCGCTATGCAGGAAGCAGGAGCGACCCTGCGCGGATGGCTTCTAATTATGCAGGAGTACAGGGTTCCGATGATACCAGAAATGATTTGGTCATTCGAGGAAATTCTCCTTTGGGTGTGGTTTGGAGAATTGATAATGTAGATGTTCCTGCGCCCAATCACTTTGCGATTCCCGGCACCAACGGCGGATCGGTGAGCATGCTCAATAATAAAATGCTGGCCAATTCCGATTTTTTTACCGGCGCTTTTCCCGCAGAATACAGCAATGGAACGGCCGGAGTTTTTGATTTAAAATTCAAAAACGGAAACAATGAAAAGCACGAGTTTACCGGTCAGCTGGGATTTTTAGGAACGGAGCTCGCCGCTGAGGGTCCGCTTAGTAAAAAGAGCAAATCTTCTTATCTCGCCACTTTTCGTTATTCTACTTTACAGCTTTTTAGTTTTGCAGGAATCAACATTGGAACCACTGCAATACCAAAATATTCCGATGCTTCTTTCAAATTAAATTTCCCTTTAAAAAACAAAGCTAATTTTTCCGTTTTCGGATTGGGTGGCGTGAGCAGCATTGATATTATTGTGAGCGACAAAGGCATTAGTGAATTGCAGGAATTGTATGGGCGCCGCGACAGGGACCAATATTTCGGATCACAGATGGGTGTGGCAGGAATGAGTTATACCAAAAGTTTTTCTCCTAAAACATTTTTGTCGGCTTCGCTTTCTACTTCCTATACCGATGCAGGAGCAACGCATTTACTGGTGGTGCGCGATTCCAATTATGCAGTGGTGGATAAATACAAAAAACTGTTTTATGATTTTCAGAATTATACTACATCGGCTCATATTTTTCTGACCAAAAAAATCGGCAGTAGGGCAACATTGAAATCGGGAGTGAATTATTCGGAAATGTTTTTCAATATGGTGGATCAGGATTTTGATGCCTTGCATAATTCTACGTATCGTGTAAACTTTATCAATCACACAGGATTGGCGCGTGTTTACTCGCAATTGAAATATGCTGTTTCTGAAAAACTGACTTTTGTGGGCGGAATTAATTTTCAGTATTTGCTGCTCAATAATAGTTCTGCAATAGAACCCAGAGCAAGTTTAAAATATGAGTTTACTAAAAAACAATCCCTGGCTTTTGGCTACGGAAAACACAGTCAGATGCAACCCGCTTATATTTATTTTCAGCAGTTTAAAAATTCCGTCGGAGCAATAAGCGACTGGAACAAAGGAATTGGTTTTTGTAAGAGTGATCATTATGTTTTGAGTTATAATTTATCACTTAGTAAATCCTTAAAAATTAAAGCAGAGGCCTATTATCAATGGTTGTATAATATTCCTGTTGAAGAAAAAAGTTCTTCTTTTTCCATGATTAATTTCGGTACCGATTCGCGCTTTCAATATCCGGGAGTGCTGGTGAATACAGGTACAGGAAGAAATTACGGAGTGGAATTTACTTTGGAAAAATATTTCAGCAAAAGTTTTTTCCTGTTGTTCACGGGATCTTTATTTGATTCGAAATACAAGGGAAGTGACGGCGTGGAACGCAACACCGCGTTCAATGGAAATTATGTAGTTAATTTTTTAGGAGGGAAGGAATGGAAACTGACTAAAAATTCTTCTTTTGTGCTGAGTACAAAAATTACGCGTTCAGGCGGAAGACGTTATACACCAATAGATTTAGCTGCTTCTGCTTTAGCTAACGACGCTATTGCCGATAGCTCTCAGGCGTATTCAAAACAGTTCAGAGATTACTTTCGTGTTGATTTGAAGGTGGGCTATAAGATCAATAAAAAACGGATTACGCATGAGTTTGCTTTGGATTTAGTGAATGTGCTGAATACTCAAAATGTATTGCGTTTGAGTTATGTTCCGCCTGTTGCGGGCTCTCCTGCTGGAGTGGTGGAAGAGCAGCAACTGCATTTTTTGCCGCTGTTTTATTATAGGATTGATTTTTGACCTTGATTCACTTGATGAAAGGATTAAAAGATTAAAAAGTTATTTTCGGATTAGCTTTCCTTTAATCCTTTCATCAAGTGAATCAAGGTTCAGACTAACGCCTTAAACTTCCAGCCAATCTGCGTAAAATGATTCAGCACTTTTGGTAAAGCATAACGCATATTGGTTTCGGCTTTTTCACTGTCGTGAAAAACAATGATGTTACCGTAATCCGCATTTTGAATCACAATATTCACGCATTCTTCAGGAACGATATTTTTATCGAAATCGGCGCTGATCACCGACCACATTACAATTTTGTAATCCTTTTTTAAGCGCTTGATTTGTGTTGTTTTTATTTTGCCGTAAGGCGGACGGAACAATTTGCTTTCTACAGCCTGAGCACACAGTTCAGTGTCCTTCACATATTCCTTTGTTGGCGTTTTCCAGCCGTTGAGGTGGTTTTGTGTGTGATTGCCCACGGTATGTCCGCGACGTAAAATTTCATTATAAACTTTTGGAAATTGTTCTACATTTTTTCCAACGCAAAAGAAAGTTGCTTTTGCATCAAATTGATCAAGAACATCCAATACCCAAGGCGTGATTTCGGGATGCGGACCGTCATCAAAGGTTAGATACAGCTCTTTTTCTTTGGTGTTGACCTTCCAAAGTAAAGAAGGAAAAACCTTCTTGAGCAACGATGGATTTTTTACCAGATACATTTATTGTTCAACTAATTTCGACTCTAAATCTTTAATTAATTTTTCGTCGATGTTATATTTTCTGGTAAGATCGAGCAAGCGTTTCATCTTGTACAACGAGTATCTCATGCGGTTTTCAGAAGTGAAATGACCATAATGTACATTTCTGAATTTCGAGCTCATCGCCATGGTATAGTCGTAATCTTCGTAGAAATTTTTCTTCAGCACAGCAAAAATTTTCATTCCTTTCGCTTTGCCTTTTTCTCCGAGCGCTAAATAATTGTCGGCTACATCCAGCATAACACTTTCGTCGTAAACGAAATTTTTATTTGGAAAAACGTCCACTATTTTATCCAGCACTTTTAAAGCACTGTCTTTTTTGCCTTCATGAATCAATTGATCGGCAAGGGACTGCATCAATCTTCCGAGATAACTGCTGAGGTTGCCATTTTGTTCATCTACATAAATGCTGGTGTCGCTCAGATTTCCCCACGCAAATTTATTCATGATGTTGTTGTACAAAATACCTGAATCGGTATAACCTACATCACCGTTTTGCTGACCTTGAGGATTAGGAGCATAAATAGGAGTTAAGCGATAAGCCATTCCTTCTCTGCGGAAATAATTCTCTAGTCCGAAATAATTTTCCGGTCCAACAGTTGCCGAGAAATAAATCGGTCGTTTCCAGTCGTTGGTAGCCAGTAAATCCAACACCATCATTTTATTTTTCTGGAAATATTGTTCACTGCCTAAATCAAAAGTAATTTCTTTAGGAATGTATTGCACCATGTCTTTGGTAACAGTTCCATTGGCCACTACTGTAGCCGAATCAACTTTCACCCGCACTTTGCGAGCAGCAATAAATTCAATGGAATCATCGCCGTTTGGCCATTTGGTGATAGGTGCATCACTTTGAATTAACTTGATTAAGTTATCGATGTCTTCACCATTTTTTGAAATGTTTTTGTAATAAGCCAGTGTTTTAGCATCTAAGAAAGTTTCCATGTATTTGGCCACCTGCGGATTGTTGGCATCCTCCACTAAAATTGTATTTCTTTTGTTTTCGCGGTACATGTCCTCCGTCATTGAAAAAGGTACAGGTTCGCTGTCGTAAGCTTTTCTCTTCATCTGGTTAATGAACCAGTCAGTGTTGAGGAGACTTAAGTTCACTACTCTCACATCGGTACGGAATCCTTCTACCTCCTGAACATACCAAAGCGGGAAAGTATCGTTATCCCCATTAGTGAAAAGAATGGCATTTGGTGCGCAGGATTGCAAATAACATTTTGCGATGTCGCGTGCGCTGGTGCGGTTGGAACGATCGTGATCGTCCCAGTTTTTTGCCGCAAGAATATAAGGAACACCAATGGTGGCAATCAAAGCAAGGAAAGCTTTTCCTTTTTCATTTTCAATCATCTGTCCGATGTAATGACACAATACAGGAACCACGGCCATGGCAGCGCCAATGAACATAAGTGAGTAACCCACGCCTTTACTTTCCATAGCATAAGCAAACGCACCCAAACCAACACCTGCAACACCTGAATACACCACTTCTTTGGCACCTACATGTTCTAATTTTTGAACGAAGCTCAAAGAGGTTTTTTGTTTTTTAAAGCTGCTCATAAAGAAGATCAGCGCTTGTACTCCTAAACCTATCCAGATGGCAAAAGTATAGAAGGAACCTACATAAGCGTAATCTCTTTCTCTTGGCTGATAAGGAGGTTGATTCAAATAAATGATGATGCCTATTCCCGTCATGAAAAACAGAAGCAGTACTATAAATCCGTCTTTTACGCTTTTGGTAAAATGGAAGATGAGT
Organism: Flavobacteriales bacterium; assembly: GCA_023251095.1. Lineage (GTDB taxonomy): Bacteria > Bacteroidota > Bacteroidia > Flavobacteriales_C > JAHEZL01. The sequence continues at coordinate 268,206 of JAHEZL010000002.1, forward strand.
CCGATGAGTCCTAAGATCAAAGGCAGGAAGAAATAATAATTTCTTCCTTTATTTTCTTTCAGATAGGTAGGCAGAATTTTTGTTTCTCCCACTCTTTCTTTGTCGATCATTTCAAAACCGCTGATCCAGTTTCCGTTCATTACTTCATGTAGGTCGCTGGCTTGCAAATCATTTTGGCGGCCTGCGAAATTCCACATAAAATAACGCCAGTACATAAAGTTGAACTGGTAACGTGCAAAAAATTCCATGTCGTCACGGTGCGTTGGAATGTATACCACTCTGTCGCCATCGAGCACTACTTTTTTACCTCTTTTTTCCGATTTAAAATTCAGCCATCCTTCGTAGGCCTGTTTGTGACGGCCTTCTGTGCTGTACATTCTCGGCAATAATTTTTCTGTTCTTTTATCGAAGTTGGGCACTTTATCTTTTCCGTCGTCCGACATCAGGTATTTCGTTGCATCCGTTGTTTCATCTTTGTAATATTTCGGATCATCATCCGTGTATCTGTCGGCTTCATCCAACACAGAGTTGAAAGTTTGTCCGTACAATAAAGGTCGGTCACCATACTGCTCACGGTTGAGGTAAGGCAATAAGCTGAATACATTTTCAGGATTGTTTTCATCCATTGGTGTATTGGCTGCCGAACGGATAACGATTAAAAGGAAAGTAGAATAACCGATTAAAATAACGGCGAAGCACATCATCAGCGTGTGCATCAGGTAAAATCCTTTTTTGCGCGCATACATGGTTCCCGCTACAACTCCTGCAATGATGAGCAAAGCGAATATTATAACGCCCGAGTTAAATGGCATTCCGAAAGAATTTACAAATAACAATTCGAAGCTTGCAGCAAATTTAACCAGGCTCTGAATCACGCCGTATTGCACAAGGGCTAAAATCAAAACCCCTATGGCTCCTGCTTTTACAAAGCCCAGCGGAGTGATTACTTTATTTTTTCGGAAATAATAAACATATACCAAAGCCGGGATGGTCAATAAGTTTAATAAATGGACACCGATGGAAAGTCCCATCAGGTAAGCAATCAGGATCAGATAACGATCGGCATATTTTTCATCGGCGATGGCATCCCATTTTAAAATAAGCCAGAAAACGATGGCAGTAAAAAACATGGAGGAAGCGTACACTTCCCCTTCAACGGCCGAGAACCAAATGGTATCGGTAAAAGTATAGGCAACAGCACCAATGAAGCCGCTGGCAATGATTCCTGTGATTTTCCCCGGAGTTAATTCACCGCTTTGCAGGGCTACTTTTTTTGCCAGAGCAGTGATGGTCCAGAAGAGAAAAAGAATAGCAAAGGCAGTACTTAAAGCCGAAAATATATTGACCCAATAAGCCACCATGGTTACATCGTCGCCGGCCAGTAAACCAAAGGCACGTGCCACCATCATCCACAAAGGTGCTCCCGGAGGGTGACCTACTTCCAGTTTAAATGCACTGGCGATGAACTCACCGCAGTCCCAGAAACTTGCTGTATCCTCTACGGTTGAACAATAGGTGAATGCTGCGATAGCAAAGACCAGCCAGCCAAAAATGTTGTTGTACTTTTTATAATTATTTTCCATTGTATATCGTGCTAAAACTTTTTACTTTTTTTCTCATCGCGAATTTAGTAAAATAATAGGCTTATAAAAATTAGAAAAAACAAGAGTAATGATAAATTAACCGTACGGTGTATTTTGCTTATTCACAGAAATTCTGCTTTAAAGTTTGCGGATATAGACAAAAAACCTAAATTTGCCACTCGTTTTTTGAGAAACAGACCCATGGTGTAATGGTAGCACTGCACATTTTGGTTGTGTATGTCTAGGTTCGAGTCCTGGTGGGTCTACTTAAAATTGAAACCCTGAAAGCATTTGTTTTCAGGGTTTTTAATTTTTAAGTCCGTACAAATAACTATCTTTCTTCTTTCGGATTTCTGCATAAATATTTCGTTAAGTCTGCGCCGTAAATTCTTGGCAATTAATTGATCAAAACTTAATAGGCTCAACACACAGGAGTAACATTGCTTCACCATTTTTGTACGATTTAGTACGTATATAAAATGAAGACATTGTATTCTCTTTTCAAATGGTTTTTTTTTCTGCTGTTGATTGGCATTTCAGCTGATGCAAGCGCGCAGATGGATACCACAAAAAACATAGTGGTTTTTGATATTTCAAAGCACACGGTAAAGAATGGTTATGTGGATGTTGAGGTTTCTGTTTCTGCAGTTCTTGACATTGTAGCTTTGGATTTTTCTTTAAAATTCAATCAGCCTAAACTTAAGTTTGATACCATTATTGACAACACCAATTACCTGCAACAACTGTATTATTATAATCCAACTACGGAGGTATTAAGGTTTACTTCATATGCGTTAAAAAATTATGAGCTCAATAAATCCTTAGTTTCTATAAGGTTTTTCAGTGATTCATTAAGAATAGACAGCACGGATTTATTTACAATAAAAGGATATCTGAATGGTGATCAAAGCGGAATTCAGGTGCGGGATTCGGTTCCCGATAAAGGCCATAAGAATGTTCGTCCCATTAATAATATCAAAGAGCATCTGGCCTGTGGTGATCAGCATACCCTGGCACTTAAAACAAATGGAGAAGTTTGGGCCTGGGGTAACAATGCATCCGGACAGTTAGGCAATAATTCCACCACCCAAAGTAATGCCCCCCTTCAGGTAAAAGGCTTATTGAATAATGGGGTTTTAAATAATGCCATTGCGGTTGCTGCGGGAGCAGATCATTCATTGGCTATATTATGTGATGGAAGTATCGTTGCCTGGGGCAGTAATAATTCGGGACAATTAGGGGATGGCACCCACAGGCAGAGTTTATTTCCTGTTTTAGTACAGGGTTTTCCTGTCGGTGCAAGAGCGTTTTCAATTGCTGCAGGAGATATGCACTCTCTCGCGGTGTTGGAAGATGGCAGTGTGTGGGCCTGGGGCGAAAATTCAGATGGTCAATTGGGAATTAACTCCAACAGTGAAGCGCTTACAGCAGTTCAGGTTCATGGCATTTCAAATAATGGATTTCTCATTAAAGCTTTTGAAGTTGCAGCAGGAGGGAGTCATAGCTTGGTATTGATGCAGGATAGCACTATTTGCGCATTTGGCAGCAATAATAAAGGACAAACAGGAAATGGTGTTTCCGGAAATATGGAGACTACACCGATTATGGTATTGGATAATACTACCAATGCTCCTCTCACCAATGTAATTAATATAGAAGGAGGTTACGATCACTCTATAGCAGTTCTTTCAAATGGAATTGTAAAAACCTGGGGAAGTAATTCTAACGGACAGTTGGGCGATGGTACAACTACAGATCACACAAAGGCAATTTCTGTTTCCGGTATCACTACTGCAAAAACGGCTGCTGCAGGATTTGCATTCAGTGCAGTTGTTTTAGGAGATAGTACAGTATGGACCTGGGGGATTAATTCCTACGGGCAGTTGGGCGACAATACCAAAGGCACTAATCGACCGGCACCTGTTCAAATGCATGGTGTTTTGAACGTAGGATTTTTGAAGTCGGCGCTTGCGCTTGCTGCCGGTAAAGAATTTTGTGCGCAGTTGCTGGATGATCATTTCTATGGTGTTTACTCTGCAGTTGGGTATAATGCCGCCGGTCAGCTGGGCGACAAAACCTTAATTTCCAAATCTTTTCCTGTTTCTGTTTTCGGAACTTTGGTGGCAGGGATTGTAAGAGCCGGTTTCAGTCCTGCTAGCGGAACTGCAGTTTGTTTTCCCGACGGGAAAGTAACATTTACAAGCAATGCGCCTGCAGGAAGCGCCAAAAGTTTTTTCTGGAATTTTGGTAGTGGCGCTACGCCTCAAACGGCTACTTCTGCAAATCCGGGCTTGGTTATTTATGCGACCTCCGGCACAAAAAACATTACGCTTACTGTTTCTGAAGGACCTTCCTGTTATGGTACTTGGTCGGATACGGCAAAGCAAGCCGTTAATGTGGTAGGAGGAGCTGATGCTAGTTTTACTTCATCGGGCCCCGCCTGTACAGCACAAGGAATTAATTTATATAGTGCAGGCAGCAAGGGCAGTGGAATTATTCACGATTGGAAATTTGATATTGGGGGTACTCCAACCAATTCGGCTGCTGAAAATCCGGTAGGATTGATTTATTCAACCGCAGGAGCGTATACCATCACTCATAAAGTTTTTGTTCCAACCTGTGGTGCAGCGAGCGACAGCAAAACATTAACCATTACTGTTAATCCTTCACCGGTGGCATCCTTTACATCATCGGGAAGTGTATGCGCTAACGTAGCGGTTCACTTTAATTTTACAGGAGTATCTGAACCGGGGCTGACTTGTTTTTGGGAATTTGGCGAAGGCGCATTGCAGGAAACTTCCAATTCGCAAACACCCAATGATATTACCTATAAAACATCGGGTGCGAAAAAAGTGATTTTGAATGCTAAAAATATTTTGGGTTGTATCACTTCAGTGATCGACACCCTGATTATAAAAACCACCCCTCAAATAATTCTTAGCAGCACATCAAGCCCTTTGTGTACGGGAAGCGCTATAGCTTTTAACAATAGCGGAGATTCTACAGGCGTAAATTTTTCATGGAATTTTGGAGCAAGTGCACTTCCTCTTTCTTCTGTGCTTAAAAATCCGGGTACTGTTGTATATGGTACCGGAGGATTAAAAACACTTACGTTGAGTGCTACCAACAGCACAACAAATTGCAGTGCTTTGGCGAGTCAGAATTTTACCGTCAATCAAATGCCTTCTGCCGAATTCAGCGTAAATTCTTCTAATTGTGCCGGAAGTAAAATAGATTTTTCAGCGGCAAACACCAGTATCAGTACAGGCAGTTCATGGTTGTATTCCTGGGATTTTAGTTTTGATGCTCTGCCCTCTACAGCTAACATAAAAAATGTAGCGGGAGTTATTTATTCTTCTGCAGGGCAAAAAGAGATCACATTGAATGTCACAGATGGATCGTGTTCAAGCACTAAAACAGAGACACTTATTTTTAAAAATAAACCTTTTGCCGATGCAGGAAAAGACAGCAGTATTTGTGCAAACAAAATCATAAAAATCGGTACTCCGGGAATGATAGGAAACAGCTATAGCTGGAGTCCTTCAAGTGCTTTAAATAATTCATTTATTGCTGATCCTATAGCTTCACCGCTTGCAGGATTTACACAATATATTTTAACGGTGACGAATGACAGTACAGGTTGTATTTCATCAGACACCTTGCTGTTAACGGTGGCCCCTCCGCTGATGGCCAATACCGGTCCGGATGTTGTTTTATGCCGCAATCAGGAAATTCAAATAGGAGATTCGTCTGTTAGCGGACAAACCTATCAATGGACTCCTGTGAAAGGATTAAGCGATGCACATTCTTCGAGTCCCTTTACAAAACCCGATTCCACCACAACATACACCTTAATGGTTTTAGGTTTCGGATGCGCACCCGTATCTAAAAAAATTGTGGTTCTGGTACATCAGTTACCGGTAGTTTCTTTAGGACAAAATGATACTATAGCCAAAGGGACAAAAGTTCAATTTCAGGTAGGCGGCGGAAATTCATACCAATGGATTCCTTCCGACGGATTAAACAACACACAGATTTCAAATCCGATCGCCATTCCCGAATCAACTACTACTTATACTGTTATAGTCACCGATAATTTTGGATGTTCAGATTCCAGCTCCAGAACCATTGCTGTTATACCGCAAAGTTTTTGGACACCAAAAGGATTTAGTCCGGATGGCAACGGTAAAAATGATGTTTTTTATGTAAGAGGAGAAGACATCAAAGACTTTCAATTGTACATTTTTGATAATCTGGGAGCATCCATTTTTTATTCAGATAACATCTATGCGGGATGGGATGGAAAAAAACAAAATTCGGGAGAAAATATGCCGGATGGGGCTTATGTTTTTTTAATTAAGGGAATTCAATCCGACGGGACAACGATTGATAGCAAAGGGTTGATACACCTAATAAGGTAAATAATAGTTAGTGATGAAAAATAAAATATATAAAAGAGTAGTGCTAAAAGTAGCTTTGCTATTTACGATCTCTATTACTGCATATGCTCAGGATCCCAGTTTAACACAGGTGTACGCAAACCCTCTTACATTAAATCCTGCAATTATGGGGAGCAGCGGAGATTTAAAAGTGATGTTTAATTACAGAAATCAATTGTTGGCTCTTGATGGAGGATATTCCAATACTTCATTAGGAATTATTTACCCTTTGTATTTAAAGGGAGAATATCCGGCGGGCCCTGCAAAAAAAATAGATATTGGTTTTAATATTCAAAATGATTTGGCGGGTGAATTTCAAAAAATCAACGCGTCATTTGCTTTTGGATATGACATGAAATTATCTGCTTCAGGCCATGTAAGTCTTGCGATGCAATTCGGATATACTCAAAAATCCCTTTCCACCAGTGTATTGACTTTTGATGAGCAATACATGAACGGTGCATTTTCAGCAAGCAATCCCATTACAGAAAGTTTGTATTATCCGAGAACTTCTTATGGAGATATTGGTTTTGGTGCAATGTGGTATTATAATCCTACCGACGCAAAAATAAATTGCTATTTCGGTATTTCGGGTTTCCATTTAAATTCACCGCAGGAATCTGTTAGTTTGGGAAAAGATTATTTGCCAAGAAAATTTTCTTGTCAGGCAGGAATTAAAATTATTGGTGCCGATAAAATTGATGTTGCTCCCAATTTCAGATTTAATATACAAGGAACGACTCAGGAAATTATACCGGGTGTAAATGTTGATTATCGTTTTGCAGAGAGCGCGAAATTAACTCTTGGAACATGGTACCGCCTGAGTGGTGCAATGGCTTTATTACTTGGAATAGAATACGAAAACATTTCTTTTGGTTACAGCTACGATATTTATGCGGCTTCTGTATTCGGACAAATTGGTTCAGGAGTAAATGCCAATCAGATCTCTTTTGTTTATAAATACAAATTAGCGGAGAAAAAAGGAGTTGCTCTCAATGCTTCTCCGTTTAGCTCTTTTTGATGCTGACGGTTTAATATTTCCTTAATGCTAAGCTAACTCAGCAGTAATTGTAATGGTGTAGTTTTGAAAAACAATGAACCTGAGTGAAATCAATATTTTTATAGTCGACGATGATCCGGATATTTTAGAATTCGTTGGTTATAATCTTTCCAAAGAGGGATTTACAGTCCAAACTTATTCTTCCGCTCAGGAAGCAATAAAAATTTGTAAAATTCACGTTCCCGATTTACTCATCCTCGATATTATGCTGCCGGATATGGATGGGATAGAACTGTGTCATAAATTGAGAAATGAAATTGGCCTTAAAGATTCACTCATTGTTTTTTTAACTGCCAGAAGTGAAGATTATACGATGATAGCAGGGTTAAATGCAGGAGCCGATGATTTTATTAAAAAACCCATTAAGCCTTGGGTGCTTGTTTCAAAAATACATTCCTTGTTGAAAAGAAGAAAAGACAAAGAACCATTATTAAATCAACAGGATATTGCCGAAGGAATTACTATCGACAGATCGAAAAGTGAAGTGCAAAAAAATGATGAAAAAATTTATTTCCCTAAAAAAGAATTTCAGTTATTATTACTGTTAACCTCAGTTCCCGAAAGGGTTTTTACACGAGAGGAAATTTACACTAAAGTTTGGGGACAGTATTTAGTTATCGGTGACCGGACTATTGATGTTCACATTAGAAAATTGCGCGAAAAACTGGGAGATGATTATATCCAAACGGTTAAAGGTGTTGGATATCGATTCAGTGCTCACGATTAAGTTATAATAATTGCTGCAAAAAGTATTCGGCTGCGCGAATGTAAATTTATATGTTTTCCATAACACGCTGAATTAACACAACTCTAACTAAAACATAATAATTTCTATAAGTGCTCTACATCTTTGTTGCGGAACTTCGCTGCATATTATTAAAGGCATGAAACGAGTTAAAATTTTATTCATCATCATCAGTTTTTTTTCATTTCATGCGCAAGCACAAAATGGCTTGACAAATACCGACAAATCAGCATTGGAAGGAATCATTGTAGAAAAATATTTTATTGCCGATTCAAGCGATTACAACGACACCTTAAATCCACTTCCTAAAGGCACCATCACTTATAGGATATACGTGGACATGAAACCCGATTATACTTTACAATTGGTTTACGGTAACGAAAAACATCCCTTAACCATTCAAACGTCTACTCAATTTTATAACAATGCAGATTGCGGTGCATTGATCGGGTACAATGTAAATTATTTAAAAGTTAACAGAAGCACTTTCGCGCTGGATTCATGGTTAACCATTAATTCAGCTTCAAATCAATATGCCGGAATTTTAAAATCCGAAGATGCAGATGGTTCTGTTTTAAATCGCCATTCATTAAATAAAACGGATGGATTCACACAAGGCAATCTTCCCGTAATTAAACCCTTTAACATTGATTTAAATTTTTTTAATAATGATACCAACGCGTCATTGTTTTCAACCAACAACGGAGGATGGGCTGCAATTACCGGAGTGAAGAGCGGATCAAAAGGACCTACCGTTGAAAACAGAGTGTTGATTGCGCAATTGACTACCGATGGGAAACTGTCTTTTGATTTGAATATTCAAATTGGAACTCCTTCAGGCGGGGCGGTGCAATTCGTGAGCAAACATGCGGAAGGAGCAGAAATAAAGTTTGATCAGTTAAGCTTCACCACAAAATAAATGAAAAAATAAAACACAAATAATCAAAGTAAAAAACAATTGATATGAGAAAAATTATAGTTGCTTTAGGTCTTTTTTTTCTGGGGACTTTAGTGCAAGCCCAAAACGGCTTAGAAAAAATTATTGTTGAACGTTTCTATGTAGCGAATGCTGCCGATGCTAATGCAAGTATAGGCACACTTCCTGCAGGTTCAGTAACCTACAGAGTATATGCCGATATGTTGCCGGGCTATAAATTTCAAATGGCGTACGGGAATTCTTCTCATACTTTAAAAATTGCAACTACTACTTCTTTCTTTAATAATGAAGACAGAGGAAATACAAATCCAAACGGAATTACTACTGTGAATACAGCTAAAAATACAGTGATGTTGGATTCATGGTTTTCTGTGGGTGCCACCGCCAGTGGAAAAATGGGTGTTCTGAAAAAAGATGATACCGATGGATCAATTGTAAGCGGAAGTACCATTTATAACAATACAAACGTTGCGGGTGATATTGGCACTGCGGTAAAAACTGCCGATGGAATGGTAACCGCTTCTCCTCAATCAGTAACTTTTGTGGGTTTTGATCCTATAGGAGATGTTTTTGATGCCGCAAGTCAGTTTGGTTCTTCCTTTTCAACAGCTGATGGAGCCTGGGCTTCCTTAAATGGATCAACGGGTGCGAATGTTGATACCAACAGAGTATTGATTGGTCAGTTTACAACAGATGGTGTTTTTACTTTTGAATTAAATATTCAAATCGGAACACCAAGTTTGGGAACAGAAAAATATGTTGCCAAGTCGCCTAAATCAGATGAAACACTTTTGCCAAGTCTTATTTATGCATCCGACAGTCCTACGGAGATAGCAGAAACAAACACTTCCAATGCTGTAAATTCTTTTCGTTTATATCCAACTCCTGCTACTGATGAATTGACTTTAGAAATTATTAATACCAAAGAAAATGTTGCAGATAGTTATACCATTTACAGCATAGAAGGAAAAACAGTTTTGCATAAAGAACTGAATAGCTCGGCGGAACAACAAAAAGAAAAAATTGATATTTCTTCTTTGGACAATGGCTTATATATATTTCAATTGTCGAGCGGAGGAATTACTTCAACCTACAAAATAGTTAAGAACCAATAAGCTAATTTATAATATCTGAAAGCAGTTTTTTGTTCAGGGCATTTCTAAAATTTTTATGGTGAGAGGAAATCTTCAGCTGATTTTTTAGAAATGCCTTTTTTATTTTGCTTTTAGTGAGTCGACTTTATTTAAATGAAAAAAATATTTTTAATACTGCTTACTTGTATCGCTGCCACTACTTTTTCTTTTGGTCAGGGAACGGTTCAGGGAAATGTAAGAAGTAATATCGGAGACGCGCTCAGTGATGTTTCAATTAGTCTTAAATCAAAACCATCTGTTAAAACAAAAACAGATTCTACAGGAAATTATTCTCTTTTTATTCCTGATTCAACTGCGCAAACAATGGTGCTTTCTTTGGATAGTTATACCACAAAAGAAGAAATTATTCCTGCGCTTACAGGTGGTCAAACGATTACTAAAGATGTGGTATTTGTTAAACCGATTTCTGCGGCGGGTCCCATCGTAATTAGAAGAAAAGTGGTTAAAGCCAATGATACTTACATGGAAAAGGTGCAGCAAAATTCATCTGTAACGATGAGTTATATTTCTGCCGCAACAATGGGTAAAACGGGGGATGCTAATATAACACAAGGTGTAGCAAGGGTTTCGGGAGTGTCAACCAGTGGTGGTTTAATTACCGTTCGTGGTATTGGCGACCGCTATGTAAAAACAACTTTTAATGGCTCTCGCATTCCAACGCTTGATCCGTTTACAAATAATATAAGGTTGGATATGTTCCCTGCTGCTTTGGTAGATAATATTGTGATTTCAAAAACTGCGAGTCCTGATCTTCCCGGTGATTGGGCCGGGGCGTACATTTCAGTAGAAACAAAAGATTATCCGAAAAAATTAACAGTAAACATTGAAACCGCTTTTGGATACAATGATCAATCTACTTTTAAAAATGTTTTGAGTTCACAACACAGTCCCACAGATTGGTTGGGTTACGACAATGGTTTTCGTGATCATAGTATGGGTGGGTATGCATTAGTAAATTACACGCCAACAAAATACGATGAATTTGTAGCTCTGGGGAAAGGCGATTATTTAAAATCAATTGGAGTAACTAACAATGAAATTTATAAAGCAGATTCCAAAACCTATGATAAATTAGTTTACGCACAGTTAGGTTTATTGGGAAGCTCGGAATTCAACAATGACGCTGCTGTTGCTGCTGCCGAACAAAAATATAAAAGTGCCGGTTATCCCGGAACAGCATTTAAATTAATGAATGCCGATGCAGTGAAATTTAATCAGTCGCTTCCCAACAACTGGAGCACTACCACCAGAAACGCACCTTTAAATGCAACACAAAGTTTTAGTTTTGGAAATGAAGTGAAGTTGTTTAAAAAACCTTTGGGTTTTATAGTTGGTTTCCGTTATGCAAGCGCTACTCAATACGATCCGAATTCAGGATATGCAAGAATTACTGATCCTCCGAAAGCAGACGGCACCTTTGAATCTTCCTATATTGATACGGTTGCGCAAAAAGTAACCAGAGAATCAAATGAATGGAGTGCCTTGGTCAATTTGAATTACAAGTATCATAAAAATCATAGCCTGTCTTTTCTTTTTATGCCCAATGTAAATGGCGCAAATAATGTTGCTTTTGCCGTTAAAGGAACACAAGATGGAGAAGATATTCACCGGCAGTTTTATGAATCGCGCAAACAATTTATTTATCAGTTAAAATCCGAACATTTTATTCCTTGGCATAAAATTAAAATTGAGGGCAATGCATCGTATACCGACGGAAGCAGTATTGTTCCTGATTTTAAAGTATATAATGTTTTTTCTGATCCTTCGCTTCCTCAACCACCGGGAAATAATTCATCAAGATTTTACAGGTATTTAAATGAAAGCGTTTTCGATTCCCGTGTTTTTGCTGAGATGCCATTAAAAGGAAATCAGGCGGATACTTGCGTGAGAATAATTAAAATCGGCGGAGCGTATCAGCAAAGCAATAGAAATTATGATCAGTACTCTTTAAGTGCAGCGAATTCACTTTATGGTGCTGCAGGAATTGATTTTTCCCAAATGAAAGGCGGTGATCCTTTGAGTTTGGATAAATTCGGATTTTTTCCGGCAGTTGTTGACGGCGACAATACCTTTCGAACAGCGCGGTTGTATTTTTTAGACGAGCGTCCGTACAATCACATTATTGGTCGCGGATATGTTTCAGGCGCATTTGCAATGGCCGATTACACCATAGTTCCTCGATTGCGCGTGTCTGGTGGATTAAGAGTTGAGCATGCTTATTTGTACAGTGATGCTAAATTGTTTGATTCTCTTCACTTGGCGAATAGCGATCCAAGAAGATTTATTAATGTAGCGGGTGGTGGATTTGTTACTGCCGGTAAGTTGGAAAATTTAAATTTCTTACCAAGTATCAGCGCCATTTATAAAATTAAAAAAGATCCTAATGCACCTATTAACGTAAGATTTAATTTTAGTCAAACCGTTGCTCGGCCAAGCCTGCGAGAAATTACAAGTTCGCCGGCTTATGATTATGAATTAAATTCAAAAGTAAATGGAAATCCAAATCTTAAATCGGTCAACATCAATAATTATGATGTAAGATTAGAGGCCTATTTTAAATCGGGTGACAATGTAACATTGAGTTTGTTTTATAAAGAATTTACAAATTACATTGAATTGTTTTTAAACAGTCAGGGCGAATATACCTGGGCAAATAATCCAAATGTATCGTGGTTAAAAGGAGTGGAATTAGAAGGCAAAAAAAATATCACCAAATATTTTGAAGTAAGAGCCAATGTAACTTTTGTTGATTCCCGATCTACTTTTACCATTAAAGTTCCCAGCGGAGTTCCCGGACAATATGTAGATGGAGAAACTTCCACCCGAACACTTTTTGGCCAGGCGCCTTTTATGGTAAACAGCATTGTTTCTTATAAGTCGGATTCCCTGGGCTTGCAAGCAACTTTGAGTTACAACATTCAGGGGCCGAAGCTGGTAATCACCAACTTCACTCAAATACCTGATGTATATGAGCTTCCGAGAAATGTATTTGATTTTAAAGTATCTAAAAAAATAGGGAAATATTTTACAGCAAGCTTAAGAGTGAATGACATCTTGAATACCGTGCGGAGAAGAGCATATAAATACAACGGACAATACGTGCTGGATTACGACAAGTATCAATTTGGAAGAACTTATGTATTCAGTGTTGCATACAAATTTTAATGGATCATGATTTATTTTCAAAATATTTTTAGTGCTTCAGGAAAGAAAAATTCTCTTCTCTTTCTCTTTTTCTTTTTTCTTTTTGGTTTTTCGTTGCAGGCTCAACTGGAAAATGTAATCATTGAAACTTACTATATCTCTGATGCCAATGATGCAAGTGATACAACAGGATCGGTGGTGCCTGTTCATTCAACTACTTATCGTATTTATATTGATATGGAGCCGGGGTGCAAACTCAGAAAAGTTTATGGAAACAACAACCACGAATTTTCTATTTCCGGTGATTCTGTATTTTACAATCACACTTTAGAGGGACAAACCTTTGCGCGAAATTTTAATGTGGCCCGTTTGGGAGAAAGCACGGTGGCTTTGGATAGCTGGCTCACTCTTGGTCAAACTTCACTTTCAAAACCAACAGGAAAAACATATTTCGGAACTTTAAAATCTCTGGACAGAAACGGATCCATCATTGGCGGATCACATAACGACGGCGGCAGTAAACCGGCGGAAGACGGCTTACTGATCAATAACGATGCAGCTGCGGGTATTGCTTTAACACTTTCTGATGGCATGGATACCATGGCTGTTATTCCTAACGGTTATTATGAAAATGGTGTTGCAGATCAATTTGGAAATGACTCCACTATTTTTGGATCGTTGAAAAAAGGAAGCATTTTTTCAAGCAAACAATTTGCGATGCAAAACAGTGGAGTGATGGGCGTAAACAGGGATAGCAATCAGGTATTGATTGCCCAGCTGACAACAAAAGGAAAAATATCTTTCGCCTTAAATGTAGAGATCGAAGATAAAAACGGAAGCGTTTTTTCTTATGTAGCAAAAAACGGAGCCGACTCTCTTGCAGAAGGAATTATTCAAAAACCTTTTCTCAATTTTCCTATCCCTTGTGGATGCACCGATCCCGATTATTATGAATTTTCTGATGCTTACGGTTGTTCCGACAGCACTGCCTGCCAAACAAAACTGGTAGCAGGATGCACGGATTCAATGGCGTGTAATTTTGATTCAAAAGCCAATATCAGCATTAGTAGTTTTTGTTGTTACCCCGGTTCCTGCAGCGCACGGGACATCAGCACTGTTTGTCCGAAATTAGAATTAAAAGAATTAAACAGTCCGGAGCTTTTTGATCTTTTTCCAAATCCAGCAGAAGATCAATTGACTGTAAAAACTTTTTCGAGTACAGGTAAAGAAATAAAATTTTCAATTTATAATGCCTATGGCCAACTCATACTGGAAAAAAATATCGGAATGATTCAAACAGGCAGTATTCAGCAGATCGACGTATCAGCCTTGCCCGGCGGCTTGTATTTGTTTTGTATGTCGGCAGATAAAAATTACAGCACAATAAAATTTATAAAGAATTAAAATTATTACCTCATGCAAACGGGTTTTTTAAATAGCAGACTTTTCATATTGGTATTAATTGTTGGACTTTTTTTAGTCTTTGCTTCAGCTTGCGAAAAAGAAAACCCGCAACCCGCAGTGCCTGAAACCGACACCATGACCGACCGTGACGGAAATGTATACAAAACAGTTAAAATAGGCAATCAATGGTGGATGGCAGAAAATCTTAAAGTGACCACTTATCAAAATGGGGATTCGGTAAATTTTGAAACTTCAACAAATAACTGGCAGGATTCAACATCGGCCTATTGTATAAGTGGTTCTTCCTATTATGGGTTTCTATACAATTGGTACGCCTTAAGTGATTCTCGAAAATTAGTTCCTGCAGGTTGGCATTTGCCCAGCGATGAGGAATGGAAAACATTGGAAATGCATTTGGGAATGAGCAGAGGATCGGCTGACAGCATAACCTGGAGGGGATCAAAGGAAGGTGATAAATTAAAAAAGGCTAGGTTAGGCTCTGAACCAACCACATGGTTTATTAATACTGAAAATCAATTCAGTGTTTGGGCAAATAATGAAAGTGGATTTACTGCATTACCGGGAGGTTGCCGACTGTTTAATGGAAATTACGGATCTCCGGGAGCTTCCTATACAGGTTATTGGTGGTCATCAACTTTGCATGGAAATGAGGTGTGGTATCGATATCTGGATTACAATTCGGCGAAAATATTCCGCTTTTATGTGAATAAAAGATATGGTTTTAATGTGCGCTGCGTGAAAGATTAATCAGCGAATCGTTAACTAATGTTTTCTTTGGGTAAATTCCACATTAGAATGAAAAAAGAAATTCCCCTGCTTTATTAATTTATTTTTCAAAAAACTTAATCCTGTTTCCACAGGAATTTCTTTGTTTACCTTGATAATAAAGGATTTTACAACATTTCTTCACCTGAATTTTATTTTAAAAATCCGCGTTTTATTTTTTAGACGCTGTTAATTTAATTTGCCTTAAAGCCGCTAATCGTTAACATAAAATCATCGTCGATTTATTCATTTGATAATCCTTCTTTAATCGCGAGGATAGGATTTAAGCTCAACTTTGGGCCGTCCATTAACCTATAGTGGACGCTATTGAAATAAATAAAAAACTTAAACGTGAAAAAAATGAAAAAAATTACAAAACTGGCAACAACTGCTCTATTGACAGTTGGGGCTATGGCCACGAGCTATGCTCAAGGCAATCAACAAAACATTGGTGCAAAATGCGGTTGTCCTGCAGTGAATGTTCGTCCCACAGCGAACATCAGCATTAAAGGAACTACTAATGCAAGAGGAGTAAGCGAATTTGTAGGAAATGTTCGCCTTTCTTGTGATACTCTTTGGGAATTAAACGGACAGTTTTACATGCCAAGTCCTTACACACTTACTATTGATCCGGGAACTGTGATTCAAGGTATTTACAATGCCGATCCTTTGTTTACCGGTGCTTTATTTATTGAAAGAGGTGCAAAAATAAATGCTGCAGGAACTAAAGATTGCGGTATTATTTTAACAACCAATCAAGATAACTTGGATGGTACTTATTCTTTAACCAACGTTTCTAAATGGGGTGGTATAGCTATCGCAGGTATTGCAGGTAACAACCTTACTCAATTGGCTAACAGCGCTGCAGGTAAATTAGCTGCAGGTACAGGTGCTGACGGTGTAGGAAATGCTGAAGGTTTTGCCGTAAACGCAAACGGTGTTACTCGTTTTGGTGCTGGCGATAATCAATTTCAAACAGTAAACAACGCTGACAACTCAGGTGTTATGACTTACGTTTCTTTACGTCACACTGGCGCTTTGTTGGGTGGTAGTGCTGCCGGAAATGAAATGAACGGATTGTCATTGTATTCTGTTGGTTCAGGAACTAAAATCGAACACATTGAACTTTTGGCTGCCGGTGATGATGATATCGAATATTTTGGTGGAACAGTAAACGTTAAATACATTTCTTCTTTCTTCGGGGATGATGATAAATTTGACTTCGACTTAGGATACAAAGGAAAAGCGCAATTCTTATTTGCTTTGGCTGCTGACTCTTTAAACAGCGGTGATTTACAAACATCTGACAATGGTTTTGAGTGTGATGCTGATGACCAATTTGGTGTTAACAAATCAACTTTCCCTTTCCAATCTTCTCCTCAAATCTGGAATGCAACTTTTATCTCTAACGGTAAAGTAAATGCAAGATATGACAACACAGGTCACGCCGGTATCATGGCAAAAGAAATGGTTGCCGGTTCTTTCCGCAACTGTATCTTGGCTAACTTCCGTTCTGGTGTTCACTTGTCTCAAGCGCGTTCCAACTCAGTTCAAAAAGGTGATGCTTATGACCAATGGACAAACGGTACTCCTGCTTATGTAGGTACTTGGACAACTGCGGGTGGTGCTTTTCCTGTTGCTCAATCATTAACTATCAAAGATAACGTTATCATCACTTCAAATGATGGAAAACACTTTGGTTTCACAAAAGGTAACTTGGTTAAATTGACAGGTGCTACTACCGGTACTTTCCAAAAAGATTTAACAGGTTCTGTTTTATTTAATGAAACTCCAACTGCTCCTTCAGCTGCTGATACACTTCAATTCTTAACTACTGACCGTAACCAAATTGTTACTTCTGTTGCAGGGATCACTCTTCCTTTAGCATTTAACGGAACTAATTCATTAATCACTACTGAAGTTCATGCTATTCCTTCAACTGATTTGATTTCTGCAAGCACTCCTGCTGCTGATGGTTTCTTTACAGTGGTAAATTACAAAGGTGCTTTTTCTGCAAGTGAAAAAAACGGAAGTTGGTTGTCTGACTCCGGTTTGATTGCTATGAAAAGCTTAACCAATGCTAATCCAACTGATATCAATCAAGATGGAATTACAAACATTGATGACTTCGCATTATTGATTGGTAAATATGGTCAATTAGACAAATAGTCAACTAACCTAAACTTAATATTATAAAAAAATGAAAACAAAAAATTTAAAACTAACCCTGGGCTTATGTTTAGCCTCGCTTGGATTCATCCAGGCACAAAACGGGTTGGAAAACATCGTAGTTGAAAAATACTATGTGTCAAATGCAGCTGATGCAGCTGCAAGTTCTGGTGTACTTCCTGTAGGTTCTGTAACATACAGAATTTACGCGGATATGTTGCCTGGGTATAATTTTCAATTGGCTTTCGGTAACGGAAACCATACCTTGGATATTACATCATCTACTACTTTCTTTAATGATGAAAACAGAGGTCTTACTACTGGCGGTAATAGTGTGAACAACACAAAATCCGGTACAGTAGGTTTAGATTCATGGTTTTCTGTAGGTGGTACAGCCCTTGGAAAACTTGGGGTTCTTAAATCAGAGGATACTGATGGATCTATTTATAGCGCTAGTGCTATTTTAGCAAACAATGATCCTTCAACTGGTATTCAAATTAAAACTCAAGACGGTATGGCTCCAGGTGCTCCAGGTGCTGTTACGTTTGTAGGTTTTGATCCTGCAGGTGGTATTTTTGATGCTACCAGCCAACAAGGTGGTACCTTTTCAATTAGCAACGCTGGATGGTCAATTTTGGGTGGTTCAGTTGGACCAACTGCTGCCAACAGAGTATTGATTGGTCAATTCACTACTAATGGTGTTTTTGGTTTCCATTTGAATATTCAAATCGGAACACCGAGTGGAGGAACTCAAACTTATGTTTCCAGCAATCCTCAAGGTGCTGAAATTTCAATTCCAAGTTTATCACTTGTTCCAAACAATCCTCCAACAGTAGCTCTTACAGCTCCGGCTAACAATGCAAATATTATCACAGGTGATCCTGTGAATATCACTGCAAATGCTACTGATGCTGATGGTTCTGTAACTTCTGTTAAATTTTTAGTGGATGGTGTTGTAGTAGGATCTGATAACTCATCTCCTTACGCTTTCATTTACACTAGTATTGTAGGAACACACTCTATCACTGCAAGAGCTTTTGACAACAGTGGTGATTCTACAACTTCTGCTGCAAGAACAATCATTGTTGCTAACAACCAGGCTCCAACAGTAAGCGTTAACGCTGCTGCTACTGCTATTGTTGGTGATGTTGTTGCTGTTACTGCAACTACTGCCGATGTTGACGGTACTGTTACTCAAGTTGAATTCTTTGTTGATAACGTATCTGCTGGTGTTGACAACGCTTCTCCTTTCGCAATGAACTGGACGGCTGTTGTTGGTACTCATACATTTAAAGCAATCGCTACTGATAACAAAGGTGCTACTACAACTTCTGCAAATGCATCTATTTCAGTTGCCAACAACATTCCTCCAACAGTAAGCATTACAGCTCCTACAAACAGTTCAGTGTATACTGCTCCTGCTGTAGTAACTATCAATGCTACTTCTGCTGATGTTGACGGTACAGTGACTCAAGTTGAGTTTTTTGTAAATAACGTTTCAGTTGGTGTGGATGCTTCTGCTCCTTATACTATGAACTGGACTAGCGTTATCGGTGCTGCAAGCTTTACTGCTAAAGCTACTGACAACAAAGGCGCAATCACTACTTCAGCTGCGGTTAATCTTTCAATCGCTGATCCGAATGCTCTTCCTTATCAAGTGGTAACAACAACTGCTACCTGTTTGCCTGCAAGTGTTTGCTTGCCTGTAAACGCAATAGATACAGTTAAAAATGTTATCGGGTATGATATGGTAATGCACTACGATAAAACTAAATTAACTCCAACAGGTGTTATCACAATGGGTACTGCTTTGATTACGCCAAGTTATGTTGATGTTATTAATAGCATCGATGCAACAAATGGGTTGATCAACATTTCTGCTTTCTTAAATTCTAGTGCTCCTGCCAATGCTACTTTCCACGGTGTTGGACAATTGTTCTGTGTTGAATTTACTAAAACTGTTAACTTCCAATCTGTTGACACAGCTGTAGTTTCTATCTCTAATTTAGAAGAATCTTACATCATTGGTGTTAGCACAAAATTGGTTCAGGCTGGTAAATACATTACTTACAAAGACGTTACTTTTCATGGTGCTTTGAAATTCTGGACAAACAACAGCCCTATTGCTTACAATGCGGCTAACCCGAATGACCATTTGATTACTAATGTTTATGGTAACAACAACACTTGTTCTGCAAAAGGTGCAGTTGCTGTACAACCTGACGTAAATGGTAATTTCACTTACAACATCAATAACGGTTTAAACATCAATATCGAAAAAGACATCCTCGGTACTACTGACGTTCAACCGGTTGTTAATGGTTTTGATGCTTTATTGGCTAGAAAAGTATTGTTGAAAGACATCACTTTTACTCCTTCTGTTTACCAGATTATTGCAATGGACGTGAACGAAGATGGTTTAGTAAGTGCCGGTGACGTATCTCAAATCAACCAGAGAGCAGTATTGATGATTCCTGAATTTAAACAAGCATGGAATTATTCAGTTGCCGGTGTTTCAAACGGACAAGCATCAAAAGACTGGATCTTTGTTGATTCTATCCAAGCTGCTACTTTAGCTGCTTATCAGATTTCAACTACTTATCCTGCTGATAACGGTGTAGGGTTTTCAAAATCAAGAGTTCCTCTTGTTCCTTTCTGTCTTCCTGTACCGGTTGCAAACTTTGCTACTTGTGCTTTGATTACAAATGAAACTTACAAAGGGATTTTGATTGGTGATGTTAACGGTAATTTTGTTACTGCTACTCCAAACAGTTCATTCAAACAAGACAATAGTGATGTAGTTGTTTTTGATATGGCGAAAGCGATATTCAAAGATGGTTATATGGAAGTTCCGGTTTCTGTTACAACAGTTAACGCTGTTAATGCATTAGATTTTTCAATGCAGTTCAACGAAAACCTTACTTACAGTTCAGTGGTAGATAATTCTGCTGCTTTGCAAACTTTGTCGAATTTAAATACTGACGACCAAACACTAAGATTTACTTCTAACAGTTTACAAAATTACAATCTTAGCCAATCAGTAGTATCTGTACGTTTTGCGGTTAATGAAGGTCATTTAGTAAACCAATCAGATTTATCTGCTCTTAAAGCTTATGTGAATGGTGATCCTGCTGAAGTTCAAGTAACATCTATGAAACAATCAGGTGTTATGGAAAACAGCAACAACCAAATCATCAGAGTTTATCCTAACCCTGCAAGCAACGGTTTGTTAAATGTTTTGGTATCTGAAAAAGCAACTGTAGAGTTGTTGGATATGCATGGCCGACTGGTTGTTTCACAATCAGTAAACGCAAACGAGAAACAAGAGATCAACATCGAATCTCTTGCTAACGGTGTTTATTCAGTTAAGATTTTCAATGATGGATTTGTTACAACAAGAAAAGTGGTTGTAAATAAATAGTCCTTACCTAAACAATCGCTTATAATTTGAAAAGCCCCAACTATGTTGGGGCTTTTCTTTTTTTTATATACTTTTCAGATAAGCTTCGAGGTTTTCTTTTTTCACTAAACTTCCTACTTCAATGTAAGGGAAGATATCGCTGTATCGCAATGCTTTGGTTTGACTGATACGGCGGTTGATGTGTTCTCTGCGGATATTCTCCGGATCCTGAATGCCTGCGGCGGCGGTTAATTCCACAAAACTTTTTAGTGTGGCTTCATGAAAGTTGGCCACACGGTCTGCTTTGTTCGGTACATCCAATCCTTTGATGAGTTTTTTATCTTGCGTGGCAACGCCTACCGGACAAGTATTGGTGTTGCACTGCAAAGCCTGAATGCAGCCCAGCGCCATCATCATTCCACGCGCACTGCTTACCAAATCAGCGCCCAGCGCCAGAGTTCTTACAATATCAAAACCGGTGATGACTTTTCCTGAAGCAATAATTTTAATGTCTTTTTTTAAATCCAATCCGCTTAAAATATTATATACAAAGGCCAATCCGTCTCTTAGTGGCATTCCCATTGAACTGGAGAATTCCATTGGAGCAGCACCCGTACCGCCTTCACCGCCGTCTACTGTAATAAAATCAGGTTTAATTCCTGTTTCTATCATTGCTTCGCAGATATCTGTAAACTCTCTTTTTTTACCGATGCACAATTTAAATCCTACCGGTTTTCCACCTGATAATTCGCGTAATTTTTTGATGAATGAAAGTAGTTCTTTCGGATTACTGAAAGCGCTGTGGTTGGGTGGTGAGTGTACATCTTTATATGGTTCAATGCCTCTGATCTTAGCAATTTCGGGAGTGTTTTTTGCTGCAGGTAATAATCCGCCGTGACCGGGTTTTGCTCCCTGAGAAATTTTAATTTCAATCATTTTTACGTTCGGAAGTACGGCTCTTTTTTGAAATTCAGCATCATTGAAATTCCCTTCTTTGTCGCGGGCTCCAAAATAACCCGTTCCAATTTGCCATATCACATCGCCACCCAGTAAATGATAATCACTCAATCCTCCTTCACCGGTGTTGTGGGCAAATTTATTTTTTTTGGCGCCTAAGTTCAATGCGCTTACGGCAGCATTGCTCAGGGCTCCGTAACTCATGGCCGATACGTTTAATAAACTGGCGAAATAAGGAGTGGTGCAATCGGGTCCGCCTATTAAAACCCGTGGTTGTTTTTGATAATATTTGGAAGGATTGGCGTAAATGGAATGGTCCATCCATTCATAACCCGAAGAGTAAACATTCATTTGTGTGCCGAAAGGAGTAGAGTCGTTTACTTTTTTTGCACGACGGTAAACAATGCTGCGTTGCAATCGGTTAAAGGGTTTTCCTTCGGTATCGGTTTCTACAAAATACTGCATCATTTCCGGACGGATTGCTTCCAGCATATATCGGAAGTTTCCAATCACAGGAAAATTTCTTTTAATGGTATGGTTTTTCTGCGTCATGTCGCGGATTCCGATAAGGATAAGCGGAATAAAGAAAAACAGACTGTACCATACGTTAGGCCAGAAGTAGCCTGTAATGGCAACAGCAATTACGATGCTTATTGAACTTATAACAAAAATCGATCGTACGTTCATATGGAGAAATTTAATGAGTTGTTACTAAGCTATGATTTAAGTTTGAAAATTGATACGAACTGCTACTTGAAACGTTCAATTTATGAGAAAGAAAATATGAGAAAAGAGTTGTTGATAAAGAAAATCACTCGGTTTTTTTCTTTCTGAATTTCAAGATAAAAGCAGTAAGCAGGAGTACGATTGCTCCTGCAAGTGCAGTACTTCCGAGCAGTTTAGGAAAGCGGGTAAAAATAGTGAGTTCATCATTGGCGTTGATGGTTTGCGCCAGTGCATCGGGTTTCCAGTATTCGCTTGCGGCAATAACATCTCCCCGCTGATTGATAAAACCGGATATGCCGGTGTTGGCCGATCGTGCAATGCTGCGTCGGTTTTCAATGGCGCGCAATCGGGCAAAAGAAAAGTGTTGTTTATAGCCGGGGGAGTCGCCCCACCAGCCATCGTTGGTCATGATGAACAAGAGCTGCGCGCCCTTCTGAACATATTCTGCAACATAGTCGCTGTAAATGGATTCGTAACAAATAATAGGAGCTACGGTCATGGATGTATCGGGAGCAGTGAAAACACTGCGGTGAGGCTGAACTCCCAGTGATCCTGTTGTTCCTCCGTAATCCAGAATCAAATGATTCAATGGTTTTAAAAGATTGGCAAAAGGCATTTTTTCAACACCGATCACTAGCAGGGATTTGTGGTAAACTTGAAAATTAAAAGTAGTATCCATCTGCACGGCTGTGTTGTA
Organism: Flavobacteriales bacterium; assembly: GCA_023251095.1. Classification (GTDB taxonomy): domain Bacteria; phylum Bacteroidota; class Bacteroidia; order Flavobacteriales_C; genus JAHEZL01. Next base: position 291,407 of record JAHEZL010000002.1, read on the forward strand.
GGATTCATACCAACCCTCACCATCTTTTCTGTAGGAAACCGGAAGATCACTTTCGTTTTTTGGAAAAACTTCGGCATAAGTGGAGATGCCGGTGATGATTTTTATTTTCGGATTTTGATTGAAAAGAGCCGATAACCTTTCCAGATTAGGCGATTGAGAAAATTGTTCTTCCCATTCTCCGCCAGGGATTGCTGTTTCGGGTAAAAGGACATATTGAGTGGAATCGCTGATTTTTGGTCTCGCGAGATTTACCATTTTATCAATCTGAAGCTGTTCGTGCATGCCTCCGAATTTTTCATTGTAAGGATCAATGTTCGGCTGCACCACCACTACGTTTACAGGTTTTATATTTTCTATATAAGAAAGGTAAATGGCAACGGAAAGCACCATGGGAGCAAGGATGTAGAAATCGGTGCGTATAAAAATGCGAACGGCTTCATCGGTAATTTTTTTATTTTCCCGCCAAACAATCACTGCTTGTAAGAGCATCCAGTTGATGGCCAACACCCACAACGATCCTCCTAAAACACCTGTGTATTCGTACCATTGCACGAGGTAGGGCATGCCCGAAAAAGCATTTCCCAGCACGAGCCAAGGCCAGGAGAGTTCCCAATCCTGAAAATGAAGGTATTCCAGCGCCATCCAAAACAGCACAAAACAAAAAGGCCAAAGTGTTTTGTTGAGTTTCTTTTTGCACACGTGGAAAAGCAAAAACATCAATGCATACAAGAGGCTGTTGGCTAATATTTCAAAGGCAGCTCCAACAAAAGCGGCATTGTAAATCCACCAGCAGCACAATAAATTCCATGTAAAAAAAGTGAGGTAGGAGAGTCCGAAAATTTTGAGTCCCGTGCGCTCTCTTTTTACTGCTCCCTTTGCAATTTTATGTTCAATATATAAGAGCGGAATAATTCCGATAAAGGTGCTGAAAGTAAAATTAAACGGAGGAAAACTAAGCGCAATCAATACTCCCGAAAGAAGAGCAAGGCCTGGAAGTTTTAGTTTGTTTGTCATGAATTTAAAAATCCGTTTCAGAAAATATTATCGCATGATATACAGTTTTCCAAAACCTTTGGCGAAGTATTTATCATTCACATTTGTTGTCCCCTCACTGGTACTCAGTTTAACATCCCAGGTATCCATGAGTGTTTGCTCTCCTTTTTTGGCAACAACAGTGTAAATGTAAACGCCGTTAGCCAGAGGATCACCAAAGTCATCGGTTCCGTTCCATTTGTACTGGCTGATGTTTCTGCCAATATTGAGCGGACCCAGTTCCTCCATCGAAATTTCTTTAACCACTTTACCGGTGATGGTCATGATTTTAATTCGCAAATCGCTCGGCAGTTCCGAACCGGTGATGATAAATACAAACTGAGTGCTGGTGCTGAATGGATTTGGCCAGTTGAGAATATTGGTAATACTTGATTTAAGCACAACCTCAAATTCAATGCGGTAATCGTAAGCGCCGTCTCCTTTTCCTGATTTGTTTGCCGAGCGGTCAACGGCACGAATCATGAGTTCATATTTCCCTTCAATTTTAAAATCTCCTTTAATTTCAATTCTGCTTTTGTTTTCAGGAAGTGAGCCGGGATAAAAAACATAGTCGGAACTATCAAGAGTGGTAATATTTCCATTCGGATCCTTGATATAAATCTGGAACAAAGAAGGATTATCCAATGCAAGGAACTGATTTTCATCTTTCAGTTGAATACTGATTAAAGCCGTTGGAGATACAATGTCGCCATTGATGATGTGCACGCCGTCGAAGGCCACATCCAGCAAAGGATTGGTTTTATCGGGATATACAGAGAACTGGGCTTCCAAAACATTATTGAAATGGTATTGTTCGGTTTGCCATGCACGCGGTCCGGTGTAAGGATTGGCTTCATACCACAAATGATTGCTGCCGGTGAGGTTCATGGTATTTAATAAAATAGTATCTACATAAAAATTACCTTTCTTGATGGGCGGCAACAGTTTATATTGTTTGGCAGAATTGGTTAAGCTGGCATCGGAAAACCAATAAGTAACCTGAACGCTGTCCATGTTGGTTTCGGAAACATTGGTTAAAGCAAGTGTCATTTTGTATTCATTTCCTTCTTGCAGAGAATCGCTTGGGATGGAAAAAGCGATGTTCGGACTTACGGCAATTTCCGGCACTTCATCAAAAACAATTTGTAATCTTTTCATTTGGTTTGGAGTGTGCATGGAGTCATCCGATAGATAGGTTTCCAGACGCATATATGGATAAAGCGCTGCATTTACCAGGGTATCTAAAGAAAGTATATCGTTGGAGGCAGAACTATAAGTTTGGAGAATAGTTTCATTGTTATTGGCATCAATGCCAATGACTTTTACAATAACGGTATCTTTTATATTTCCTGCTTCATTGCTTTTAGATTCCCAGTGCAAAGAATTCCATTTTGTTGCCGGTCCGATGAAGGGAGTTTTAATGGATCCGTTGACCCAGTTGTTGGTCATATCGGCATTCAAACTGATGGTTCCGCAATCATTCAGAAATTTTTCTTTGGTATAGGATGGATTTCCTTTTTGGGCAATTAAAATATATGGGTAAGGGCAGTTGCTGTCGGCGATGTAATTGTTTAAAGAATCGGTGTTTGCGCCTAAAGTTTTCAATGTCGACTTAAACGCAGCTCCGTTTGCGCCGTGATTGTTGAAATTTTCTCTGAATAAAGGATAGCGAAAATTATACATCACAATATAGTCGCCATTGTTAGCATCATTAATAAGATTAGTTATTCCCACAACAGTACTGTCGTCCACCCGTCCTGATTTGTACCAGTAAATTCTATCGCTCCAGGTCGATACGGTATAGGAATTATGAAAATTCACCTGATTGTAATAAGGCTTTTTATTTACTTCCCATGGTTCAAGAGTGTACTGGTCAATAATGGCGACCATGAGCATATTGGTTCCCAATAAACTCCAGTATCCCATCAATGATCCGTCAATGCTATAGGTGGTTTCGGCAGTTAACCAGCTGGAGGTTTTTGCTGCTAATTCTCTGATATGTTGAAGAAATTTAAAAGAGCGGGTAACATCATCGTGTTCAATGAACTTGAATTCATTGTCGTCAATTTGCTGAAAATGCGCTTGTCCCCACCCTGCTTTTCCTTGCACATATTGAAAGCTGCTGTTCTTCCAGTTGAATTTGTGAGTGTAGGTAGAATCCAGACTCACCCTCCAGAAAAAAACAGTAGGAGCGCCAAGGGTAGTGTTGGTTGGTAAAGACGCGAAAACATTGGCCAATCCCGGATCATCGGCCGGATCCCAAGAAACAACACCTCCTGCTTTAGTGATGGAAGCCTCATAAAATAAAGGAGAAGAGGAGTTGAAATTACTGTTGGTATCGATTTGAAAAATGTATTTTCTTTCGGGTGCCAGCGGATTGATGGTACTTGCTTTTAATACCACTGATTTTTTCGGTACAATCGCATACTGATAAGGATACACAGGAACAATATCTCCCGAACGTACTGTGATGTCGAAGTCATATTGATTGTTGGTTTCGTCCAATTCATCTATGGCGTATTCACTATCAATTAAAACAGAAAAATGATTGGTACCCACACCGTTAATTAAATCAACAGGTAAGGTAAATTGAAGAGAAGATTTGTATTTAACTCCGCCTATTTTTTTGTAATAAATAGTATCGGGAGCATTGGTTGGAAATGATCTGCGGATGCGTATCTGAATAGAATCGTTGATGGCTTTCCCGATGTTGGCAATTTCAATGTTGATGTTGAAAGTGCTTAGCTCTGAAGTTACTTCGGTAGGATTAACGGAAACCATCGGCTGGTTAATTCCATTGGGCCCGTACAAGGTATAATCAGGTTTCAGATGGGCATTCAAAACAATGGCGGGGTCACAATGAAGGGTCATCATCATACATACATCCTGTACATACACATCGTCATCTAAAAGAATATTATCGGGTTTTTGCACCTTTCTGATGGCTCCCTGCATAATTTTGCCGATGCCTTTTCCATATTGTAATTTACCGATGTTGTTGTACATCGCGGTGGTGTATTGATTCAACGGTGTTGGTATACCTAAGGAAACAGAAGCTAAAAACCCTATAGAACCTCTGTTTGGAGAGAGCACCCATGTTTCACTTCCGCTGTTGGCAGCAGGAAGATGAATGTTTCCGATGAGGCAGGAATTTGCGATGATGAGCGGATATTTCCCTTGATTGGTATAAGAATCCGGAGCATCAATATTTTGATCAAAGCCTTCTCCGTAAGCGTGTCCGAAAAAAGTCATCAGAGAACAGCCGTCGTTGATATTTGTTCTTACCGAATCAGAAACATTTACTTGTAAAGGATCGGTGGTGTTTTTCAAATAGGTGTTTACGGTACCGCCAAAACAGGTGTCTTCAATAATACTTTTGTAATTGTTGAGGTAAGAAGCAAATTGATCTCCTTGTGATTTATCGGTTCCTCCTCCGAAATGCAACACACGTTTCATCCAGTAGGCATGCGGATTGGCTTCAAATTCCTGAACTTTACTTAAATAATCGGTGATGTGGCTTGGTGTTGAAGCTGCCAAGCGACCGATAGGTATATCGGGATCAAACAAAGAGGAGTCGCTGATCTGAGCAGTTAAAAAAACATCCGATCCAGGATATCCGAAGGTTGGTATTTTGTTTTTTTTGTAGTTGGTGGCCTCTCTTCTGGAGCTGTTGTTTTCACTATAGCTTGCATTTTTTGAATCGGGTGCTCCGGGTTGTATTGATTTTCCGATGAGAAAAAAGTATTGAGGAGTAATGCCCCAGTTTTTAAGAATGTCTTTTGCAAATCCGTGAATGGCTAAAGGATGTTTTCTGATACCATCAGCATATTGCATGTACAATTCTTCAATGTCGATTACTACCGCCTTGTAACCTGTGCTGTTTCGGTAAGTTTTGTACAAATCGGCTTCTGCTTTAAACTCCTTTACTGTGATGATGAAATAATCAAATCCGCCGTTGGTTTGCGACAAGCTTTTATAATTCGTAAAAAGATTAGAGCCATAAACAGCAGGCTCCAGCGCCGCCACATTAATGTAATTGAGCTCGGTGGTGAGCAAACATTTTTTTGTGCCCGCAGAACTGTTGGGAACTAAGGTTTTGTAAACCCCGAGGTTTTTGGTGACAGGTAATTTATAATGATTGGTTAAATCAAAAACGTAGGCCGGACTGCCTTGATCGTTGAAATTTGACATGGAGAGAAAAGCTTTATTGGAAACTCCGTTCAATACTTCCATTTCCATGGAGGTAGCATTTCCTAAATCGAAAGCCCGAGGATATCTTATTTTTACAAAACCAACGGCACTTCTGTCGGCTTTGGTATCCGTGTAGGTTCCGTCGCTTTCAAATTTTACGACAGTAGAATTTGTCCAGTCGGTGGACGGCAGAGAATAAGAGAATTTTAAAAATTCATGGCCTTCATAAATAGTATCTGTTTTCAATGAATTGTTGAAAGACACCAGTAATTTGTGATCTCCCCAGTTGGAGGGATCATTAGTCAATCCAACCAAAGTGGCATTTACCGTTCCATTGCCTCCGGGTGCATAATAGGAGGGGGTGGAAAAAGTGAAAGACTGGCTCTGACTGTAATACATTGTTGGACCCACCCAGCCTTCACCTGCCGAATAAGATGGAAGATAAGTATCTATAGATGTTGTGGTTCCTGCGCCGTATTGATTGCTAAGGGATTGAACCATTTCACAATTGAAATAAGGCGAAGCGGTGTATCCCCCAAAATTGGCGTCGGTATCCTCTATGATTCTTTTGTTGCTGACCGAGCTGTTGTAGGTTACAAAATAATAAGCGGTGTCATTCACCAAACTGTAATAAGGATTAGGCCTGTCGTTCGGGTCTTTATACATCTGAGCATCAAAATACCCGTCGTTTTTTTCGGCATACACTAAAATATAATCCAGCGGATCAAAGATGTCGTCATCTTCTCCGTAAACAAAAATATATTGTTCTTCACCTCTTCCGAAAACCTGAAAGTTTTGTGGATTTATGGCGCCCACATTGATTCCGGCGTTGAAGAGGGTTTGATAAGAAATTTTATAAATCCCTGTGGAGGTAACCGGAAACTTGAAATATTTTTGAGAATAATTGATCCATTGATTGGTGCCGGATTGTGCTGCCAGGCCCAATGCGAATAAGCAAAACAATATGTTTAGAATTTGCTTTTTCATTTGACAGATGAAAATCTAAGGTTTTTCCAGTCTACACCACCCCGATTCATTTTATTGATGTCTATTTTTAACGAAAAAACATTGGAGTAAGTTTGATTGCCCACATTGGTTAAAGCATAGTCTATGGAAAATCCTAATATTTTAAGTCCCACGCCAATATTGGGTTGAAAAGTGGTAACGCGATCTCCTTTAAAATTAGTTTCTTTTTGGATGTTGCCTATTCCCGAACGGATATACACTACATTTTTATAGCTCAGTTGTAGGCCCAGATGGGGATCAATGTTCATGTATTTTGAAGAAACAACGGTGTTTCTCTGACCGTCAAAAGTCATGTCTAAATCAATTTCAGGATAAATACCAAAGTCTTCCTTCACGGTAAATTGATAGCCGGAAGCCAGAATCAACCGGGGCAAGGCAATTTCCAAACTATTCGTTGGCATTGCATTTCCGGTTGCGGCAAACACATCTTTAAACTGATCGAGATTAAAACTCCAGGCACTGAAAGTAGAGGTGATGTCTCTGGCCATTGCGGCAAATCGCCAATTGTCTTTTTTGTATTGCGCACCTCCATCCAGTCCGAATCCAAAGGCATGGGCAAAATCACCTACCTGACGGTAAATCACTTTTGCACTTCCTCCAACACTCAATCCTTCAATTCCTGTTTTGCGGGCATAAGAAAAAAGAAAAGCATTGTCGGTTGCCGAAAAGGAAGTCAATCTGTCGTAATTGATATTTCCGTTGGCATCAATTAAATCGGATGTGTTAGGAATATTGTCGATACCAAATCGCATGTAGCTAATGCTGGCTGCCGACTGGTCATCAATTTTAAAAGCAACGGCTCCGTATTCATATTGAGCAATGCTTGCAAAATATTCGGCATGCATCAAGCCTATTTCCAAATTGTTTTCGATGCGCGTTAATCCTGCCGGATTCCAGTATCCCGAGGTAACATCTCCTACCAAAGCAATATTTGAATTCGACATTCCCAGTGCTCCTGCACCAACGCCGATGTTGAGAAATTCGTTGCTGTATTTCCTTACTGTTTGTGCATTTCCTTCATTAGTGAAAGTGAGGCCAATCAGCAGTAGTAATATATAAGGACTAAGTTTATTCATGAATATTTTTAACCTGTCAAACGCGCCTAAAGTAAATATATTTTCTTTAATTTGCCCAGTCGATTTTGATGGACAACCTTATAAATATTATTAAAGCCGCGAATTCTTGTTTAATCTACCCAATATATTAACACTGTGCAATTTAATTTGCGGCTGTTTGGCCATAATAAGCGCCTTTTATCTTGATTTCCATGCTTCATTCTGGTTAATTGTTATTGCAGCTGTTTTTGATTTTTTTGATGGTTTTGCTGCGCGCTTGCTTAAAGTGACTTCGGGAATAGGAAAACAATTGGATTCCCTTGCCGACATGGTTACTTTTGGTGTAGCACCCGGAATAATGGTTTTGATTTTCATGAAATTATCGGGAAGTGAAGATAATTACTTGTATTATATAGCGTTGCTGATTCCTGCTTTTTCTGCTTTACGACTGGCGAAGTTTAATATTGATGAACGTCAGACAGACGGATTTTTAGGATTACCCACTCCGGCAAATGCCTTGTTTTTTTCTTCTCTCGTGATTTTTGACAATACAGGAGTATTGTTTGAACCACTCAAGAATTTAAATGTAATGTCGGTAATCGTTATTCTTTTCTGTGTCCTTATGATTTCCGAGTTGCCTTTAATGGCCCTGAAATTCAAATCTTTTGCATGGAAAGACAATCAGATGAAATACATCTTTTTGATTTTAACAGCAGTACTGAGTGCAATATTTTTCGTTCAGGCAACGCCTTTTATTATACTTTTGTATATCTTAATGAGTCTTATCAACAACAAAATAATTAAACATGAAGTTTAAAGCAGAAATTGACATTATGCCGTTAAAAGCATTATTGGATCCGCAAGGAAAAGCAGTTGGCCACAGCATGAAAAATATTGGTTTATCAGAAATCGGAAATGTGCGCATAGGAAAACACATCTCTCTGGAAGTAGAGGCCGGTGATAAAAAAGAAGCAGAAACTAAAGTAGAAAGTGCCTGCAAAAAATTGCTGGCCAATCAAATCATGGAAAGCTACGAGTTTTCCTTGATAGAACTTTAGGCACTCGATTCTAATCATTTCCGTTCATAGATGAAAAGCACACGTTCATCGAAATTAAACGTGTTTTAAATATTTTGCTCTTTACAAGTGAGTATTTCCGTCGTATTATTGCCACGGGGAATAACTAACTCTTGTAATATGAAGGCAAACGCAACGCGTGCATTACTACTTGCATGCGTACTAATCACAGGGAACCTGATGGCATTAACATATGCCACTCTTCCACTTACCGATA
>JAHEZL010000024.1 GCA_023251095.1 Flavobacteriales bacterium
GCGATCGGGCTTTTTGCCTTATGACGATTGATTGTTTTGCTCCTTTCTCTTTTTCCTTCTGTTTATTCTACGAACAAATCAATTTTTATTCGTTTGCACAAACATAGGATGACGTAGAGGGCGCAATGACGAGTGTGCTTAGTGTGGCGAAGAGTTCCTTTACTCAATCACAATCTGGTATTTATCCAGCACGCCAATAATTCCCGACAAAGAAAACTTAGCTTTTTTCACTTTATTTTTTTCCAGATCAATGGAGTAATTTCTCGCGGTGCGGAAATCCACTTTCTCTAAAACCGTTTGCTGAAATATACTTCTGCTTAAATCGCAGTTTTCAAATATTGAACCGAACAAATCTGCATTGGAGAAATCAACTTCTCGCACGGAACACTCCTTAAATAGGGTGTTTTTTATTTTCTTTTTGTGGAAGTTTGAATAATCGAGAATGCATTTTTCAAAATGAAAGGCAAGTAAAAAATCGTTGCATCTTGAAAAATCAATGCCCAATACTTTACAGTTTTTTAGAGTGACGTCTTTCAAACCGGTGCCGTCCATTTTGGCATTGCTGAAGTTGCAATCTTCAAAGGTGCATTCTATAAATTCTGCACTTGAAAAATTGCAATTAGAGAAATTACAATTGATAAAAGTACAAAGCTCAAATACTTCGTTCGACAAATATTTATCGGAATAATCTACTCTGGTAAAGGTCTCGTTTTCTTGCATGTATTAGCCTAAAGCGAGCAAAGATGCGTCTTTCGACTCCAAAGCACTTTCGCCCATCAGATAAGTATCGACAGCTTTTGCGCATTCGCGACCTTCGCTGATGGCCCAAACCACCAGGGATTGACCTCTGCGCATATCGCCTGCGGCAAATACTTTTTCTACTGATGTTGCATAGTCTTTTGTATTCGCTTTAACGTTGCTTCTTTCGTCGTAAACAACACCTAAAGAATCCAATAAACCTTTTTGATCAGGACCGAGGAAACCTGCGGCAATTGTGATCAATTCAGCTGGTAATATTTTTTCAGTACCAGGAATTTCGTTGAAAATATGTTTTCCCTGAGCGTCTTTCGTCCACTCAATTTCAGCGATTTTTAATCCGCTTAAATTCCCGTTTTTATCACCAACGAATTCTTTGGTCAGGATACTCCATTTTCTATCTGCACCTTCTTCATGTGAAGAAGAAGTACGCAAAATCAAAGGCCATTCCGGCCAAGGATTTCCTCCTGTACGGCCATCAGATGGTTTTGGAGCAATCTCCAATTGAGTAATAGATTTGGCGCCGTGACGGTTAGAAGTTCCAACACAGTCGGAACCGGTATCACCACCACCAATCACCACTACATTTTTACCTGTAGCCAATATCTCTTCAACTTTTTCTCCTTTGTGATTTTCATGTTTCAATTTAGAAACACGCGCATTGTTTTGCGACAAGAACTCCATGGCAGGATAAATTCCTTTGAACTCTCTTCCTGGAATTTGCACATCGCGTGGATTGGTTGCTCCACCAGCTAAAACAACAGCATCAAAATCTTTTAATAATTCTTCTTTAGTAATGTCAACGCCTACATTCACGCCACATTTAAAGATAATTCCTTCTTCAGTCATCACTTTAATTCTTCTCTCCACCACTTTTTTATCGAGCTTGAAATCAGGAATTCCAAAGCGTACTAAACCACCAGGTTTTTGAGCTCTTTCATACACCACTACAAAGTGACCGGCTTTATTCAGTTGGTCGGCAGCAGCCAATCCAGCCGGACCGGAACCTACTACAACTACTTTTTTACCTGTTCTCTTAATGTTGGTATTTGGTTTTACCCAACCTTGTTTGAACGCTTCTTCAATAATGCTTTTCTCAATGTGCTCAATAGCTACAGGAGGTTTATTGATGCCTAAAACACAAGAACCTTCGCAGGGAGCCGGACAAATTCTTCCGGTGAACTCAGGGAAATTGTTGGTTTCGCTCAGAATATCGTAAGCCTCTTTCCATTCTTTGCGATACACCGCATCGTTGAATTCAGGAATCACGTTGCCCAGCGGACAGCCATTGTGACAAAACGGAACGCCGCAGTTCATGCAGCGCGCAGCTTGTTCACGTGTTTTTTCCTCCGACATCGGTTTGTAAAACTCCGTGTAGTGTTTTATTCTTTCTGCCGGTTTTTCGTATTCCGGTAATTTTCTATCGTACTTTAAAAATCCGTCTGGCTGGCCCATACTTCAATTATTTTACAAGTTCTTTTTTCTCTTTTTTCTCTGCTTTTTTCTTTTCCATCACACGTTTGTAATCGCGTGGCATTACTTTTTTGAAATACTTCAACTCTTTGTCCCAGTTTTCCAAAATTGATTTCGCCACACCACTATCGGTGTATTGGAAATGCTCTTCTATCAAGGCTTTCAATTCAGCAGCATCATCCGCAGAAATGGCTTCGATATCAGCTAATTCATTGTTGAAATTTCCGGCAAATTCTTTCCATTTGTCCCAGATGTAAGCATATCCACCGCTCATACCTGCACCGAAGTTACGGCCGGTTTTACCCAACACCACGACTCTACCGCCTGTCATGTATTCAACGCCGTGGTCTCCAATACCTTCCACCACTGTAGTAACACCTGAGTTTCTTACGCAGAAACGCTCGCCCGCTTGTCCGCGGATAAACGCCTTCCCTGAAGTAGCTCCGTAAAAAGCAACGTTACCAATGATCATATTGTCTTCAGCAACATACTTGGATTTTTTGTTTGGATAAATCACCAATTCAGCACCCGATAAGCCTTTTCCGAAATAATCGTTGGCTTCACCTTCTACTGTGAAACGAACACCTGTTGTGGTGAAGGCCCCGAAGCTTTGTCCGGCTGAACCTACAAATTTAATATCAATGGTTCCGGCTGGTAAACCAACGCCGCCATGAACTTTACAGATTTCGTTAGACAACATTGCACCTACCGAACGATCTGTATTGATGATTTTGAATTCTTGTTTAACCACTTTACCGCTTTCAATAGCAGGTTTAGCGATCTCCATTAATTTGCGGTCGATGATGTCGTGAATCTCGTGATCTTGCTCTTTTTGTTTGTAAGAACCAACACCCGCAGCAACATTCGGACGATATAATAAAGGAGATAAATCTAAATTTTTGGTTTTCCAGTTCGGTTCATTGTATTTCACTTCCAACAGATCCGTTCTTCCCACCATTTCATCTACAGTTCTGAAGCCTAATTCAGCCATGATAGAACGAAGATCTTCTGCTACGAAAGTGAAATAGTTCACTACGTGATCAGGATTTCCTGTAAACAGTTTTCTCAATTCAGGATCTTGCGTGGCAACTCCAACCGGACAAGTATTCAAATGACACTTACGCATCATGATACAACCTGCAACCACTAAAGAAGCTGTAGCAATACCCCATTCCTCTGCTCCTAATAAAGTAGCGATGGCGATATCACGACCGGTTCTTAATTGTCCGTCGGTTTGTACTGTGATACGACTTCTTAAATCGTTCAATAATAAAGTCTGGTGTGTTTCAGCTAAACCTAGCTCCCATGGCAAACCAGCGTGACGGATAGAACTGATAGGAGAAGCTCCCGTTCCACCATCGTAACCTGCGATGAGCACCACATCACCTTTTGCTTTGGCAACACCTGAAGCAATGGTTCCAACACCTGCTTCTGATACCAACTTAACGTTGATACGTGCAGCACGGTTGGCATTTTTTAAATCGTAAATCAATTGCGCTAAATCCTCAATAGAGTATATATCGTGGTGAGGAGGAGGAGAAATCAATCCTACGCCCGGCGTACTGTGACGCACACGTCCGATCCACTCATCTACTTTATGTCCCGGTAACTGTCCGCCTTCACCCGGTTTAGCACCTTGTGCAATTTTAATTTGTAATTCGTCGGCATTGGTTAAGTAATGCGCTGTTACTCCAAAACGGCCAGAAGCCACTTGTTTAATAGCACTTCTTTCCCAGTCGCCATTTGGTTTTTTAGCATAACGCGCTTCATCTTCACCACCTTCACCTGAGTTGGATTTACCGCCAATACGGTTCATCGCAATCGCCAGAGTGCTGTGCGCTTCGTAAGAAATAGAACCGAAAGACATCGCACCTGTAGCGAAACGCTTGAAGATGCTTTCTTTTGATTCCACCTGATCCAAAGGAATTGGATTTCCTTTTTTCAGTTGCAGCATGCTACGCAAAGTCAAGGCTTGCTGACTTTGGTCGTTTATTTTTTGCGCAAATTGTTTGTAAACATTTACGTCGTTTGTTCTTGTTGCTTTTTGTAATAAAGAAATAGATTCAGGGTTGAACAAATGCGCTTCTCCTTTTCTTTTCCACTGATAGTAACCACCGATGAACAAGTGTTTGTCTAAGCTCGTATTTTGGAAAGCTCTTTTGTGACGGATCAAAACTTCTTTCGCCAGGTCATCAAAAGTCATCCCTTTGATACGGGAAACTGTTCCGCTGAAACATTTTTCAATAACAGCCGGACCGATTCCCAAAGCTTCAAAAATTTGAGCCCCTTGGTAAGACTGAACTGTTGAAATACCCATTTTGGAGAACACTTTCAGCAAACCGTAATTGATGGCTTTGTTGTAGTTACCCAATAATTTTTTGATGTTGGTTTCTCCGTTTTCCAGTTCTTCTTCAAACATGGAACGGATGGTATCACCTGCCAAATATGCATTTACCGCGTTGGCACCGAAGCCAATCAAAGTCGCAAAATGGTGCACTTCAATAACGTCACCGGCTTCCACTACTAAACTTGTACGGGTTCTCAATCCTTTTTTAATCAAGTCGGAATGAATAGCTCCAACGGCTAATAAAGAAGGAATTGGTGCTGTGTTGGCATCAACATTTCTATCGGAAATGATCAACACATTACAACCCATTAAAGTAGCACGTTCAGCGTTGGCGCATATTTCATCGATGGCATTTTCCAAAGTTCCCGGTCTGTCGGAAGCGCTGAAAATAGCATTGATGGTATAGGATTTAAATGAACCATCGTTCAGCTTGCGGAGTTTATCCAATTGTCCGTTCGACAATTGAGGATCATCCAAGTGAATTTGACGACAGTGCTCTGGCGTTTCGGCCAGTATATTTTTTTGTGAACCCAGGTTGGTGTAAAGCGACATGATCACTTTTTCACGGATAGGGTCGATTGGCGGGTTAGAAACCTGCGCAAACAATTGTTTGAAATAACTAGCTAAATGCTGGCTTTGTGAAGACAAAACTGCCAACGGAACGTCGGTTCCCATTGACCCCAGCGGCTCCATACCTTCTTTCGCCATTGGCTCAAGAATGGTATTCAAATCCTCACGCGTAAATCCGTAAGCAATTTGTTTTTGCAACAACTCCATTCCTTTGGTTGGAGCGTTGGTTTTTTTCATCGGACGAGCCAAATCTTTCAAAGTCAATTTGTTCTCTTTCAACCATCTGCCGTATGGCTTGGCCGAACAAATCTCATCTTTCAATTCTTTATCAGAGATGATACGGCCTTTCTCCAAGTCCGCAACAAATATTTTACCTGGTTGCAAACGACCTTTTTCAATCACTTTCGATTCATCTACCGGCAATGAACCCGCTTCAGAAGACATGATCAAAGTATCGTCGTCCAGTACGCAGTATCTTGACGGACGCAAACCGTTTCTATCCAGAGTAGCACCTACCACTTTACCATCGGTGAAAGAGATAGAAGCCGGACCATCCCAAGGCTCCATGATAGAAGAATAGTATTCGTAGAAAGCGCGTTTTTCTTCACGCATTCCAGGATTTTGCTGCCATGCCTCAGGCACCAGCATCATCATCACCTGCGCCATCGGGCGACCACCTAAGGTCAGGATCTCAACAACGTTATCTAAGTTAGATGAATCAGAACGGTTGATGTCGCAAATTGGCATCATCCAGTCGATTTCCTCCACGGTAAACAAAGTGCTTTCCAGCAATACTTGCTTAGAGCGCATCCAGTTTACGTTACCCTTGATGGTATTGATTTCACCGTTGTGAGCTATAAAACGGAAAGGCTGAGCCAATCTCCATTTAGCCGTAGTATTGGTAGAAAAACGGGAGTGAACCACTGCCATAGCAGAAGCAATCTCTTTCGTTTGCAAATCTTTGTAGTAAGGACGCAATTGGTTGGTACGCAGCTGACCTTTGTAAACGATTACTTTGTAAGAACTTGAAGTAATGTGGAAGCTGTCGTAAGTGTTTGGTAATTCGCGGTGGATATTTCGGTTGGCGTATTTTCTCAATACACACAATCTTCTTTCCAAGGCCTCAGGATCTTTGCTATCATTGAAAGTCAAAAATATTTGCTCAACATGGGGCTCAACTCTTTTTGAAGTAGCACCCAACATTGAATTATCAGTAGGCACCACACGGAAAGCCAACACATTGAATCCTAAACGAACGGCATATTCCACAAAAAGGTCCTTGCAACGTTGCTGTTCATCGGCTTCTTTAGGAAAGAAAGTCATACAAACACCGTATTGTCCGGCCTCCGGCAATTCAATTTTTTGCTTTTTCAGCTCATTTTTCAGGAAGTCGTGAGGCATTTGGATCAACACCCCTGCTCCGTCACCGGTTTCAGGTTCGCAACCACAACCACCACGATGCTCCATGTTCTCCAACATGGCGATGGCATCCTGAATAATTTTATTGGATTTTTTGTTCTTAAGATTCGCTACAAACCCGATCCCGCAAGAGTCGTGCTCAAATGACGGGTGATACAATCCTTGATTCTCAATCATACTCAATCGATTCTTTAATAAAAATAAAACAGAAAAAGGACGGCGAATATACGCATTATCGAAGAATAAACACAAGGAAAAAAGCGAAATGTTTAGGGCACGCTGTTAAAAAAGTTTAGGGGCATCTAAAAAATTAGAAGCTGCTGCTTTTGTAACCAATCCATTTTTCCTGCATTGATGGAATAGTTAACCCTTAAAATTTCAACCCTATGTCAGCAGAAAAACTCAGTCCACGCCAGCAAATGATAGGCATTATGTATTTGGTTTTACTGGCCATGTTGGCTATGAATGCCTCCAAAGATTTACTGGATGCCTTCTTAAAATTAGAAAGCGGAATTGATCTCACAGCAAATAATTTTGTGGAAAATGTACAACCCATTTACGGAAAAATTGAAGCTGCAGCTGCCACCAATTCACCGAAAGCAAAAGAAACTTTGAAAAATTCAAGAATAGTAAAAAGTAAAATTCAGGAAATAAACACCTTGATCAATACGCATAAAAAATGGCTCATCGACAATACCGGCGGAGTAGATGAAAATGGAATTCCATTGGCAAAAGACAATCAGGATGTAGGCGCCGAATACCTGATGACCAAAGGTAACGGCGAAGATTTACGAAAAAAAATTACCGCCTTAAAAACATACATCACGGGCTTGATTGATAAGCAAGATACCTCCGTGCGACAAAGTATTTCTGCCCTCCTCGCTACCGATGAATACAAGGATTATGAAGGCAATAAAACATCGTGGGAAGCAGGAATTTCGGAACATCTGCCTTTGGCGGCGGTAACAGCCAACCTCAGCAATATCCAATCCTACCTAAGAAATACTGAATCCATCACCATTAATTATTTGGCAGAAGAATTAATCATCGACACTTATAAAGTCAATAAAATTCAGGCTGCTACGATTGCGCAAAGCAGCTATGTGCTGAAAGGAGAAGAATACAAAGCGCAAATATTTTTAGCTGCATCCGACACCACCCAGCAACCCACCATTTTGGTAGGTGATTACGACAGTGATTTGTTTGGTAAAACCGGACAATTAAAATTCTTTTCGAAAGCCGATACCCTGAACATCAAAGATGGTTTTGGAAGCTATGCGAGTGCCGGAAACTCGGTGGGAGAACATATCTGGAAAGGGGTGGTGAGAATTCCACATCCCAACCCGAAACGCAAAGGAGAGTTTTTAACCTATCCTTTTGAAAATAAATACCTGGTGGCTCAGCCTTCAGCTGTAGTTTCATCGGATAAATTAAACATCATGTACATGAAATTAGACAATGAAATGTCGATTTCGGTTCCGGGAATTTCGAGCGATAAAATCCGCGTGAGTGCTAATAAATGCAGCATTGCCAAAAAAGGAAACGGCCAGTTTGTTTTTACACCAAACGCTATCGGAAAAACAGATGTGCTGGTTCAGGCAGAAGTGAGTCCAGGCAGATGGGAAACCATGGGTACTTATCCATGGATGATTAAAAAATTACCTAAGCCCGAAGTTATTATGGGCAATAAAGAAATTGGAGGTAAAACCAACAAAGCCGAAATATTGGGCATTGGGAAAATCAAAGCGAAATATTCCGATGATTTTCCTTTGAGTTCAACGCCTACTATACAAAGCTGTAAGGTATCCTTCGGAAAAGGAAGCGACATTGGTCAGGAAAAAGATGCTCCCGGCGGAATTTTCACCACTGCACAAATAAATGAGATAAGAGCTTTACGAAAAAACGACAATGTTTTTTTAATCATCGTTGTAAGAGGAGCCGACGGTATTACTTACACCATTAACAGAACCATGACCATCAATTAAACCTTCCCCCAACTGCCTTGCCGGCAGAGAGGAGCATGATGTGGCAAGGCAGTTTTATTTATCTATTCTAACCGGAGTTTTTCCACGACGAATGATAGTACCACTATTTCTGTTATTTGAAGAGGAAGAAGATCCATTCCACTGAAAAGGGGGCGTTGTAGAAGAATCATCCGAAGCAACCGGCAAATGATTGATCGCGTTTTTTAAATTGAAAACTATGCCCAACTTAATAATAAGCATATTGCTGTTCGCCTTGTTAATGTTGTAATCAATCACATTATCTTTAGAGTTAAAAGAATGCAGATCTAAAAAATTAACATTGCTTCCGCTGTTGTACATTACTCCACAATCCAAATAAAAATTATCGTTAACTCTATAAAAAGTACCAAAGCCTACTCCACAATTCACAGAGGCTGCATCCGTTAAATATTCACTTATACCTGACACTATTCCTTCAGTATAATAACTGATAAATCCATAATGGCATTCCAGATAAGGACTCAATTTTTGAAAATTCTTCACTATTCTGGCTTCTAAAAAAACACCGCCAAAAGTATTGTTCACCTCATAACTGCCAAGGGGAGAAGACTGCGACCGTGTTCCATTATCCGAACCGTAAAAAGAAACACCCAAATCCAAAGAAAATGCATTTTTAGGGTGAATAATATAATCAAAGCCAAAGCCTATTCCGGCTCCCGACAAATAGCCTTGTTTCTTCATATTAAACAAGGGATCCGATTGTATTGCACACAAACTTGCTCTTAATTGTGCCACCGAAGTAGCAAACAATAGTAATGAACATCCGATTGTAAATAGTAATTTTTTCATAATGTATAATTTTATTTTGTGTATTTATTACACCAACTACTGTGCCAGTAAACTTTAATTAAAGGATTTTTTGAGATTCATAAAGAATCATGTAGGTTTGAAAAGTGCATTTACTAAAAACGGCAATAAAATATCTTATTTATTTAGTCAGGGCTAAATCGCGCTACAGCATTCACTCTCCCTTCATTTTTCAATTGTATTCCGACGTTATTCTATCCAAAAAACACTATTACCCTTTTGAAGAAATAGAAGGTGCGAGAAAAGCTTTACTAATGAACGAAGATGAAATTACCATTACTGATTTCGGCGCAGGATCAATGTTTGGCAACGGTCGCAAAAGAAAAATAAAAGACATCGCAAAGCGCGCAGCAAAGCCCGAAAAATTCGGAAAATTGTTTTTTCGTTTGGTAGATCATCTACAACCAAAAAATATTGTGGAGCTGGGAACTTCGCTGGGCATGTCGACTTCCTATCTCGCCGCGGCCAATAAAAATGCCAATGTGCAAACGCTGGAAGGTTGTCCCGAAACCGCTAAAGTAGCCCGCAAAGTTTTTTCTTCTTTAAAGCTCAACAACATTCAAATTACGGTTGGAAATTTTGATGAGACTTTTCAAAGTGTACTGAATAAAACATCCTCTCTCGACTTTGTTTTCATCGACGGCAATCATCAATATGAACCTACTGTTCGCTACTTTGAACAATGTTTACCGCTTGTTCATGAAAACAGCATTTTAATTTTCGACGATATCCATTGGAGCGATGAAATGGAAAAAGCCTGGAAACAAATTCAAAGTCATCCGGAGGTGACAGCCACTGTCGACTTGTTTTTCATCGGACTCGTTTTTTTTAAGAAGGGGCAGGTGAAACAGGATTTTATTTTGCAGTTCTAGTCCACCCTATTCGTCATTGCGAAATTTTTGTACTCAAAAATGAAGCAACCTCATCATCATTTTTTAGTTACTTACCCATCATAAGTTTGCTTCATTTTTGAGTACAAAAATTTCGCAATGACGGAGTATGTGATAAAATATTCTTTTTTTAAATTCTATTTTTCTATTTTAGTTTGAGAGGGGCAATCTTACAATGAAAATATACACCAAGACAGGAGATTTAGGAGAAACAGGTTTGTACGGAGGCATGCGCTTATCAAAAAGCGACTTGCGTTTGGAAGCTTACGGAACACTGGATGAATTGAATTCTTATCTTGGATTGATTCGGGCTCTTAAAATTTCTTCCCAACAACAAAATCTCATCATTGATATTCAAACTGAATTGTTCACCATTGGTGCGCATCTCGCTTCGAGTCCCGATAAAAATTCGCTCCCGCTTCCCGAATTCAATGAAGAACTCGTCTCTGAATTAGAAAAAGCCATTGATCAAATGAACAAAACTTTGCCCGACATGAAACACTTTATTCTTCCGGGCGGAAACATCATCATATCACACATTCACGTATGCAGAGCGGTTTGCAGAAGGACGGAAAGAAGAATTGTAAAGTTAAATATGGAATGCCATCTGCATCCGCACATCATAAAATTATTAAACCGCTTATCCGACTATCTTTTTGTGCTGGCCCGAAAAACAGGCTTTGATGCAAAAGTGGTGGAACAAGCCTGGATCCCCATCAAAAAATAATTCCTCCGCAAACAGACGCCAACTGGCCTTTCACCGAATTATTTTCTTTTTTTCTTTGTAGTGTAAACAAAAAATCTATTTTTGCGTTTGAAACACAAGGACTTAAAACACTTTATATATGTACTGGACATTAGAATTAGCATCGTATTTAACAGACGCACCTTGGCCGGCTTCCAAAGATGAATTAATTGATTATGCTCAACGTTCAGGAGCGCCAATGGAAGTAATTGAAAACTTACAAGAGATAGAAGACGAAGGAGAACCATACGAATCCATCGAAGAGATTTGGCCGGATTATCCTACAAAAGATGATTTCCTTTTTAATGAGGATGAATATTAAAAAATAAAATCACACATATTAAGAAGCCTTGTCGCAAAACGACAAGGCTTTTTTTATTTCTTCAAAATCACAAAAACAAAAAATAGGGTAAAAATGGGTATTTGGGATGCCCGTCTGGCTGGATACTTTTGCGCATTGAATGTCTTAACCTTATTAAACCGCAAAAAATGAAAGCAAAAAAATTTTTACTCACCTTCATGATGGTTTCGCTGTCAACGCTATGCGCAACAGCCCAACCACTTATCAAATGGAAAAAATCTTTTGGAGGAACATTGGCCGATGCCGCCCGCTGCATCGCCTCCGACGCTCAAGGAAATGTATATATCGCTGGGTACTTCCAAGGTACTGTTACCTTTCCTTTAGTTACAGGAAGTGTAACCCTATCATCAAAATACGCCTCCATGGATATTATGATGGCCAAACTGGATGCAAAAGGAAATATGCTATGGGTAAGCACTATGAGTGGCGAGTCAGACGACTATGCTTCGGCAATTGCGGTTGATACAAGCGGAGTTTACCTGTTAGCAGATTTTGTAGGAAGTGTAAATTTTTATACCGGAACAGGTGTAAAAACTTTAACCTCTTCGGGTGATCATGATGTGGCACTTTACCACGTTGATACTGATGGAAATTATAAATGGGCAGTTAAATTAGGCGGAAATGGTGTCGACATGGGACTTGCGCTTTCTATCAATGCCAATAATATTTATATAGGAGGAACTTTTACCGGAACTACCGATCTGGATCCGGGTACAGGACTAGCAAACTTTACTTCGAACGCTAACTCGGACGATGCGTTTGTATGCAAATTGAATAAATCAGGATCTTTCGTATGGGCTAAAACCTTTGGTACTGCTACCAATGAAACCATTTATGGTATGTCTATCGATGCTTCGGGAAATGTGTATACTACCGGTTCTTATTTCGGAACCATGGATTTTGATCCGGGTAGCAGCGTAGCTAATCAAGTTGCAAAAGGCAGTCAAGACATATTTGTTTCTAAATTAAATGCTTCCGGTGATTATGTATGGGCGAAGAGTTTTGGGGGTACGAGTGTCGACATTGGAAAAGCGATTGATATTGATCTCAATGGAAATGTGTTACTGATGGCCCACTACAATGGCAACGTTAATTTCGGAACTGATGCAAATTTTACATCAAAAGGGAGCTACGACATATTTATAGGTAAATTGGATTCAACAGGTGCATTTATATGGGGAAGAACTTTGGGCGGCGCCACTACTGAATATGCTTATGGCATTAAGGCCGATAAAGATGGCAATGTATATTCTTACGGAATTTTTTCCAGCACTGTAGATTTCGATCCGGGTATAGCAGTTAGCAATTATACTTCTCCGGGAAGCAATGGCATTTTTGTACATAAGATGAATAGCAAAGGAGAATTCTCATGGGTATCCACCATGGGAGGTACAATACAAGCATTGCATTATGGTGGAAATCTGGCGCTGGCTGCCGCACCCGATAATGTTTACATCTGTGGTAAGTTTGCAGGATATTATTTCCTACCCAATAATGGAAGTGATGATGCTTTTGTAGTAAAAGTAGGTTCCTGCACCGAAGCGATTGATGTTAGCATCACCACAAAAAGTCAAATTGATGGAGGGGGTATAAGTGTTGGTCAGGAGGGAGCTATTGACTATCGCTGGTACAAATGCAATGATCTTTCCGGTGGAGTGATTGGCGGAAATTATCAAACTATATATCCTGTTAATTATGGAAGTTATCAAGTGGTTGTAAATATGGAAGGTTGTTTAGATACTTCGGCCTGCGTTGCATATACTAAAGACGTTACGGGTGTAACCGAATTCAGTTCAATAAATAACAGTATTAATATGTACCCTAATCCGGCAAATCAAAATATTTTGACATTAGGTTTATCAATCAATGCAGAGGTCAAGATATCTGATGCTCAAGGAAGATTAATTCATAGTGCCTATTTCGAAAAAGGGGATCATCTTGTTGATGTTTCTACTTTCACCAATGGTGTTTATATGGTTCGTTTTACAGGAGAAAATGTAACTACTACAAGGATTTTGGTGGTAAACAGGTAATGGAAATAATCTCCCAATACTTCTGAATAAAACCCTCCCCGCCGCGTGGAGGGTTTTTTGTTTCCTGTTGAGTTTTCATAAATAATTGTATTTTTAGGCAGCATCATAATCTAATTATTGCTGCCATTGATCAGGGAGCGCTTTCTTCTATTTTTCCCCATTCCGTTTCTGCTATTATCATCTATGATTTACAAAGGAAAAACCAACCTGTATTTCAGTAAAAACTGCAGAGAAGTATTGGATGAAAAAAGCCATCACTGAATTGTTTTCTATGCAGCATTAAATTTGTAGTAACGATGAAGTACAAAAATTCAGTGGGTGAATTTTTCTGGATGATGAACAGCATTATAATATTGAAAAAAAAAATTAAAATTCATTCCGGTAACTGTGGTTTCATATATGAATAACATTGATGTGCATCAACTCATCAATGTATCTGAAACCAACGGGTTAATATAAACTGCCAAAAGCTATGAAGCCCCCAAACTAAACTTGAAATAGCCCAAAGTTATATGCCCGCACAAAATATTCAAGTATTGGTCAATAAAAATTAAAAAACGCTTTCGCTCTGGTATGACCTGAGCGAAAGCGATAAATTATATTCTCTGGAGTGGACCTTTGAAAAAAACGAATTGAAAAGATTTGTAGAATAACACCTTTACAATAAAACCACTCTTTTCACCACCGAATTTTTTCCAGATTGAATGTGCACCAGATAAACTCCCGGCACCTGATTCACCAGAATTAAATTTCTTTGGTTATTGGCCAGCACCCTTTCTTCAAGCACCATTCCAGTGATATTAATCACCCGAACAAATGACGATTCTTCGGAGGAATACACAGTAATATTAGTTCCTTTTTCGTCAGACGGATTTGGGAAAATCAACACTGCCAAATTATTTGAATCAACAGCATCCACCTCTAGCTGCGATGACGGAGCCAGCATACCAGCCAGAGATATTTCATAAGTCATGGTGCAAAACTCATCCAGCAATTCAGGATCGTTGCCTTCTTCCGCAGGCGAAAAACCTAAATAAGCTGTGTTGTTGTTTTTACTTCTGTCGTGAATCAATTGTCCGTCATATTCCTCAATGCTCCAATCGGCCACCAAATTGGTTTCTGTTGCGGAGAGTTTAACATCTTCATTGGCGTTAATCTGATCGAAGGTTCGGGCAACATTCCACAAACGGGTTTCAAAAATTTCACCGATAAATGCCTTATCGGAATTATCATATCCGGTATATAGATAGTTATTGGATTTTTTAAACAATCCCCAACCAACCGGAACAGCTTTCACTCCTGTTGTTTTTCCATCCAAAATAAATGTGATATACCCCTTGTTTCTAACAACTGCAATGTGATGACACAAACCATCGTCGATGGCAGGGAAAGAATTAGCGGTTAAATTGTACCAACCATTGCCCACAGAAGTATTCATTTGCAATACCATACCACCCTGGCCTCCCAGTCCGGTGTATAGCACCAATAAATACCCACCGCTGGCTCTGCCCGAAATCACTGCACCTCCACGATCTCCGGTATTGAATTTCACTTTTGCTTCAATAGTAAAATCACCTTCATTAAACTCGTATGCATTGATAAAACCAGATGTGATAGCATTGTCTTTTCGTTGAAAGTTTGCTGCATTATAAGTTGGACAATCATTTTTAAGATTTAACGATACAACAGCAGGTAAAGACGAACAACCATTTTGAGATATGCCACTTACACTAACAGTAGAATTACTCATTACTCGCTTAGTAAACTGGTGTCCGCTAATATTGTCGGGAGTCCAGGTTATATTACTAAAACGCGAATCATCATTTTTCCATTCCACAGCATCATAGAATTCGGCTACATATTTATTAAAAGACTTGTCATAAGCAAAATTCCCTTTTCCTTCGGTAAGAGGAAAACGCAAGTATAAATGCTGATCACCAATAGAGTAACCCATTGCCAGATTTTGTATGAAAAGAGAATTCAACTCAGCAGTATATAATCTGAAATCACGAATACTGCCTTTCATGCTTCTTTGTGAAAAACACCCTCCGATACTCAATGAATAGGTATCGAAGCCAGTTCGGTTATTCACATTAGTACGCGACACTTGTGTGCCATTGATATAAATTGCACGATAAGGATTTTGCACATCACCAAATACAAAAAGAAGATGCGTCCATTTACCAAAATATGGTGTAAAATCAACTGCATCGCTGTACGTAGAACTAGTATTGTATCCCGATTGCAAATACAATTTTTTAGTGGCACCCGATACGTAAGAAGCAGTACCATCAAACATACTTCCGGCACTAAAAATGGTAGCTTCACCAGATACATCAGCATCCAGCTTCACCCACAATGAATAGCTCAGCACCTGATTATTGGCAGGAATTTTCATACTCGTATTAACAATGCTCCCTGCATTTCCATTGAAATAAGGAAAACGTTCGGCAAACAACTCAATTGTTTTTCCAACACAAACAGACGAAGCTTCTGTTACCTGTAAAATTTCCTGGTTGATGAGATTCACCTGAGTGCTTCGCTGTGTGCTGCAACCATTAGTAATCCCAACAGGCATTACTGTTACCGTGAAAGCAGAAGGCTGGTTAATTCTTCCCAATACAATACGGGAACCATAATTTTCAATAATATTCTGGTTGTTATTCCACGTATAAAGAAAGCCTTTCCACGAGACTCCTGTTGCATTGATAGGAAGCTGTTTTTTATTCGCACTTAAATCATTCAGCACAAATCCATTTCCTTCATCCATCATCCAATACGACACTAAATTGGGTTCATTCCCATTCAACTTTTTTGTATAGTCGGCCTGAATTTCGGCAGCAGTTTTACCCACACTCCAAATACTCATGTCATCTATTCCACCCTGAAAGCGACCCCATTCATTCCCACCTAAATTCGGACTCAGATGAGGGATGTTTGTTGAAGCAGCCCACTGACCTTTCAATACTCCATCCATATACAATGCAGGAGCTCCGTTAAGGTAAACTAATGCCACATGATGCCAGCCAGAAATATTACTAGTGAAATTAGTCTCTCTTACATTATTCGGTCCTGATAGTTTTTCGTGAACCTGAATACCATTGGTACCACAAGCAATTCCTACACCCGTATGTCCGGTTCCCCAGTAAGTTGCTCCTTCTGCCGCACCCACAACATAAGGATATCGTGCCTGTCCGCTGCTAACCAATGGCTTTGTCGGATTCATCCAGAATTCCAATGTGAAATTGGATTTCAAGTCTACATAATCCGAACGGCTGATAGCAGAATTCACACCATCAAAATTCAGGTAAGTCCGCTGATCAGCAGTAAGGCTGATCACAGATTTATCATTATCAACACAAACATTGGTTTCGGCAGGCAGTGATACGTTCACAAAATTCACCAAAGTAAAATTTTTGCTTGCCGAGGTAGACGTACAACCTTTATTAGTAACACGTACAGCATAAGTACCTGATTCAGAAATCACAATACTATTTGAATTTGCTCCTGCGATATTCACTGTGTTTTTAAGCCACTGATAAGTAGCTCCCTGCGCAAAAGGAACACTGGCCGTTACCGTTTCTCCTGAACACAATACAGGAGAACTAAAACTCAATGCAACATCAACAACTCCTTTCACAGTATGACTATTGCTTGCGACATATTGTTTGTAGGCACATTCATCCCTATTCAATACTTCATAATGAACTACATCATTCGGAAAAAGATAGCCCGAATAAAAATAGGATGAGCCCGACTTCTGCACTAGTTTAGAATTCACATACCAATTCACATCGGGATTACTGCCCTGATTCTTCATTACCGCATAATATCCAAGCAGGTTGGCAGATGTATAAACTTTCACATTGGAAATAGAAGTTGATGCCATGGCTATTACACGCATATTTGCAAACGGAGCAATAGCGCTGGTGTGCACCAAAACATTATTTACAAAATATCTGATATTATTTTTTTCAACTGAAATTCTCAACACAGTACCGCTAACAGGAAGAGGCAAGGAACGTATCAGCTTTCCTTTTTCTTCAATTAAAAAACTCTGGTTAATGATCCAAAAGCCCAGAGGTATTTCTGTCTCTTGCTTTTCATAGGCAGAAGTACAAAATCCAATCATACGTGTTCCCCCCAGCTGATCATTAAATGTATATTCTACGCCTCCTGTTGAAATTGCTTCAGCACTATATCCAATAGCTGTGAATGTAGAACCCTTACTCCTGAGCTCATTATTAGGCCCTACAGTTCCGTTTTGTACATTGGTCCAGGTAATTGGAGTAATGCCCGGACCATTACAAACAGATGAAGAATTCGCCATATCCACAAAAAGTTTTGCCTCAGGAACAATAAGAGTTCTCTCCAGTTTTACAGCAGATGCAAATATTTTATTTTCACAGGTATTGTCGGATATATAAGCCAGCTTTACCTCATCCTGAGGAGCAAGCACACTATTAAATATATGATTGACACCCGTAAAATCCTTGGCAAGAATTCCGTTAACATACCATTTTGCTCTTCCAGGCTGATTGTCTAAACCCGTTAACACAAAACTTTTGCTCTTTCGGGTGATCACTTTTATGGAGAGCGGAAAAGTATTGTTATATACAGCCACATCCACGTACAAAGGACCCGTCACCTTTCTGCTGGAGTTATGAACTAGCACCTTATTGATATAATAAACCACTCTACCCGATTCTAAACCGACATGCAACAAATCTCCTGATTTATTGGAAGCAATGTTTTTTACCAATACTCCGGCTTCATAAATGCTCAACACACCTGATTCATTTCTAACAAAAGTATAGTTGCTGCCGGTATAACTATTGCTGTTATTACCAGCATAACTCAAACCAATGGCATAAGTATTCAATTGCACCGGCATTTGAACATATTGATTTACAGAAAGTGAAGCCAGTGATACAGCACCTGCATTCCAGGAATTAGAGGAATTTGATTTTTTAATCACTCCTCCCACAGTATCCACATTTACCCTGTTGGTCCATTTGGGTGCTGCATCTCCTTCATCGCATATTTGATTGTCAGGTTGCACCTCCAGTATATAATCTCTGGCAGGCTCTCTCACAAGAGAAAGAGAAGCCTTGGCGGTAAATTTATCGCCACAAATATGACTGGTAGTTATTTCAGCAAAAACAGGATTAGTATTACTTCCCGGCCAGCTGAGAGATGAAACATTTCCTGCAATTGTTCCCTGATTGTTGTACCATCGCAAACTATATGGCGCGGTAAGATTGGTTACATTTGCGGTAAACGCAATCATTCTTTTTCTAATCAACTTCACATCCCCACAGGATTTTGCTTTACTGCCAAAAAAAACATTGACCCACAACCTTGAAGTTACTCCGTTTAACTGGTGAATTTTAGTTGAGTTTTTATAAAACGCAATCACATTTCCATTTCTGGAGATTTTTAAAGTATCATCTGCTTTTATATTAAAGGAAGGAATCGACGACTGCATTCCATTAAACCATATCTCAGCACGGGTTAGAAAAAAAGCAAAACTATATCGTAATTCAGCTGGCGGTCCATCACCTGCCACAATCGGCAATTCCGACAAGGCCAATATAAAATCATCACCTCCCTTGGCTACATAAAATAAAGTTCCGTCTCCGTCTAAATAATGAAGAGATGTTCCTTTTGCTTGATCAGCAGTTGAAGTAATAATATTGCCCGCGCTGTTTACTGTAGTACCTTTCACGGGAGTCCACAGCACAGTATATTCCTCATTTATAATTTCACACATTGTAGAGGGAGTAGCCTCTACCGTTACTACAGGTGTTTCAAACTTCATAACACCAAAGGGTTTTGAAGTAACTGAACATCCCGAAACATCGGAAACCACCACATGATATAATCCCGAATCAGCGACATCTACATACGCCCCTCCTGTTTTAAACACTTCAGTGCCTTTGTACCAAACCGCAGTTTGTCCGGTAGCGAGATAAGTATTCAATCGTAAAGTTTCACCGGTACAAAGCACATGCGCTTTATCAGACGTAATCCATGCATTTTGAATTTCATAAGGCACTTCATTACTGATCACCAATGGATTGGAACTCACCAATCTTATTTTGTAATCCTTTCCTCCCGCAATGGCACTATCCAATACAATAGCAAACACCGTATCACTTATTGCAGAATTAATATGTCCAAGATATTTTGGATGAGTGAAACTTCCTTTATCATCCGACAATTGTAAAACGAAAGCATTGTCGCTAGCAAAATTTCCATTCACGCGATAGGTAAATGCCAAAGGATTAACTCTGCATAATGTAGCATTGGCCATGGTATCCAAAATTACCGTTGGCGGATTTACACTTATATTTTCACCATTATCATTAGCGATAAATCTTGGTGACGAACTTTTTACCCGCACACGATAACCTGTTCCAGGAGTGAGCACATTTGGAAGCACACCCAAAATAGTTCCCTGCCCTGTATTTTGCAAAGTACCTATCACTAACGGATGGGAAAAAGAACCATTCTTATCAGAAAGTTCTGCCGTGAAAACATTCTCTGAATCAAAACTGAATTTAGTAACATATGGAATTTGAATACTGCTTCCGGCATTGTATACCAAAGGAGAAATTTTTCCGGTGAACAACGGAGAAATAGTAATATCTTCTCCATTATCACCTCCAGTTATCTCGGGAGAAGTGGACAATACACGAACACGATATTGTGTTCCAGGATTCACAAAATCAGGAAGAGTAACGGTTACTTTTCCAGAATTGTATCCGGTAAAAGTTGCTAAAACTATAGGCTGAACAAAAGTTCCATTCTCATCCGACAGCTGAATTACAAATTGATTATCGCTATTAAATCCTCCTTTTGCCGAATAGTAAATATCCATAGGATCACTTACCGTATACTGCAATGGAGAAATACTGTACGTGAAAATTTCCTGCGGCGCAATAGTTATTTCATTAGTAATTGACATACCAACCACAGCAGGACTTGCTCCCACTACTCTCACCTTATAATGCACTCCGTTTGCTATAGACACTGGAAGGGTTCCCGCTATACTTCCCGAAGAAGTAGCCTTGGCAGTACCAATCACTGTTGGATTTGCAAAAGAACCATTTTCATCAGAAAGCTGTAATGAAAAAACATTGCCTGTATTGAATTTCAATAAAGTTTCGTAAGCAATATAAATCTGATCGCCTTTGTTATACTGTGTTTGCAAAGGATTCATTGTAAACAGACTTCCTATACTGATATTTTCACCATTGTCACTTCCTATTGTAGCTGGCGTGCTTGCTGTAACACGAACCCTATATTGGGTGGACCACGTTACCCCATTTGGAATTGTTACAGGATAAGTAGCAGAAGCTGTTCCCGCAAAAGAACCCAATACAACAGGAGAAAGAAAAGATCCCTGAGCATCCGACAATTCTACTTTAAACACATTATTACTTTGCACATTGCCATGCAAAACAAAAGGAACATTTAAGGTGGATCCTTCCAGATAAGTTAAAGGATTAATTTTTTTGGTTTCAATTTCAGGAGCTTTGATGGTAATGTATTCTCCATTGTCAAAACCTTCGTAAGCCGGAGCCGATGAAATCACACGTACTCTGTATGAATTTCCTGGTGTAACATTAAAAGGAATTGTCACTACAATATTTCCCGTGAGCATATTTCCCGCTAAAGCGCCTAAGTTTCGTGCCGCATCAAAACTTCCGTTTTCATCGGACAGCTGCGCAGTATATACATTACCAGCTCCTACACAACGCTTGGCGGTGAATGGAACATTCATCACATCGCCCAGATAATAATTGAGAGGGTTAACACTATTCGCTTGTAAAAATTTATAGGTTTCCGGATCGCTGTATATCTTGTAATCGGCATAAGCGCCGGAAGTATTGTAAAACAAATGATACAATCCATCTTCTACTTTAAATGCGCGGACAATTGAACTGAGTGGAAAAGCATTTTCGTTGGTTTTATTTCCCTGCAAATCGGTTTCCACCATCCAGGTTCCAGTGGTGCTCATCGCTTTATCACCCGACAAAGGAGATTGAGAACCACCATACATCGTGAGCTTATTGTCGGTTTTAGTGACATGCGTAATCTTATCATCGCCACTTCCGCCAAAGCGGTAACTTTTGGTGACGACTAAAGACGCACTCATCTCGAAACACCAATAATCATAGCCACCTCTGCCCGCAACAGTAATATCATTGCCTATGCCTGATTTCACGTTGGCATACAAACGATAAGTTCCGTCGGACATCCTTATGAAATCAACAAACTCGGTGAAATCAGTCTGATAATTTAATCCGCCAATGGTTCTGTCCCATTGCTGAGTTCCATCACGATTGATTCTTACCATCCAGATGTACTTACCACCTCTGTTGATATCGTGCTGATTGGTGCGGTCACCTATGTTATAAATGCCGTTCAGATTATCAATAGTACCGAGCAAAAGCACTGTACCATCCGGCATCTCCATTATTTTTTTCAAATTATCATAGGCAAGACTACCATATATTTTATCCCACTGAAGTGTGCCATCAGCTGCAATTTTGACTACCCAGTAATCATCCAGCCCCACACCCACGTATTTCACAACTACTTTTCCATTAGGCAGGTGAATTAAAGGTTCTCCTTTTTCCAGACAGATATTTAGTTCGCTGGACAAATAAGTTTCCGAAGTACCACCGATGTAATATCCTCCGTCAGCTGCAGGAGTAATAGTAGTGAGGACATCATTCCAAAATCCGCGATATGATTTTTCCCATTGCTTTGTTCCATTGCCGCTTACTTTAAGCACCCAGTAGTCGGCATCAGCTTTAGCCTTGTCATGCTGGAGATACCAATCGCCACAGGAAGGTGTACAGAAACAAGCTCCATTTGATTGCGAGTGATCTCCCGAAGGATCGGAATGTGTAGTACCTGCAATTAAAAATCCTCCATCCGGTGTTTGAATGATTTTACTTCCAATGTCATCGCGGTTTCCTCCATAGGTTTTTTCCCATTCAATACCTCCGCAATCGTTCAGCTTCACCAAACAAAAGTCGTAATTTTTTGACCCTATCATCATATAACTCCCATCAGTGAGTTTCAATACATCACGTACCTGGAAATCTCCTGAAGCTGTAATTGATTTTGTGTTGATGGTTTCAAATTCACGGATGCCTTTGGCTTTATTGCTAAGGCCTAAGTTTTTTGTTCCGTTGAAAGCCTGAATCCTGTAAAAATATTCCACACCGAAATTAGAGCTCGCATCGAGATAATAAACACTGTTGGCAGGTATTGTAGCCACCACCGAATAAGTACCATTAAGTGTTGACGAGCGCAATACATTATAAGATGTTTCATTTTCAGCATTGTCGACCCACGTGAGCCACAACTTTGAAACCGTAGTATTGACAATCAATCCGCTAGGTGCCGTAGCACTTACCTCTACCGTTTGTTTACCCGTACCGGTACAACCCCTATGATCGGTGACAACTAAATTATATGCATAAGTTCCCGGAACCTGAGTTCCGCTGAACGTAGCATTTCCTTTGTTAATAGCACTCAGTATAGTAGATGGATTCCATGTATAGGTAGGGAAAACTCCGGTTCCACCCTGAGCAGCAGCACTAATATTTATAGCCTCATCTTTACTTACTTCAGCAGTGGATTCGGTAACACTAATTGGATTTACGTTGATCATCACATTATTAGATCCAACACAACCTGAAGTCAGATCCTTAACTACAAAAGTGAATCCGTAATTACCTGGGTTTATAATATTTACCGTTGGGTTTGAAATTTTAGTATTACTTAAATAACTAACAGCAGAAGATGGAGATGCAGCCCATGAATATTGTTTTCCATTTGCAGGAGCCATTCCGATTTGTATCGGTGTGCCCGGACAAATATTGAAATTTCCTCCCTGAGCATAAGCACTATGAAAAGTATAAGTTACTTCACGCTCATCCATTACAGTGATTTTCACCCCATCATAATGAACAGCCTGAATACTGAAGGTCTCTGTATAAGGGAAAACTGTAGAGGAATTAAAATAATCAAGTGTCGTTTTATTCATCTCCCACGAACCACTTTTACTTCCCACAATGCGGAAATTAATCACACATTTTGTTTCTTTTAATGACACGGTAAATTCCGGCTTTGTTCCGTTCCAACAAGTAGTAGAAAGAGAAAACTTATCCACTTTTCCCGAACAACCAATCGGACCTTTACCCGCTACTACTTTAACCTTTGTAACATTATTCATGATAGAAGTACCTGAATTTGGCGCTGTAAATTCAATAAGATAAGTTCCTTCCTGTTTAAAATTCACCTTCTGTACTCCGCAAGTATTACTTTGCATTTCGGGATTGCATTCACCCAAATCAAAATCCCAATAACAGGTACTAGCATCCATATGTGGCTTAAATTTCATATCGATGGTAGCGATGGTATTCATACCCACTTCAATAAAAGGATCAGGTTCAGGATCACATACATTTTGCCCCCAATACCAACTCATCCAGCATTCCCCTTCCTTCCACGGAATGCCATTTATCACAAAAGAAGAAATCGGCTGTTTTTCAATGATGGTAATGGTTTGTGATGCACTTTTACAGCCGGAACTAGTGCAAATTTCAAGGGTAACAGTATAAGTCCCGCTGGCATAATAAGTATGTCTTGGCGAAACATCGACAGAAGAGAATCCATCACCAAAACTCCAGTTATAGGATGCGTCAAAATGATCCACGCCCATGGTTAAATCGGTAAAAGTTACCGACTCGTTTACTTCGGAAGGATTGTTTTCAATAGAGAAATTAACCTGGGTGCTGGTGGACATGGAACGGCGTACTATCACCTCCGATAATTTTACCTTTCGACTAATAAAATAATTTTTATCGATGATGGTCAATGTAATGTCCTTCGGACCATCTGTCGACCATGACACCGTTGGATTTTTTTTATGAAACTCATCCTTTCCGCATACTACTCCTTCTCCAAAATCCCATCTGTAAGCCAATACATCGCTGGCCAATATTCCTCCTAAAATCGGACTGAAAGTCACAAATTCATAAGTCCCCGGATATTGCACATGCGCAAAAAGATCCACTGTTGTAGTATAGGAAGGTTCTCCTACATAAATCTTCTTATACGCCCTATTCACTGGCTCATTCAAAAAGCCCGAATTATCATAAATCGGCCCATTAAACAAGAGACATACAACATCCTGCTTCCCTTTGCTTCCAAAAGAAACAGGATCAGAGTCCGTATAAGGATCGCTTACAGGATACTTTTCCATTGAAGGATTAAGAATACCTATATAACGGTATAGATAATTGTAATTTGTACCACTAAAGTTTTTATTCAGACTGAAGTTGATCTCTTCGTTAACAAAAACAATTTCCTTATCTGAAGCCAATTCAAAAACAGCTGTTTCACTACCGGGATTTGATGCCAGTTTGCATGGTATACAAGAACCTCCGCAATCCACCGACTCCTCATCTGCATCCTTAACGCCATTTGAACAATGGGATGAGTACTCTTTGTAAGGACAGTATTCGCCCAGCTTATAATTATTTTGCACGAGGTCGGCATTGGTCCAGTCGGGAGCTAAAAAAGGAAGGTAATTGCCATTTTTAAAATTTTCACTAAACCGTCCGTAACGATCAGGATAATCCGGACCGCTCCATACTCTTGAACTATTCTCTCCTATGGTACATCCCGACAATCCACTATTGAGATTACCTACATAATTTCCTTCTCCATTAAAGAGTGCCGAACCTGACGATCCTGGAGCAGTAACACCATCACCATTCCACTGTATGTAATACCAATATTTGTTTTCTTTGGCAACACTTAACAGATTGAACTGACTTATTTTTGGCAGGCCTGAAGCTTCAAAGGAGCTAAAATCCATAGTCATTGTTGCCTTGTAGGTAGTGGATATTCTTTTTAAGGTTGAAGCAGGATGATGCACTCCTACTTTCAAATCTCCATCGGGCAACGAAGGTTTATCCGAAGCATCCCATCCAGCATAGCACACCTTGTAACTCATGGGAGGCTTATCATGTAATCTTAACAAAAGATAATCTCCGTTTACCCCATTAGGGGTTTGATCAAAAATTAAACGATCAGCACCACTAATGTAATGTACTGCATTAGGATCAATAGTATTTTCATAACAAGTTGATGATTCATAATCCACTAAAAACACACTGGTAGACAGCGATGCAATCGCATCTTTTACACAATGCTCGGAAGACGCAAAATACGGTGTTCCATCCCTTAATGAATTATTTAAAAATGTTCCTGAGCAATGTTTCGAATATTGACCCGATGATAAAAAAAGCCACAGCGCTGAAGACCTCACCATTTTATCGTAATTTTCCATGCTCTGATTACAGATGGCATTGTCGGTACACGCATCGATTTCTGAAGCAGTGTTACTATATGCGATTTTATACACTCCAACAAAATCCGCTACTACAGTGGACACAACAACATCAGCCTTTTCAGTAATACCAGCTGGCTCAAGGTATTCAATGGTCACCGTATTTCCAGTTACCGGTTTTATCGCATAGGCTCCACCGCTTTCATTGGCTTCACTACTCAGCGGACCAACACTCATCGTTTTGTTATCGTTATATAAATAAATCTCTCCTCGTTCAGGAACATGGAAAGAAGAAAAATGAAGCTGCAGTCCATACGCATAGGACACATGAAAAGAATAACGATACACCTTATCGCCATTGGACAACACATTAACATGTCCATCCTTCAAAAGATTCACTTCTACCTGATTGTTGTAGCCCCATATGCCTCCGCTTCTGCAATCGGTGTGTTCACTGGTTTCAATAACCTTTTTCAGGGAATCAATATCCAGCTCGGGCAATTTGTACAAAGGGACAGCACTTGTATTTTGCAACTCTATATTGAAAAAAGAAGGAGGATTTTTTTTATCAGTTTGAGAAAAAGACATTAGTCCTGAAAACATCAAAACAATAAATAATAAAAATCCCATTGCGCGGTTTCCGCATTGATAAGTCAACTGGTTCATGTAGTAAAAATTAGGGCGGCAAATATACTATTCGCGAAAGTTTTAAAAGAGACATTATCGCAAATACTTTGTCTCCTGATGAAAATCGAGTAAAAATGGGTATGTCATATTTCTCCATCCGACAGGTTTCTTGCTTTTTTTCACTGCACATCAAAAAAGAATCGTCCTATCATGGGTTCATACATGGAAACATCAGGGCGTCAAATTGTTTCCAACACAGAATTAAGTCAGGGAGTATATTTCTGCACCATTCATGACGCACAAAGCGCTCAAAACAAAACAGTTAAGTTTATTGTTGAATAATTATTTCTGCCATTTTCTTTGAACAAAACCCTCCACCCCGGAGGGTTTTGTTTTTTGTTTCCTGTTGGGTTTTCACAAATAATTGTATTTTTACGCAGCTTCACAACCTGATTATTACTACCCCCTATGAACTTAGCTGTAACAAAAAATACAGACTTATCTTCTTTTATAACCGCCATTGATCAGGGGGTACTTTCTTCCATTTTTTCCCATTCCGTTTCCGCCATTATTATTTACGACTTACATAAAAAATGCAATCTGTATTTCAGTAAAAACAGCAGAGAAGTTTTGGGTGAAATAATTCATCATAAATTATTTGCTGAAAACGAATATTTATTGAATCTGGTGGCCAAACCCTATAACAAAAAAGTAGCGGATCTAATTAATTGGAAAGAGGCCAGCAACCATGAAAAAACACAACTTCGGTATTCCATCAATCTACCTATAAAATCAGGAGAAGAAACAAAAATTTTACTCACACGCTAC
Organism: Flavobacteriales bacterium; assembly: GCA_023251095.1. Lineage (GTDB taxonomy): Bacteria > Bacteroidota > Bacteroidia > Flavobacteriales_C > JAHEZL01. The sequence continues at coordinate 27,263 of JAHEZL010000024.1, forward strand.
TTGTATTTGCCCAACGAAAAAGATGTTGTATTGATTTTCATCACCAATTTAACCGATGAAACACCCTTCCATTCCATAATTTTTACGGTAGAAAAACAAAAAAACAGTGAGGAATATGAACTATTATTCAAAAACTCTGTTTCTACATCAATCGCCGACAACTCACTATCTCCGAGGGAAAAAGAAGTTTTGCAATTGATTCATTCCGGCTTAAACAGCAAGCAGATTGGAGAGCAACTAGGCATTAGCATAAATACCGTTAGCACCATCCGCAAAAACATCAAAAAGAAAAACAAGAAAAGGGAAGAATGAAGCCGTTTAGCCAAAATAAAATTCATAAAACAATCGATAAATTGTATGATCGGTTTTTCAGTCTGGATACGAAAGACGATGAAAAGATAGATTATGAAGAAGAATTAAAAAATCCATATTTTAAAATGCTCCCCGAAGCAATTCACGTTTTCAATTTACTCACCAAAAAACTGGTGTATATAAGTCCGAATTACAAAGACGTAACCGATTGGACTGCTGAAGAAATGGCAAAAGGAGGGCCTGAATTTATGTTGAGTTTAATACATCCCGATCACGCCAAAATATATAACGACCATATATTATTATCGATGTTTCGGCAGTTCTCGGCACACGCTATTAGCAATGATGTATCCAGTATTAAATTTGTAGTAACGATGAAGTACAAAAATTCAGTGGGTGAATTTTTCTGGATGAGGAACAGCATAATGGTATTGAAAACCAAATTAAAATTCATGCCGGTAACTATGGTTTCATATCTAAATAACATTGATCACTTTAAGCAAGATGAAGCCATTACATTAACCACTTTAAAAAAAGATGAAAGGGGTAATTTTAAAGCCGTAAAATCACAACGCTTTTACAATTTCGACACCAGAGTGAGCTTAACAAAAAAAGAATTGTCGGTGCTTTATCTTTTAAAAACCAACAATTCCACCGACGAAATCGCACAGGAGCTTCACCTCAGCAAACGCACTGTTTACAATTATCGAAATAGTTTGCTAAAAAAAATGCAAGTGAATAATGTACACCAGCTCATCAACGTATCTGAAAGCAACGGATTAATATAATTTACTTTTTCCTCTCCTTAAATTCACAGGAAGTAAAATCACCCAAAAATGGGTATTTGTCATCCTTTATTCCCTCGATAGTTTTGCGCATTGAATGACTTAACCATTATTAAATCGCAAAAAATGAAAGCAAAAAAAATTTTACTCACCCTCATGATGGTCTGGCTGACATCGCTTTATGCCGTCGCCCAGGCAGAGCTGAAACTCATTGTTACAGCTCCCAATTTTCAGAGTTTTATTGCGGGAGATTTAACCGCATTTAAAGGAACTGATCTTACCAAAAGTTTCACTGTACGGAATACTGGTAACGCTTCTTTTACAGGAGTAATTTCCTACACCGACACTTACGGATCTGCCCTTAGTTTACAGGATGTAGTAGTTACTTATGAAAACGGAAGCGTCCCAGCCGGAACTACTTTTTCATGGAAAACCACAGGAAATGCTACCTTAAAAGGAACACTCACTTCAGGTACTATTTACGAATTAGTGGTAACCAATTTACCCGTGAGCGTGGGCGCCAACAAAGGTTTAATTTTTACCAGAAAAGTGAGGGTCACCGATTGTATTGATGACATTGTAAAAGGAAAATCCAATGTTGATTTAAAAGTGTGCGACAGCAAAAGCGCCAATTGCATTGAAATGGAAGATGCATGGCAAGCGGGTACCACACGATTGATACAAAGAATTTCAAAAGCAAAAAGCGAATTTATTGATGTAATGGACGTGGCCGTGTCAAGTCACGATTTTTGTGCCTACAACCCTAAAAACCCTACTCCCGCCAGCGGATTTCGCAAAGTGAGTTATTTCACAAAAATGCATAATTCCACTTCGGGAGAAATTGTAAAAGATTTTTATCTAAATATTGCATCAGGAAGTGCCGAAGAAATTCCACTCAGCAGTGTAAAAATTTATAAAGCAATTTATAATAGTACTACCAAACAATATGTTAGCACAGGTTCTCCTTTAGCAATCACCGCTGTGCCTCACCCTAAATATGGTTGGGCCGTTACAAGATCCAGCACCCGATGTTTTTCAGATGCTATCGCCAATGCCTATTATCCCTTAGGAAATATTAAAGGAAATGACATGTACTACATTGAATTCAAAGTATACAATTGTCAACCTACCATTGATTTAAAAAACTTCACTACTTCTTCTTACGACGGGTGGAGTACGTCGTGGATGGGCAAAGACGATTGCGATGCCGACCTGACTTCGGCTACAACAATTACAGCAAAAAATACTACGGCCAATCCACTCACCAATCCCGATGTTGCCAACACTACCTTTTATTTCAATCACGTGATTTGCGGTGCATGTTATGGTGATTATGTGGACAATGCCGCTACTTATGTTGAGCGCGTATCAACACTTCAAATGAACGAAACCGCAAACTGCAGAATCGACAACTTATTTGTAAACAATGCCTATGCATTTTTAGGAACCAGCTATTCCGACGGAGTAAATTATCAGGCCGATAATGCACGATTGGTTATTGTTTTAAAATTAGAAGGCGGACTCAGTTATTACCAGGGAACAGGCACCGGAGGATATTATCCTTTCCTGCAATTCAGAAATGCCGATGGCAAAAACTGGAAACCCATAAATACTGCAGGTACAGCGGTTGGTTATGGCATTCCAACAAATGAATTGCCTAAATACGATTACAAAAAAATTAAAATGTTTGAGTTTAAAATGACGGAGCTCTACGCCATGTATCCAAAACTGGCACAAAGTTCTTTTGATGAGAAACAGCAGATTTTGTACGACTACATCAACTCTGCCGACATTGCTTATTCCCTCACCGGAAATTGCTCCGACCCTAATAGAGAAGAACGTCCGAATTACTCCGTTGAAATGTATTTAGTGGCTGATGCATCTTGCGGAAATCCTTTGGTAATGCCCTCTTTCAAAATCACACGTGATGCCAACATCATGTGTCCGGGTTGTATGTTCCCCGGTGGTGCAGGCCGTTTCGCGAAAATGACACGATTGACTTACGGTAAAACTGATAACAACGACAACGGTTTAGCCGACGACGGAAGTGCTTTGCTGGCTGCTACAGTAAACACATTAAATTCGGATAACAATCCCGATAATAACATCCGCACAAAGTTTGGAATCATCGGCGACCGTGTGCAGATGAACACCAAATATTATTTAACTTCTTCCGAATCGTGCAACGGAATTACTTTCGACGATAAGATGATTGGTGATTTGAAATATTCTTATTTAAGAATGTCCTTTCCAAATGACACTTTTAAAGTGGATAAATCAAATCCGTTAAAAGTGATCATCAGCAGCGCCGGAATCAATTATACTTTCCACGTTCCCGCTACGGCAATGCTTACACAAAGCACAACGGCAACATCTCTTTTTGAAGTAAATTTAAATACGATCAGCACTTATAAAGATGCTGCATCACCTAAACTTCCTGCCAATTTCCGTTTCAAATCATTTGATGAAATTGAAATTGAATTCTTCATGGACATACAATACAATGTAAAAACAAAAGATGCTTATGAAGAAGTTAGTTTTCAAAACATGCCTTACTTTTCTTCTACTCCCATTGCGCTGTATGTACGCGATTTCCCGCAATTTACCTGCGATCCTAAATTAGGACCGGTAGTAAAAGATTCGGCAGGAAAAGTGATAGAGTATATCAAACCTCCTTTCACCACTCCTTTGTACAAAAACACCTGGTTGAATTGCGAAGGCTATGAAGCTATTTTCAATCTCGTTGGAATTCAGCAGGATTACTGGTATAACGATGGGTTTGGCTCTTATGCAAAAGATAAATCATGTGATAAAGGACGTTTACTTTCTTTCTTCTCATCGATAGGGAATTACAATTTCCCTAAACTTTTCGCAAACGAATTTCGTCCCGCTCCAATGATTGAAGCTGTGGATGTTTTAACACCTGAAGGATATAAATTCATTAAAATCGACAGAGGAATTTCTGATGCCGGAAAAACTACTCCGATGTATTACACCGGCGGCACATACTCAGGTGTAGGCGTTCAAAATGCGCCTTCAACAACTGCAGTAATCGACGGGATTTCTTATACTTTATCGCATTTATCGATTCCAAATATTTATACTCCTATCACGGATATAGATGCCATCAACGGCACCAATAAAAATGCAATGCGACAAATTGATGAGCATTTGCTGGATTATGTTTGGGTAACCAACGAAGCGATATGCGATCTGATTCCAAGCGGAAAAGATTACACGCCAACACAACCTACCGATACTTCTGCCTTAGGAAAACAATACCGCTTCAAAGCTTTCTTTGATTTGGATCCTATCAGTCAGTATGACGTGATGGTTTCTCAAAATCCTGGAAATCCATATGAAACACCGGTAAATCAACTCACCAGCACTTTGAGTTCAACCGGAATTGTAGCAGTAACCACCAGCAAATTCAATCTTGATTTCAGCTTGAACAACGGCAGCAACGGTTCTCCTGCAAAATTCCCTTTTGTTACTTTAACTTATGATCAAACTATTTTCAGTTCGGTTTTAGTAAGCTCTCTTTTACCAAAAGAAGTAACAGAAGTGAACAAAGTTGTAAACGGTGATTTCGTGAGTATTTTGTATCAAATAGATCCTCAAAACACCAATATCGCAAATACTATCAATCTTGAAAAATCTGTTACCCTGAGCATCAAAGGTTCTTTGGCAAAATGCTTTAACGATCCAAACAATCCAGCAACTTTTGAAGTTGGATTCGGTTGGGATTGTAACGCATGGCCTACTGATTTTGATAACCTTAACGACTTGTGTTACTACTCAACAGAAGATGTGAAAGCTTACTCTATCACTTCAGGAATCTTAGGAAATGTAACGGCGAAAAGCGTTAGCGAAAGTTGTATCAATCCAAAAATTCATTACATCCATACTTTAACAAGTACTGGATCAGAAGTGAATAAAGTGAAATACGACATTGATTTCCCTGATGGTTTAACTTTAGATACAACCAGTATCGTGGTGAAATACGGCGCTAAAATTTTAGCTAAACCTCTTGATTTTGCTATCAAAAACAACAGTACTCCAGCCAACAGCGAATTGTATGCGTTGAGCCTTAAAGACACGGTGTTTAAAGTTGCTCCTTTTGCAGGTGCAGTTGTGCAGGGTGCGCGAAATGAAATCATCACTGTGGAATTTGATGTGAAGGTGGCCAGCGGTTGCGACATTTATGTAGCTACTTCAAAAACCATTATCAAATCTTCAGGATTTGCTTTCTGCGGCAATGAGTTGGATGACATTGATTCTATCACTCCTGCCTACAAAATTTGTCCGGATGTATTCACTGTATACATCAAAGGCGGATCAGTAATTTGCGGAAATGAAAACATGAGCGCGCCAATTGTATTGAAAGCAATTGTTCCCGATTCATTAGGAAATTGTTTCACCAAACCATTGACTTATGAGTGGACACAAGTGCCTTCATCAACAGTACTTGGTATTACTGATTCTTTAAAAGTTCAGCCGAATGCAAACACCACTTATCAAGTAACGGTAAATGATGCCAACGGAAGAACAGGTACTGCGCAACACACCATAAAAATTGGTTATGAATACGAAATCGGTGATGTGAACTGGGTGTGCGGAAGCAGCAACAAAAACCTTTGTATTCCTATTAATGCAACGGTTCCCGTGAGAAACGGAATTATTGGAATGGACTTCACACTGCGTTACGACAAAAGATATCTGGCTCCGGTAACATCGGTTAGCGCAAGTAACTTAGGAAAAGTAGTGGTGTTTAAAAACTACCCGGGAACTTATGCCATCAGCGTCAACACCAATCCAACGGTAGAAACTGATCCAAACATCGCATACGCCAACATCAGTATTTATTACACTAGTAATTTAACGAAACCGAATGTTCCGCAATTTACGGATTCAGGCTTGGTAATTTGTGTGCCCTTTACCATTGTTGGAAATCCTGGATCTGGAACTTCCATTGATTTAACGATGCGCGAAATGACAGAGTCGTATACTTATTTTGAACGACCTGTTTGCTGGGACAAAGGAACATTTAAAGTTACGGGAACAGGCACTTTTGCAGGGGCTTTGGAATATTATCAGCCTTACAGCAAAAGCGGTGCGACTTTAAATTACGCCGGATTGAATCAAAATAATTCTATTGTAACAGGAGCCCGTAATACCATTACTGTATTGGATTCCTGCGGAGGTAAGGTGATTGGTCAGTACAGTGGAACCAACAACAGCAATAGCTTTAATGTGCCATTAAGCTCATTGAAAAATGTAGTGAAAATTTCACGCGACATCAACAACAAGGTAACTCTGGGTGCTGATGTCAGCAACGGCTTACTCAATTTTGTAAATGCCCGAGATACACGCGCCATGGAATACATCACTACTTTGAACACCACAAGTTGTGTGGATCAACTGTTGATGAGCAGCTGTCCGAATGTGTTTGTTCCAACAGCAACACAAATGATTGCTGCCGACGTGAACATGAGCGACTCCGTACGCGCCAACGACATCACGCAATTGCAAAGAAGACTGGTGAACGAAATCAAAGAATTCAAACAAGTGCAAAACACAAAAGGATTGCCTTCTTTGGATTGGAGATTTATTGATCCGGCCATTATTTCTACCAATGCTGATTTTACTCTTTCAACGAAATTCCCTTTCAGTGATGGTAAAGTCCGTTATTGGAGAGACAACGTGCCTAATGTTCCTGAATGCCTAAGTGTTGAAGAGCAATGTGCCAACACTCCGAAAAAAGTTTTCAGAGGAATTTTATTGGGTGATGTGGTGAACTACACCAGCAATTATTACACTTCAAATGTTTACCTGAAAACGGAAGATCCAAACAAAACTTTAAGTCCGTTTACCTTTAGCATCAACCTGCAAAAAGCAGAACAATTAAATGCTACGGATTATAAAGTTGCTGTAACGTATTTCACGCCGGACAACGATAAAGCTTTCGGTTTCGACTTAGGTTTGCAATACAATCCCGACAGCTTGAAAGTTGTGGATATGCAAGAAGATGTTAGCATTTCATCAGGCGGCAGATTTGTTTGGAACGACGATGCCGAAAACTCTTACATCCGTTCTACTAACTACACCCCCGGTGAATGGTCATCACGGGGAACATGTTACTACCTCATTGTTAGAAAATTCACGGGAGGATCATTAACCTCTGCCGATTTAAAAGCAGGTTATGGAATGATCAACGGAGATTGGGCGAACGTTGAAGTGATGGGAAGCAGTGCTGCAGGCACTACTAAAATCTCTAACGACAACGGCTTCAAATTCGTGATCCAACCGAATCCGATGAAAGATGTCTCCATAGTGGAATATAACTTCAGTGCCAACGATGCAAAAAACAAAATTGAAATCACGAATGTACTGGGACAAAAAATTGCGGTATACTCTAATCTGACTACAAAAGGACAGATTAATTTAAATCGCAATCAATTGAGTCAGGGCGTATACCTCTGCACCATGTATGACGCGACAACCAACCATTCGGAAACAATTAAATTTGTAGTGGAATAATTTTCTTTCAGCAGTTAAAAAAGGCGATCTCAAAAGGGTCGCCTTTTTTCTTGTAGAGACGCAAAATTTTGCGTCTCAGGATGTGATTTTCCGTCTCCGGAAAATCTTCCGTCTCTACAAGACGCATACCCTAAAATGATATTTAATTTTTTAATCCTACTTTTGATTTACCTATTCTATGAACTTATTTACTCTTTTCTGTTTCAGCGCAATGCTGTTGTTTTCCCCTTTTAAAGCGGAAGAAATTCACGTAATTAAAGTGACTATTAATGGCTTAAAAAATAGCGAAGGCACTGTGTACTATTCTCTATTTAATAATGCAGAAGGTTTTCCCGAAAACCCTCTGAAAGCCTTCCGCATAGGCACTCTTAAAATCAATAATAAAAGTGCACAAATTACTTTTTCCAATATTCCTAAAGGAGACTACGGATTTGCTTGTTTTCACGATGCCAATGAAAATAAAGAACTGGATAAAAATATGTTTGGCTATCCCCTGGAATCCTTTGGTACATCGAATAACGCAAAAGGAACCTTCGGTCCGCCCAGCTTTGCCGATGCAAAAATTACCGTGAATAAAAACACCACACTAACCATTACTGTTTATTGAATTGAAAACGATAAAAAAAATAAAAAAACCAACGAATCATTCAGAAGAAACTCTGGATTTAATTCAGCAATTGGAACAAGGCTCCTTCTCTTCTATTTACTCCTTGTCGATGTCGGTGATTGCCATTTACGACAATGAAAACAGAAATTATGTTTACCTGGGCAGCAATGCGAAAGACGTTTTGGGAGAAGAACTATACACTCAAATGCACTGGGAAAATCAATACTTTTTAAACTTATGCAGCAAAAAATACCGACCCCAAATTGAAAAAATGCTGGCGGTACTTTCTGATGAAAAATACTCAGGTATTGATCCACGCGACTTTCGCTTTTCGGTGAATCTTCCAGTCACGGTGAAGGACAGTGAGCACATCTTCCTGACACGGATTTCGCGCCTTCCAGAAAAAAAAATGCTACTTCTTACAATTTCCGACTTTACTAATTTGAGCAACTTCTCTTCCATTATTCTCACCATTGAAAAGAAACTGGAAGAAAATAACTATGTGCTTTTTGATAAAAAAGAATTTCCTCTGCACAATAGCGCATCCCTGCTTTCTCCGAGGGAAACACAAATTAATGAATTGGTGAAACAAGGAAAAAAAAGCAAGGAGATCAGCGATGCGCTTCAGCTCAGTATTCACACGGTGGCCACTATTCGTAGAAACATTCAAAAAAAACTGCATTCCCATGAGTAAAAAATCTAATTCTTATTTGCAGACAATTGGAAAACTGACCAATCATTTTTTTTCCATGGATCGCAGAGATGTTGATTTAAACTCTTTCAATCGTTTCGATTTATATCAAAATAAAAACACCAAACACCTTTTAAATTTAACAGCCGAAACCTTTCTTATTTTCAATCACTTTACTTTGCAGTTTGAGCATATCAGTCCGAATTTCTCGGAAATTTGCGGCATCAGTATTCCCGAAATGAAGGAAAAGTGTGCCGACGGACTGTCGCATCTCATGGTGCCCGAACATCTTGAATTGTACAACAAAGAAGTTTTGCCCGAAATGTTTCGCATGTACCGCAATTACGCATTGATCGGCAAATTAAAAGACATAAAATTTTCATTCACGCTTAAAATGCAGCGCCCCGATGGCCGCGTTATCTGGACCCTGAACCACATGAGCGTCATCGAAACTTTTTTGCTAAGCATACCTCATCTTAGCGTGATGTTCGTTTCTGACATTTCACATTTTAAAAATGATGAGGTCGTTAATTTTACTGTTTTCAAAAAAGCTTCTGACGGACAGTTTAAACCCGTAAACTCAAAGAGGTTTTACAATTTTGAGAAAACAGAAAGCTTTGGTAAAAAGGAAATGACAGTGCTTCATTTGTTGGGGAGCGGACTGAACACCAAGGACATAGCCAATGAACTGTCCATCAGTGTTGAAACCGTTTACAACCACCGGAAAAGTCTTCTCAAAAAAACCGGTGCCTCCAACGTACACCATCTGATACAAATGGCCAGTATTGACGGACTTTATTAAAGCTCTATCGTTAAAAATGCGCCATAATGGCACAAATCTTAAAAGGTTTAATTTTTGTCAAATCGGGTTCGTTATTCTTTATTAATTAAAGTAAATTTGAACTCCTTTAAAAAAAATACGCCTCATGATTAAAACAATAGAGAAAATTTTCACCGCACTTTTTGGTAAAAAATCCGATCGCGATATAAAAGAAATAATGCCTCTTGTTGAGAAAGTTAAAGAGGAATACGCCAAGCTTTCCTCCTTATCCAACGATGAACTGCGCGCAAAAACGCCCGAACTGAAAAAACGAATTGCTGATCAGTTTGCCGAAGAAGAAAAAGAAATTCAAGCGCTTAAATCAGCATCGGATGAGCCGGGCCTGAGCGTTGAAGAAAAAGAAAGAAACTACGCGGCTATTGATGCCCTGGTTAAAAAAATAGATGAAAAAATTGAAGTTGCTCTGTTAGAAGTTCTTCCCGAAGCCTTTGCCGTTGTTAAAGAAACTGCCCGCCGTTTCACTGAGAACGAAGAAGTTGAAGTAACAGCAAATGATTTCGATAAAGAAGTAGCTACCAGAAAAGACAACGTTGAAATTGAAGGCGACAAAGCCATTTATTTCAACTCCTGGACCACCGGAGGAAATGAAGTTAAATGGGACATGGTCCACTACGATGTACAGCTCATTGGAGGGATAAACTTACACAGCGGGAAAATTTCGGAAATGGGTACAGGGGAAGGAAAAACCCTCGTTGCCACCTTGCCTGTTTACCTCAATGCCCTTGCAGGCAAAGGAGTTCATTTAGTAACAGTGAACGATTACCTTGCAAAAAGAGACTGTGAATGGATGGCGCCTTTGTTTGAGTTTCATGGATTGAGCATCGACTGTATCGATAAATACGAATCACATTCCGAAGGAAGAAAAAGAGCTTACAGATGTGACATCACTTACGGAACCAACAACGAATTCGGTTTTGATTACCTGAGAGACAACATGGCTACCAGTCTGGATCAGCTAGTGCAACGCAAACACCATTTCGCCATTGTGGATGAGGTGGATTCTGTTTTGATTGACGACGCAAGAACTCCGCTCATCATCTCAGGTGCTTCCAAACAAAAACAAAACATGCAATTCAACGAACTTAAACCTTTCGTTGAAAAATTAGTAGCTGCACAAAAAGCTTATGTGACCAAAGCATTGGCCGATGCAAAAAAATTATTAACCGAAGGAAATAAAGACGACGGTGGTGTTGCCCTTTTAAGAGCATACCGCGGTTTACCAAAAAATAAAGCCCTCATTAAATTTTTAAGTGAGCCGGGCATCAAACAACAATTGCAAAAAACCGAAAATGCGCACATGCAGGAGCACGGTAAGCTGATGCGCGTTGCCGACTCTGAATTGTTTTTTGTGATCGACGATAAACACAACTCCATTGAACTCACCGAAAAAGGAATTGATCACCTCGCGCAATTTGTTGAGGATCGCGACTTTTTTGTGATGACTGATCTGGGTTCAGAAGTGGCGAAAATTGAAAATTCTGCTTTAAGCGATAAAGAGAAAAGAGCTACAAAAGAAGCTTTCATCAAGGATTACGGCGTGAAAGCCGATCGTATCCATACCATGAATCAACTCCTAAAAGCTTACACTCTTTTTGAAAAAGATACAGAATATGTGATCATTGAAAACCAAGTGAAAATCGTTGACGAACAAACCGGTCGTATCATGGACGGCCGACGTTGGAGCGATGGATTACACCAAGCTGTTGAAGCAAAAGAAAATGTAAAAATTGAAGCTACTACACAAACGCATGCGAGCATCACGCTTCAAAATTATTTCAGAATGTACCACAAATTGTGTGGTATGACAGGTACTGCAGAAACCGAAGCGCAGGAGTTATGGGACATCTACAAACTGGATGTAACCAGCATTCCAACCAACCGTCCGGTGACCAGAAAAGACATGCAGGACAAAGTTTACAAAACACAACGTGAAAAATACAACGCTGTGATTGAAGAAATTGTTGAAATCACAAAAGCAGGAAGACCCGTATTGGTGGGAACTACCTCCGTTGAGATTTCTGAGTTGCTAAGCAGAATGCTTCAGATGAGAGGCATCAAACACAATATCCTCAATGCGAAACGCCATCAACAGGAAGCGCAAATTGTTAAGGAAGCCGGACAATCGGCAATGGTGACCATCGCAACAAACATGGCGGGAAGGGGAACGGATATTAAGCTTTCCGAGGAAGTACGTAACGCAGGCGGATTGGCGATTGTGGGAACAGAGCGTCATGATTCACGTAGGGTGGACAGACAGTTACGCGGACGTGCCGGCCGACAAGGTGACCCGGGAACTTCACAGTTTTTTGTTTCATTGGAAGATCAATTGATGCGTCGTTTCGGTTCCGAAAGAATTGCCCGCATCATGGACAAAATGGGCTACAAGGAAGGCGAAGTGATTCAGGCAGGAATGATCACAACTTCTATTGAACGTGCTCAGAAAAAAGTAGAAGAAAATAATTTTGGTATCCGTAAAAGATTACTGGAATACGATAACGTAATGAATGCACAACGTGAAGTAATTTACAAAAGACGTCGCAATGCATTGAACGGTGAAAGATTAAGTGTTGATATTTCCAACCTCTTGCTAGACCTGGTGGAAAATGTGATTGAGGCTTCGCTGGGAACCAAAGATTACGAAGGCTTTAACATGGAACTCATCAGAGTTTTTGCATTGGAATCTCCTTTCACAAAAGAAGAATTCCAATCGATGAAAGGAGAAGATATGTTTGCGAAACTATCTTCACTGATTTTAAAAATGTACGAAGAGAAAAAAGAAAGACTGCGCAACCAGGCCTGGCCGGTGATTAAAAATGTTTTTGAAACGCAGGGACAACAGTTCATCAACATCGCTATTCCTTTTTCCAATGACGGTCAGCATGTATTCCAGATTGCCGTGAATCTCAAAAAAGCTTACGAAACACAGGGAAGAGAAATTCGCTCAGCCTTTGAAAAAAATATTGTTTTATTCAACATAGATGAAGCGTGGAGAGAGCATTTGCGTGAAATGGACGACTTGCGCAACAACGTGCAAAATGCATCTATTGAACAAAAAGATCCTTTACTGATTTACAAATTTGAATCTTTCAACATCTTCAAACAGATGGTGAATAAAATGAATGGAGAAATAGGTTCTTTCCTTTTCAAGGCCGAAATCATGCAAAACCAGGGAGCGCAACAACCGGTGCAGGTGCGTGAAGCAGCAAGAGAAGAATTACCCGATAAAAATTTAAAAACCAGTCATCAGGACGCAGCCGAACTGGATCGTCCGCAAAAACCAAAACAAGAGCCTGCAAAAGCTGAAGTTAAGGTAGGGAGAAACGATCCTTGTCCGTGCGGAAGCGGCAAAAAATTCAAACAATGCCATGGCAAAATGGAAGTTGCTTAAGCATTAACAACTCATAAAAACAAAAAGGAGAATAATGGTAATTCATTGTTCTCCTTTTGTTTTAAGCATTGTTCACAAATTAATTCCTTTTCCTTAGCGCATATAGGTTATCTTCACCTCAATCTCCATTTAAACAGCTTAGATGATAACAGATAAATACAAATTCTCTAAAGACATCAACCCGAAATTCTTTACTACTCTGAAAGAGCGTGTGAATGCATATTTCGAGAAAAATGAAATTTCTAAATACGGAAATTTCAATATGGCAATGAAATCGGTAGTCATGTTGTCGCTTTATTTTTTGCCTTTCATTTTAATTCTTTCAGGTATAATAACTCATCCTTTTCTCGTTATTCTTTTATGGATAGTGATGGGCTTTGGAATGGCGGGAATAGGCTTATCTATCATGCACGACGGAAATCACGGTGCTTTTTCAAAAAATAAATTCATCAATAAAATCACCGGCCTCACCGCCAATTTAGTGGGTGGAAATGCCAAGCTGTGGAAACTGCAGCACAATGTATTGCACCACACTTATACCAATGTGCACAATGCCGATGAAGATATCGACGGACCTTCTTTCCTGAGATTTTCTCCCCACCATGAAAAAAAAGCTATTCATAAGTATCAGCATTTATATGCCTTCTTCGCTTACGGATTAATGACACTGGGCTGGGCCGGCTGGTCGGATCACAAACAAGCACTTCATTTTAAAAATAAAGGACTGATCAAATCCAATAAATTTTTAAAAGAAATCATTGTTCTCACCCTATGGAAAATATTCTATTTCGCTTACCTGATTGCCTTACCTATTTTTGTTTTTGATGTTTCGGTTTGGATGGTATTGATTGGTTTTTTCATCATGCACTTTGTGTGCGGCTTAACGCTGAGTTTAATTTTTCAGCTCGCGCATATTGTACCGATGAATGAATTTCCAACACCGAATGAAAAAGGGATGATTGAAAACAGCTGGGCCATTCATCAATTGCAAACCACCGCAAATTTTTCTCCTAAAAGCCGTTTGTTTTCTTGGTATATCGGCGGATTGAATTATCAGATTGAACATCATTTATTTGCGAATATCTGTCACGTGCATTACCGAAAAATTTCTAAAATAGTGAAGGAAACTGCACTTGAATTTGAATTGCCCTATCATTCGCAAGGGAATTTTTTTAGCGCAGTTGGCAGTCATTACACAATGCTGAAACATTTAGGAAGGGCATAAACATTATTAGTACGTCATTGCAAGGAACGAAGCAATCGTATCAACCTTTATGAGATTGCTTCGTTCCTCGCAATGACGCAGTTAGCCTAAAAACAAAGCATCCTATGATGATTCCACCACAGGATGCTTCGATCCCTCTCCCCTACTTATCCACCTAGTTTTTTACAATTTTTTTAAGGTCAACCCAATTGTTTCCTTGTAGTTTTAAAACGTACATCCCTTCACTTAAGTTGCTGATATTAATTGATGAATTTTGCGTTTTAATGTTTCCTTGCATCACCAATTTTCCTTGCTGATCATAAAGTGAATAGGAATATTCTTTATCGGAAATCAGAAATACATTGTCTGTTGCAACAGTAGGATAAACTGTCACAGCAGATGTAGTCAACTGTTTCAGTCCTGTTGCTGCATCTACAATCTGACAAAGTGAAAATTCAGAAGTGCTGTTAGATGCATCGGTAGCCAGCGCACTCACATAGCCGCCAACAGATAAAGAAATAGTAAACGACTTAAAGAAACCTGCATCACCCGAGCTATTGGTAGTCACGGTTTCCGTTCCGATTAAAGTTTGTCCTTCTCCATTTCCTGATACATCGCAAGCAGAATTATAAAAATACTGCAGCTTATAAGTTGCATTTGGTTTAGAGTTAAGCGTTCCTGAAACCACGATATCATTGGCTGTTGCATAGGCTCCATCCAACTGCGGAAAATTCTGATTGTCGTTAGGGCCACTGTCGGCATCCATATTATCATTGCTGTTAGGTGCATCATCCCAACCAATGTCAATTCCCATTTCATCGTTGTTGTATATTAAATTAGAAAGTAATGCATTTCCTTTACCAACGCCTTGTTGCAAAACAACACCATGACTTTTATTATTGGCAATCACGTTGCCCTCATTCGCATTCCAACCACCAATTGTATTATCATGACTGGCTCCCATAATAACAATTCCTCCACAAGGATTGCCACTCACACCATTACCAATGCTGGCTGATTGCGCAGCGTCTGTTCCGATATAATTGGATTGAATGATATTGCTGTAAGCATTGTCCATCCATATTCCTCCTTCATCAGTAGAGTTTGCTGCAATAACATTGGCGCTGATGGTATTGTCGTGAGTGCTGTCGGCCAAATTAATTCCTGCTCTTCCATTTCCCAAAGCTGTACTCCCATTTACTGCAACGCCAATATAGTTGCCAAGCACCGAATTGTGATGCGACTGCTTTCCAGCAATGGAAACGCCAACGCTTGCTCCTCCGGAAATTAAATTTCGTTCAGCACTAGTGCTACCTCCAATGACGTTGAAATAAGAGGAATCCTGAATGTCAATTCCATAATTGGATCCTAAGGCGGCCAATGCCCCGGTTTTTTTTGATCCGATATAATTCCCTATCACAGTATTACTATCGCCTTTAATAATAGTGATGCCACCAACAATTAAATTTCGTGCTGCATTGGTAGCACCACCAACTGTAACGCCACCAGTGTGATCAATAGTTATTCCTCCCGAAGTATATTTAGTGGTTCCATCAACAGCAATGCCTAAAAAACAACCTTCCACACTATTTTGTCCTTCGCCTTTGGAATAGCCTGGTTCATAGGTAAAGAAAATGTCGCCTTGTCGAAAAGCAATTCCACGAACTCTGTTCTTAGCGCTATGAAAAGACAAAGCAGGTGCACCACCATTTCCACCGGCATATATCAACACATTAATCACCGTGTTCAATCCCTGATCAAAATTATTGGTGTTTACAGAAGAGCCGGTTTGCGTGTATCCATTGATATCAACCGGATAAAATATTTCAGGAAAGGCTGAAGTTGGAGAAATTGTTTTTAAACCAGTACCTGTGATGCCAAAATTAATGGGCAATGCAATAGTATCGTAGCCTTTATAGGTTGGTCGGGCGTTAGATTCTTCCAAGGCTGCACGAAGCGTACAGGTAGTTGCTCCCACAATTTTACAAACCCCATCACCAGGAGTTGCATCACTTTGATTTCCGATAGCATTCACCGTAAACGAACTCACAATTTTTTTTGTAAACTGCAATTGAATTCTTAGTAAATCCCTGTCGTAAGTTCCGCTGTTCCACTTGGTGTAGTATAAGTAAGGCGTTTGACCACACTGCTCAAAATTTCGCGTGGTATCACTATGATCAATCAATGAAGGATAATACAATCCGCCAACAGCCCATGAAGAAGGAGCTGACATGATGTATTGGCGCGGCGACCAAGTAATCAAATCTTCCGACACCGAAAAGTAAAATCCATATTGATTGGTGCTTCCGTTATAATCACCGTTGGTATAATCAACCAACATATATTTTCCTAAATAAGTATTGTAGGTTAAACTCGCGCACATTTTTCCAATTTGATCTCGTGCAACAGGAGCTAAAATTTTATCGGCTACATTGTACCCCGTTTCGGTGTATGGATTCACAAACTGAACATTAAATCCTGATCCATCCCAACCCCTCCAACTCTTAGGATCGCTTAAATCATTGGTGCGTATTAAGCCTGCTCCCCAATCTTGCAAACCATGTGCTTCTATCTGAATAAACTTATAATAATATCCAGCCTTTTTTATAATGTTTGATCCACCAAAAAAACCATAAGGCGTATGTGTTGTAGGGTAAGTATCCTTATAAGGTGAAGCTGCCACTAAGTTAGAGGGGGCAGTTGTATGAGTGTAAGTTTTACCGCTATCGGCCGATGTTGCATACGTAATTGAATTGTACCAGCAATTGGTCCAGGTACCACAAGGAGTAAATTCATTGTGCACCAAGGCATGTATGTTAACACCGTCATTCGTATAGGTGGACATGATCCACTCGTTATTGTCGAAATCCGAAGCATTGGTACCGCCATGAGAAGTCATAACAGGAGTACAATCTTTCGTCAATGAAGAAAAATCACTTCCAGTCATTCTCCATGAAGTATAATGCGAAGCAATTAAATTTATTTTTCCGGAAGCATCGCGAAAAGCACGAGCCGGCACATCGGGAATATCAATGGTATTGCAATTTTGTGCCGAGTAATCAAATACGGTGGTAGCACTTCCAATGGTAGTGACTGTTCCGGGATATTCAATTTGGGCATAAAGAGAAAAAGATCCTAATGCCAATGCAGAGAGTAGCAGTTTTTTCATTCAAAAAGAATTACGATTTGTGACAGTGATACGTGGAAACGAAAAAAGAGTTTACTTTTTCTTGATGAGGATCAAGTCATTACCCCCCTCAATCTCCTTAAGGACTTCCACAGCGCATGATTTTTCAAAAAAGGAAATCATTTGCTCATTTCTCCTGGTAAATTCGTTTTCAATATTTACTGTATTGAAAAGAATGGTTCCTTGTGCTGCAATTAAATTTACAAGATTCTCTAAAAATTCAGGAGAAGAAAATTTTTGAGGAGTTTCTCTATCGATGAATAAATCTACGAGGATAAAATCGTAGTTGGATTTATTTTCTTTCACAAAAGCAAAAGCATCCGCCACCACAATTTCGAGTTGAGAAAACGCATCTACTTTAAAATATTTTTTGGCGATGTCCACTACCACCGGATCAATTTCAATGGCAGTGATTTTTCCTTCGTTTTTAAATTTCTTGCGCAAAGTTTCAATGACCGAACCTGCGCCCATTCCCAACACGAGAATATTATTAAAATTCCTGACTTTCTTTTTTCCGATATGAATGAATCCCTCTGCCAATGCACTTTGCAAAGCACCATAAGAATAATTGACGTTTTTGGTATCAAGCATCAATTTACCCTTGTGCCAGTTCAATTCCAGCTGACCATTAATTTTTGATTGGTATACTCTTCCTTCTTTAGGAACGGAGCGCGTAAATATTTTTTTCATTGACGAAACAAAGGTAACAGATACTCTTATTGTTTCACTATTTTTTGTACGCTTGTCTCTTTACCTTGATGAATTGTAAGGAAATACAGACCGCTATTAAGATTTGCAACATCAATTTTCGTTTGTAATTGGGTTAACTGCTGTTGGAAAACAATTTGTCCTACACAATTGCTAAGACTTAACATTGTAGAATTTTCAATGTTATTTAACCCAATAGTTACTGTTTCAGTCATTGGATTTGGAAAAAGTTTTAACTCAAAAGCACTAAGTTCAATAGAATTAATTCCCGACGAAATACTTCCTCCCGCACTAATTCCTATGTCTTCAACATCGCTAACTGGACCTGAGCCAGTAGTTAACATAAAATCATTCGTGCCGTCGCTATTCATAATTTTTATATGATGAGCAGAGGTATACAATAGCGAAGCGATTTTTCCATTAGGCAAAGTTATCGGTGAATTATCGTTGGTAAACGAGCTTTTTACCACTGTTGGTGATCCTCCTCCTGAAGCAATTTTCCAAACACGTTCTGCATCAGTTTCAGCCTCAAAATAAATATTTCCATCAGAATCATAAGTAGGCGATTTTACCTGGGACGCAGAATTCACAGTGATAGTAGAGGCTACCGTTACCAAGCCCGTTGCATTAATTCCTATTTGCTGAATGGCGGCAATAGGATAAGTGCTGTTCGCTGCTTCAAAAATTATTTTTGTTTCATCATAGGATAAATAAGGAGAAAGATAATAGCTGTAGGTATTGGCTGAAGCAGTTAATTCTACTGAAGTCCATACGTTACCTGATTTTGTAATTTTAAATATGTCCCTGTCATGCGTTCCATCTTGTACAAAAACAATTGTTTTTCCGTCATTTGAAATCTGCATGATTCCTTCGGCGTGAAAGGCATTTCCCTGACCATCTCTTGGAACTTCAAATCCTGTGAAATCAGTTTTACAAATTGTGATGGCTTCATAACCATCTATATTATCGGCAAATCTTTCGCTTTGAAAAACATAATAATTTCCAGTGTGTGATATAGAAATTGGACCTTGATGTTTCCCCGCATAGGAAGCATGCGCATCCAAAGAATCGCTGATTTTAGTGTATGTAACAGGCAAAGAAGTGTTCAC
This sequence comes from Flavobacteriales bacterium, assembly GCA_023251095.1. GTDB lineage: Bacteria > Bacteroidota > Bacteroidia > Flavobacteriales_C > JAHEZL01. The sequence continues at coordinate 46,635 of JAHEZL010000024.1, forward strand.
CTTCCAATATTCCTGAACAGAATTATTCAATGCAGTAAACACAATTTGTTGAGCAAACATAGAGCTTGTACAAGTTACTAAGAACAGTAGTAATCCTTTTTTCATAATTAAAATTTTTGTCTCATTACGTTTCCATTTGCTATTTGGTTCCAAATATCTAGAACCTAAATATATATTGCTCCGTAAGACGCTCAAATTAACAGCAAAAAACACATTGAAAAGATCATTACTCCTCATATTTTTCAGCATTGGAATTTTAAGCTTTAGTTCAGCTCAGGAAATTTGCAACAATGGCATTGACGACGACGGTGATTTGTTGATTGACCTTAACGATTCTGTAGAATGTTTCTGCAGTATTGAAAAAAAATATGATTTTATTTCTTCTATTATTCCCAATCCTTCTTTTGAGCAAATGGACAGTTGTCCAACGTGGGATTCACAAGTGGATCGTGCCACCGGTTGGAAGCAAGCCACCAACGCAACTTCAGATTATTTTGTAAGAGGTTGCAAATACAATCAATCTCACATATTCCGACATCCTGTGCCCGACGGTAATGCTTTTGTAGGCGGTGCTATTTCGAAAGGTTTTCAGGAATACGTAGGCTCCTGTCTTTTGTCTCCAATGCTTGCCGGCATCGAATACACCATGCAATTTAACATTGCTCTTTACGCTACCGATGGTGGTGTGGACACTTTGAGGAAAAAAACTTTTGGTCCTATCGACATGACCATTTTCGGATTTCCAACTTGTCCGCAATTTCCTGTTTACGCAGATTCGGCAAAATTAAATGACTTGTTTCTTTGTCCACAAGATCAGGGTTGGAAAGAAATAGGGAAAGTAACATACATTCCTGATAGTAACTGGTCAATAGCCACCATTGTTTTTACTCCTGTTTTTGATGTAGGCGCTATTATGCTTGGCTCGCCTTGCACCTTACCTGCCGATTATCCTGTCGCCTGGAATTCAGAAGACATTTATGCTTATGCTTTATTCGATAATTTAATTTTAAATAAATCTTCCATTTTCGTTGCTTCTCAGGTAATTGACAGCAGTGGATCCATTTGCAGAAATAATTTAAAATTAACAGCACATCCAACGCCTGCTTCAGGCCTTTATCAATGGTATAAAGAAGGAATTGCTTTACCCGGTGAAACCGATACTATTATTGCGCTTTCATCAAAAGGTTATGGCACAGGTAAATATACCTTTGTTTTAATACTCGATTCTGTGCTTCACAATTGCTCTGTTTCTTCTTTCATTGTGGATGCTCCTCAATATAGCACAATCACTTCTTTTTCGGTGAATGATCCCGACAATTGTAAACCACACACCGCTCTGTTTACAGGCACAGGCTCGTTAAACGCAAGTTGTCGTTGGAACTTTGGAGATGGCGACAGTTCTGCTATTTGCAACGCCAGTCATCTATTTCAAAAAGCAGGAATTTTTGATGTGAAATTATCGGTAATTAGTCCGCAAGGATGTATCACCGACAGCAGCATCACCTCCATGGTTACAGTATATGACAATCCCGGAATCAGCTATTCTATCGACGATCGCGACGGATGTTATCCGCATACCGTAAACATTACCAACAATAGTACTTTAAGTGCTTTTTGCTCTTGGACTTTTGGAGATGGAAGCACTTCTAACAAATGTGATCCTTCGCATATTTATAGTATCCCAGGGGTTTACGACGGGAAGTTAACAGTTACGTCTGCCAACGGATGTATAAAAGATTCTACTATTTCAGCAATGGTAGAAGTTTACGATTATCCCATGGTAAATTATTCTGTCAGCAACGCCAACAACTGTGCAAACACCCCATTAAATTTTATCAATAATTCAACTTTAGCCAACAATTGTTTTTGGAATTTTGGAGATGGCACTACGTCCAACAATTGCAATCCTTCACACACCTATGCCACACAAGGAAATTATGCCATTACACTTTCTGTTACATCTGCTAACGGCTGCGTACATGATACTACGTATTCTCAATTATTAGTTGTTAATGCTGCACCAAGCGCAGCCTTTGATACCATTCCAGCAGGTTGTTCTCCCTTAAGTGCAACTTTTCAAAACACTTCATCAGGTGCAAATACTTATCTCTGGAATTTTTCGTCGGAAAATCTGTCAACATCCACTGATGTAAATCCAAGTACACAATTGATAAATAGCGGAAGTACGAATTCATTCAACAAAGTGGAATTGATAGCAAGTGCAAACGGATGCAGCGACACTGTTTTTCAAAACGTACTGGTTTACAATACGCCTGTTGCAGATTTTTCTTTCTCTCCTACCAAATATTTTTTACCCTCTAATGACCCGGTGACTTTTAGCAACCAAAGCACCAATTCCATTGCTTATGCATGGAGCTTCGGAGATGGCAATATAAACACTGAAAAAAATCCTTCTTACGTTTATTCAACTGTTGGAACTTATCCCATAATATTAATTGCCTCCAATAGCATGAACTGCACAGATACAATGGAAAAATCCATCATTGTAAAAGAAAGCGGAAGCATTGAATTTCCTACTGCTTTTATTCCAAATAAAGAAGGATCAAACGGTGGAAAATATGATATTTCCGATATAAAAAACGATGTGTTTTTCCCTAAATACAAATCCATTTCCGAATACCATCTCATGATTTTTAACCGCTGGGGCGAATTAATTTTTGAAAGCAAGGATATCAATACCGGATGGGACGGATATTACAAAGAAACTATATGCCAGGCCGATGTTTATGTGTGGAAAGTAGAAGTTAGATTTGAAGACAAGGAAGGAGATAAATTTCAAAAATCGGGAGCGGTGACTTTATTAAGATGATAAAAACATACACCTATATATTTGCTTTGATGTTTTTTGTTTTTACTTCTGCAAAAGCACAAGATCCTCAGTTTTCGCAATTTTATGTTTCTTCCTCCTATTTAAATCCTGCTTTTGCAGGAGAAACAAAAGGAGGAAAAATAGTGCTTCAGGACAGATTACAATGGCCCTCCATTCCCGGCGCATATAAATCATTTAACTGTGCTTACGATCAAAATCTTCGTCGCATCAACGGCGGATTAGGGTTCATTGTAACGCACTCGCAAGCTGGCCCGGGAGGATATCAGTTCACTAATTTTTCTGCCTTGTATTCGCACAGTATTCGCCTGAATGAAAGCTGGTATGCTCGGGCGGGATTTCAAATTGGGGAAAGCATAAGAGATATCAATGTTAACCAATTAACCTTTAGCTCTCAGCTTTACAACGGAGGAAATATTCCTAATGAAGTATTGCAGAATTATGAAAAAAAATATTTTTTGGATTTGTCATCCGGTGTATTGATTTATTCCAAAAAAGCCTGGTTTGGATTTGCAGCACATCACCTGAACAAACCCAATGAATCTTTATTAAAAGATCAAAGCCCGCTTCCAATAAAATATTCTCTGCATGGCGGTTTGAGATATACTTTAGAAAAAGTGAAAAAAGAGGAAAGAGATTTGGTTTTTGCTTTTAATTATAAAACACAAGCCTTATTTGATCAGCTGGATTTAGGAGTTTATTATGATAGAAAACCTATTATGTTCGGATTATGGTATAGAGGAATTCCTGTTTTTAAATCTTATCAACTAGGCTATACTAACAACGATGCATTAATCATTATGCTAGGCTATTCAACCAAAGGATTTCGAGTTGGGTATAGTTATGACCTTACCATTTCTAAACTATATGGGAATACTTTAGGTGCACATGAGCTTTCACTTGTTTTTGAGTTTGTCAACTACGCCAAAAACACAGATAGCGGTAAAAAAAGATTAAAAAACATTCCTTGTCCGAGTTTTTAAAAACTATATTTTACCAAAGAATTCAATATGTACTTTTTCTTTTGGTAAGGCCAGATTCGCCAGAATTTCTTTGCAGGCTAAATTCATTTCCGACGGTCCGCAAACAAAAACTTTATAATCTTCGGGAAGAGGCGGAGCAAAAACATTTTTCAGCAAGCGCTCATTAATACGGCCTTCCCATATATTTTCATTTTTTAAAAGATTCAAAGGTTTGGTTTGTCTGCTCAACACATGTTGTACTTTCAGGCGATCGGGATGTTGTTTAGCAAAGGCCATAATTTCTTTTCCGAAAATAATATTGTCGTCGTCTCTGTTCCCGTACACCAGGTGAATTTTACTTTTAGGTTCAGTCACCAAAACCGACTGCAACATGGAATGCATAGGTGCAATACCACTTCCGGCAGCAATGAGGTAATATATTTTTTCAACTTCGGGATTCAGTTCAATACAAAATTTTCCGCGCGGTGTGGTAACATCCAAAGCATCTCCAACCTTCAATTCATTGTTGGCATAATTGGAAGTGATGCCTTCTCCAACGCGTTTCACCGTTAATTGCAAAGGAATATCCGCCACTGAAGAGCTACTGATAGAATAACTTCTTTTGTGTTCCTGTCCCTTCACCACATATTTTACCACAACAAATTGTCCGGGATGAAATTTAAATTGCTCTTTTAATTCAGAAGGAAGCTCAAACTCAATAACCACGTTGTCGGGAACAGATCTATCGAGAGAAATAATTTTTAAATTAGAAAAAGCCGCCATAGAAAGGTGTTTATTCTGTATTACGAAAAGAAACGAAAAGGTTTCAAAAGCACAATATTACCCCGCCCAACTTCCCCTATCCAAACTTCTATACTGAATCGCTTCTGCTAAATGTTGCTGCTCAATATTTTCCGAAGCATCTAAATCAGCAATAGTGCGCGATACTTTTAAAATTCTGTCGTAAGCACGGGCCGATAAATCCAGCTTTTCCATGGCTGTTTTTAAAAGCGATTTGCAGCCCGGATCCAAATGACAAAAATCTTTGATGTGTCGCGGCTGCATCTGCGCATTGCAATGCACACCTTCATCGGAAGTATAACGCTGCTGCTGAATTTCACGCGCTGAAATTACTCTGTCGCGAATTATTAAACTGGATTCGGTAGTTCGTTGCACCGTTAATTCATCAAAAGAAACCGGTGTTACTTCCACATGCAAATCGATGCGATCCATCATCGGTCCGGAAATTTTATTGAGATAGCGCTGCACATCTCCTGGATTGCAAACACATTCTTTATCGGGGTGATTGTAAAATCCGCAGGGGCAGGGATTCATAGAGGCAATCAACATAAACGACGCAGGATATTGCACATCAAATTTTGCGCGGGCGATGCTCACCACGCGATCTTCCAACGGTTGACGCATTACTTCCAAAGCAGTTCTTTTGAACTCGGGCAATTCATCTAAAAATAAAACACCGTTGTGCGCGAGAGAAATTTCTCCGGGCTTTGGAAAAGTTCCGCCACCCACCAACGCCACATCGGAGATGGTATGATGCGGATTTCTGAAGGGGCGCAGAGAAACCAGCCCCCTGCTGCCTTTCAGCCTTCCGGCCACCGAATGAATTTTAGTGGTTTCCAAAGCTTCGTGTAAACTGAGTGGAGGAAGGATAGTTGGCAAACGCTTGGCCAACATGGTTTTCCCCGATCCAGGCGGACCGATGAGAATCACATTGTGTCCGCCTGCAGCCGCGATTTCCAGCGATCTCTTTACATTTTCCTGCCCCTTCACTTCATTGAAATCAAATTCAACAATGCTTTGTTCCGACAAAAAATGGAGGCGCGTATCAAAAGTGAGCGGTGCTTTTCTTTCACTTTTAAGCACAAAAAAATCAATTACTTCTTTGATGTTTTTCATGGCGTAAACATTCAAGCCATCTACAATAGCCGCTTCTTCACCATTTTCCTCCGGAAGGATAATGCCGGTATAACCCTGCTGTCGTGCTTTAATCGCAATGGGCAAAACACCCTTTATCGGCTGCAAAGTTCCATCCAGCGACAACTCCCCCAACAAAATATACTTTTGCAATTCATCCGTTTCAATCTGGCCGGAAGCCGCCAGAATGCCCAAAGCAATCGTGAGATCATAAGAAGAACCTTCTTTCTTAATATCGGCGGGCGCCATATTCACAATGATTTTTTTTCCCGGCATGCGATAACCGTTGTGTTTGAGGGCGGATTCAATGCGCACCTGACTTTCTTTAACAGCATTATCGGGCAAGCCGACTAAAAAAAATTTCGTCCCCGGCATTACGTTTACTTCAACAGTAATAACAGTGGCGTCTATACCCGTTACGGTACATCCAAAAGTTTTGATCAACATAAAATGAATTTTGTGAAACGGTTTAGGTTTCTTTGTTTAGTTGCAGTAAAAATAATCTTTTAATCGGTTTCCCTATCTTAAGGTTTGGTATTTTTTCCTATTTTTAGCCAAATGATAATCCGCAACTAAAATTTTATTGCAATGAACAAACTTCTGCTTGCCCTTTTATTATTGACAGCTCCAATGATTTCCTTCGCTCAGGAAGGATCATTATCCTGTTATGAAAAATACGCGAAAAAATTTACCGAAAGAGGCGCCTTCATCGTTGAAGACGGATGGCACGAAGACATCATCATCACTATCCGTAAAGGAGCCACCGCTGAATGTATTCCCGGGAAAGTGAAAGTTGAAAAAGGTGTGGTTGTAGCGATGTACAGAAGATTTTCCGACGGAACCTACGAAGAAACGCCAATGGTAAAAACATACAAACACAAAGAAGAAATGACCATTACGGCCGGCAGCGGAATTTCAAAATCAATGCTGACCACCGAAGATGAAATCATCAATGTTGTTTTCACCAAACACATTAAACCACCTAAAAAGAAATTTGCTGCGGCCACCGATCCTGATGATTTATAAATCATGACAGAAAACGCATTTGCTCAATCTTTAGGAATAAAATATCCTGTAATCATGGCGCCTATGTTTCTGGTGTCGAATGCTAAAATGATCATTGCTGCCCTGGAAAGTGGCATTAGCGCTGCTGTTCCGGCTTTAAATTACAGAAGCGACGAGGAATTCCGCAAAGCCATTCAGGAAATAAGAAGCAAAACCAGCCAACCTTTCGGCGTTAATTTAATTGTGAATAAATCCAATTTTAAACTGGATACCCAATTGAAAACCTGCCTGGAAATGAAAGTGGCTTTTATTATTACCTCTCTGGGCAGTCCGGAAGAAGTCATTAAAAAATGCAAACCACAAGGCATCAAAGTTTACTGCGATGTAGTGGATTTAAAATATGCACAGAAGGTAGAAGCATTGGGTGCCGACGGGCTCATTGCTGTTAACTCGAATGCAGGCGGACACTGCGGACCAATGAAACCCGAAGAACTGATTCCTCTGCTCAAAAAAAATTGCAAAATCCCTGTGATCTCTGCGGGTGGTGTGGCAACGCATGAGGAATACAAAAAAGCTTTGGCGCTGGGTGCCGACGGACTTTCCATAGGTACTGTTTTTATTGCCAGCGATGAGAGTCCGGTGAGTGCCGATTATAAAAATGCATTGATCCAATTTGGCGCTAAAGATATTGTGCTGACAGATAAACTTTCGGGATCTCACTTAACGGTGATCAACACACCTTATGTACAAGGCCTGGGAACAAAAGTCAACTGGCTTGAAAAAATGCTCAAGAAAAATAAATGGCTCAAAAAATATGTGAAGTTATTTGTGGCTTTGCGTGGTATGAAAGCCATTGAAAAAGCTGCGTTTGGCGCTACTTATCAAACGGTATGGTGTGCCGGCCCGAGCATTGAACACATTCATTCTATTCGTCCGGTAAAAGATATTGTGAAGGACCTGGTGGGAGAATAATTTTCGCTAAAACTATTTTGACACTATAAAACCTTTCATCGTGAAAACCCTGATTGTACTTGTTAGCACCTTACTTGCTTATCAATTTTCTTTCGCACAACATTCCGACAAGCCGGAAGTATTTAACGCTGCTGATTATCCTTTAGACAAATACCAGATTAAACTGGATTCGGCGATTTTCATGAACTATAAAATTGAATTCCGACAAATAAAATCCCTAACGGTAAAAAGTCTGGATAGTACTACCGCAGCCTGTAAAGCATGGGTCATTATTCGCAACAAGGGAAAAATCACCAAACAACTTTATTTCAAAAACATTGAGGCTTTAGGCGCCTGCTCAGGCATTTTTATTCCTGAAGTTCAACCCAAAGAAAACTATTTCATGTTTTCAAAATTCGGCGATTATGATGGCGTGCTTTATATTTTGGATGCCTCAGGAAAACTGACTGAAAAATCTGGAGGCGCTTTTTATCTGTCGCAGAATAAACGTTATTTATTTTCTCCTTATCATTCGGATCTTTCGGGATTAACGGTGTACGACCTAGAGAAAAACCGTGTTTTGTACTCTTTTGATCTAGAGCAACCTGTTGAAAGCTGGTATTTTCAGGATGAGACTTATTTTGGCGTAATCAGAACCACTGAAAAGCTGTACACAAAAATTAAAATTGCAAGTTTTGATTTAAGCAGCAATCAAATTACTTTTTCCACCGTCGACAGGAACTATCCGAAAAGTGAAAACAAACTGGAAATTCACAACGATTACAGTCAGAAGGATTGTGATTGCGGGAAATGAATTACTTCCTGTTCAAATCATACTTCACTTTTCCTTCCTTCAAAAATTTGAGAAAATCTTCGGGTGATTTTGCAGTTTGATAAGCAATAGGAGTATTCAGCAAAAGCTCGTCGTTGTTCATTAACACATAAAAAGGCTGACTGTTTCCATTGAACCAGCATTTTTGAATATCAGCATTTTTTTGTGCGAGCGTAGTAATTTTTTTGCCATCGAATTTAGATACATAATGCTCGTAAGTAGGAAGCTCAATGGTTCTTTCGTCTACATATAAAGAAATAACAACATAATCTCCTTTAAGCATTTTAAGCACCTCCGGATCGGTCCACACGTTATCTTCCACCTTTCTGCAATTGGTGCAGCCCAAGCCCGTAAAATCAAGAAGAACCGGTTTGCCCAGTTGCGCTGCCACAGCCATTCCTTCTTCATATTCAAAAAAAGCATTTATGCCTAGCGGCGCGTGTAACACATCACTGTATTTAGGTTTAATGTTCCAGTCGGCAGTGCTTTCATCTTTCGCGAGAATATTAAAATCATGCGTGCTCATCGGAGGCAATATTCCGCTTAACAACTTAAGCGGGGCGCCTAATAACCCGGGGATCATATAAATAACAAAACCAAAAGTAGCAATGATAAAACCCAAACGGGGAACAGTGATATGTTTTACTTCCGAATCGTGTGCAAATTTGATCCATCCTAAAAGATAACAACCCATCAAAGTGAAGATGACTATCCATAAACCAATATAAATATCGCGGTCTAAAATTCCCCAATGCTCCGTTAAATCAGCTGTACTTAAAAATTTAAGTGCGAGTGCCAATTCAATAAAACCAAAAACAACTTTTACCGAATTGAGCCATGCGCCCGATTTTGGTAAGGAACGCATCCATGAAGGAAAGAAAGCAAATAAAGTAAAGGGCAGAGCTACTGCTGTAGAAAAGCCAAGCATCCCGATCAAAGGATGAATGAATTCTCCTTTAGAAGATTCAACTAAAATGCTTGCTACTAAAGGACCGGTACAGGAAAAAGAAACTAAAACCGTAGTGAGTGCCATGAAAAACACTCCGATAAATCCGCCTTTATCCGCCTTACTGTCGGCCTTATTAATCCAGGAACTTGGCAAAGCCAGTTCAAATAATCCAAAGAAAGATGCCGCAAAAACAAGAAAAACAAAGAAGAAAATCAGATTAGGAATCCAGTGCGTAGCCAGCAGATTTCCCATATCAGGATTACCGAATACTGTTCCGAACATCAAATAAATAAAGACAATACTCAATCCGAAAAAAACAGCTTTTAAACGTCCCCTTCTTTTTGATTCGGCGTCATTCATAAAGAAAGTTACTGTCATCGGAATCATCGGAAACATACACGGAGTAATCAAAGCCAATATCCCTACTCCGAATGCCAGCAAAAATAACAACCAATAAGATTCCTCCTTTTGTTGAAATTTCGAGCCGCAGGCCTTATCACTGAAACGGTATTTTTTAATGTCGAGTCCGGCTGCATTTACAAAAGTGGCGCTTCCCTTCGCAACACCGTCACAACAAATTTTTACAGTATCTTTTTTTCCGGTTGTGAGCACAGGTGTTTTTGCTGGAGGAATGGCAGCAGAAGAGGCTTTAACGGTTTTCATCCCTGCACAATCCGTACTTCCTTTTACATCAAAAGAAAAATTTCTCAAATCGGGAGGCAGACATTGATGATCATCGCAGCACATGTATTCCAGCTCTCCGGAAATTTTAATTGCTTTGTCATTAATGAGTTGTACTTCCTGAATAAAATAGACTTCTCCTTCGTGATAGGCCAGCTGCATGGAAAAAGCCGAATCATAAAAAGTATGCGCTGCGGGTTCTTTTACTTTTCCAATGATTTTGTAAGTCCCTTCATTAAAGGTAAATCGGGTGGGAACCGGTCCGCCATCCGCAATGTTTTGCGAATACAAATGCCAGCCCTTATCCACTTTTGCATGAAATATCAATTCATAAACACAATCGCTTTTTTTGCGTGCTTTGAACTGCCATTTAACGGGATCATGAATTTGTGAGAAAGCTGCGAACGATTGCAGTAAGATAATTAGCGGAAGGAAGATTTTAAATTTGCTCATATTTTTTACCTGTCTCCAAGATAAAACAAATGAATGATTCAACAGCTAAATGAGCGTCAAAATTGGTTAAAAAGAAAAATTGTTTCTGGAAATATTTAGAATAATCCGACTTTATAAATGGCTACGATGGGAATCATTACCTCTCCTTTCAAGGAAACATTTTGCTCAGTAACCGCCCAAATGGTAGCCTCTACTTTATATCTGTTACCCTGGTAGGATTTGAAATATAATTTCACGTTGGATTTATTGGTAGCGCCCATGGCTGCAGCTCTGTTCAAATCAATGTATCGTTGTAATTGCTCCTCCTTTGTGGTTAAAACATCAGCGCTGTTGAATCTCAATAATTTGACTTGTTCTTTATCAACCAACTGAGCGCTTGGGGCTGATCCTGAAGATTTTTGAGCTGTCATATGCTATTCTTTTAAGTTCTGTTAGTGTGTAAATATAAAAAACCTTGCGGGTTATACTTTAGCTGTTTGAATTTGTTTCTCAATAGCTGCACATAATTCTTTAGCCTTCTGACTCCCAATGCAATATTTTAATCCATCCCTATCCGTCAACAACACAGCCTGACTCCCTTTGGTGAAAAATTTAATGGTTCCTTTCATATGCAAATTGTATACTGCGCGGTGCATCATAAAACGCGGATAGATGGTCACCTGAGCACTTACAATACTGCTCAAATCGATTTTTACTCTTCGGGCCATCCAAAAACCATCGAGCACTATACTTCCCGGACTTACCACTGTACTGATGTGCAACACCAAAAGCAATAAAGCGGAAATTACCAGCGCCGTAGTACCTAATATAAAAAATAATTCCTTCGTTTCGTCATCGGCAGCCGAAAAATGATACAAGGAAAAACAGCCGGTTGCAATCACCAAACGAATCAGCAAATGCATTTTATTGGTGCCGAGATACTGTTTTTCTTCAAATAAAATCTGGTCGCTCATAGTGCTCATTTAATGTGTGCAAGATATACTTTTTTTGTCTTTTGGCCAATCTTGAATCGGTCGTCAATACGATGTCCCATTAGCCAAACAATATCACTTCCCGACTCCAGTATCCAAACGTTTTCTTTATCGGCCAGTGAAAATTTATGGTTCACAAAATAATCGCTCAGCTTCATTTTTCCTTTCATCCCAAAAGGGAAAAAGAAATCGCCTTTTTTCCATTTCCTGAGTTTGAGGGGGAACTTCAGTTTATCGTAATCCAGTAGTGCAACGGAAGGGTCCTTAGAAAATTTTATAGCCTTATTGCTTTTCACTTTAACCTCCATAGTGAAAGGAGCCGTGATGCTCTCTGCCGTTTCCAGCAAATATTCGTGTTCTTCTTTTGCCACGGGAGTAAGAATCCATTCTTTCCTGTCTTTGATGAGTCGGCAATGATTGCCTAAAAATTGTTTGCCTGAAGTGGCATCGGCCGATTCCAGAATGTCTTCCAACTGAGAATGAGAAAATCCGAAATCCATCAAAGCCTCGCGAAACAAAGCGATTTTGTGTGGATCGGCAATAGTGGTTTTCACCACAAATTTCCATCCTCCGTCAAAAGCAGCATTCACCAAAAAATCTCTTTTTTCTTTGGTGTAAATGCTCTGCACATTTTTTATTCTTTGTTCACTGTGCGCAAAGGTTTGATACAAGCCGGGATTGATGGATTTTAAAATCGGAATCACATGATGGCGAATGTTGTTGCGGGCATATTTATCTTCCTTATTGCTGGAATCTTCTTTCCATTTCAATTTATTTTTTGTGGCGTAAGTCAGAATTTCTTCCCGAGTTGCAAAGAGTAGCGGACGAATGACATTGCCATGTGCAGGCGCCATTCCTGTTAAACCCATGATACCGGTGCCACGGGTAAAATTGAGCAGAACAGTTTCTATCTGATCATCGAGGTGATGTGCCACAACGATTTTGCTGTATTCATGCTCGGCACACAATTGATTGAACCAATCGTAACGCAATTCACGTGCGGCCATTTGTGTGGAAACACCTCTGTTTTTAGCGTATTCAGCGGTACTGAAAGTATTCACGTAAATATCCAGCTTCAAAGATTTCGCGAGCTTGCGCACAAATTTTTCTTCCTCATCGGATTCCTTTCCGCGCAATGAAAAATTGCAATGACCAATTGCAATTTTATATCCTTCACTGTGTAACAAATGCAATAAAACAATGGAATCTACGCCGCCACTTACAGCAACCAACAGTGAATCGTTTTTAGAGATCAGTTGATGCTCCTCTATATATTTTTTGAAATTATTTTGCATTTTTCAAGACTTTAAAAAGCACTTCCGCTTTGGTTAAACATTCTTCATATTCCTGCTCTGCATCACAGTTTGCAGTGATGGCGCTTCCTACAGAAACAGAAACATATTTTTTTGTGGCGTTGTAGACCACGCTGCGGATGACAACATTAAAATCAAAATTATTGTTTTCATCAATATAACCCACCGCTCCTGAATAGAGACCTCTTTTCATAGATTCATATTGCTCAATCAACTGCATCGCGCTCACCTTTGGCGCGCCCGTCATAGAGCCCATGGGAAAACATTTTTTGATGATTTCCAGAGCTTCTTTTTTTTCCTCTACTTCACAAGATACGGTAGAAATCATTTGGTGCCATTGCGGAAAAGTATGAATGCCAAAAAGCTCGTCAACCTTTACCGTTCCTGCTATTGCCACTGTCGACAAATCATTCCGCACCAGATCCACTATCATTACATTTTCACTTTTTTCTTTTGCGCTTTCTGAAAGTGCTTTGATGTTAGCTTCATCTTCTGCAGCATTGGCGCCTCTTTTAGCAGTTCCTTTTATCGGTTGAGAAAAAACTTTTCGGTCTTCTTTTTTCAAAAATCTTTCGGGAGAAGCGCACAACAAATAATTGTCGTTCATTTTCAAAAAACAGGAAAAAGGTGTTGGCGATTTTTTCATCATTTCTTGAAACACTGATTCTACATTGATTGTAGCGTTTTCGACAAAATATTCCTGACAAAAATTTACTTCGTAAATATCTCCTCGGTGAATGTGATTTTTAAGTTGATTGACTGTCTCGATATATTTTTCTTTGGAGATCCGGGCTGTTAATTCCAGAGATTTTCCAACAGAAAATTCAGAATTTGCTTTTGATAAATTGGAAACAATGTCAGCTGTAAATTCAGCATCTTCATCAAAATATTCCAACTGTAATTTATCTTTTGAAATGCGTACAATCAATTTCGGCTGAAAGAAAAAATAATCGGGAAAATCGCTACCATCGTGATTTTCCGAGGTCAGGTCTTCAATTTCATTTTTGAGATCATAGCCGAAAAATCCAAAAATATGATCGGCATATTTTTTCAATTGTGAGATTTCCCAAAAAGCATTTTTCGCTTTTCCGCTCACGGATTGTTTATCGCCAATAGCCAGTACGCTAACAAAACCCGAAGCAACGGAAGAAGGATTGAGCAACAAAGAAATATCCTGAAGAGCAGCAACATGGAGCAAATGATCCATATTGTTGTTCCAGGTGATAATTTCTATTTTCCTTTTGTCCCTGTTCATGCAGGGATAAAATTACTTTATTCTTTGATTAATCTTGTGCTTTCAGCGCCAACTTTAATTATGTACAAACCCTCTGCAAAATTTGAAAAATCAAAAGTATGCTGCTGTACAATTGTTTGTTCCAATACTTTAGCCCCAATACTATTGTAAATCTGCACTGCTACGGGTTGATTGATAGTCGGGAAACTCAACGTAACACGATCGGAAGAAGGATTGGGATACACAGATATTTTTTCTGAAAATTCATTTTCTTTGATACCAACTCCGCCAAAAAGCTTTGCGAAATTTCGGGAAAAACTGTTAGGTGGTGTGGTAGTACAAGATAAATCCTTATTGATCGACCAGGTCATCATTCCTCCCAAACTGGCCGTTGCTGAAGGATTGTATAAAGTATAGGATCCCGTTTGCGGACCCACTCCCAATAAATATTTAACGGCAGCTCTTACTGTAGTGGTATCGGTATATTTTCCGCCGGCAGTGCTACAGGAAGGCAAACCAACGCCTACTTTTCGTGCAGGCAAACCATCAAAATGTTCTGATTGTCCGCCCGACAAATTAACGTCAAACCCCAAAATTACGGCTTCCGTCAATCCAACAATAAAATCGGCAGTCATAGGATAAACCAGCGATCCATCGGCAGCTCTTGCGCTTCCGGCATTGTACAACTGAACCATCAGCATATCCAAATCATTGCGCAAAGCATCAATGATGGGCAAATAATTTCCATTACCACTAGTATTGATAGCGCCTTGTACATAAAGGATTTCGGGAGCCATGGTTAAAAAACATCTTTTGGAATGAGTACTTTGATAATGCTGCAAAATTTGTTTTGTAGCATCAATAATATTGATCAGCGCCGAATCGCTGGGATTGGCTAAAGTGATATTTGAAAAAGCAAGGGAACTGGTTTCCAAATCCAGGTCAATACCATCAAAAGGATAGAGATCTAAAATTTTATTCATCGTAGTGATGAAAGTATCTTTCGATAAATAGTCGGGCAAATAAACAGCATCGGCAGCCCCGCCAATACTTAATAAAACAACTCTGTTTTGATTGTGTAAAGTGTTGATATCGTTTTTAAATGCGGTGGAAGAACTGTAAAACCAGGGAACAGTAAATTCCATATTACACATCGACGACCCTTTGGTAGTCGCAAAAGAAACTTCAATAACATTGTAATTCGGATTGATTTGCGCCAGTTTTACATTTTGGTTCCATGCCTCCCAATAGCCCACCAGCGCAGGATAAGGAAATTGTTGTGCATTTAAATTTGAAAACAGGGAAAGGAATAGCAACAGAGTTGCGTAAGTAGTTTTTTTCATACAATCGCTTTTAGTAGTAGTGGTAGCTAATGATATGAAATAGGGATCAGAAAATAAAATTAAAGTGCGGTTTGGATTACAAATCGAAGGCTACTTTTCTACGATACCTTTTAGTGCCTTTACCCAGCTGTCGGTGCTGTTCAGGCTCTCTACCAATTGCACTTTTTCGCCTCCGTTTTGATGGAAAATTTCATTGTATTCTTGTCCGATTTCAACGATGGTTTCCAAACAATCGGCTACAAAAGCAGGGGAAAAGAAGAGTAATTTTTTGGCGCCCACTTTGGCTAAATTCACTAGCTCAACATCAGCGAAAGGCTGAATCCATGGATCTTTTCCTAATCTCGATTGAAATACCACCATGTATTTATCTTCCGGAATATTCATTTTTGCACTTACCAAACGTGCTGTTTCGTAACATGAAGAACGATAGCAGTATTTTCTATCGTCGCCACATTGTGAAATACAAGCCTCTTTTGTACAACCTTTGACTTTACAGCCTTTGGTGATGTGCCTTTCCGGCAAACCGTGAAAACTAAAAACCACTTTGTCAAACTCTTTCCAGTTGTGTTTTAAACCTTGCTCTGCAACGCAGGAAATATAACCTTCATCATCAAAAAAGCGATTCACAAAACGAACTGTTGGAATAGTTTCCCATTTGCTCACCAACTCCAAAACCTTTTGTGTAGTGCTACCTGTAGAAGATGAAGCGTATTGAGGATACAAAGGAACAACCACTAATTCTTCCAAAGGCATTTTTTCCAATTCTGCTAAAACACCAGCCAGAGAAGGGTTTTGGTAACGCATCGCAAATTTTACGAGGTAACCTTCGCCCATTTCTTTTTGTAATTTTTTCGCTAATTCAGTGGTGTGATATAAAAGCGGAGATCCTTTCTCTGTCCACACTTTTTTATAAATCTGTGTTGAATTGTTCAATCGCGCAGGAATGATAATGCCATTCACCAAAATGGATCTTTTCAAAGAAGGATAATCAATAACACGAGGGTCATTGAGGAATTCTTTGAGATATCGTTTGACATCTCCTTTTTCAGGAGCGTCGGGAGTACCGAGTTGGATGAGGAGAATGGCTTTCATATACAATGCGAAAATAAGGAAATTGTCTGAACCTTGATGGACTTGATTTAAGGATGAAACGATTTTTTAGGGAACGGTTCACACGCTCCGTTAAGTTTTCAACTTAACGGAATTTTTTCTTGAAGCTTTCAGCTTCGGTTTATTCAAGAACTATTTAAAATTAATAAGAAGCTGAAAGCTTCAAGAAAAGATGCCGCGAAGTTACGCTATCGCTAAACTTCGCGGAGCGAGTGGCGGTTGACGCAAGTTATTGAAAATTAGAAATGATAATGAAATAACCCACAAACAATAAAATAACTACAGCATGAATTAATGCTGCTATTGTGTTTCTTTTACTTTTATCAAAGGGGAAGTGTAAATTTTTAATCAATAAAAACACACTTAAAAATGGCAATACCAACCAAAGAAAAATTAATGGATTTGGAGCACAGGGACCACCTGGATCAGAAGCTAAAAACCACAATAAAATAAAAGCAACTCCATAAAAAACAAGAGTGGGTAACGCTTTTTTCATTCCCATTAAATATGTAACGCCCTTTTCCCCGTCGCATCCAACGCAGCCTCTTTCAATGATTCCGTAAAAGTAGGATGTGCATGGCAAATGCGGGAAATATCTTCGGCAGAAGCACGGAATTCCATAGCCACCACCGCTTCAGCGATCATATCAGCTACACGCGGTCCAATCATGTGAACACCTAAAATCTCGTCTGTATCTTTGTGAGCAAGTACTTTTACAAAACCGAATTCAGCGTCCATACTGGCACGGGCGCGACCACTTGCTTTGAAAGGGAAGTTTCCTGCTTTGTATGGGATATTTGCTTCTTTAAGCTGTTCTTCAGTTTGACCAACAGCGGCAACTTCAGGCCAAGTGTAAACAACACCAGGGATTAAGTTGTAATCGATATGTGGTTTTTGTCCCGCCATTACTTCCGCAACATAAACACCTTCTTCTTCTGCTTTGTGCGCTAACATGGCACCTTTCACTACGTCACCGATGGCGTAAATTCCAGGAACATTTGTTTCGAGATGATTGTTCACATCGATTCTTCCTTTGTCATCTACTTTTACTCCCGCTTTATCTAAGCCTAATCCTTCAGTGTAAGGTTTTCTTCCAACTGATACTAAACAATAATCTCCTTTCAATTCTACTTTTTCTCCTTTAGCATTTTCTGCTACAACAACAGCTTCTTTTGCAGATCCTTTTGCAGAAAGTACTTTATGACCGAAGAAAAATTCGAAGCCTAATTTTGTCAATGCTTTTTGTAATTCTTTGCCCAGGGCTTTATCCATAGTTGGAATAATCCCGCCAGCGAATTCTACCACTTGTACTTTAGCGCCCAAACGAGCGTAAACTGAACCTAACTCTAAACCAATAACACCGCCACCAATCACAATTAAGTTTTTTGGAACTTCGGTTAAGTTTAAAGCTTCGGTAGAAGTAATCACACGTTTTTTATCGATTTCCATTCCCGGGAAAGCCGACGGTTTTGAACCTGTAGCGATAATTGTTTTCGCTGTAGTGATTTGTTCTTTTCCTTTATCAGAAGTGATTTCAATAGTGTTTTTATCTATGAAAGAACCTAAGCCTTTAAACACTGTGATTTTATTTTTTTTCATCAGGAAGTCGATACCGGCGCATGTTTGCGACACTACATCAGCTTTTCTTTGAATCATTTGTTTGATGTTCACGGCAACACTTTTCACATCGATTCCATGTTCTTTAAAAGTATGAGTTGCGTTGTGAAAATGCTCGGAAGAATCCAGTAAAGCCTTGGAAGGAATACAGCCCACATTCAAACAAGTACCACCAAGTGTACTGTATTTTTCAATAATGGCAGTGTTCATTCCCAACTGCGCACAACGGATAGCAGCGACATAACCGCCGGGTCCCGAACCGATAACTACAACATCAAATTTGCTCATGATAAAAAGTTTAAGTGTGCTAATTTAAATTTTATTTTAATCCTTCGCGTATCAAGTCGTGAAAATGAACCATGCCGAAGTATTTTCCATTTCCATCCACAACAATCAATTGCGTAATGTTTTTTTGCTCCAGCATTTCGAGGCCTTTAATGGCCAACTCGTCTTTGCTGATGGTTTTAGGATTGTGGCCCATGATGTCTTTTGCTTTCAATAAGCTCACATCACCGCCCTTTTCCAGCATTCTACGAATATCTCCATCGGTGATGATTCCGGTGATTGATTCCTCATTAAGAACTACCGTAGCTCCTAAGCGTTTTGACGATATTTCGTAAATGATTTCTTTGATGGTGGCTGTCTCCACAACTTTTGGCGCTTCATTTTTACAAAAGCTTTCGAGTTTTAAAGAAAGCTGTTTTCCTAAAGTTCCGCCCGGATGGTATTTCGCAAAGTCTTCGGCGGTGAGTCCTTTCATTTCCAACAAACAAACTGCTATCGCATCACCCATCGCCAATTGCGCCGTGGTACTGGCTGTTGGCACTACATTGATGGCGCAAGCTTCTTTGGCCACTCCGGTGTAAATGAAATAATCGGCTTCTTTGGCCAAAGCTGAATTTTCATTGCCGGCAAGAGCGATTAATTTATTCCCTCTTTCTTTAACAAAAGGGATTAAGTTCTTTATTTCCGGACTGTTCCCGCTGTTGGAAATGCAAATGACGATGTCTTCTTTTTGCACTATTCCCAAATCACCATGAATGGCATCGGCGGCGTGTAAAAATATAGCGGGAGTTCCTGTAGAATTTAGTGTTGCAACAATTTTACTGGCGATATTGGCGCTTTTACCAATGCCCGAAACAATCACTCTTCCTTTGCTGCGAAAAAGCAGCTCCACAACAGCTACAAAGGAATCGTTAACGCTGTTTTTCAATGATAACAAGGCTTCTGCCTCTATGTCGATAGTGCTTTTAGCTATTTGTATGATCTTTTCCTTGTTTAACAAAACCTTATTTTTTTAGAAATCTACAATTTATACTAGCGCGGTAAAACTTTATGTTGTAAATTTAATTTGAATTTCACGAAAATATCAAACTTACGGAACTTATTACTATTGCAAATGGAGATCGATGTTGTTGAGGGCTCAACTTTAGAAGCGCTAAAAAAATATTTTGGATTTAATGCCTTCAAAGGTCGTCAGGAAGAGATCATCAATAATCTCCTCGCAGGAAATGACAGTTTTGTAATTATGCCCACAGGCGGCGGAAAATCATTGTGCTATCAGTTGCCCGCCCTCATGTCGCAAGGAACTGCCATCATCGTATCACCTCTCATCGCATTAATGAAAAACCAGGTGGACGCCATCCGCGGCCATTCTGAAGAAAACAATATCGCACATTACCTCAACTCTTCTTTAACCAAAACACAAATTGCAGTAGTTAAAGACGATATCAAAGCAGGAAAAACAAAATTACTCTACGTTGCTCCCGAATCCCTCACCAAAAATGAAAACATTGAATTTTTAAAAAGCATCAATGTTTCGTTTTTCGCGATTGACGAGGCACATTGTATTTCTGAGTGGGGACATGATTTCCGACCGGAATACAGAAAATTAAAAACCATTATTGAAGACATTACAAGAAGACCGATTATAGCTTTAACAGCCACTGCAACTCCAAAAGTGCAACAAGACATTCAAAAGAACTTAGGAATGATGGACGCCACAGTCTACAAGGATTCTTTCAACCGTCCGAATTTATACTACGAGGTACGTCCGAAACACGACATCAATAAAGACATCATCCGCTTCATCAAAGGCCACGAAGGAAAATCGGGAATCATTTATTGTTTAAGCAGGAAAAAAGTAGAAGAAACTGCTGAGTTATTGCAACTCAACGGAATCAAGGCGGTTCCATATCACGCGGGATTGGAAGCCAATGTAAGGGCTTCTCATCAGGATGCCTTTTTAATGGAAGACATTAACGTGATTGTAGCTACCATCGCCTTTGGAATGGGCATCGATAAACCCGATGTTCGTTTTGTAATTCACTACGATATCCCGAAAAGCTTAGAAGGTTATTACCAGGAAACTGGTCGCGCCGGACGCGACGGCGGAGAAGGCGTTTGCATCACCTACTACGCTTACAAAGACATTGAAAAACTTGAAAAATTCCTTGTTGGAAAACCAATAGCGGAACAGGAAATAGGCAAGCAACTCTTACACGAAATGGTGAGTTTTGCCGAATCAGCCGTGTGCAGAAGAAAATTATTGTTGCGCTATTTCGGTGAAACTTACGACGCAGGAAAATGTGATAAAAGCTGCGACAATTGTCGTAGTCCGAAAGATAAATTTGAAGGAACTGAATACGTTAATCTTCTTTTGGAATCCATCGAGGAACTAAAAGAAAGATTCAAATCGAAATACATGGCCGACTTCATTACGGGCATGGCACATCAGGAAATTAAAGATCACCGTCACGACGCGCATCCTTTGTTTGGCGCCGGAAAAGACAAAGACATTAAATTCTGGAATGCAGTAATCCGCCAATCGGTGGTGCATGGTTTCCTGGAAAAAGATGTGGAAACTTACGGCACTTTAAAACTCACTGAAGAAGGAAAAAAATTCTTAGAAACTCCATGGTCGGTGATGCTCACGCAAAACCACGATTACGATCAGATTCAAATTGAGGAGAACGAAAGCAACCAGAAAACATCTGTTGCCGACGAAGGATTATTGTTGATTTTAAAAGACCTGCGCAAAAAAATAGGCAAGGAAAAAAATGTTCCGCCTTTCGTTGTTTTCCAGGATCCGTCACTGCACGATATGGCCATTCAATATCCGTGTACCATGGATGAACTGCAGCAAATAGCAGGAGTTGGGACAGGGAAAGCAAGTAAATTCGGAAAACCTTTTGTAGAAGCCATTGCTGCTTACGTCAAAGAAAACGACATCGATCGTCCGCAGGATTTAGTGATTAAATCAGCAGTGAATAAAAGCGGATTGAAAGTATACATCATTCAAAATATTGATCGTAAAGTTCCTTTGGAAGACATCGCAAAAGCCAAAGGAAAATCATACAACGATATTCTCGCAGAGATAGAAGCGATAGTGGCTTCAGGAACAAAAATCAATTTAGATTATTACATCTCCGACATCGTAGAAGAAGATTTGCAGGATGAAATTTTTGAATATTTCAACGACGCTGAAACCGATTCAATTGAAAATGCAATGGAAGAATTCGATGGAGAAAATTTATCGGAAGAGGATATGCGTTTGATGAGGGTGAAGTTTTTGAGTGATATCGCGAATTAATTGCTGTCCGAATAATTGTACCTAAACCGGATATTGTACATAAAAGCTTTGTCCGTCAAGGTTTTTAAAAACGCGATCAGATCTTTTCTCTCTTGTTTTGTCAGCGCAATTCCCGACTTTAACTGCGCGGCCAAAGATGCGCTTGGCACTATGCCTGTTGAATAATGTTCCAAAACATCCTTGAGTTTATTCACTCTTCCATCGTGAAAATAAGGTGCAGAAAATTCAATATTTCTTAAGGTAGGCACTCTGAATTTTAAAGAATCATTTGCATTGCGCGTGATTTTTATTCGTCCGTAATCTTTCAAAAAAGTGTCGACAGGCAAGCCATTATTCTGAAAAGAATGATTGGTAAAAAGTGGTTCGCTGTGACAGGATGAACAATTTTTTTTGAAGAGCGCATAACCGTTTTTTTCATTTTCAGTGAAGGCCACATTTTTTTCATGGCGCATGATACTGTCGTATTTTGAATTGTAGGAATTCAACTGCGAAGTGAACTGCGCCAGGGCTTTTAACAACAACTGTGAAGTAACAACGCTATCGTTAAAGGCTTTGTAAAATAAACGACGATACTTCGCCGATTGATTTAATTCCTTTACAACATCAGGTAATTTACTATCCATTTCCAAAGGATTCGTGAGCGGATTAATGGGTTGAACTTCTAAATTATTTACGCCGCCATCCCACATGAAAGACTTGCTCCACGCCAGATTTATTAAAGCACTGGAATTTCTTGTGCCGATTTTTCCATTAATCCCGTGACTCAAACTATGATCGGCATGTGTAAATGCAGTGAAAGGTAAATGGCAGCCGGCGCAGGAAATAGAATGGTCTCTGGATAAAATAGGATCGTAAAACAAGGCACTTCCCAATTTAAATCCTTCTTCAGTGAGCGGATTTTTTGAAAAATCATACACCGGTTTTGGCCAACCTTTGGGAACAATAAATTTGATGCTTTTTGTTTTGGGAGAAAAAAATGCAAACGACACACACAAAGAAAATAAAACAAGCACTATGTATGATTTTTTCATTTTCATTTTACAGAAAAAATTGTGCTGAACTCATCTGCAATTTTCATGGCTTCCTTTCCGGGAATCATGATGCTGTTTGATTTTGCTAAATCCACCTTCTCAAAAAACCGGGCGAAATCTATTTTAATTTCAGTGCTGTTTTTAACGGGAAGCACGAGTGTTCTCATAGAATAATCGGGATGTAAATATCCGCCCACATGAAAACTAAATTCATTTTTATGGGTTTTACAAACCGGACTATTTCCTTCCAATTTAAAATTCACATAACCACTTTGCCAGGCCCAATACATTCCTTTTCCGGGATCGAGATCACCTCCCAAAGCACCGGAAACACTGGCTGTTGAATCAACCCCCACAGAAAAAATAATTTCCTTGATTTCATTTTTAGAAGCGGGAAGTGTTATTTCAAAAGATTTTGCTTCCTCTATATCCAGTAAGTGATATGAGTTTTTTTCTTTAAAAATTGTTCCGTTTTTATAGTGGATTTGAATGGAGGATATATACATTCTGAAAGTAGATATGCGTATGGAATCCCCTATTGACGATATGTACAGAGAATCGGTATGCAATACGGCATTTTTAAATTCGGGACTGAATTTTAAAAGCAAATTATTTTGTGCCTGAACAAAATGGATTCCCGCGAAAAGTAAAAAACATAGTACGTTCTTCATTGGTACAAATAACAAAATATTGAGCTCTATTTCCTTTACAGAATTAAAACAAAATGTTATAAAATTAAAATTACATTAGTTTGAAATCCCTCTGCCTTCGCACAGAATTCCCTCGCACCTCCCTTTTTCAAAGGGAGAAGCCCACTCCCTGAAAACCATTATTGAGTATGTATGAGTACTGCACTTCTCCCTTTGAAAAAGGGAGGTGCGAGGGAATTCTGTGCGAAGGCAGAGGGATTTACTAGATCTCTACTCTTTCAGCAAACCAAGGGCAATCCAGGACATCAATCCCATCCCCGTTTCCAGCGCCGATTCATCGATATCGAAAGTAGAAGTATGCAAACGGGAAGTGATTCCTTTGTTGGCATTTCTTACGCCTAAACGGTAAAAACAAGATGGAAGCTCTTGTGAATAAAAGGCGAAATCTTCGGAAGTCATGCGTAAATCCAGCTCCTGAACATTTTCTTTTCCTAAAAATTCATCGGCCAGTTTCCAGGATTTTACGGTGGTGTTTTCTTCGTTCACTAAAAAAGGATAGCCTTTTTGAATGTCGAAATCAACTGTGCCGCCCATCCCTTCAGCAACGCTGGTGGCTAATCGGTGCATGATTTCATGCGCTTTTTTACGCCACTCCTCATCCATGGTACGGAAGGTTCCTTCCATTTTCACAATGTCGGGAATCACGTTGGTAACACCTAAGCCTTCTATTCTACCGAAAGACAAAACCGATGGAACTGTAGGAGAAGTATGTCGGCTCACCACTTGCTGCATCGTCACTATCATGTGTGATGCAATTAAAATAGGATCGATAATATTTTGCGGCATGGCAGCATGACCGCCTTTGCCTTTAATGGTCACATAAATTTCATCACAGCTGGCCATGTACATTCCGCGACGGAAGCCCACTTTACCGGCATCCATTTCAGGGAATACATGCTGACCGATGATGAGCTCGGCATCAGGGTTTTTCAATGCTCCTTCTTTAATCATCAACGATGCACCACCCGGCAATACTTCTTCTCCGGGTTGAAAAATCAGTTTTACCGTTCCTTCAAATTCTCCCTTGAGGGTATTTAAAATTTTGGCAACACCCATCAGTGACGATGTGTGTACATCGTGTCCGCAGGCATGCATCACCCCTACGTTTTGCGAGCAATAGGAAGCTTCATTTTCTTCTGTGATAGGCAAAGCATCCATATCTCCGCGCAAAGCAATCACTTTTTTGCTTGGATTTTTTCCTTCGATATGTGCTACAATTCCTGTTTCAACATAACCTGCTTTGTAAGGAATGCCGTGTTGATCCAGAAATTCACGAATGTATTTTGAGGTTTTGTATTCTTTAAAAGACAACTCGGGATTGGCGTGCAAATGCCTGCGTACCTGAGTGATTTCTTTCAGGTATTCTTTGGCCAGTGCTTTTACTTTATCTTTCATTGTACTTGATGGAAGCGTAAAGATATAAAATTTAGGTAAGGTGTTAAACCATAAAAAAGCCGCCCCGAAATTCGGAGCGGCTGTATGCATTGATCTTGAAAATTTTACTGCTTAATTATTTTCCTTTCCGTCACCGTGTTTTCAGAAGCAATTTTCACAATATAAATTCCTTCGGAAATCCCTGAGAAATCTACTTCTGTGAGCTTAACATTCCCAACATTTTCTTTTGAAAATACGGTATTCCCAACAAGGTCGAAAATATTTATACTATACATTTCTTTGCCTTCAGGCAATTGAATCATCAATTGATTTTGAGTAGGATTCGGCCACATTTTAATTTTACTGTTTTTCTTCACTTTTGCTACGGAAGTCTTGGCTGAACAAAGATATACTGTGCTGTCAATACAATAATCCAGATTGTTTTGTGTGCTGTCATTATCAGCAACACTTACAGAATATAAAGAATCCACACCAACGCCTGTAACATCAATATTTACCTGATAAGTTCCGCTTGGAAGATTATTAAAAACATAATGTCCGTTGGCATCTGTTGTGGTTTTTTGTACCGTTTGAGAAGGTGGAATTTTATCCAGAATAATATCTAATCCCGGAATAGGGTCATTGGTTTTAAGAGATCCGTCGCTATATACATATCCACTGATTACTGCTGTTCCGGTAGGGATAGCAAATAATTCTATCGTTGGAATATTTTTGCCGGTAACGATACATGGCGCCGAAACAAAAGCCGATAAGGAATCCCAGTTAAATTTCCCGTCGTGATAAGTGGAAATTAAATTCGGGTAATCAACAGGATCAGGCAAGGCCTGCAAAATATATTTTCTTGGTAGTACGCCATCAATGGTATAAGAACCATCAGCAGGGTTAATGGCAGTACTACGAATAGTGTCCCACATTACTTTCGAAGATGAATCGGCAAACAAAATCACCCAACCCGACTTCACTGTATCTGTCCCATAAGTAACATAACCGTGAATATCCGCGTGGTTGGTCACCGTAATCGGAGTCGTTTTTGAACTGCTGCATTGATTGACATCGACATAAGTATAGGTAATGT
The DNA here is from genome assembly GCA_023251095.1 of Flavobacteriales bacterium. Taxonomy (GTDB): domain Bacteria; phylum Bacteroidota; class Bacteroidia; order Flavobacteriales_C; genus JAHEZL01. Next base: position 72,642 of record JAHEZL010000024.1, read on the forward strand.
TAAAGGTCCCTATACCGGCTGTTTTCGGATCAAAATTAGTGCTCACTACTCCTGTCCCTGAATAAGCACCTCCTGCCGGACTTCCGCCGGTTAAAGGGAATCCGGCGTCATTTTTACACACAGAACTGAAGGAAGTAAGATTCACTACAGGCAAAGGATTTACAGTTAATACTCCTGTTGCTGACGCGACACAACCATTAATATCCATCACCTGAACAGTGTAATTTCCGGCTGTTGTTCCTGAATTTGTTTGCGTTGTTCCTGTTCCGTTTGCACTCCATAAGTAAGCATTGAATACTCCTGCATCAAAAGTTGCTGCAGGATCTCCCGCACATATTGTTTGGTTGGGAAGGAAGGGAGTCGGCAAAGCATTCACCGTCATAGCATCTGTTGCAGCGTTTTTACAGCCATTTCCATCCGTGTAAGTATAAGTCAAAGATTTTACGCCAATTCCAGCAGCCGTAGGATCAAAATTTCCTGCTGACACTCCCGGGCCTGAATATATCCCTCCTATCGGCATTCCTCCCGATAATGCTATGGTCACTGCATTTATACACATGTAATTATCAGGAAGCGTAAAATTCACCGCAGGCAAAGTATTCGCTATTAAAACGCCAGTACCGAAAGCTTTACAGCCATTTGCATTAGTGACCATACAAGTATAATTGCCACCTAAAGCGCCGGATACTGTTTGCATTGTTCCGGAAGCATTTCCACTCCATAAATAGGTTGTATATCCTACGCCGGCATCAAAAGTAACCGCAGGATCGCCAATGCATATTGTTTGATTGGCTATAGAAGGCGCAAGAGGCAATGCATTAACCGTTAAAGTGCCTGATGATGATGCTTTACAACCATAGGAGTTGGTCACCTGACAAACATAATTTCCTGGAGTACCTCCCGTAATAACTTGTGTAGTGCCGCTTCCGCTACCACTCCAGAAATAAGAAACATATCCTGCTCCCGCATCAAAGGTTGCTGCAGGATCTCCCGCACAAATAGCTTTGTTGGAAATAGTTGGAGTGCTTGGATTTGGATTGACAATGGCATTCAGAAAAGCCTGCATACTTGATCCGCAAGCATTATCTGCAGTCACTGTTATATTTCCATTTTGTCCGGTAAGACCTGTATTTACTGTAATGGAAGTTGTTCCCTGTCCTGAAACAATGGTCCATCCAGTTGGAACTCCCCATGTATAGCCCAAAGCTCCACCTACAGCAGAAATGCTGTACACTTGTCCGTTTACATTAGGGCATTGCGCTCCTAAACCCATAATAGTCCCCGGAGCAGGTGGAGGAAAACAAAAAACCTGTCCGCGATTATTACCTTCTTCCATTATCAGCACATCTCCTAAAGGATTAATTACAATTCCATGAGGATTTGAAAACTGACCATTTCCGGTTCCTGCCACTCCCCACTGACTCAAATAAGTTCCGTCGGGCGCAAATTTTTGAATACGATTGTTCCCCTTATCTACTACATAAACATTGCCGACTGCATCAACGGCAATACCTGCTGCACCGGTAAATTTACCATTGACCGAACCGCTTGCTCCCCATTGACTGATATAAGTTCCCGCTGAGTTAAATTTCTGAACATTGTTATTGACTTCATCTGTCACATAAATTTCTCCTGTAGAAGGATCGATAGCTATCCCTCTTGGTTTTTGAAAGTTTGCAGAGCTTCCCCATTGGGCAACATAAGCTCCCGATGGATTAAATTTTTGCACCCGAAAATTGTCGGCATCCGCTACATACAAATTTCCTGAGCCATCCACCGCAATTCCGGTAGGTTTGTTCAACTGGCCATTGCCCGCACCATAACCTGCCCCCACCTGAGAAATATAAGTTCCTGTTGAAGTATACTTATGAATACTGCTGGTAAATGCTTCTGCTACATAAACATTTCCTGAACCGTCAACCGCAATTCCATCAATTGTGGGAGTAGACACCGAATAAATATTCCATTCTGTAACAAAACCTCCCGAAGCATTAAATTTTTGAATCCTTCTGTTCACTTTATCAGCAACATAAAGATTTCCCGAACCATCTATAGCTACTCCCTGCGGTGAGGAAAACTGCCCCTGTCCTGTGCCATATACTCCCCATTGATTCTTATAAATTTGTGCACTTGCATTAAAAAGGAAAACACAAGCCAAAAGAAGAGTTGTAAATATTTTTTTCATAGCAATGGATATAAATTCTACCGCAATGTAATGGAAATAAGAAAAATTGGCAATTTAAAATTACAGTACAATAGCAAAATACACATGGGAAAGACCTCTTGTTTTTGCATTGATAATACAGTGTTTCCCGTATTCCATGACGGAAACAAAAGAGGGGCTGCGGAGATATTAGTTCCTGATCTGTTCGGAAACATAGTGCTAACAGAGCGGTTAGCTGCAATGAAAGGACAAATCAAAAGCACTTTATCTCTCTCTCTCTCTCATTTAGCAACAGGAATTTATTTTGTAAGCGTAACAGACGGTGAAAACATCAAACAAGGTAAAGTGATGGTGAGGTAGTTTTATTATTCAGCTAATTGTATTTCTTTTTCAAAAGCATAAGAAGAAATAGAAGCTCCGTTTTTAAAATAATATACTCCGCCGTTGTTGTAAATAATTTGCGTGAACTCCACCATTTTTTCGTTTTTCAAAACCACTACGCGATTGATTGTTCTGGTTGCTTCAGTAATGGTTTCACTGCCCGCTTTTCTAAGTTCTTTCTTTGCAATTTCCACCGGAACGGCTACCTTTTTTTTCTCAAGAACAAGGAACGATTGCGCCATTTTTTTTGCAACAATTACTTCTTCTTTTTTGCGTGGCAAAACTATTTCGGTAGGTGCTGCAAGCTCAGTTTTAGCAACAATAATTTTGTTTTCTTTCACCGGAACTTCAAGCAAAATTTCTTTTTTATTTTCTTTTGGCTCTTCCATTTTCACTGCAGCAATTTCTTCTACCACTACTTTCGCTTCGGTTTTTACTTCAATCGCTTTTACCTCTTCTTTCTTTACAGGCTGATGTCTTCTAAGTGTTAACTCATATTTAAATTCCTCGCTGATGCCTGGAAAATCCTACTAAGCAGAGCAATAGAATCTACACAAAAGTGGGTAATGGAATCCCAAGTAAAGTGAGCAGTAAATCCTGAGCAAAGTGAGCAGTAGTTTTAAGGGATAAAAAACGTT
>JAHEZL010000038.1 GCA_023251095.1 Flavobacteriales bacterium
GTCCTTTAACAAACACCTTCACTCTTCTCAAGCCTTTTTCAAAAGCTACTTTAGAACAGTCTTCAGCACAAACTTGCGCTGCATAAGGAGTGTTCTTTTTAGAACCTCTGAATCCCATTTTCCCTGATGATGACCAGGAAATCACTTGTCCTTGTGCATTTGTCAAGGAAACAATGATGTTATTAAATGAAGCATAAATGTGACACTGCCCGGCAGCTTCAACTTTTACACCCGCTTTTTTAGAAGATTTTGCACCTTTTGCCATAACTTGTTTCTTTACTTTCTACTACTTAGTTACCATTTTTTTGTTGGCAACAGTTTTTCTCTTACCTTTTCTTGTTCTACTGTTATTTTTAGTTCTTTGTCCTCTTAAAGGAAGTCCTAAACGGTGGCGAATACCACGGTAAGAACCAATATCCATTAAACGTTTAATGCTCAATTGGAATTCTGATCTCAAAGCACCTTCCACTGTTAATTCTTCAGTGATGATCTCTCTGATTTTAGAAGTCTGGGCATCCGTCCATTCTCCCGCTTTGATGTTTACATCAACTTCAGCTTTTTTCAAAATACTTCTTGCTGAAGATTTTCCAATCCCATAAACATACGTAAGAGCGATTTCTCCTCTTTTTGCGTCCGGGATGTCGATACCTGCAATCCTTGCCATACTTACTATATTAAATCTTAATTTTTAAATTCTTTTGCAAAGCTAATAATTCCAAAGGAATTATCCTTGTCTTTGTTTGTGTTTAGGATTCTTCTTGTTAATCACATAAACAACACCCTTTCTTTTAACAATTTTGTCTTCAGGGCTTCTTTTCTTTACTGACGATTTAACTTTCATTTTCTATTATTTAAACTTTTCTACTCTACTATTTGTATCTAAATGTTATTCTTCCCTTTGTCAAATCATATGGAGACATCTCCAGTTTGATTTTATCTCCCGGCAAAATTTTGATGTAATGCATCCTCATTTTACCTGATATGTGAGCCGTAATAATATGCCCGTTTTCCAATTCAACTCTAAACATTGCATTAGAAAGTGCTTCCAATATCGTTCCGTCAATTTCAATCGAAGACTGTTTCGCCATTTTTAAATCACTTCTATATTTTGTTTTCTCAATTCAATTTCAATAAACTCGAAAGACGACAGTATATCAACTTTTTCCTTTCCAACAGCAATCGTATGCTCAAAGTGAGCAGAAGGCAAACCGTCTTTGGTTTTGATAGTCCAACCGTCATTCAGGTGCTTCACTTCTTTTCTTCCCATATTGATCATCGGCTCAACTGCCAAAACCAATCCTTCTTTCAAAAGTAAGCTGGTTCCCTGTTTTCCGTAATTAGGAACTTCCGGTTCTTCATGAAGATGTTTACCAACTCCGTGACCAACCAATTCTCTAACTACACCATAACCGTTTCTTTCGGCACACAACTGAACAGCAAAACTGATATCTCCCAATCTTTTTCCTTCAACAGCGTTTTCAATTCCTTTGAGTAAACTCTCTTTGGTGACCTTCAATAATTTCTTTTTTTCATTAGAAATTTCTCCTACACCAAAGGTGTAAGCAGAGTCACCGTAAAAGCCATTCATTAGAACTCCACAGTCGATGCTCAAAATTGAACCTTCAGGAACAGCTTTATCATTTGGAATTCCATGTACCACTTCATCTTCGGGTGATACACACAATGTAGCCGGAAAACCTCGGTAACCTTTAAAAGCAGGAATACCTCCGTTGTCTCTGATAAACTGTTCGGCAATAGTATCTAATTTCTTAGAAGTAATGCCCGGTTGAATTAGTTTTGCTAATTCTGCATGCGTTTTTGCAACAAGTAAAGAACTTAACCTTATTAACTCAATCTCCTCTTTCGTCTTGTAATAAATCATATATCACTAAACACCCACCGATGATGTTGCGCCGGTCACTGCTCTTCCTCTTATTTTACCCGACTCCATCAATCCATCATAATGTCTCATCAATAAATGACTTTCAATTTGTTGTAAAGTATCAATTACAACACCCACCATTATCAAAAGAGATGTTCCTCCAAAGAAATAGGCAAAGGCAGTAGAAATATCAAACATCATTGCAAAGGCAGGTAATATTGCGATTGCTGCAAGGAAAATAGATCCCGGGAAAGTTATTTTTGACAAAATAGTATCAATGTAGTTGGCTGTATCTGCGCCTGGTTTAATTCCCGGAACAAAAGCACCTTGTTTTTTAAAGTCATCTGCCCACTGACGAGGATTGATTACCATCGCAGTATAGAAGAAAGTAAACAGAATAATCATCATCGCATTGGCAAAGTTATACCAGAATCCGCGCGGGTCTGTTAATGAAGACAATACTGCTGCGGCCGTACCTTCTCTGTCTACTAACTGCATGGTTAGTAAAGTTTGAGGAATAAACATAATTGCCTGAGCAAAAATGATAGGCATAACACCTGCGATATTTACTTTAATAGGAATGTATTGACGCGCACCACCTTGGTTTAAAGTATTGATTCCACCACCTGCAGCCATCTGGCGCGCATATTGAAGAGGAATTTTTCTTACACCTTGTATCAAAAGAATAGTTACTGCAATAATCAGGAACCAGATGATCAGTTCTAAAATGAAAACGAACATACGACCTGTTGCTGCATCACTTACTACTTTTTTGGAAAACTCTCCGGCAACTGCCTCAGGGAATCTTGCAACGATACCGATCATAATTAACAATGAAATACCATTACCGATACCTTTATCAGTAATTCTGTCGCCTAACCACATCAAGAACATGGTAGCTGCAACCATCACAGAAACGGCAGGCAAAGTAAATGACCAGAAATCAGAACCTTCAGGAGTTGCGCCATCCGGTACATAAGTAGCCAGATAACTTGGTGCCTGAAGAAGCGTGATTACTATGGTTAAAATTTTGGTGTAGGTTTGAATTTTCTTTCTTCCGCTTTCACCATCGCGTTGAATTTTTTGAATTTGCGGAACCGCAACCCCTAATAACTGCATTACGATAGATGCAGAAATATAAGGCATTACTCCTAAAGCCATAATAGAAGCTCTACTAAAAGCACCTCCTGTAAAACTGGAAATCAATCCAACTATACCTGATGCATCTTCAGGGTGAGCAGCTTTTAAAGCATCCGAATCTATCCCGGGAATAATAATGTAAGAACCCAGTCGGTAAATGACAATTAAAAAAAGAGTAGTAAGGATCTTACTTCTAAGATCCTCAATACTCCAGATATTCTTTATGGTTTGTATAAATCTTTTCATTATTTCAATGTAGTGATAGAACCACCTTTAGCTTCGATAGCTGCCTGAGCTGTTTTAGAAAAACCATGAGCAGAAACTTTAAGTTTTGCTTTCAATTCTCCTCTTCCTAATACTTTAACTAATTTCTTTACAGAAGATATAACTCCGTTTTGCAACAAAACTTCTAATGTAATTTCAGAAGCGCCGGTTTTAGTAGCGATATCCTGAAGAACATCTAAGTTAATGGCTTTGTATTCAACACGGTTTGGATTGGTAAATCCGAACTTAGGAATACGACGTTGCAATGGTTGTTGACCACCTTCAAAACCAGGTTTTGAATCGTAACCAGTTCTTGCTTTAGCACCTTTGTGTCCTTTTGTGGAAGTTCCACCTAAACCGGATCCTTCTCCTCTACCGATTCTTTTCTTTGATTTAACCGATCCTTTAGCCGGTCTTAATTCTGACAATTTCATATAAAATATCTTAATCTACTATAACTAAATGTTTTACTTTTTCCACCATTCCTAATATCTGAGGAGTAGCTTCATGCTCAACCGTTTGGTTCAATTTTGTAAAACCCAACGCTCTAAGCGTTAACTTTTGTTTTTTCGGGCGGTCGATACCACTCTTAACTTGTTTGATCTTAATCTTTGCCATCACTTATCAATTTATGGTGATTAACCGTTAAATACTTTATCTAATGAAATACCTCTCAGGTTAGCAATTGATCTTGGATCTCTTAATTGCTCAAGAGCTTTGATAGTCGCTTTAACCACGTTATGAGGATTTGAAGAACCTTTTGATTTAGCCAAAACGTCTTTCACTCCAACACTTTCCAATACAGCACGCATTGCACCACCTGCGATAACTCCTGTACCATGGGCAGCAGGTTTCATGAACACGTGAGATCCACCAAATTTAGCTGTCATTTCGTGAGGAATAGTTCCTTTGCGAATTGGCACTTTTATAAGGTTTTTCTTAGCATCGTCAATACCTTTAGAGATAGCATCAGCTACTTCATTGGCTTTTCCTAAACCGTAACCAACTACACCATTTTCATTTCCTACCACAACGATAGCTGAAAAGCTGAAAGTTCTACCACCTTTGGTAACCTTAGTTACTCTTTGAATGCTAACAAGACGATCTTTCAATTCAATTTCAGATGATCTTACTTGTTTTGCGCTTGATTTTTGCATAACTCTATTTAATTAAAAATTTAAACCACCTTCTCTTGCCGCCTCAGCCAAAGATTTTACTCTTCC
>JAHEZL010000029.1 GCA_023251095.1 Flavobacteriales bacterium
AGCTCTGCTGAAATCGTTTAAACTTCAATTTTCTCTGGAAATCATGTATAGTAAGGGATGCCGAAGTTTTGTTTTTTCAACGTTAGGACGATAGTGAGCGAAGCGTAACTTGGTGATTTTGCGCTAGTACTTAGAAGCTTTCAGCTTCTTTTCTCGAAGAGAAACATATTTTTCTGCGAAAAAAGGAAGCTAAAAGCTTCCACGTAGATTCGATATTCCGTCAAGTTACGCTTCGCTAAACTTAACGGAGCGCACTCATTTATTCTCGTAAAACCTACCTGATTTCTGCGCCCAGTTTCTCTTTATACCCATTGATCAACTTTTCCATCACTTTATCAATTTGCTGATCCACCAAGGTTTTTTCAGCGTCTTGCAAGATGAAAGAAAGCGCGTATGACTTCTTCCCTTCCGCTAAGTTTTTTCCTTCGTACACGTCAAACAAATTAACTTCTTTGAGGAGTTGTTTCTCGAGATCAAAAGCCAAAGTTTCCAGTTCAGAGAATTTGGTTTCTTTGTTCAGCAACAAAGATAAATCCCGGCGAACCTCAGGGAACTTAGGCAATTCGGAATATTGTATTTTATTATTTTGCGCCAGTTCGCAGAAGTTTTCCCACAAAATATTAGCAACGAAAACATCGTCTTTTGCATCGAATTTTTTGGCGAGTTTTTTATTTAAAATCCCGATTTCACCGATAGCTTTTTTACCGGCACGGATTTCAAAAACTTCGGAATACAAAGAGTTTTCCGTTGCTTTTAATTTCAAGTTTTTCACTCCTGTGCGTTCTGTGATTTGCGCTAAATATCCTTTGAGAGAAAAGAAATTTACTTTGTCTTTAGCGCTGTTCCAGCTTTCTGCTTCTTTGTTTCCAGTGAGTAATAAAGTGAGATTGTATTGCTCTAAATATCCTGTTTCTATTTTGCGGTAAGTTTTACCAAACTCGTAAAACTTCAAATCAGAACGTTGTCGACTTTGGTTGCGTTGCAAAGCTTCCAAAGCGCCGAATATCATGGAGCGACGCATTACCATTAATTCTTTGCTTAAAGGATTCAACAGCTCTACAAACCCAGCTTCATCAAACTCAGCATAACCTTGATAGTACTCTTTATTCGTTAATGAATTACAGAGAATTTCATTGAAGCCTAAAGCACTTAATTCCTGTGAAACAGAAGAACGTATTTTCTCTATTGGAACACCAACTGTAAATTCCATTGCCGCAGAAATTTTGCGGGGAATAGCAATCGTATTGTATCCGTAAATTCTTAAAACATCTTCAATTACATCCACTTCTCTTTGAACATCCACACGGTAAGGAGGAACTTTTAATTTTAGAGTTGTAGCATCTTCCGAAGCGATTTCAATTTCCAAAGCAGATAAAATTTCTTTGATTTTTTCTTTCGGAATTTCTTCGCCTAACAAATCAGCACAACGCTGGTAGCGGAAATCAACGGAGAAAGGTTCAATTGCTTTTGGATAAACATCCACTATTTCCGAAGCTACTTTTCCTCCTGCTACTTCCTTAATCAATAGCGCCGCTCTTTTCAAAGCGATCAAAACCATATTGGGATTTGTTCCTCTTTCAAAACGGTAAGAAGAATCGGATTTAGTAGAAATTCTTTTTGAAGTTTTTCTCACCGAAACCGGATTGAAATAAGCTGCTTCAAGAAAAATATTTTTTGTTGTAGTAGTCGTTCCTGACGCCAAACCGCCCATTACTCCGGCAACGCACATCGGTTCGGCGGCATTACAAATCATTAAATCGTCATTAGACAATTCGTGTTCTGCTTTATCGAGTGTGACGAATTTTTGTCCGCCACAATTTTTCTTCACGATGACTTTTCCATTTACTACATCGTAATCAAAGGCATGCAAAGGCTGACCCAATTCATGCAAAACAAAATTGGTAACGTCTACTACATTGTTGATGGGTTTTAGGCCAATCAGCAACAATTGGTTTTTCAACCAATCCGGAGATTCTTTCACTTCCACACCACTGATGCAAACACCAGCGTATCTTACGCAAGCTTCATCTTCAACAGCAATAGAAATAGACAATGACGTTTCTTCCACTTTGAATTTATCAATAGCAGGCAATTTCAATTCCACTGCATTTCCTCGTGTTTTCAAATAAGCGTACAAATCGCGGGCAATGCCGTAATGCGATAAAGCGTCAGCACGGTTTGGCGTAGCATCCACTTCCAACACTGTATCGCTACTTACTTTAAAATGATCTTTTGCTAAAGTTCCTGGTGCAATAGAAGAATCCAATACCATAATCCCTTCACTTTTTCCCAATCCAACCTCATCCGCACCACACAACATTCCTTCGGAAAGAGCGCCGCGTATTTTTGATTTCTTGATGGTGAAAGATTCTTCACCTGTAAATAAAACGGTTCCAATGGTGGCAACGATTACTTTTTGTCCGGCGGCAACGTTAGGTGCACCGCAAACAATACTGAGCAATTCACCACTTCCGATGTCAACTTTCGTTAAGCTTAATTTATCCGCATCAGGATGTTTTTCTTTTTCTTTTACTTCTCCAATCACCAAACCTTCCAAGCCGCCTTTTACCGACTGGATGGTTTCAAATCCACCTACCTCCAAACCGATATCGGTTAATATCTGCGCCACTTCCTCCACGGGAAGATTGATATTGAGGTATTGTTTCAACCAATTGTATGAAATGTTCATTGTAAAAGGATTTTGCCCAAAAATACAATCTTAAAATTAATGGAAAGATTTTTTTTTCAATCTTTGCAAGCAATCACTTAATTCATCCGCCATGCAAAAAGGATTTTTATCAATTGTTCTCCTTATTTCTTATTTCTTTTCCCACGCCGTTGGAAAGGACTCCACTGCAAATGAATTTTTAGCTGACGGACTACTTTTTAAACCCGCGTTTTTAGATCCCACACAAGCAAATATCAATGGCTCTATTAATGGCTATTGGCAGGATCATAAACCATTTGACGGACAATATTCCACTTATAGTCTTGGGTCAAGTAAATCACTGATTAGATGGGACGGAAAAAAGAATCGCATGTATGAGTGGGGAATGGATTTGGGTGCTACCGGACAGTTTGAATGGAAAAAGGTTGGTCAGTACCCACAATTAAACTTTTTAAATGTTGATTTTAAAGTCTCCTCTCTTTTCAATATAAAATGGAATGAAAAACACAGCATGCGCATTCGGATATACCATACTTCATCGCATATGGGCGATGATTATATGGTTAGAAACAATGTAGAAAGTTTCATTCCCAACTATGTGAATTATGAGCAATTAGATGTTTTACATTCTGTGAACTATAAAAAATACTTTCGCTTTTATTATGGTGGCGGAGTCAATGCCCGAATAATAACCATTAGAAAAAGCATTTTTATGGAATTGGGCTTTGAAATGCATGTGCCTTTGACAAAAAGATTAGACTTTTTTGTTGGCAGCGATTGTAAAATATGGCAGCAGAATGATTACATCCCCGGAATTAACAGTGCCATAGGAATTGCTTTTAAAGGAGAGAAAAACCGAAGATTATATATGGTGCTTCATTACTTTCAGGGACGAAGCCCTTTCAGTCAGTACCAGTTTACTTATGTGAACTGGCTGGGAGTAGGCGCATATTTCAGTCCGTACTAAAAGAAAAGCCCTGCTCACAACTTGTGGCAGGGCTCTTAATTATTTCCTGACTATTTTTTACAAAAGGTAATCGGTAGAGAAGAATTTGGATTTTCTCTGATCCAGCATTTCCGAAGCGATTTTTTTGTTCACTTCATTGTCTTTCAAAGCCACCATCGTACGGATGGAGAACACACGCAAAGCAGCGGTAACACTTAAAGTTCCCTCAGCAGAATCTTTTCTTCCGTTAAAAGGGAAAGCATCCGGTCCGCGCTGACATTGACAGTTCACGTTTACACGACACACCTGGTTTACCAATGGATCTACAAGGTCGGCAATTTCATCAGAATCGGTTCCGAAAATACTTACCTGCTGTCCGAAATTGGAGTCTACCATATATTGAATAGGCTCAGAAATATTGCGGAAAGAGCGGATAGGCACCACCGGTCCGAATTGCTCTTCATGGTACAAACGCATGGTAGAATTCACCGGATAAATTACCGCCGGATACATAAAAGAAGCATTGATCGTTCCTCCGTTTTTATTGATCACTTTCGCACCTTTTTCAACAGCATCGTCAATTAAAGCCTTCATTTGCTCCGGCTTGTCTTTCTCAGGAAGTGGCGTAATCATTACTCCTTTTTCCCAAGGCATACCCATCTTCAACGATTCGAGCTTAGCGACAAATTTTTTATTGAATTCCTCTACAATAGATTCATGCACAAAAAGCACTTTCAAAGCAGTACAACGCTGTCCGTTAAACGACAGGCTACCCGAAATACACTCATTCACAGCCAGTTCAATATCAGCATCAGCTAAAACGATGGCCGGATTTTTTGCTTCCAATCCGAGGATAGAACGCAAACGGTTTGGTTTAGGATGTGATTTTTTGATCACGTTGGCACTTTCACTATTACCAATAAAGGCGAAAACATCAATTTTTCCGGTTTTCATTAAAGCACCAATAGTGGCTCTCCCTGATCCGTAAATCACGTTGATTACCCCTTTAGGAAAGCTGTCTTTGAAAGCCTTCAATAAAGGATGCATCAATAATACACCATGACGGGCAGGTTTAAAAATTACCACATTCCCCATAATCAAAGCAGGGATCAACAAAGCGAAAGTTTCATTCAAAGGATAGTTGTAAGGCCCCATACAAGCCACGATACCAAAAGGTCCGCGACGGATTTGCGCATAGATATCACCCTTCTTTTCAATGCGGGAAGAATTTCTATCGAGGTTTTTTAACGCTTCTGTAGTATCAATGATATATTCAACAGTACGATCAAATTCTTTTTCAGAATCGGGATAGTTTTTACCAATTTCCCACATGAGGTAATTCACCACTTCCTGTTTTTGCTCCTTCATTAATTTCACGAAGTTGAGCATGTGCTGAATTCTTTTTTTAACGGGCATAGTAGGCCATTCCCCACGACCGAGGTCATAGGCGCTTTGAGCCGCCTGAAGCGCTTCCATGGATTCTGCTTCGGTCAACACCGGAAAAGAACCTAGTCTTTTTCTTACATATTCATTGCCTTCTTTAACACATACAGGAGAATAAACATCCTGAACGGGTCCGTTCCAGGTTTTCAGTTCGCCACCAACGAGATACACCTTTTGCTCCAGCTCATGTTTGATGTCCATGTTTTCGGGAGCCGGCGTAGCCGATTCAAATACATTTTTAATTTCTGATTCTTGCATAATAGGGTTTTTTATTAGGAGGGTCAAAGGTAGCTTTTTTAATTTTTAAAGTCTTGGATAATTGAAGTCAAATTTCCGCTTTTTTATAACAATATACATTGTGTAAAAGATCTTACTTAAATACTTGCATTTGAGAAACACCAAACACAAGTATTTATATATCAATTGATTAAAACAAAAGGGAGTGTTTTGTCCGTACCCGTATCTAGGTTTTGTCGAGTAAGAAAAGTGGTGCTCCCTTCCTCTTCCATATACCTTTGATTCAAACTATTTTACTAAACCAATTTTTATGAAACGAATTTTTACTCTACTACTTTTAGTGATAAGCGCAGCAGCTATTGCACAAACACCGGGATATAAAGCAACGTCTCTTTATGATGACTTCGGGACTTCTACTCCTTATGCAGATCCGGATCCTATAGATCCAATGTATCCGGATGGAATTTACTGGTGGGGTAAAGAACAAACAGGTTCAAATCCTGATGTAGGCAATACCGATGCTTGTTACATGGCTAACAAATACTCTTTAACAAGAACTGGAAATCAAAAATTAGATATCGTAGTGAGTCAGGGCAATAAATGCTGGCAACCAATGGGAATATCTACAAAGGTAGATCTTTCCGGAAACTCTAAATTTGAAGTTTCTATTACCAACACTTCTTCTTTCCCGATTTATTTTGACATCGCGATAGTAGATAACACCAAAAAATTCATCAACTGCGATGCCGATGGGAAAAACTATAACGTTCCAAGCATTGCTGCAGGAGAAACAAAAATCTTCAGCGGAGATTTCGCAGGCGGACAACATAAATCATGGCCTGGACCAACCTTTACAACAGGTTTGGATTTCACAAAAGTGGTTGAAGTTGACTTCACTATTGTAAATGCTGATCAACCTGAAGTAAATGAGTGGCAGCCCTATGCCATTACTGATGCAACAGTAACCCTTAACTACTTTAAATTAGGCGCTGTAGGCGGAGTTGGAATAAACGATATCAGTGGAAAAGATATGCTTTCTATTTATCCTAATCCGGCAAATTCATCTGTAGTGAATTTTTCACAACAACTGACCAATGTTAATTTGTACAACACTGTTGGACAATTAATGTTATCAGCAAACTCAGCAACAAAATTAGACATCAGTACACTTTCAGCAGGAATCTACATGCTTACTTCAACACAAGGCATGAGCAAGCTGATTGTTGAGTAATATTTAACAGTTCAATTTTCGTAGTAGTTAGTGTAGTGTCGCAAAAAACCTCCGCATCCCCCGCGGAGGTTTTTTCTTTTTATTAGACACACTTTTTTTTGCTTTATTGCTGAATTGACTTTATCTTGGATTTAATAACCAAAACCATTGTATTTATGAAGCGTTCATGTATAATGGGGATTGCTACTTCTTTCTTATTATTATTTTCATTTTCAGTAAAAGCCGAGTTCAAGGTAGTGGGATACCTTTACAACTGGAGCAGTTTTGTTTCAAATGCTAAAAACATTGATTCAACTAAGGTAACACATGTTAATATTGCCTTTTTAAATCCGGACAATAACGGAAACTTAAGTCCTACCACCTCTTTAAGTTCGGTAGTCACCATCATTCATAATAAAAATTTAAAAGTACTGGCTTCTCTCGGAGGAGCAGGATCTCCTTCCAGCTGGGGTGCTTTAATGGATGTTGATCAGAGAGATGCTTTTATTACTAAAATCATAAACCTGGTGAATACTTACAATTTTGATGGCATTGATATCGATTTGGAAGGCAGCGCCATTGATGGCAACTATAATGATTTTGTACTGGCTTTAAAAGCAGCTATGCCTGTTGGAAAATTACTCACCGCAGCTGTAGCCACTTCTAACGGATGGGATATTTATGACGAAACGCTAGCCGCTTACGATTTTATAAACATTATGTCTTATGATTACTGCGGAACATGGAGCACAAGCGCTTGTCCGCATTCACCTTACAGTTCTGCCGAAACCGATATCCACTACTGGAAAATCACCAGAAAACTCTCGCAGGATAAAGTCATCCTTGGATTACCAAGTTATGGCTACAGCTGGGAAACAGGAGGCAATGCCCTTTTGAGCTACAAACAAATTGTAGGTTCTTATGCACGTGCAGCCAATCAGGATTCCATACACACCAATTCAGGCGGAGTGATTTATCACAACGGCATTCCTACCATTAAACAAAAAACAACTTATGCGATGGATAATGCCGGCGGTGTGATGTGGTGGGCTCTGCCAATGGATTACCCAAGCAGCGATAGTCGCTCACTGATGCGCGCTATGGGAGAAATCACCATAACTGCTATTGCTACTGTTGAAGAAAAACAAAATATCCTCTTGTATCCTAATCCTTCTTCAACAGACATTACTTTAAATTTCTCTACCACTCAAAGCGGAACAGCAACCATTAAGCTCTTCGATATCAGCGGAAAAAAAGTAGGCGAATTGTACAACGGCCATTTAACGACGGGGGATTTTTCGCAAACATTTGCTGTGAATTTCCTTGCTCCGGGCATCTACACCTGCGTTATCTCTACCAATGAAAATGTAGCGGTAATGAAGCTGATCAGAGAATAATTTAAAAATTTAAGTTTTGGATTTCTCGTTAAATCTGATAACTTAGTTAGATAAACTAAAACCATTATACAATGAAAAAATCATTTATGATGGGGAACACAACTACTTCTTTCTTATTTGTTTTATTATTTATTTCATCATCCGTTACCGCGCAATTTAAAATGGTGGGTTATCTCACCAATTGGGGAAATCTTACGCAGGACGCTAACAATGTTGATTACACAAAAGTCACTCATCTCAACATTGCTTTTATCAATCCTGATAATTCAGGAAATTTATCGCCAACAACTTCGTTGACGACCGTTAATCAAACCATTCACAACAATAACGCAAAAGTGCTCGCTTCTTTGGGTGGAGCCAGTGCTCCTGCAAGTTGGTACACCTTGATGGAGGCCGCTAACAGAGATGCTTTCATTACCAAAATCGTGAGTTTCTCAAAGACCTATAACTTCGATGGTATCGATATGGACTTAGAAGGTGCGTTCATTGACGGCAATTACAATGATTTTGTGCTTGCTTTATCCACAGCGCTTAAAGCAGAAGGTAAATTACTCACCGCTGCCGTAGCAACATGGAACGGATGGGACATTTACGACAATACACTGGCTGCTTTTGATTTCGTGAATATCATGTCGTATGATCAATATGGCACTTGGACCGCAGCGGGACAGCATTCTTCTTATAGTACTGCCGTAAGCGACTTGAATTACTGGGGAGTAACAAGAGGTTTGGCAAAAAGTAAAATGGTGCTCGGCTTGCCCAATTACGGCTACCGATGGGAATCAGGCAACAACAACTCAAGCATGACCATCAAACAAATTGTTAATGCTTACTCCAGAGCGATCAATCAGGATTCCATCCACACTGCTACCAGTGGAATCATTTATTACAATGGAATCCCTACCATCAAACAAAAAACTTCTCTGGCTATAGATAAGGCCAGCGGAGTAATGTGGTGGACCTCTCAATTCGACTTTCCTTCCAGCGACAGCCGGTCGCTGATTCGCGCAATGGATGAAGAGATAAAAGCATCGTTAAGCGTAAGTCCTGCAACAAACTCAACTGACTTTACCCTTTATCCGAATCCTGTAAGCGACGATTTGATATTGAATGCAGGAAGTGATCACAAAGGATTGGTGAAAATCAATTTCTATGATTTAAGCAGGAAAGAAGTATTGCAAAAATTGTTGGGTGAAGGCGCGCAAACCATCAACGTGAGTAATCTCGCACAAGGCATGTATACCTGCATTATCAGCAGCAATGATAAAATAAGCGTATTGAAAATAGTGAAGCAGTAAATCTTTAACCTAATCTAGCTGCTACGGGGCAACAGGGAGAAATCCTTGTTGCCTTTTTTAATTGTTAATGCTCAGAATATTTCCGTCGAAAGACGTTTGATAAGTTTGTAAAGCGCGCGTAGCAGGAGCTTTTAAAACAGAACCGTCAAACAATTGAAATTTAGATCCGCAGCAGGTATCTACAGCCGTTAAAGTTTGTCCTTCTACCTCTACTTTGGAACAGGCATCCGTTGGATTATAGGGACAATGCCTGTCGTAAGCTTTAAACACCCCCACATCCGCACGATAAATAATCAATCCTTTGGAACCGCCCGTAACATACACCCAACCGCCCACTGTTTTAAGACTATTGTAATCGGGATTTTGTAAATTGATCTGAATATTCACCGGCACATAAGGAATGTAGGAAGAATCTCTGGTACAGGAAACTATAAGTAATGCAAAAAGAAAAAACGTGCTGAATATTTTTGTGTGCCTTGTCATTTTTGATACATAAAAGGTAAAAATAAAAGATCTGTTGATACAACTTACTTTATTTCTATTTATTATTATAGACGAGAGATTTCGCTCACAGTTGTCGGAAATAAAATAAAAAGCTCATGTTCAAGTCGTATCAAAAAATAATTGCTTTGCTTTCGCTGGTGTTTTTTATTTCAATAAGCAATCCCGTATTGTCACAAACACCAAGCGAAAAAAAACAGGAAGGCAGAAAAAAACAAAGGAAGGTAAGTGCCGAAGAAGCGGAAAAAGAATTGAAGGAACGACACCTGAAAATGCAGGACAAAGAAGTTCAGAAAAGAATGAAAAAATCGCTGAAAGAAGCCGAACGACGCAAACGAAATAAAAAACCTCCTTTTTACGAAACGTGGTTCCAACCTAAAAGAAAAACAGGAAGAGCCAGCAAATCGAGAGGAGGCAAATAATTTAAATCGGGTGTATCACCTGCATCTCTTTTGCAGTCACCATGTGTTTCGGCACCGATTTTTTAATGGCTTCCGCTATCTTTTCTATCACGTGAATTTTCAACTGTGCCCTGCGATAAATGATGCTGATTTCTCTTGACGGTTGTGGTTTTTCAAAAGGGCGGATGTATTTTTTATCCTCGGTTTCCTTCAATTCCAAAGCCAGTAAATAAGGGATTAAAGTCATGCCGAATCCTTGTTTGGCCAGCTTAATCAAGGTTTCAAAATTTCCGCTTTCCAAATGAATGCTTGCCGATTTATCGTTTTTCTTAAACGCATTGTTGCATAAATTAATCACACTGTTTCTAAAACAATGTCCTTCTTTCAACAACAAAAGATCATTGACGTCGAGCTCCTTGGTGGTTAAAAATTTCTCCTTGTACAAACGATGGCCCTCAGGGACAAAACCCATGAAAGGCTCGGTATACAATTGTTTTTCAATCACTCCTTCGGCACCTAATGGGGTGGCTACTACCGCAGCATCAATTAATCCTTTTTTCAATTGATCCAGAATAATTTCGGTTTGCAATTCGGTAATGTGCAGTTCTAAATTGGGATACAACTCCGTAAAATCTTTTAAAAAACGAGGGATGATAGAAGGAGCAATGGTAGGAATAAAAGCCAAACGAAACTGACCTTTGATTTCTCCTTTGCTGAGTTGAATAATTTCATTGATGCGCCCCGCCTCTTCCAGCAACACTTTCGCCTGATCCACAATCTGCCGGCCAATGTCGGTTGTGGCCACAGGTTTTTTACTGCGGTCAAATAAAGTAACGCCCAATTCTTCTTCCAGCTTTTGAATTTGCATACTCAAAGTCGGCTGAGTCACAAAACAATGATTGGCTGCCTTTGCGAATGATTTATATATATCCACCGCAACTATGTATTGGTATTGAGTTAAAGTCATATAGTTAAAATTGATTGTTTTTCAAATTTAATAAATATAATTGATAGTTGTAGTTTTGTGTTTATCACTATATTCGGAATAAGAAAGAAATCTGCGCGTGAAAGGCTTCATACTTTATATCTTTTTAATGTTTGCATTAAGCTCCGGATGGGTGCATGCACAAAGCGATACAACAAAAGTGATTTTGCAATTAAGGCTTGAAACCTCAGCGCGTTTGGTGGAAGGGACATTCAATATATCACACAACTCTTGTAAAATTCACCTTGCCGAAGAATTATCGGATGCCATGAATATATGGTTGTACACTGTGGTATATCAAGGGAGTTCAGCAACATCCATCAGCAGCGACTTATATAAAATGCCCGAAGTATTGGCAGTGCAATACAATCAAAAAATTTCATTCAGAAATACCATTCCCAATGATCCCGATTTTTCTTTTCAGTGGCATTTGCTGAACGACGGAAACTCGGGAGGCCTTGCTGATGCTGATATCGATGCTGATCTGGCGTGGAAATACGGAATCGGCGATACTACCCTAAATGGCGACACCATTGTCATTGCCATTGTTGACGGCGGATTTGATTTATTGCATGAAGATCTTTCCTTCTGGAAAAATAAACGGGAAATTCCCAACGACTTAATCGACAACGACAACAATGGCTATGTTGACGATTATGACGGCTGGAACATTGAATCCGGCAACGGTGATCCTCATACGCCCAATCTCGATAACGGCCACGCCACAGCAGCTTGCGGTGCCGCCGCCGCCATCGGCAACAACAACAAAGGCATTGCCGGAGTAGCCTACGGCGCACAAATTCTTCCTGTTCATCTGGGACCGGTAAATTCCGATTCGGTGATAAAAGCTTACAACTATGTGATTAAAATGCGACAATTGTACAATTCTTCCAAAGGAGATTCGGGGGCTTTTATTGTGGCCATTAATTCTTCTTTCGGACTCAACAATGGCGTTCCGAAAGACAATCCCGTTTGGTGCAATATGTACGATTTCATGGGAAATATAGGAATAGTAAGCACAGTTGCCGCTCCAAATAAAAGCGATGATTTTGATGTAGTGGATGATGTTCCCGGAAATTGCGCCGGCTCTTTTATGATCAATACCACCAATTCTACCAATAAAGATGAATTGGCGGTTCCTGCCGCTTATGGAAAAGTAAATGTTGACATTGCTGCACCCGCCTCAGGCATTTACATTACAAGACCCGGCAGCGCTTATGCCACCTGGTCGGGAACTTCCTTTGCTGCACCTCAGATAGCGGGTGCTGTGGCCCTCCTCTACTCTGTTGCCTGTGATTCTGTTTTGAAATTGTGCCAATCAAATCCTGATCAGGGCGCCTTACTCATGAGAGATTTTATTTTAAAAAATGCTGAAACAAAAAGTGCATTTCAAAACAAACTTTCTTCCAATGGCCGACTCAATCTCTTCAACTCGGTTTCAGCTGTAAAAAGCTATTGCGGGGAAAACGCGCCAAATCCGGCTTTGGGAGCAAAATTAAATTTATACTGGACTTCCTACAGCAACGATTCAAAAACCTTAATGGTAAATTACGACTTCCCCAAAACAAGCAAAGCCACTTTTTATATTTACGATTTAACAGGAAAAAAATTAGTGGAATACACGGCTGAAAATATCAATGATGGAAATTATACGATCGTTATTCCTTCTCTTGATTTAAGCAGTGGCTTGTATTTTATTTCTCTTGCGTCAGAGAACGCTTTTAGCAATACCTTAAAATTTGCAGTGAAATAATAATTCGGAAAGAATTAAGCAACGCGGATTTCAGGATTTATTTTTTTCTGATCGCCGGCTTCAATCTCTCGTCGGAATTCCTGATTTTGTTGTACCATTTTAGAAACTTTATACAACAATAAAAATCCAAATAGGCCGAAAAAACAATTCACTATTCTCCAGATGATAGGGATTTCACGTATCCACCCCGCAATCAATACTACAGGAATTACCGCTGCAGAAACTATCAATCCATAGCGAATTACCCATTCATTTCTCTCGGGATCCAGCAAAGGCCCTACAAAAAGTAATGCAAACATCAGGTGAGCAAATCCCAACCAATCGGTAGCGTAACCCATAAAAGGATAATGTGCTGCATTGTAGGAAGCGCCTTGCGACATCTTTATTGCGAAAGAATAAAGCTCACCGCGAACACCGAAAGCATTAATAAAACTCAATATTTTTTTACTTAAAAAAGGAAGAGAGAAATAACACAAACCACTGATCACCAGCACAATCATAAATGCCTGCAGATAAAGTGTAATGTTTTTGTCATTACTGTTTATCATTCTCTGCATTTGATAGCGCTCAACCTTTGCCATGTCTCAAATTTACAATTTACTTCTAACTAATGTCAATTATTTACAACTCATTTTGTGTTTTGTGCAATGCCCGATGATTTAAAACAATATTCTCCTTTCACTCCGTGATGATCGGAAGAAGTAGAATGAAGCGGCAAAAATGAAGTGCAAACGATGTCATCGGAATGAAAAATGTAATCGATAGGAATTCCGAAACGCCCCAACCAGGAAGGATAAGTAGCAACATAGGAATGTCGGCTATCCATCAGTTTAGTATCGTTTTTAAATTCATTCAGATAAACATCCCAGGGTACTGAATTGAAATCTCCCAACACAATTTTCGGATTTTTCACTTTTGACAAATACTGCGTAAGTTCCAGCAAATGCTGATTTCTACGCACAAAATTTTGTTTTACAATGGGTGAACTGGTGTGCACTGATACCACGTGAATCAATTGTCCCTCCACATTCACATCAGCAACAACATTGGGAACTCCGCCTAAAAACTCAATGCCTTCATTTTTCAAAGGCATTTTGCTGAATAAGGCAACACCAAAGCAACACCATTCGGTGGGATAGGAAATAACATAAGGATATTCTTTTGTTAATTTTTCACGAAGATTTTTATCCCAGGCTGTATCTACTTCCTGAAAAGAAATAATATCAGCTCCCGAAGCTAAGGCCTGTGCGCTAACATTGTCGTAGGCACTATTGAATTTCAAAACATTGAACTGAGCAAAGGAAATGTTTTGCTGCTCACTCTTTTTTTCAGCCATGGCAGGAGGCAAAACCGGATCGAGAAAAACGGGGATCAGCAAAAGCAATCCGGCGTAAGTCGACAAAAACAAAAGAGTTTTATTTCTGAATAAAAAATAAACCACCGACACTAAAGCAAACAGTGCGATTTGCGGCGACACCGAGCGCAGCATAGCAAAGAAATAAGTGTGCGGCAGCAACCACACGCCCAAAGCCACAAGCGGAACACTCCACGCAAACACCTGAATTAAAAAATTGAGTGTAGTTTTGAATGATTGAATGATTGTTTTCATATTATTTAATTTTTATAAAGTACTTTGCATTTCAAAGTAAATAGGTAAAAAAATATTTATTTGTTCTTCAGTAAATTTTCCAATGCAGTTAAATGATCATCAAAAGCTTTTTTCCCTTGTCGGGTTACCTTATAAGTAGTGTTTGGTTTTTTGCCGATGAATTGTTTTTTCACCTGCACATAATTTGCTTTTTCAAGAGCGCTGACATGACTCGCCAGATTTCCATCCGACACGTCGAGTAATTCTTTCAGGCGTGTAAAATCAACTTCGTCATTCACGATCAACACCGACATGATGCCTAATCGTATCCTGCTTTCAAACGCTTTATTTAACTGTGCTATTATACCTTTCATCTCACAAAATTCAATTCAACGCTCACTAATTTCTCTCATATTTAAAATACATCACCACTCCGTAAATGATGTGGAAAATCCCGAAACCAATGGCCCAGAAGAAAATTCCATATCCGATGGAGCCGGCATTGATCAATCCTAAAACCACTTGCGCAATACCAAGATAGCGAACATCATTTAAAGTATACTTACTGGCGTTGACTAAAGCTAAACCATAAAAAATTAAAGTCACCGGAGCCACCAATCCGAACAAATCCTGTTTGATCAAAATCAAAGCAAACACACCACCTGTAATTAAAGGAATCATCATGTTGACCAGCAAGCGCTGACTCGATTTATCCCAGATACTTTGTCCGTTTTTTTTCGCCTGACGCATGGTGAAATAAGCACTCGCCACCACAGAAATCACCAGTACCATTCCGGCAATTAAAACCAAATCAAAAGCAGTAGACCATCCCA
This sequence comes from Flavobacteriales bacterium, assembly GCA_023251095.1. Lineage (GTDB taxonomy): Bacteria > Bacteroidota > Bacteroidia > Flavobacteriales_C > JAHEZL01. The sequence continues at coordinate 15,261 of JAHEZL010000029.1, forward strand.
ACTCCATAGGCATGGTAGTATGAATAAAAGAAGAGTAATCTCCAAAGCGGCTATCGTCCATTACCTGCCAGTATTGTTGTAAGCGCATATATCCCAACACCGCTCCAACCAAGGCAACCACACCCGTAATGATTCCACTTATACCGCTTAAAGAAATAAATCTTGACGATTTTTCCATCAATGATCTTATCTCTTTTAAATCCTGTAAATGCTTTTCTTGTTCTGTCATTTTAAAGTACTTTGAAATACAAAGTTAAAATGATTTTTTGATTGTGCAAGAGGAAAAGAAAAAAATCAGAAATATTTTTTTTGGAGATACCTAAGAATGGACCGCTAACTTCGTGCGGGGGCCCGAGCCAAGAGGCGGGCGCGCGAAAGGTTTTTAGCGCGGTGGCAGCTTCTCTTGGCTCTTAAATTTTTTGGATACTTTTTGTTTCAAGACAAAAAGTATCGATTTGCTTCTTTTAAAAGAAGACACAATGAAAATGAGGTTGCTTCATTTTTGAGTACAAAAATTTCGCAATGAACTGTGTTAATTTGCAAATATTGGTTGATAATTTTTTTGATATTCTCTTTCATATTTCCCCATAGCAAAAGCTTGTCTA
>JAHEZL010000003.1:0-210695 GCA_023251095.1 Flavobacteriales bacterium
ATTGAAAGTAACGGATTTCATGTTAAGTTATGCCAGTTCAGACATTGATTTTGAAGATTTTAGTGTTAAGGAGCTTATTGAAGATCTACTTTTAAAAACCTATGAACAAACATTTAAAGTAGAAAATATCAAGGTTATTGTTGAAATAAAAGATGACTTCATAGTAAATGCTAACAAGAAATTCTTTGAGGATATTTTTCAGAATTTCATTTCAAATTCAATTAAAGCATTACAAAAAACAAACAATAAAACAATTAAATGCTCTGGATTCCTAGACGATGATAATTTTACACTTTATTTTTCTGATAATGGTTATGGGATAAATAAGGGTGATGAAAAATGGATTTTTGGATTATATAACACTCGAACAGCAGAACAAGGAGGGGCTGGTATAGGATTGTATGTAGTTGAAAAACGGATTGAAGCTTTGAAAGGCAATGTAGAGCTAGTTGAGAGCGAATTTAAGCCAGTAGGAGCCACCTTCAAGATCAAGTTACCATTTAATAAAAATTGAAAATGAATGCACCTGTAAAAGTAGTTGTGATACATGATGGATTAATCCCAAAGGTTGATCCATTGCTTATTGAATTGAATAGTAGGTTCGGGGAACAGGAAGTTACCCATTTTGAAAACTCTAATCAAGGTCTGGACCATGTATTGAATAATCTTAACCAAAAGATGATTGTCTTGCTCGATATTAATTTTAGTAAAGGTGAATTGTCTGGTATTCAGGTGTTTGAAGATATAAGAAAAAAAACGGCACTTGTATATGTGATCTTAATAACGGCAGATGAATATTATAAAATTAAAAACGAAGATTTGATACTTCTTATTAATCATGATGCTTTTGCAATTGAAAATGTAACTTCTGATTATACAAAAATAGTTTCTCTTGTTGATAGCGCTGCACATAAATTAGATGCTAGAGTAGACTCGGTTTTAGAAGAATGGATTACAAAGCAATCAAAGGAAAAAAGAGAAAAGCCATATTTAAAAACGAAGGACGGGACAAGTCATACCTTGAATGATATTTTGATGAGTATTCGCCAACAAACGGAGATTGGAAAGCAAATGGAGAGAAATATATTAAAGCTCGCTGTTGATTTGCTCGCACGCCAAAAAACTACACTCGATGATTAGAACATTCATTGCATACGATAACAATGATTTTGAGCTTGGGGACTACTTTGATGACAGCCACACTGATATTATCGATGAAATTGTTGCTAATAAATTAATACAACGAACTTCAATTTCTGGATTAGAATGCACAGAAGTAAAAGTAAATGAGTGTATTCAAGCGTTTAATGGCTTACGATTTGTATTTGTTGGACTTTCGCATGGCAATGAACAACAACTCATTTCCAATGAAGCTTTTGTAAGTGCTACAAATGCTGCCGCATTTACAAATTCCTTTTTTTATACTTGTGCATGTTCAACTGGAGATCAGCTTGGTGGAGTTTTAATTGAGGCAGGATGTTTGGTTTACATAGGCTATAATGATACTGTGTTGCTGCACGTCGATTATTATCAAGTGTTTTATAAATGTCAAAATTTTGGAATCAAATCATTTTTGCTGAATAAAGAAACGATCAATGTTTCTTTCGATAAAATGATAGCGTACTATAATGAAGAAATTGAAAGATTAGTTAACGAAGGAGGTACAGATGAAGTAATTGCATCTTCATTCCTTCTGAGCAATAGAGATGGATTAATCTTATTAGGTAACGGAAATTTAACCCCTAATGATTTCTTTGCAAATTAAGTGAAGTAGAAATTGCCACTTGAGGACCTTATGAATAATATTAGAATAGATAACTGGAAACTTCTTTTAGAATTTTTAGAACCACTTTGTAATAAGCAACATACTTATGTAGGTTCTCCTATTCAATATCGTGGACACTCCTGCAAAGATTGGAAACTTGATTCTTCGCTTTTTAGAATAGTAAGAGGAGATAATATAAGTGAATGTAAGGTTGAATTTTATGAGAAAGAAGCTCAACAAGAGTTTGTTTCCCAAGCTCATTTATTAGATGAGAAAATTGCATATAATAATTCAATGAATTCAATTGCCGTCAATGTAGATATGCAGCATTACTCTTGTCCTACAAGATTAGTAGATTGGAGCGGCTCACCTTATATTGCGCTTTATTTTGCGGTAGTTGAAAATATTCAGCACGATGGGGCTTTATATGTTTGGGATGCCAGTTTCTACCAAGCAAATATTAAGAAACTTTATCCTGAATTTAATGGTTTTGAGTCAAGTACGTTTCTTAATTTTAAAAAATTTGATGTCATTCAATTAGTATTTGCAACAAAAAAAAATGAACGTCTTGTCAGGCAGCAAGGATGTTTTAGCATTTCTAATAATATCTTGAAAAGTCATTGTGATCTTATTAGTGAAATAGGTAAAAAAGTTAATAAGGAATCAGGGCTATTTAAACTAGAAATTCCTAAGGAATTAAAAATGGAATTTCTTTCCAGATTGAATATGATGAACATTTCATCAAATAGTCTTTTTCCCGGTTTTGACGGATTAGGCAGATCAATTAAGGAGAGTTTATTATTAAGACGGTGGCATAAGTCTTAACAAATTATATTTATCCTTCAAATCTTTCCATTAATTTTTTGATCTCTTGCAAATCCTCCAAAAGTTTCGATAATCTTAATCGTTCGTGTCTTGGAGTTTAGATAAATTTTGAAATATTCTCCATCGTAAAGGATTTTCTAATCATTTCATCCTTATAGGTATTGGCAAGATTCACATACCTTCTGAAGTCTTTTTCAGATTTATGCCCGGATACCTCTTTTACAACCCTTTCAGGTACACCAATAATTAGGCTATTCGTGATATAGGATTTTCGGGCAACATGGGTAGTAAGCATTTTATAGAATGGTAAATAAGATTCTGACCTAACACCGTCATGGAACTCTATTGCTTTAGCATTATCCCCAAAACCACTGATTTTTTTCTTGTCCCCGTCGTCTTCACTTACGATTTTTCCTAATTCCTTTAAGTATTCATTTTGCTTTTGGTTCGAGATCACAGGTAGGGGTTTGTCGGAGCCTTCATATTTTTTAAGAATCATTTCCGCGTATTCAGTAATGGGTACTTTTATATTATCCCCCGTTTTAACGGTATAAAAGTCCCATATTTTCTCTCCTTTTTCATTTACTTTCAAATCCTCAAAGCGAATAGCCTCTATATCGCTATAGCGTTGCCCTGTCCAGCATTGGAAGCAAAACACATCCTGGCAGTGTTCTAAGCGCTTGTTTTCCAGCTTGTAGTTTTGTAATTCAATTAGTTGTTTAAGGCTTATAATATAGATTTCACCTTCTTTTTCTACGGATTTCACGTCAGTATAGTTAAATGCTTTGATGAGGCCGCGATTAATGTAAAAGCGGATAAAGGTTTTAAATGCTTTAATATACTTTGCCACCGTATTGTCGCCTAAGTTTTCGGTAGTAACAAGATGATTTTTGAAGCTAGTGAGGAAAGCAGCATCCATCATTTCCAGACGGAGAGGTGTTTTTTTGCTTTTGGCGTATTTTATTAGATGAGTATTAAGTGTATTGTATTTTTGGACTGTACGACCTTTTTTAGAATGTCCTTCGCTGGTTTTATGCTCAGAAAGAAAGGTCTTAAAATGATCTTCAAAGGTAATGGAGGCTGAAGCTTTAAGGGACTCATGAGGCCTAACCTCTTCCATAATTTGACGTAATTCCACAATATTGGTTATTTTGCCTTCATTTTCATTGGCTGAATTTCGCTTTTTGACCGCTTGCTTGAATTTTAAGAGAAAATCGTTTAATTCATCGCTATCCACCTTATTTCTTCGGCAGTCAATAAGTTGTTCTTTCTTATCCCATTCATATTGGGACACTCTCTTTTTAGTATATATCTGAATTCTTTGACCCCAACCCGATACAGTAAGGAATACTTGTCGGGGGGTACGAAGGATTTCATTCAAAGAAGGGTCTTTAGCTTCTTTAAGTATTTCAATGTTTGCGTCTGAAATTGCGCCTTTGAGATAATAATTTACAGTAGCCATAGCTTATTTTTTTAATTAAATTTGTTTGTTTTCTTAAATAATGTCTATATTTGCCCTCCCTTTTTAGGAAAATGGGGTTTGAAGTCGTTCTTTAAGAGGTAACGTAAAGTGGATACAAAAGTGGATACAGATATTCCTTTTTTAACTTTATCTAAGTTACCGTTGAACTTTGGTTGATCTTCCGAAATCGCTGATTTTAAAGGAAAGTTTAACATAAAGCATTAAGTTTAATAAACATAAAAAAGACATAGTCAGTCCCCTACGGGCTACAATAAGTGTTTTGGTTTAGAGTGATCTAAGCTAAAATAGAGAAGAGAGAATAAAAATTTTTGAATTAGAAATTATGGCAAACCACGCATCGTCGAAAAAAAGAATCAGGTCTAATGAGGCCAAACGTGATCGTAACAAGTATTACCACAAAACAACGCGTAATGCTTTGAAAAAGGTTAGAGAAACTTCTGATAATAAAGAGATTACAGAATCTACTCCTAAAGTGATCAGCATGATTGATAAACTCGCTAAGAGAAATATCATCTCTAAAAATAAAGCAGCGAACTTGAAGTCGCAGCTGATGAAAAAAGCGGCAGCGCTTTAATCACAACAATAAAATTGTAAATTTAGGCCCTCCCGATTCTTCGGGAGGGCCTAATTATTTTACAGATGTTGCATTCAGACTTAATTACCAAAACAACCATTAAAGATTGGTCGGAACAAGACCGTCCGCGAGAAAAGCTACTATCCAAAGGAAGAAAAAGCCTTTCCGATTCCGAATTGCTCGCCATTATCATTGGCTCGGGGAGTGCCGATGAAAGCGCTCTTGATCTGTCGAAGAGAATCATGGCGTCGGTAAACAATAATCTGTCTCTTTTATCGAAAATCTCCTATACTGATCTTTTGCGTTTTAAAGGCATTGGTCCGGCCAAAGCAGTCAATATACTTTCTGTATTGGAAATGGCTTCCCGTATTAACAATACTTCGCCCGCCGGTATTAAAAAAATAACGTGTAGTGAAGACATTTTTTCTTTGCTGAAAAATGATTTTGCAGAATTGAGAGTGGAGGAATTCTGGTTGGTTTTGCTCAATACCGCCAATCATGTTATATGGAAGCAGCGCATTGGAATAGGAGGGGTGTCGGGTGTTGTGGCTGATGTTAAAGTGATTATGAAACATGCTTTGGATCAAATGGCCAGTGGCGTTGTGTTGGCGCACAACCATCCCTCGGGCAATAAAAAAGCCAGCAAGCAGGATATTGATTTAACCAATAAAGTAAAGGAAGCTTCGCGACTAATGGATATTGCTTTGTTGGATCACCTTATTTTTTGCGGAACAGGATACTTCAGTTTTGCCGATGAGGGGATGGTGTGATATTTAGGGCGATAGGTCCTTCCTTCGTCAGGATGACAGACCCGACCGAGACTTTAAATTGAATTCAGGGAATGCATGAGTATGTCATCCTGACGAAGGAAGGACCTATCGCCCTGTACTTAAATGTTTGCAGCAATCGCAGCAGCTAAAGCACTAAACTCTTCTTTGGTCAATTGAACACGGGGTTTTGAAAAATCCAGATCCCCGATTCCTTCCAAAGGCACAAGATGAATATGGGTATGGGGAACTTCTAATCCTATAACGGCAACACCAATCCGCAAACAGGGAACTGTTTTCTCAATGGCCTTAGCTACTTTTTTAGAAAACACATGAAGATCAGCCAGAACTTGATCTTCCAGATCAAAAATATAATCTACTTCTAATTTGGGAACCACCAATGCATGTCCTTTTTTAAGCGGACTCACATCTAAAAAGGCTATGAAATCTTTGTTTTCAGCTATTTTATAGCAGGGAATTTCTCCGTTGATGATTCTGGTGAAAATACTCGGCATGAATTAGCGGGTGATTTTCACAATTTCAAATTCCATCTCGCCCGTAGGGACTTTTATTTTCGTTTTGTCGCCTACTTTTTTACCTAATAAACCTTTGCCGATAGGGGAGTTTACAGAGATTTTACCCAATTTGAAATCGGCCTCATTTTCTGCAACGATGGTGTACTTCATTTCTGCTTTGGTTTTGGTATTGCGTATTTTAACCGTTGACAAAATGAAAACTTTTGAAGTGTCAATTTTTGATTCGTCGATCAAACGGGCATTGCCCAAATCGCTTTCCAGCTTGTTTATTTTTACTTCCAATAAACCCTGAGCTTCTTTAGCAGCATCGTATTCAGCGTTTTCAGAAAGATCTCCTTTGTCCCTTGCTTCAGCAATTTGTTGAGATAATTTTTTGCGTTCCGATGTTTTCAGTTGATGTAACTCGTCTTTTAGTTTTTTCAACCCTTCCTCAGTAAAATAAATCATTTCCGACATAACAGTAGCATTTAAAACTATACAAAATAAAAAGAATCCCAATTGCTAGGGATCCCTCTCCAAGACGTCAAAATTACAAAATTATTTTGAAAGGTAAAAGAAGAAGGAAACGCAAAATTAAGCTAAAAACTTATTCTTGCGCCAAAGGTATGTGTTCCCTGAAAAGGACTGGTGTCCCTGTACGAATAATCAAAGCCGAAAATCGTTTTTTCTTTGTATGGAATTTCAACTGAAAAACCGGCCGTTGGTCCTGTTAGCGCTGTTGTTCGTGTGGCAGTGCTGAAAACCCCGTCTTCATAAACAAAGCCCATTCTGGCGGCGAAATATTTTTTGAACCGGTATTCTAATCCCATGCAATATTGGTCTTTGGCAAAGGCATTGGAAACGAAAGTGGCCTGAGCAATTAATTGTTGTTGTGCGGCAATATCAAAACGATAATGCGCACCGATATTCATGAGCAAAGGCAATTCAAAAGCCTGTGAGCGCGACTCTAAAGAAACCGATTGACGATCGGCACTGAAGTAGGCTTTTACCGCCAATCCGTCACCACCGTATTGCATTTTCGGTCCGGCATTTTTTAATGCGATACCAAAACCTATTTGTTTTTTCTTTCCTGTGATGTATTGGATTCCGGCATCTATCGCTACGCCGAGGCCTTGTATATTGGCCACCGATTCGGAAATTACCCTTAAAGTAAATCCGCCTGAAATACTGCTGGTAAACTGTCGTGCGTAAGAGGCCCCTACATTGATAAATTGCGGACTGTAAGTACCTATGCCGCCATCAGGAAGATCAACCGTTGTTATGGGAATGTTGCCCATGCTGAAAGCCATAATTCCGAAAGCAAGGTAATTTCTTTCTCCTAATTTCTGACTGAATCCGAAACTGTTGATATTGATATCGGTTCCCGTTAACCAGCTGGTTCTGTAAAAGCTGAATTCGGTTCCTTTTGTTTTGGTGATGCCGGCAATGTTGATGAATTGTGATTCCAGACCTTCAATCGAAGAGGTGTTTGCATTGCCTAAACCAGAGGAACGCGCAAAAGGATTGATGAGTAATTGTGTAGCTCCCGCCTCACCGGCACGATCACCATTTCCGGCAAAAGCCGAATGATTTAACAACAACAGGACTAATATTTTGTTTACTATTCTCATTAAAAAGTGCTCAAATCAGTTTGTCGCATAACGCCGAACCACTTCAGTATTTTTTCTCCTACACCATCTACCTGCACGTGTACAATGTAGAGTCCCGAAGCTATCGGAATACCCGCATCATTATCGAGATTCCATTCCACGTTGGTAGTGCTGCGGTCATCTTTATTAATGGTTTTAACCAAGGTTCCGTTAAGGGTGAAAATTCTGATTTTACATTTATCGGGAAGGTTTACAATTTTTACAATTCTATCGAGTTGCTTTTCTTCATAACCATCGTAGCCGTAATAAGGATTAGGAACAATGTTGATTTTATCGAGCGCTATTTTTGCCGAATTTTTGTCGCCGGCAACTGCTTTAATATCGGCTGTATTAAAAGTAAATTCAGGTAAAGGTGCGTTACTGCTGGTGGATGCATAAGGTTTGGCAACCCTCAGTTTAATGGTGACATCAGACGGAATATAACCGAAAACCTCATTGGCTAAAGGATAAGCAAAAACCCATTGTATGTCTTTTATCACCTTTGTTTTTGAGTTAATGTTATTTGCCGAGAGTTGGTTTCTTATATATTCTCCTTTATCATAAGTAGGAACATCCTTGGCATCCTGAAAAACAAAAATAGAATGCATGCCGCCGAAGATGACATCTGTTGTTGAAGTAAGGGTAGTGCTTTTAAAATCTTTATTTGTCGGATTCCATTTCATGTCGCGTCCGTTATTGGCGATCTGAAAGGAATTTTCTCCAAAGGCCATATTGAGTCGGTGCCCGGTTTCAATATTAATCGCGTATCCCGGAAACCAACCCATTCCGATGGTTCCTGAATTATCGACATTGCCTTTTTTATCTACCGACGGTGATTTCCTTAAATCCAGTTTGCCTGCACCACCTTCGCTGAGGTTTGAACTATCGCACATTTCCAACACAGGACAGCGGGTCCATTTGGAAGTATCGGAAGTGATGACAATATCCACCGACATTAAATTGCTGATTTTATTTTGGGTGAGGGAAATACTCCAGTTCCAGGCCGGACCATTGACATCGTAGGAAGTTAAACGGTAAGGAGCGATAATACCATCCAGTATTTTTTCGTAATCCTGATTGAGATCAATTTTATTGGCCTTGTTGGTTCCCGGAGATTCGTCTTTATCGCCTGCTCCCGATTTGATCCAGTCCTGATAAACAATAGATCCGTCGAGATCTTTAATTCCGCTCAGCCAGTTGATACCGCCGCCGTCTTTTCCGAAAGTCATGGATGCACCAACGTAGCCGTTGTTGACCGATTTGAGATCTCCCGGACCGTAATTTTGAAGGGCAGTAACCGACAAGCCCCATTTTTTAATAATCTGTTCATTGGCGGAGGCAATAGTTTTTTCTGCAAAAACAGTGTCTTTCTTTTCATTGTAAATGAGCATCCACGTGCCTTTGGATAAGTCCTTTACTTTATTGGTATCCAAAAACCTGAAAGTAAAAGTTCCGTCGGGAACCAATAAAGGATCTATCACTTTTATATTCACAGGCGCTCCGTCGTTAGCGTAGGTGAGGGTTGTTGCGGTATTGGAAGCCATAATTTCCGCAATGGTTTCCGCAGATAAATTGATGAATTCCGCACCATTTCCTTTACCTGCCACTCTGGTTAATTTAGGTTGGAGACCATAAGAGGAATTCACTTGTGTGCCTTCCAGCTCCGGCATTGGGTTATGCGGCATGGCTTCAGTGATCTTTACATTTCTTCGTCCTTGTTTATAAGGTTTTTTCTGACCGTCGAAAGTAGTAGGATCACTATAGGTGAATTTCTTGTATTCGTTGTATCCATAGGCTACTGCCATGTAATAATATTGTTTGTGGTTCACGAGTCTGTCGTCACCTGTGGCAAACAAATCCTTCTCTACTTTAAAACTATGAACGATTCCTTTGTCATCTCCTTTTACCATTTCTATAGGCACCAATGCATTGAGGGATTGATCCTGATTGTAATTGATTATTTGAGACACACCGTCCTTAATATCACATTGAGCCACCAAACGTGCTTTTGCAGGATCGGTGAGTTCCGACGCGGAAACCGAATTGGATTTCAATTGAAAAATCTGATAACCCTGAAAGCGGTATATAGAATCATAATTGTGCGTACCCGAAGCATCAATCAGAGGATCAAACTCAGTATATTTTTCAAGATAATTGTTGGATGAACTTTTGTTTTCCAAAGAGAGAATCAAAGAATTTTCCATTTCCTGAATGCTTAATTCGGGAGCATCCGGACCGTTCAATACTTTAAAACAATTGTCGAAAAGAGCCTGTGCTTTATCATCGGCTTCTTTCATTTTTTGAACAGAAGACCAGGCCGATGCACCTTGCTGAGCCCTTGCCCAAACCGCACCAACGGTAACTTTATTTACTTGTCCGGATTGCAGTGTAAAAGATCCGGCTGAAATAATAAAACGCAAATCGGAAGGCACATCATTTTCTGTAATTTGCGACCATGCGCCATAGGAACCATATTTAGTAGCATCACTATTGTCGGGAAAAGCAAAGTTGGTGTTTGCGCCGTTAGTGCCGCCACCTGTGGGCCAGCCATTGCCTTTGTATTGTAAATGCGTTCCGTCCTTCCAGATGTTTTTAAGGTAGTTGTAAAAATGCGTAGCATTTTGCGGATTACCCATATCGGTTTGATCATTGCGGTAATACATGTAATTCGACATGATGATCAATTCATCTGTTTCATCCGTTGTACCGTCTCTGTCGTTATCGATACCATCACTGGCATCTGCTTTCGGTCCCTGAAAAAAGTCGATTCCGATAGCAGGAGGTGTTTGTCCGTAACCGATACTGCCCTGATCGGCGCCATCATTATCATCGGCATTGTAGCAATAACCCAAACCGCGGGAAACATCGCAACCTATATAATCATCCCGCGGACCGCCTAAATCGGGATCCACCCATTGTCCGAAATAAGTGTTTTTAATAGCAAAACTCGATTTGTTTTCAATTTCATAACTGTAAAACGTCATGTCGTTGATTTCATCATCGGTATTGAATGCAAAGGCCTGAGCTTTGATCTGGAGTCCAACTGCTTGTCCGCCCGTTTCCGTATGGATGTTACCCACATCATTAAAAATCCACCAGATGGTTTCATCTCCGTAAAGATAACTTCCGTCGCACCCAGCCTGTCCGCTCAAATCATAGTTGGGATAATCTCCTTTAGTGGGATTGTAAATATTGTCGCCGTCGGCATCATGGAAAGGAGCCAGGAAATAATCCTGTCCCAATGCACTATTGCCGTGAGCAGGCCAGTTGATCATGGATTGAGGGATGCTTGGATCTTGTCCGGCCTGATATGCTGCCACATAATCTTCTACATCTTTTCTTTTTACACTGTAATGTTTGTCGTATTCTAAACAGGTGGATCTATCGGTACTTACTGTGGTTTTGCTGATGGGCCCGGGCCAGAAATCATTTCCGGTTTGACGGTAGGTCATGGCCGCAATTTTAAGATTTCCGTTTTGATCGGTTCCGCCAATCCATAGCGCACCTGCAAATAAGGAACTCACGCCGCCGTTTTTAGGAACTTCATACTGGGCCGATTTATTTAAATCCCACCACATATCGCCACCTCCCAAAATACGTGCGCGAACGTTGTTTAAACTCAAATCAATTTCACTTGTTGCAGGGTCGCAATCTGCCGCATAGTAAGAGCCGTTCTGCTGAGGAGGAAGCTGAACAACGCCAACATTTTCTCTAGCCAATAGTACATTCACTGCGGTGAGCAGTAAAGCGAAGAGGGTATATTTTATTTTTTCATACTTCATATCAGAAGTTATAAATCGCACCTAGTTTTATTAATCTCGGTAAACTATAATTATAAGGACTGTTCACTGCAACAGAATACAAATCGATAAAAGATTGCGGATTTACTTTTGAATTTATTTCCTGTTGAGAAACAGCTGCAGTGAGGAAGCCGTCATCATTAGGGTTTGCGGTGTAGCGATATACATTTACGATGTTGCGCGTGTCCAGTAAATTATTCACGGATAAATAGATATTTAATACCGTTACTTTCTGTTTTTCGTTTTCGTCTCCGAATTTAAAAACTACATTTTTATCTACACGCACATCAATTCTGAAACTCCATGGCAAGCGGGAACCGTTGATTTGTCCGCTTAAAGTTCTTCCCTGACTTTTAGATAAGGCAATGTCTTCGGTGATGTTCGATTGTCGGGAATAAGGCGTTCCTGATCCTGTTCTCAGCAAAAAGTTAATTCCGAAATCGGCTAATATTTTTCTGCCCCACGACGGACCGTTGTACGTTTTTCCGCGACCGAAGCGATAATCCACTTCAAAATTAATGTTGTGTCGTCGGTCGAAATCCAAAGGAACTATTGTTCTCAGGTTAGGAGATCCCGAGTTTAAAATATTCAAACTGCTTAAAGAATTACTTCCTGTGCCTTCTGCAAATTGTAAGGTGTAATTCACCGACATCCTTGCATTTTTTATTCGGCGTAAATCATAACCGGCGGATAAACCTTTTACTGTTCCGAAATCAATGTTCTGGAAAGTCATGTAGTTTACCGGATAAGCATAGCGAATAGGTGTGAGCTGAATCATGTCTCGCATTTCTCTGTAAAAAGCAGAAATGGTGATGGCTGATGATCGGGTTAATCTTTGAGAAAATCCTAATTCGTAATCGGTGGTTTTTTGCGGTTTCAATCCGGGATTGTTAATCACACCACCCACCATATTTTCCATGAAAAGATAATTCATAGGATCATTTCTGGATAAGCTTCCCGTAGGGCGTTGCGAAAGAATATCGTAATGCGCGAAAAACATTGCTTCTTCTGAAATCGGGAAAGAGAAGGAGATTCGGGGCATTATCACAAATTGTGCTTCATACTTTTTGAAAGAACTTGCATAATCAAAATCCCCTGATTTTACGTTTGCTTTAGGATTTGTAAGATAGGGAGTAATTGTTCCGCTGGCAGCCGAAGAGGCAATCACCGCAGGATCATTCACCTGAGTTCCTTGTGCATTGTACCATTTGTTGTTGGCATCTCTGAAACCGGTAACGGTTTTTGATACGGCATCCTGATCAGTGATGTAAACCTTGTAATCGTCGCCAACACTCGTTGGAACAGTGATTCCTTCTGATCTTGCTTCTCCGGCAGATTTAACGGCATACAAGGAATAAAGATCTTTCGGCACCATTTGGTTGGCATCATAGCGATCAATACGAACACCTACATTGAAAATGATGTCGTGAAAAACAAATTTATCCTGAATATATCCCGACATATACGTTGGCTGAAAACCCGGGATATTTCTAAGCAGCGCATTGTTGCCATCTGTTTGGCTGAAGAAATCACTAAAAGAAGCAGCGTTCGACTTTCCTAAATAATCATAGCCGTAAGCGGTGTATAAACCATTGTTTCCGTTTTGCAATAATTCGCTTGCATTGAACATACTAAGGGATAAATCCTGAGGAGTGAGATTATCCGTATCAACAAAGTCGGTAACAGATTTTCCTGTTTTGGCGCGAACATTTTCAAAAAATCCGTTGATCACTTTTCCGTTACCATCCAATGTAGGGACATACAATCTATCGTAATTTACAGTGTCACCGTTGATGATAGGATGACTTTTGTCCAACTCGCTGTTTTTTGCATTTCCCAGCTGACGGGCGAGGGTCCAGAGTCCCATCGGAGTGATAGAATAACCGCGTTCCAGTCGTTGTTCAAATTCAAAACCTGCATTTACCTCATGATTTTTGATGTCGGCAAAAATACTTCCTATCAAACGGAACTGGTTGTCTTCCGACTTTCCGTAACCGTTGTATTGTCGGCCGGTATTGTACCAGATGTCGTACACGTGCTGAGGTCGGTCACCATTTAATAAAGCACCTCCTTTTTGAACCTGCGCATAGTTTTCATAATTGCCGGTTACAAAATTACTGTTGGCGTTAGCCTGATATAAATCGTAATAGGATTCGGTATATCTTGAAGCTGTGGCATTATTTCCCGCGCTTAACATTACATATTTAGTGTCCTGCCAGCCCTGCATATAATTTTTTGGGCCGTTTACTCCTGCAGAATCAAAGATGTAGGTTTTTTCTTTTGTGGTTTCAAATTTCCCGATGTAGCCATAGTCAAAAATTTTGCTGCCATGGCTGTCGTCCATGGTAGAAGAAGTCGCCCTGTCGAAATCCACCTGAAGGGTATAATACATGTTTTTAACCAGTGGTTTTTTAGTATCGTCCTGTATGTCTTCATCCTGCACACCAATTTTTTGCGTCACTTTTCCATACACCCTCCAATCGAAATTGGTCATCAAAGGATTGTTTTCTGCATTCAACAAAGAATACTGTTGAATGTAATTGTGCGCAGAATTGTAATCGGCATAAGCACCAACAACAACAGAGAAGCGTTTACTTGGTTTTATTTCAATTTTTGAAGAAAGCGTAAATCCTTTGGTAGCTGCATTTTCTTTTGTTTTCGACCATTCCAGGTCTTTACTCGTAAGCAATTCCGCACGGCGGATGGTTCCTTGTCCGGAAGGATTCGGGGCCAAAGGATTTTGCTGAAGATCGGCCAAAACATCATCTTTCACTTTCCACACTCCAACAGCAGAAGGGTTGGCATCTTTGGTGTAATTCAATTGTCCGAGAACAGAATATCCTATATAAAGAGGTTTTGTTTTAGAGTGATAAAGTGGTCCGAGGAAAAAGAATTCCATGTCGTTTTTTCCATAGCCATCCAGTAATTCAGAAGTTTCATAGCTGATGCCATGTTCGTGTTTTCTGCTCGGACTTTTTGAGGTCACTAAAACCAATCCACCTGTTGCATCACCATATCTGGCAGGCATTCCACCGGTGATCACCGTAATTTGTTCGATGCCTAATTTTGGTAAATTGAAGGAGCTGCGCACTTTCACGCCGTCTAAATAAATGAGGGTGGCATCACTGCGCGCACCTCTTACATTGAGCTGATTATTTCCGTCATCGGCAGAATATACTCCGGCTATAGTAGAGGCTAAAGCACCAATATCATTCAAAGGGGATTTGATAATTTCTTCTGCTGTTTTGGTTCCTCCTGATTTAAAATCGGGATCAATGAGCGGCACTTTAAATCGTTTAATAACGATGGCTTCTGTGGCCTGTGCTTTTTTCAGAATAACATTTAAAAAAGTAATTTTTTCGATAACGATTTGAACGCCTTCTGTCTTTTCAGTTTGGGAACCTACATAAGAAGTCACTACATCATAAGATCCGGGATTGATGGGTTTAATGGTGTATTCCCCTTTTTCGTCGCATTGAGTAGAGGAAACAGTTTCTCCGTTTTTTTCAACTGAAATATTGGCGTAGGCTAAAAAATTTCCCGCTTCATCTTTTACTGTTCCCTTGAGGGTACCTGTTTGTGCATGCATTGCTGCAGGTAACAAAAAAAACAATAAAACACGAAACAGTTGTTTTGCCATGAGGGGCAGTAATTTCATTTTTAAAGACGCTCAAATATAATAAAATGCCCGAGGCTTAAAAAAAGAAAATTACTCCCGGAATACAGTAATATATCCGGTTTTACTGTAGTCTTTAATAGAGATGATGTAGTAGTAGGTTCCGGGGTTCACCCATTGTTTGGTGAGCTGACTTTTACCGTCCCAGCATTCTCCATAGGCATAGGTGTCATTTTTATACATCAGCAATCCCCATCTGTCATAAATTTCAAGGGTCACACAATTTTGAAATTCATCTTTCACCTCAACTGAAAAACAGTCGTTCAATCCGTCATTATTTAAGGTGAGCACATTTCCGTTGGTAACGAGAACTGCATCAGAAATGCTTTTGATGTTGAGGGGAATACTCATCGTATCATGGCACAAACCATTGTTGGTGACAATCAGCTTAGTAATTACATTTTTCCCGAAAGGGTAGGTGTGCTGAGGTACTTTTTCGGTAGAAGTAGTGCCATCACCATAAATCCACAATTGTGAATCGGCATTTACAGAAGTGTTGGTGAATTCTGTCCGGAAGCCTTCACAACCAGGGGTTTGCTGTATAACGGTGAATTCCGCTGTTGGTACTATATTCAATGAAATTTGGAAAGAAGCGGTGTCGATACAATTGTAGGCATCAGTGACTTCAACATAATAAGTGGTAAGATTTACAGGCTTTGCAACGGGATTTGCAATAGTGCTATCACTTAAACTTTCCCCCGGCCACCATTTGTATTTCACGCCTCCGTTGGCCCATAGGTTAATGCTGCTGCCTTCGCAAATCAACGTGTTACCCAATGTATAAGCATGGGGCACATGAACGATTACGTTCAAAGAATCTTTCTTTTTACAGCCTTTTACATCTGTGACCAGTAAAGTATAGAGTGTGCTTTTTGTGGGGAAAGCCAGAGGATTGCCTATGGTGCTATCGCTCAATTCTGTAGAGGGTTGCCATAAATAAGTGCCTGAGCCTGATGCCTGCAATTGAATAGTATCATTCAAACACAAACCGGTATCCAGTCCGGCATTGGAAACAGGAAGCGGATTGACGATTATTTGTATACTGTCGGAATTTTTACAGGAAAAAGCATCGGTGCCCACTACTTTATAAAAAGTATTTTGTTTTGGGAATACATATGGCGACTGGATATTGATGTTGTTGATGTTCGCGGAAGGACTCCATACATAGCTTAAAGCACCTGAAGCAGAAAGTTGTGTAGTGTCGCCAAAACAAATTTCATTTTTAACGGAAGAGGCTGTAACGGGAGGTAAAACACGTACCGTGAGGATCATGGAATCGAGGCCTGAACAGGTATCGTTTTGTGAATATAAATAGTATTTGGTGGTGGTGGCCGGACTCGCCATCGGATTGGGAATGTGGGAATTGCTCAGTCCCGTGGCAGGTATCCAGCTATAAGTGGTGTTGCTGGGTGCTTTTAAACCTCCTCCGATTTTCACGCTATCATTTAAACAGATGATGGTATCGGGGCCTGCGTTGGGGGGAATGGTTCCCGACGCCAGAACAAATACAGTATCGAAAGCATTGCAGCCTTTTGCATCAGTAGTTTTTAAATAATAATATCTTGGAGTTAGCGGCCATACCAAAGGATTACTGATGTTTGGGTTGGAAATTTTATTGTTTGGAGTCCATGAATAAGTCACTCCCGGAGTAGTGTTGCTGCCAATGTTAACGGTGCTTCCCGGACAAACACTTACATCCACACCCGCATCGGCGGTAGGGTTTTTAATAACCGTAAGACTCTTGTTAAGTGTAATCGTATGACAGCCATCCACGTTGATGAAAACGGAAATAGTATAAGTTCCTGTTGCTGAAAATTTATGTGTGGGGGTGAGCAGAGAAGAAAAATTAGAAAAGCCCGATGCAGGGTCACCAAAATCCCAGGAAGCTGAAGAAACAGCTTGGGAACTGATGATGTTAAAGGTATAGCTATCTTCCGGACAAGCTCCTCCCACAATACTAAAATCAATGTTTCCGGGAATAACGGCAGTGCTTATCAATACATCGTTAGGCAATTCCCATCCTGATTTTTCTCCGCCCAGAAAAACTCCGTTATGTACATAGTTTGCTCCACTTCCCACCGTATTCGGATTATTAATCACTCCTAAATAAGGACTGCCGTCATCGGCACAATAAATTTTTCCGTTGCTGTGTCTTCTCATTGATCCCCAAACCCTTGTTGATCCGCTTATCTTTTGAGAGGTACTCCATACGAGGGCCGGATTCGTCACCCCTAAATTAAGTTGTGAAATCCCTGTATTGGTGCAATTGCTGGCTAGAAAGCAAGCTGAACTCACATAGGCCAATTTTCCATTTGCCGAAAATTCTCCGCCGTGGGGTTGCGGAAATTTATTGGTGAAAGAAGTATTGCTCACCACACCGTTTGCATTATTAAAGTCGGAGATACTTACTAAATCCATAAACTCAACACAGGTCAGAATTTTATCTCCGTTAGGAGAAATTTTCATGTCTCCGTGTCCCGATGTGTGGGTCGGTCCTGAGTAACTGGTAACGGGTGAACCCGATACGCCGCTGCTGGTTACCAAAAAGGCATCAAACCTGTTGTCGTTGTAATAGTGTGTAAGCACCCATACATCTATTCCGTTGGCATGTCGGGTTACAGTGATTTTTTGCGTGCTGTTGGAAACCAGTATTATATTTTTTGAAGTAACGTCGCCTAATCCGCCATTTAACGACATGTCCACAATGGAATATTCAAAGTTGTCATCGAAATCATCATCTCCTCCTGCAGTAAAAATGTAATAAATACCGGTGCTGTTTGGTTTTTTAACGATTAAGGCTACCTGAGTCGCCATGGGATCGCCATCTAAGCTATAGCCATTGGGCATTGGAGAATTATTTTTATTCCAAACAGTTGTCCCGTCAGTATAAAACAAAAGTTTTCCGGCGCAATCGGCTATGGAGGCAGTCCCTTCCGAAACATTTGCTGCGCTACCTGATTTCGCTATCGGATTTGTTCCGTTAAAATCGAGAGCAGCACCATTTCCAAAATACCATTGGTTGTATTCTCCTTGTGAGAATCCGTCGGCAAAAAATATTGCTGATAGACAGAGGAGTAAAAAATATTTTAGAAGATGATTCAAATTAAGCCGTAGAAGTTATTATTAAAATCTTTTCTATAGACGTAAGATCGGCAAAAAGTGTGCTTTGTTACACAAAAAAGAAAATAAAAAAGAATAAAATTATGGCACGGTATTGGGAATAAGCAATTCACTTCCTTTATAACCCTTGTTAAGTTTTAAGTACCCTTTAAAAAAGTCCCGTCCCCCGGGACTTTTTTTCGTTATAAAGTTTTACCGGGATATTGTTCCAACGCAATTTGTAAGCAGGTCATTGCTTTGGTTAAAGAGGTCTGATTAAGAACATAAGCCATTCTCACTTCCTGTTCACCCATTCCCGGAGTAGAATAAAATCCATTGCCGGGAGCAAGCATTACCGTCTCTCCGTTATATCGGAAATCAGTGAGCAGCCATTTGCAAAATTTATCGGCACTATCCACAGGAAGTTTAGCCATGATATAAAAAGCCCCTGCCGGTTTTGCAAAAACCACACCTTTCATTTTTGAAAGTGCATCACAAACCAGGTCTCTTCTTTTGATGTATTCATTTTTAACATTGTCGAAATATTCCTGCTTTACATCCAAAGCTGCTTCACCTGCAATTTGTCCGTAGGTAGGCGGACTCAATCGTGCCTGAGCAAATTTCAAAGCAGTTTCAATCACCGATTTGTTGCGGGAAATCAACGTTCCTATCCTTGCGCCGCACATGCTATAGCGTTTGGAAATAGAATCAATCAATATCACATTGTCTTCTACTCCTTCCAGTTGCATTACTGAAAAAGGAATAGCCTGATCGTAGCAAAATTCACGGTACACTTCATCTGCAAAAAGAAACATGTCATGTTTCTTTACCAGATTTTTCAATTGTTCCAGCTCATCTCTGGAATATATTTTTCCTGTAGGGTTTCCCGGATTACAAAGCATGATGGCCTTTGTTTTATCGGAAATATAATTTTCAAAAGTGGAGATAGGAGGCAAGGCAAAATTATCTTCAATTTTAGTTGGAATAGTTTTGATAGATGCACTCGCAGCTTTAGCAAAGCTGATATAGTTGGCGTAAAAAGGTTCAGGTACCAAAACCTCGTCACCGGGATTCAGGCAAACCAAAAAACCAATCAAAATTGCTTCCGATCCGCCTGAGGTAATGATGATATCTTCTGTTGATAAGCCGATGCTGAATTTGCTGTAATACTCTACCAATTTTGTTCGGAAGCTTAGGTTTCCTGCAGAATGGCTGTATTCCAAAACTTTTAAATCGGCATTTTTTACAGCGTTTAAGGCAATTTCAGGAGTAGGGATGTCGGGCTGACCGATATTTAAAAAATGAACATGTACCCCTTTTCGCTGAGCAGCTTCCGCAAGCGGAGCCAGTTTACGAATGGGAGACAAGGTTATTTCTTTTCCTCTTTCTGAAATTTTTATCATACTGTAGATTTGTTCAAGGTCGGCAAATTTCTTATTTTTTTTCGGCATTCCGAATTATTGCTAAAATAAAAAAGCCCTACGATTTTCGTAGGGCTTTTTCTGTAAGTAAGTTATAATCTTGAGAAAATTGAACTTGTGAACTTCTTATTGAGCTGTAGGTCCTCCGGTTTTTGTTGGTAATCCGGTTTCGGCAGCTTCTACTGTACCATGTATTTTTAAGGTAATTGTTCCATTACCTGCGTTTGACATTACGGTTACTGTTTTGGTAAATGCACCCAATCTGTTGGTGTCATATCTTACCTGCATTTCACCTTTTTCACCGGGCATTGTTGGTTCTGTAGGACAGGTTGGAACTGTGCAACCGCATGAACCCTGACAAGTAGTGATGATTAAAGGTGTTTTTCCTGTGTTGGTGAATTTTACTGTTCTGAAAGGATCTGAACCTTGTTTGATGGTTCCGAAATCGATGTCTAAAGTTTGGAATTCAATTTTAGGTGCTTTAGGATCCGGAGCTGTTGCTCCGTCTTGAGAAAATCCGCTGATTGCAGCGCTCATTAGAATTACAAAGGATAAAAGTAATTTTTTCATTTTGGTTTATTGTTTTGGTTGTCTTTGTTTTATTTCAATGATTGTACCAAGATAAATTCTATTTGTTTCTTTTCTTGTTAACGACTTGTTAACGATTTAATTTATTCGGTGACTACGCCTTTTACATTTAAATAAATATTCCCTCCGCTGTTGTTGGAAGAGATCGTTACTGTTTTATTGAATTTACCTACTTTATCAGTATTGTAAGTCACAACGATTTCACCGGTTTTTCCCGGCATGATAGGTTCGTGAGGACATTTCCCTGAAGTGCAATCACAAGAACCTGTACAACTAACAATAATAAGAGGAGATTTTCCTGTATTGGTGAATTTCACTACTCTGTCTTTATTGGAACCCTTTGCTACTGTTCCATAATCCAAAGTCATTGTTTCTAATTTTAAAACCGGAGCATTTGTTTCAGCTGCGTTTTGCGCAAATCCTTTGAAGCTTGTTACAAGAAGAATAAGCGATAAAAATAAATACTTCATGGTTACGGATTTATGTTCTGCTAAGCTATTCAATTACTATTCCATTTGCTGTTAATGACTTGTTAAAGCAAATCACTATTTTTGTCGCTCAAAATTTTTACAAATGCTGATCGACACAAAATACGATCCTTCAGGGATTGAAGGAAAATGGTTTCAATACTGGTTAGACAAAGGATTTTTTAAATCGGTTCCTGATGAAAGGGAGCCTTTTACTATTGTAATGCCTCCGCCGAATGTGACTGGTCAGCTGCATCTCGGACATACCTTAAACAATACACTTCAGGATATTTTAACCCGTAAAGCCCGTTTGCAGGGCAAAAATGCCTGCTGGGTACCGGGAACCGACCATGCTTCCATTGCCACTGAAAATAAAGTGATTGAAATGCTGGCCGAAAAAGGCATCAGTAAAAAGGATTTGTCCCGTGATGAATTTTTGAAATACGCCTGGGAGTGGAAGGAAAAATACGGCGGCATTATTTTGAGTCAGCTCAAAAGGTTAGGTGCTTCCTGCGATTGGGACCGTACTGCTTTTACAATGGACGATAACCAATACCAATCTGTTATCAAGGTTTTTGTTGATTTGTTCAATAAAGGATACATCTATAAAGGAGTGCGCATGGTGAACTGGGATCCGATGCGTCAAACTGCTTTATCCGACGAAGAGGTATATTATAAAGAGGTAAACTCGAAATTATATCATGTTAAATATGCGATTGAAGGAACAAGCGAATTCATCACGATAGCGACTACGCGTCCCGAAACTATTCTCGGAGATACCGCCATCTGCGTAAATCCAACGGATGAAAGATATGCCCATTTGAAAGGTAAAAAAGCGATTGTTCCATTAGTGAACCGCTCTATTCCTATCATTTTTGATGAATATGTAGATAAGGAATTCGGAACAGGGGCCTTGAAAGTAACTCCAGCTCACGATGAAAATGACTACAAACTGGGAATGAAGCACAATTTAGAGATCATCGATATTTTAAATGCCGATGGTACTTTGAATGAGAAAGCTCAATTCTTTATTGGTAAAGATCGTTTTGCTGCGCGTAAAGCCATTGCTCAAACTTTGGAAGAAGGTGGACAAATGGTGAAAATTGAAGAAATAAAAAACAAGGTTTCCTGCTCTGAAAGATCACATGCTGTCGTTGAACCTAAACTGTCATTGCAATGGTTCTGCAAAATGAAAGAACTGGCCGATCCTGCCTTGAAAGTAGTGCTGGAAGAGAAATTAAAACTGCATCCTAAAAATGCGGTTAACACCTATAAGCACTGGTTGGAAAACATCAACGATTGGTGTATCTCCCGTCAGTTATGGTGGGGTCAACGCATTCCTGCTTTTTATTTTGGCAGTGGAGTAAATGATTTTGTAGTGGCAGAAACGGCGGAAAAAGCTTTGGAACTGGCAAAAGCAAAAACAGGCAAAAACTTATCTGTTGCCGATTTGAAACAAGACGAAGATGTTGTAGATACCTGGTTTTCTTCCTGGTTATGGCCAACTGCTGTTTTCAACGGAATCAACGATCCGGGCAATGCCGATATCAAATATTACTATCCGACGAATGTATTGGTAACCGGACAGGATATCATTTTTTTCTGGGTGGCGAGAATGATCATGGCGGGCTTGGAATATGAAAAAGAAATTCCTTTCAAAGACGTTTATTTCACCGGAATGGTGCGCGATAAGCAAGGAAGAAAAATGTCGAAATCATTGGGGAATTCTCCCGATTTATTTGAAATTTTCGATAAGTACGGCGTAGATGGCGTTCGTGTAGGGGTATTGTTTTCTTCTCCTGCCGGCGGTGATTTGATGTTCGATGAAAAGCAATGTGAGCAAGGAAGAAATTTTGCCAATAAAATATGGAACGCCCTGCGTTTGGTAAAAGGGTTGGAAATTACTGAAACCGAAAACAAGGATTGTGATGTTGTTTTCTCCTGGTTTGAAAACAAGATGGCGGAGAGTTTAGTGAAAATCAACGACGCCTTTGATAAATACCGTATTTCTGATGCTTTGCTGGAAACTTACCGTTTGATCTGGGATGAGTTTTGCGCCTGGTATTTAGAGTTGATCAAACCTGAATTCGGACAACCGATTGCACGCAACGTTTTGAATAAAACCATTCAGTATTTCGAAGAATTAATGGTGATCCTGCATCCTTTCATGCCTTTCATCACCGAAGAAATATGGCAGAAATTAAAAGAAAGAAAAGAAGGAGAAAGTATCATGGTGTTGAAATGGACAGAAAAAAGAATATCTGATGCAGTAGTGTTGCAACATGGTGAAATCATGAAGGAATTGGTGACAGGCGTTCGTAATGTCCGCAACCAAAACAATCTTTCTCCGAAGGAAGCTTTGGAAGTGAAAATCAAAACAGCCCAAAAACAAAACTATTCCCCCTTTGAAAATCTCGTTCGCAAATTAGCCAATGTTTCTACTTTGGAATATGTAAGTGAAAAAGTAAATGACGCTAAGTCTTTCATCGTTAAAACCGATGAAGTATTTATTCCTTTAGAAGTAAATGCTGCCGATGAAATTGAGCGCATGACGAAGGAGCTGGAATACAATAAAGGTTTCCTGATTTCGGTAGATAAAAAACTGTCGAACGAACGCTTTGTTCAAAATGCAAATCCTCAGATTATTGAGGCTGAACGCAAGAAAAAAGCGGATGCTGAAGCAAAAATAAAAATGTTGGAAGAGAGTTTGGCGGCAATGAAATAAACTAAATATACCCCGCTATTTTATACGTCCAATAACCAATGGTTTCATGAAGAAATACTTCCCACATACCAATGGCCCAGATATTAGGAATCACTAAATTTTGAAAAGTGAACTTGCGCGGACCGCTGATTCTACTGGTGCTATAGTCGTCGACCATTATTCCTGCTTTTGTAAAACAAGCCAATGACCGTTTCATGTGTGTTGCTGAAGTAATAAGTAAGTATTTTTGTTGTTCAGGATGATCAAATTTAGTTTTCAGAAATTCGTAACTGTACATCGCATTTTCTCTGGTGTTGCGCGATTTGGTTTCAATCCATATATCTTTCTCATCAAAACCGAGATCTTTCACAAAATCCAACAGCAATTTTGATTCTACTATTTCAGGGTAAGTCATATCGCCTGAGCCTCCTGAAATCAAAATTTTATCAATGTTTCCTTTTTTGTATAAAATCAGGGTTTGCAACAAACGGTCGATGTTGGAATTAAAAACCAGTTTTTTGTTTTGTCCATCGTAATTGATCATTCCTCCGAGTACAATGCCTACATCGTAGTGGTCTTTTTGCGTAAGTGTTTTATCCGGAGCTTCACTGGAGCGCATTACTTCTTCTGCTAAAAACTCGTTGGAAAATACCAGAAAAATGATTCCGGAAATGATCAGGGCTTTTTTCTTTCGCTCCGGTATTTTAGTGATAATGGCATAGATTACACCGATGGCGATCCACGAAAAGGGTGAAATTAAAAAAGCCAGTATTTTAGATAGGATGAAGAACATTTCCTTTTTACATTTGAGATTATGTCGAAAAACCTTTCCAAAAATAAAATAAGAATTGTAACTGCCGCATCTTTATTTGACGGACACGATGCTTCTATTAATATTTTTCGCAGGATTATTCAGGCTTCCGGAGTTGAAGTAATTCATCTGGGACACGATCGTTCGGCTCAGGAAATTGTGAATTGTGCCATTCAGGAAGATGCCGATGCTATTGCTATTACGTCGTATCAGGGCGGACATATGGAGTTTTTCAAATACATGTTCGATTTGCTCAAAGAGAATAATTCGGGTCACATTAAAATATTTGGCGGCGGCGGTGGAACCATTCTTCCTTCCGAAATTAAAGAGCTGGAGAAATATGGGATAGAAAGAATTTATCATCCCGATCACGGACGGGAAATGGGCTTGCAGGGAATGATAGACGATATGATTTCGAGGATAAAACCTAAAGCGCGAAGTTTTAAAACCCTTCCTCAAATGATTTCGCTGTGTGAGAATTCACCGGCAGAAGCAAAGAAAGAATTGAAGAAGTTGAAAGTGAAAAACATTCCTGTGTTGGGAATTACCGGTACAGGAGGAGCAGGTAAATCAACCATTACAGATGAACTTCTACGAAGATTTCTATTGCAAAACCCCAATAAAAAAATAGCGGTTATTTCAGTTGATCCCTCTAAACGCAAAACCGGCGGAGCTTTGCTGGGCGATAGAATACGAATGAATGCAGTATCCAATGACCGTGTGTACATGCGTTCACTCGCTACGCGACAAGCCAATTTATCGGTATCACCTTTTGTTAAAGATGCGCTGCAGGTATTGAAATCCGCTGATTTTGATCTGATTCTTCTGGAAACTTCAGGGATTGGCCAATCAGATACAGAGATCACCGAATATGCTGATGTTAGTTTGTATGTTATGACTCCTGAATTCGGCGCCCCGAGTCAGCTGGAGAAAATTGATATGTTGGATTTTGCTGATGTGATAGCGCTCAATAAATTTGATAAAAAAGGCGGACTGGATGCTTTGCGCGACATCAAAAAGCAATACCAGCGCAATCATTCTTTGTGGAAGCAGCAACCCGACGAAATGCCTGTGATTGGTACCGTTGCTTCCCGTTTCAATGACGAAGGCACCAATGAATTGTACGCTGCTTTAGTTGAATTATTGAATGCTAAAGGAGCTCAATTTAATACAACAGTTCTTGCTGCCAATCAAACAGAAATGACTGCTGTCATTCCTTCGGGCCGGGTAAGATATTTATCGGAAATTTCAGAGATCATTAGGAAATACAACGCTGAGGTTGAAAATCAAGCGGAGTTGGCCAATCAGGTTTATGGCTTTCAAAAAGCCTTGGAAGTATTGAAAAACAAAGATCTTCAGACTAAATACGAAGAGCTCAAGCAGCAACTGTCAAAAGAAAATTTACAGCTTCTGGAAAACTGGAAGAAAAAGAAAGAAGCCTATAAAAAAGAAGAATTTACATATTCGGTGAGGGGAAAAGAAATCAAAGTTCCTTTGTACACCCAATCCTTATCTCAAAACAAAATTCCAAAAGTTGTTTTGCCCCGTTTTGAAGCCTGGGGCGATATTTTGCGCTGGTCGCTGCAAGAAAATGTGCCGGGAGAATTTCCATATACTGCCGGCTTATTTCCATTTAAAAGAAGTGGTGAAGATCCTACGCGAATGTTTGCCGGCGAAGGATCGCCTGAGCGTACCAACAAGCGCTTTCATTATGTGAGTGCGGATATGCCGGCAAAGCGTTTATCCACTGCCTTTGATTCGGTTACGCTTTACGGTCGTGATCCCGATCACCGTCCGGATATTTACGGAAAGGTTGGTAATTCAGGAGTTTCCGTGTGTTGTTTGGATGATATCAAGAAGTTGTATTCGGGTTTTGATTTGTGCAGTCCGAATACTTCGGTAAGTATGACGATCAACGGTCCGGCACCTATTGTTCTTGCGTTCTTTTTAAATGCTGCGATTGATCAGCAATGTGAAAAGTATATGGCGGTAGAGACGCAAAATTTTGCGTCTGTACAAAAAGTCAAAAGCCAGAAGGTGAAATACAATGGCGCTTTGCCAAAAGAAAATGATGGTTTAGGTTTAAAGCTATTGGGTACAACTGGAGATGAAGTTATATCCAAAGAAGTATACAATAAAATCAAGGCCGAAACCCTTAAACAAGTGAGAGGAACTGTTCAGGCCGATATTTTAAAAGAAGATCAGGCGCAAAACACCTGTATTTTCTCTACCGATTTTGCCTTGAAGATGATGGGCGATGTGCAGGAGTACTTCATTCAAAATAAAATCCAGAACTATTATTCGGTTTCGGTGTCTGGCTATCATATTGCGGAAGCCGGCGCTAATCCGGTTACTCAATTGGCTTTTACCCTCGCCAACGGCTTCACTTATGTAGAGTATTATTTGAGCAGGGGGATGAACATCAATGATTTTGGAGGTAACCTGAGTTTTTTCTTTTCCAACGGATTGGATCCTGAATATGCAGTCATCGGTAGAGTTGCCCGAAGGATATGGGCCAAAGCCATGAAATTGAAGTATGGCGCCAATGAAAAGGCTCAAATGCTGAAATACCATATTCAAACATCAGGAAGATCACTCCATGCTCAGGAGATTGATTTCAACGACATTCGCACCACTTTGCAGGCTTTATATGCTATCTATGACAATTGTAATTCCTTGCATACCAATGCTTATGATGAAGCAATTACTACTCCAACGGAGGAGTCGGTGCGCAGAGCATTGGCCATACAAATGATCATCAATAAGGAATTGGGCCTGGCGGTCAACGAAAATCCTATGCAGGGTTCCTTTATTATAGAAGAGTTGACGGATCTGGTGGAAGAGGCTGTGATGGCTGAATTCGACCGGATCACTGAAAGAGGAGGGGTTTTGGGTGCTATGGAAACCATGTATCAGCGTTCCAAAATACAGGAAGAATCCATGTATTATGAGGGGTTGAAGCACAGCGGACAATTCCCTATCGTGGGGGTAAACACCTTTTTATCCTCTAAAGGATCACCTACTGTTTTGCCTAAAGAGATCATCAGAGCGGATATAAAAGAGAAAGAAAACCAGATCACGACGTTGAATAATCTTCATAAAAGTAAAAAAGTTGCGGCTGCAAAAGCTGTTAAAGCGGTGAAACAAGCCGTTATTAAAGGTGAAAATGTGTTTGAGGTGTTGATGGAAGCGGCTAAAGTATGCTCTCTCGGACAGCTTACGGAGGCTTTATTTGAAGTAGGTGGACAGTACCGAAGGAACATGTGAAGAAGAAAAAATATTACATTTTATTCATAAAGAGTTGTGTATAATAATCTTTCTTCCTAAATTCGCCGTCCGAAAAAAGTTTTAATCATGGCAAAGAAAGGTAACAGGATACAAGTGATTTTAGAGTGCACCGAGCATAAAGCTACAGGTTTAAAAGGCACTTCAAGATATATCACAACAAAAAACAGGAAAAATACTCCTGATAGAATTGAATTGAAAAAATACAATCCTATCATGAAGAAATATACAGTTCATAAAGAAATTAAATAATTAAGTCATGGCTAAGAAAACGGTAGCAAGCTTTAAAGATAAATCAGTAAGCAAATCTTTAACTAAGGTTATAAGAGCTATAAAATCTCCTAAAACAGGTGCATATTCTTTCAGAGAAGAGATGGTGCCTAATGAAAAGGTAAATGATTTTTTAGCAGGAAAGTAATTTCCGTGCAAGGTATTTATAAAAGCTTCTGTCGAGGGACGGGAGCTTTTTTCATTTTTAGCTCAGAGCAGAAATAAGTTAAATCGGGCACAATGGGTTTATTCGATTTTTTTTCAAAAGAAAAAAAGCAAAAGTTAGAAGAAGGCTTATCTAAAACCAAGGAAAGCGTTTTTTCCAAGCTTGCGCGTGCTGTGGTTGGTAAATCAACGGTGGATGCGGAGGTGCTGGATAACCTGGAGGAAGTGCTCATCACTTCTGATGTGGGTGTTGAAACCACATTAAAAATCATCAAAAGAATAGAAGAAAAAGTAGCGAAGAATAAATACATGGGCACGAGTGAGCTCAATGGCATGTTACGCGAGGAAATAGTGTCATTGCTGGAGCAGAACAACTCGGTGGATGGCGGTGAATTTGATGTGCCCTTAGCTGTAAAACCCTATGTGATCATGGTTGTTGGAGTGAATGGAGTAGGGAAAACAACATCTATCGGAAAACTGGCTTATCAATACAAAAAAGCAGGTAAAAAAGTAATGCTCGGTGCAGCCGATACCTTTAGAGCTGCGGCGGTAGATCAGTTAAAAATCTGGTCGAAAAGGGCCGATGTGCCTATTGTTGAACAAGGAATGAATGCCGATCCTGCAGCGGTGGCTTACGATACCTTACAATCGGCAAAAGCAAAAGACATAGATGTGGTGATTATTGATACAGCCGGACGATTGCACAATAAAATTAATTTGATGAATGAGCTCACCAAAATTAAAAAGGTGATGGAAAAGGTTGTTCCGGGTGCACCGCATGAAGTGCTTTTGGTGCTCGACGGTTCTACCGGACAAAATGCGATTGAGCAGGCCAAACAATTTACTCTGGCAACCGAAGTAACAGCTTTGGCTTTAACAAAATTAGACGGAACCGCTAAAGGCGGAGTGGTGATTGGTATTTCCGATCAGTTTAAAATCCCCGTAAAATATATTGGTATTGGTGAAGGCATGGAAGATCTTCAGGTTTTCCGCCGCAAAGAATTTGTAGATTCTCTTTTTGGATAAGATATGAAAACTAAAACACTCAAAAAAAATAAGGTCAACGTCATCACGCTCGGATGTTCTAAAAACATTTACGACTCTGAGATTTTGATGGGTCAGCTGCGCGCCAACAATATTGAAGTTGAGCACGAATCCACTAAAAAGGATGCGGGGATCTTGATCATCAATACCTGCGGTTTCATTGAAAATGCGAAAGAAGAATCGATCAATACCATACTTTCTGCTGTAGAAGCCAAAGAAAAAGGTTTGATCGACAAAGTGTATGTTACCGGTTGTTTATCTGAACGCTACAAACCCGATCTGGAAAAAGAAATCCCGAATGTGGATGAATACTTCGGAACGCGTGATTTACCAAGATTATTGAAAGCTTTAAAAGCCGATTACAAACACGAGCTGGTAGGAGAAAGAGTTTTAACAACACCGAATCATTTTGCTTATCTGAAAATTTCCGAAGGCTGCGATCGTCCCTGTTCTTTCTGCGCTATTCCTTTGATGCGTGGAAAACATTTATCGACACCGATTGAAGATTTGGTAACACAGACAAAAGCACTTGCTGCAAAAGGCGTAAAGGAGTTGATGTTGATCGCCCAGGATCTGACTTACTACGGATTAGATATTTACGGCAAAAGAAATTTATCAGAATTATTGAGAGCCATTTCCGATGTGGAAGGCATCGAATGGATTCGTTTGCATTACGCATTCCCACACGGTTTTCCGATGGATGTGCTGGATGTGGTGAACGAAAGAAAAAACATTTGCAATTATTTAGATATGCCTTTGCAGCACATTTCAAATCCGGTTTTGAAATCGATGCGCCGCGGTACCACCAAAGAAAAAACCAATCGTGTATTGGAAGAAATTCGTACAAAAGTTCCGGGGATATCTTTGAGAACTACTTTAATCGTAGGTTATCCGGGAGAAACAGAAGAGCAATTTCAGGAAATGAAAGAGTGGGTGGCCGAACAAAAGTTTGATCGTTTGGGTGCGTTCACATACTCGCACGAAGAAAATACGCATGCATTTAAATTAGAAGATGATGTTCCGCAAGAGGTGAAACAACGCCGTGCAGAGGAAATCATGGAAGTGCAAGCCAATATTTCTTACGAGAAAAATCAGGCTAAAATCGGACAAACATTAAAAGTTCTTTTCGATAGAGCGGAAGGTGGAAATTTCATTGGTCGTACCGAATTTGATTCTCCTGAAGTGGACAATGAAGTACTTGTTCCCACCAAAGGAAATTATGTGCGCATCGGTGATTATGCCAACGTTAAAATTGAAAGTGCCGATTTCTTTGACCTTACAGGAAAAATTGTTGATTAAGGTGTTTAAATTTTCTCAAATACCATTCCCCCAAACCAATTTGGTTCCGCCAATCGTTCATGATTTACTGAAAGAGGAAGATCTGAATTTCAATAAAACTACCGATAGAAAATTACTGGTTTCCACGCTCCAGGAGCAATACAAAGGTCTTCAAACAGAAAAATTTGTAGAAGAGAATATTTCTTCCTTACTCAACGAAAATACTTTCACCGTAACCACAGGCCATCAATTGTGTTTGTTTGGCGGACCGGCGTATTTCATTTACAAAATTATTTCCACCATAAAAACCGCGAAGATTTATTCGGCAAAATATCCCGGTAAAAAGTTTGTTCCTGTTTTTTGGCTGGCTTCCGAAGATCATGATTTTGAAGAGGTGAATCATTTGTATTTATTCAATAAAAAAATTGAATGGAATAAAGAAGCGAAAGGTGCTGTTGGAAGATTGAACACAGAAGGACTGGAAGAAGTGTTGCAGCAAATAAAAGCATTGGTTGGGGACAATGATATTTTTGAAGAAGCGATCAAAGAAAAAAACTTGTCGGAATTTACGCGTTGCTGGCTGAATAAGGTTTTTGGGAAATACGGTTTAGTGATCATCGATGCTGATGATAAAGAACTGAAAAGAAGTTTTTCTTCTGTCATTGAAAAAGAATTCAAAGAAAAAGTTGGCAAAAGAGAAGTAGAAAAAACGAATCTTGAATTAGAGAAAAAATATAAAATTCAGGTCAATCCACGAGAGATTAATTTCTTTTTCCTCGACCATGAAATCCGCGAAAGATTTTTAGAAAATGACGACAGAAACTGGCCACAACTATTGAAAGAAGCGCCGGAGAAATTTAGTCCGAATGTGATTTACAGGCCATTATATCAAGAGTTTGTTTTGCCTAATGTTGCTTACATCGGCGGGCCGAATGAACTGGCTTATTGGTTTCAGTTGAAGGGTGTTTTTGCAGCGCAAAATATTCCTTATCCGCAATTGATTTTGCGGGATTCTTTTTTGTTCATCTCTGCTAATCAACGCAAAACAATGCAAGCTTTGGGATTAAATCCAACAGCTTTATTTCAAGCGGCTGAGCAATTGAAAAACCAATATCTGCAAAGTAAAACAGAGTTTAATAATGCTGCTTATCAAAAGCAAATAGAAGCTGTTTATACTCAATTGAAAGCTGAAGTTGTAAAGGTAGATGGATCTCTGGAGGGTACGGTAGAAGCGGAAAAGGTTAAAGCGCTCAATGCTTTGGAAGGGTTAATTTCCCGCATTAAAAAAGCTGAAAAATCGCGTCACGAAATAGATTTAAATAAAATAGAGAAATTAAAAAATCAGATTTTTCCTGGTGGTATTTTTCAGGAAAGAAGAGTGAATTTCCTCGAGTTCTACGCCAAATACAGTCAAAACTATTTTGATGTTTTGCTGGAAAACGCCAATCCACAAAACTCATGTTTAAAAGTTTTGGAGGAAGAGTGATAGAAGTGATTTTAATTTTATCATTTTCGCAATCGTAAGTACATTTACAAAAACCATTTTATGATAAAACAATTTATTCCCTTCGCCTTAGCCATTGCTTTTTTTTCCTGTTCGGGACAACAAGGTGATAAAACCGACGATAACGCAAGTGCTGTTGCAAAGCCCTTAACCGACACCATTCCTTTGGTAACAGCTACCGATAAGGTTTCTTATGTGTTGGGTGCCAACGCTGGGATTGGTTTGCGAAGAGAAGAATTTAAAGAGGTGGATGTGAATGAGTTTTTAAAAGCCGTAAGTGCAGCTGTTAAAAATGAAACGCCAAAAATGACTAAAGAAGCTGCGCATACCATGGTGAATGAATTCATGCAAAATAAAGTGGCTTTCAATACTACTGCTAAAAAAACCGATTTGAGTTATGCGTACGGTTTAACTTTAGGGGCGGGTTATGTGCAGTTTGGTGACATGAGCAATCTCGATATGGAGAAATACAAAAAAGGAATGCAACACGGTTTGTTTGAAGATGAATTGCAGTTGGATTTCCGACAAGCCAATAACTTCTTGAACAATTATAAAATTGAAAAAGGAAAAGATATAGGGAATGCTTTCTTAGAGAAAAATAAAACACAACCCGGCGTTGTCGCTCTTCCAAGCGGTTTACAATATAAAGTATTGGAGCAGGGCAGAGGACCGAAACCAAAAGCTACCGATAAGGTGAAAGTGCATTACAGAGGAACTTTGCTGGACGGAAAAGAATTTGATTCGTCTTATAAAAGAAATGAACCGGCTGTTTTTGGATTGAATCAAGTAATTAAAGGTTGGACGGAAGGATTGCAGTACATGGCTGTAGGCTCAAAATTTCAGTTTTTTATCCCTTACTATCTGGCCTATGGAGAACAATCTCAAAATGGAATTCCTCCTTATTCAACCTTGATTTTTGAAGTTGAACTTTTAGACATCAACAAATAAATGGAAGGCAAGTTGAATATCGCTGAAGACTTTGAATACATTAGAAATCAGGTCAATTATTTGGATAATTTTTCTAAAAAAGTGGATGAGGAATGTAAGCACTATTTCGGATTTAAAAATTATTGGTCGGGGATTCCTCTGGACGCGCCCATTTATCCGCACATTGATAAGTGGATGGTGAATTACCAAAAGCTCATCAATCATGTTCATGCACAGTCTTATGAGCCTGAAATAATGGAATTGGTGAATGCCCTCAATGAAATTTATTTTGCCAAACCTTCTCTCACTTCAGAAGATGTGAAAGAGTTCTCCATGGCTAAAAAGATTTTGTATTTCAGCATATTTCCATATCGCTTGTACTACAATTCAGGAAAGGTGAAAGAAGTAAAAACAAAACTGAAGCATTTTTCTCAGGCGATGGAAATTGCTAAGAAATTGGTCATTCGATTAGAGCAGCATTATTTTTATTCTTAAATTCCCGTTTTGAAAATTCAAAATGAGGATCGTTTTCATCTCGGATACACATAATCAGCACAGAAAGATTGCATTGCCCGAGGGCGATATTATTATTCATGCGGGAGATGTTTCTGGAGGGGGTACTCAAAAAGAGATAGTCGATTTTTTACAATGGTTTTCTTCTTTGCCCTATAAACACAAGGTTTTTATTGCGGGCAATCACGATTTTTTTATTCAACAAAATCCTAAAGAATTTCGTTCCATGCTTCCTTCCAATGTCGTCTATCTGGAAGATGAATCCATTGAAATCGAAGGAGTGAAAATATATGGAAGTCCGTGGACTCCTGAGTTCATGAACTGGGCTTTTATGAAGTCGCCCGGTGCTGAAATGAAACAGCAATGGGATTTGATACCGGATGGAGTAGATATATTGCTCACTCACGGACCGGCTTTCGGTATTCTGGATAAAATATTTTCAGGATTATCGGTTGGCTGTGAAGGATTGTCTAAAGCTATAAAAAGAGTAAAACCGAAATATTTTCTTTTCGGGCACATTCATGAGGCTTACGGATCTCATACAGATGGAGAAGTAAGCTACATCAACGGATCTATTCTGAATGAAAAATATGTGCTGTGTAATAAACCATTAATTATTGATTTGTGAAGATATGAGTGAGTTGGCACCCATAATTTTATTTGTTTACAACAGGAGTGAACACACTCAGAAAACTTTGAATTATTTGTCGAAGAATCAACTTGCGGAAAAATCAAAGTTGTATATCTATTGCGACGGTCCGAAAGAAAATTGTTCGTCCGAAGAGCTGGAAGAGATCAAAAAAGTTCGTGAAATAATAAAAACCAGGCAGTGGTGCGGGGAAGTTAATATTATTGAGCACGATATCAATAAAGGATTGGCCAATTCAATTATTACAGGCGTAGGAGAAATCATTAATAAGCATGGAAAAATCATTGTGTTGGAAGATGATATTCTTACCTCCACCAATTTTTTGAAGTTCATGAACAACGCTTTGAATATGTATGAAAAAGAAGAAAAAGCGTTAAGTATCGGAGCCTGTAATTTTTTTGCTAATGATGAGTCTGTCCCCGATTGTTTTTTTGTGCCGATACCCGATTGTTGGGGTTGGGCAACATGGAAGGACAGATGGGCCTTGTTTGAACCCGATGGCAAAAAACTATTGAAGCAGTTGAAAGAGAAAAATTTAATGGACAAGTTTAATTTGTTTGGCGCCTATGATTTTGAAAGCATGCTGATTGATCAAACGCAGGAAAAAAATAATTCATGGGCCATACGCTGGCAGGCTGTTGCCTACATTCATGATAAATTGAGCTTGTATCCCCGAATTCCCACTTCTCATAATTTTGGTTTTGATCAATCGGGTACACACACTTATACCTTCAATAAAGTATATAGCACTTTGCATTTTTTTTACAATCCACCTTCTGAAGTGATTAAAGTAGAAGTGGAAGAAGATGACGAAACCACTAAAAAAATGATTGAAGCAAATGGCATTGTTTTCAATTCATACCAGGGTGGGGGCCGCAGAAATCTTTTTATCCGATTGATCAGAAAAGTATTGTCTCCCTTCAGATAAAATGTATTGAATTAAGAAAATCGTTCCTGATTTTTGAAATATAAGCATCGATATGCTTACCTTTGGTTTTCCTCTTGCCCTGGTGGCGAAATTGGTAGACGTACCACCTTGAGGTGGTGGCGCTCGTAAGGGCATAAGAGTTCGAGTCTCTTCCAGGGCACTAAATGAAAAAAGTCTTGAGCAATCAAGACTTTTTTCATTTTAAGTAAGTTCTTCGCTTAGACTTTTTTCAACTCAGTAATCGTTTGTGCTGGATCCTTTGTCGCAAAAACAGCATTTCCCGCCACCAAAACATCAGCACCTGCTTCCACCAGTTGTTTGTAGTTATTGAGTCCAACACCGCCATCAATTTCAATAAGGGCTGAGCTTCCTGATTGTTGAATCAGTTGTTTGAGTTTTTTTACTTTATCGTAAGTGGCTTCAATAAATTTTTGTCCGCCAAAGCCGGGGTTTACCGACATTACCAATACCACATCAATATCTTTGATGATGCTTTCCAAAACATTTACACTGGTGTGTGGATTAATGGCCACACCCGCTTTCATTCCTTCGGCTTTGATTGCTTGAATGCTTCTGTGTAAATGCGGACAAGCTTCGTAGTGAACGGTTAAAACATCAGCTCCTGCTTTTTTGAAAGCAGAGATATATCTATCGGGATTGATGATCATTAAATGAACATCTAGCGTTTTTTTTGCGTGTTTTTTGATGGCTTCAATCACAGGAATGCCAAAAGAAATATTGGGTACAAATTCACCATCCATCACATCCAGGTGAAACCAATCGCCTGCGCTGTTGTTCACCATTTCGATGTCTTTTTGGAGATTAGCGAAATCCGCTGCAAGTATGGAAGGAGCAATTAAATGAGCCATGTTTTGTTTTTTTCAAAGGTATAAAAAAAAGAGCCGCGGTTTTGGGTCGCGACTCTAATTTTAGAAAAGTAGGGGATTTATTTACCCTAAATATTTTACCAGGATATTGCTGCGTGAGGTGTGTTTGAGTCGGCGCAAAGCTTTCTCTTTAATTTGTCGTACTCTCTCTCTTGTTAAATCGAATTTTTCTCCGATTTCTTCTAAGGTCAGTGATTGATTATCGGTTCCCAAACCGAAGTACAAAGTAATGACATCAGCCTCTCTTGGTGTAAGCGTATCTAAAGTTCTTTTGATTTCTTCTTTCAATGAATCATCGAGGAGTTGGTGATCCGGTCGCGGACTGTCATTGCTCGTCATCAAATCATACATATTCCCTGCATCTTCTCCTTCTTGTAAAGGAGCATCCATGGATACATGTCGGGAATTGCTTTTCAGTGATTCTCTCACTTCCTCTACCGGAAGATCCAAAGCAATGGCGATTTCATCGGCTGATGGTTCTCTTTCAAACTCCTGTTCCAGCAAAGAAAAAGTTTTGTTGATTTTATTGATGGCACCGATTTTATTCAGTGGTAATCTTACGATGCGCGCCTGTTCTGCTAAAGCCTGAAGGATAGATTGACGGATCCACCATACTGCGTAGGAGATAAATTTAAAACCTCTTGTTTCATCAAAACGTTGTGCAGCTTTGATCAATCCTAAGTTTCCTTCATTGATCAAATCCGGTAGCGTTAATCCTTGATTTTGGTATTGTTTTGATACTGAAACCACGAATCTTAAGTTGGCTCGGGTTAGCTTTTCTAAGGCAGCAGCGTCACCGGCTTTAATTTTTTGTGCCAGTTCAACTTCCTGCTCTGCGGTAATAAGTCCTTCTTTGCTGATTTCATGAAGATACTTGTCTAAAGAAATGGTTTCTCTGTTGGTTACCTGTTTGCTTATTTTAAGTTGTCTCATGTATATTTAGTATTTAAATATTATTAATTAATGGAGTAATAATGCCTGTCTATCGAAACGAAAAGATGAATGTTATAGTTTCGCTTAAATGAAAATTAGTTATAAACATTTGTTACGAAATGTTAATTCATTAGCTTTAAAAAAAGTATATCATGAAGCATATTGTTTTATTGGGAGCAGGAAGAAGTAGCTCGGTTTTACTGGATTATCTCAAAGAACATGCCTCCTCCTTAAATTGGAAAATAAGTGTTGCCGATATTTCTTTGCAACATGCCCGTGATATTGTGAAAGATCATGCTGCTTTTACTTTTCATGATTTAAATAAATCAACCAATATTAAAGAAGAACTGATATCACAGGCAGATATTGTGATTTCTATGCTGCCCGCGGCTTTTCATATAGAAGTGGCGCAGCTTTGTTTGAAATACAAAAAAAATCTGGTGACGGCGTCTTATGTTTCTCCGGAAATGAAGGCGATGGAAGAAGAAGTTAAAAAAGCAGGCTTGATATTTATGAATGAAGCCGGACTGGATCCCGGACTGGATCATATTTCGGCCATGAAAATTATAGATGATTTGCGTGTTCAAGGCGCGGTTTTACATGGATTTGAATCCTTTTGCGGCGGACTCATAGCGCCCGAAAGCGATAATAATCCATGGCGTTATAAATTCACATGGAATCCACGAAACGTGGTGATAGCCGGACAAGGCGGAGCCGCCAAGTTTTTGCAGGAGGGCACTTATAAATACATTCCTTATCATAAATTATTCCGACGAACAGAAGTGATTGATATTGAAGGTTACGGAAAATTTGAAGGTTATGCCAACCGCGATTCTTTGAAATACATTGATATTTACGGCTTGCAGGGCATTAAAACAATATTCAGAGGAACACTGCGCCGATTGGGATTTTGCAGAGCCTGGGACTTGTTTGTGCAATTGGGAATGACGGATGATACTTATCAGATCGCCGATTCGGATAAGATGACGCATCGCCAGTTCATCAATTTGTTTTTAGCCTATAACAAGCACGATTCTGTGGAATTGAAGCTGAAACATTACATGAAGCTGGAGCAGGATGATGTGGATATCTGGGAGAAACTGGAATACACAGGGATTTTCAGTCACGAAAAAATAGGATTGAAAAATGCTACGCCCGCTCAGATTTTACAGCATATTCTCGAAAAAAAATGGAAGTTAAGTCACGATGATAAAGACATGATCATCATGTTTCACCGCTTCAATTATAAACTCAATAACGAAGCAAAAGAATTGCATTCTTATCTCGTTGTGGAAGGAGAAGATGAAAACAAAACGGCAATGGCTAAAACCGTTGGATTGCCTGTTGGCATTGTGGCTAAAATGATTTTGAACGGAGATATAAAAAGCAAAGGAGTTTTGGTTCCTGTGGAAGCCGAAGTATACGAACCTATTCTTAAAGAATTAAAAAAATACGGGATTAACTTTATTGAGAAACAGGCTATCTGACAAGCGTGACGTGCGTGTAGCGTTTTACTTTCACTTTTTTATTGGTGTTGGGAGAAAGTCCTTCATATTCATACACAACAACATAAACATCTTCCGGTTCGCGCCCGTTTTTCCCATTTCCATCCCAGCCTTTAAGAGGATCGGTGGTTTCAAAAATCAGTTCTCCCCAGCGGTTGAAAATATACATTTGTACAATATAAATAAACTCGCCTTTTATTATAAAAACATCATTTAGCCCGTCGCCATTGGGTGTAAAAGCAGTAGGGAGATAGAAAAAAGTAGGATTGCAATAATCTTTGATGTGTATGCTGTCGCTCACCGAGCAATGTTTTCCATTGGATAAAGTAACGTAAAAAACATCTTCGGTATTCACTGCAATGTCTTCAGTATTTTCACCCGTTGACCAGGCGTAAGAGAGCGCAGTTCCTCCATGTAGCGTATATGAAGGTACAAAGGCAAAGCAAAGTGTGGTATCGTTTTCAAGGATGGAAGTAGGACTAGTTATGGGTGAAAGAGTGATGGCATCGCTTGCCGTACATCCGAAACCATTGTCGACAGCTACCGAATAAGTCCCCGCTGTTGTTACGTAAGTTTTATTTGCAGTGCCTCCATTCGACCAGTTGAATTGATAATTGGAAGGTAAATTGGTGTTGAGTAAAGTGCTGTCGCCGTTGCATATTTTTTTATCGGCACCAAGATCCACTGAAATAGACGGATG
The DNA here is from genome assembly GCA_023251095.1 of Flavobacteriales bacterium. Lineage (GTDB taxonomy): Bacteria > Bacteroidota > Bacteroidia > Flavobacteriales_C > JAHEZL01. The sequence goes on from JAHEZL010000003.1 coordinate 38,733, forward strand.
AACCACTACCACAACGCTGTCTTTGCTAAAACAAACCGATTTAAATGAGATGTCATCCAATGCAAAATCATTGCCTTGCCCTTCCGTGTTTTGGTTTACTACGCATATTTGCGCGGAAGTGGCCACTCCCGAATTCCATAATTCATAAAATTGATTCCATTCACAGGTAACAGGAGATGCTTGAAAGGGAGCTCCAAGCAATTGATTGTTAATGGAGAATTGCAGAATGGCAGGATTTGTAGCCAATACAGAGGATATCCATGTAGTAAACTGATAATCGGTGTTGGGCGTTACATTTACGGTTTGGCACCATACGCTTACCCCCGCTACTGTTGCGGCATCCATAATCATCATATTGCCCGAAGCACCGGTGTGGTCGGAACAGGCTGACCATGCCGTCCAGTATACATCAGTGGCATTGTTCACGCAATAGTGTCCTTGTTCCAAACTTCCGGGAGAACAGTCGATTGCGTACTGACTGCTGAATCCCATGTCTCCCTGTTCAAAATCGCCGTTGACAATACTTTCTATCGGGTAGAGATATCTGTTCAGTACCGTATATTTTGTAGTTGTTTTTGGAAAGGCAATTGGAGATGCAGAAGTGGAATCACTTAAATTTGTTTTTGGCGACCAGCTTAATTCGTATTTAGTCCCATTGGCCTGCAGTGTTACGGAATCGCCTTTACATATTTGCACCGTATCGGGAACAACAGAGATAGAACAGTTGATTTGAGCAGATAAAATCAGGTTTGCAAAAACAAGAAGAAGGAAAAATATGTTTTTTAATTCGCTCATTGTCTTTTTAAAACTTCAGATAAAAATCTTTTGTCAGCGTTGTATATTCCTGTGAAAATTCATTGGGACGCACTTCAATCATCAACTCGTTTTCGGTTCTGTCGGCTGATGATTCTTTAGTGATTTCCACCAATATTCGTTTAGGGGATTTGGATGCATTAGGTTTAACTAATGTAAGTTTTTTTATTGATAAATGCATTTTATCAGTGATGCTTTCCACTTCTGCTAAATTTTCAAAAGGGTAGACAATACAGAGCTTTCCCTGAGGGTGTAATAAAAAATTTGCGCGTTCAATGAGTTTTTCAAGGGATAAGGTAATATTGTGCCGCGCTATATTTCTGGAGGAATCGGAACTTAAAGAAGAGTTGGAAAAATAGGGTGGATTGCTCACTATTAAATCAAATTTTTGAGCGCTTTCAAAAACGGAGAAATCACCTTTGTGCAATACCATTCTGTTTTTCCAGGGAGATAAATCGAAATTAATTTTTGTCTGCTGAAAAGCACTGTCGTCAATGTCGATGGCGTGAATAGTTGCACTGCTGTTTTTTTGTGCAAGCATAAGTGCAATGAGTCCGCTACCGGTGCCAACATCCAAAATCGATGCGCAATTGTTTACATCGGCCCATGCGCCCAGCAACACCCCGTCAACGCCCACTTTCATGGAGCATAAATCATGGTGTACTAAAAATTGTTTGAAGCGAAAGGGTTCGTATTTTGTTTTTGAATTAGTCATTCAAACTCAGTAATGCAGGAGGAACATCAACATGGATTTCCTTTTTCTCAGTATCTATAAATTCAATGAATTCATCCACCAGAGGAATTAAAATTTCAACTCTGTTGTTTTTTACCGTGATGAGGGTTTGCGCTGTTGAATCGTTGATTTCCGATACTTCACCTAAATAGCCTTTCTCTTTATCAAAGACTTTATAATTCAACATTTCCATGATATTGTCGGCATCTTCTAAATCAGGGAAATCGGCTGTGGCCAGATACATTTTAAATTTCAGCAAGGATTGAGCTTCCTGTTCGGTATTTACTCCTTCAAATTTCACCACGCCTTTTTCTCCGTTTAAACTGAGTCGCTCCACTTTGTATTCGGCCAGATGTTTGCCAATCATGAGCTGCACCGATTTTATTTCCTGAGCTTCTTCAATAAAGGTTTCTGCCTTGAAATGAATTTCTCCTTTAAAGCCTTTGAGCTTCGTTAATACACCAAAATAAAATGTGTCGGCCAATACCATTGTTGAATAATTTTCAATCGAAAATACAAAAAGCTTTTGTGATGTGCCGACTTCAATTAACATTGTGTGTTTGATTTATTATTGGAGAAGAGAATTTTTCCCTACTCATTAATGACTAACTTGACTGCTGTAAATTTTTTATATGAGTGAAGCTTTAATTTTGACCATCATTGTTGGCTATTTCGCAGTGCTGATTTTAATGTCATATCTCACCAGCAGAGGTGCGAATACCGAAAGTTTTTTTGTCGGTAACAAAGAATCAAAATGGTATGTAGTGGCCTTTGGAATGATAGGCGCATCGCTCTCCGGCGTGACTTTTATATCGGTGCCGGGATGGGTGGACGGAAAACAGTTTGCCTATATGCAAATTGTTTTTGGTTATCTGGTGGGATATTTAGTAGTGGCTTATGTATTGTTGCCGATTTACTATCGCATGAATTTGATTTCTATTTACGGTTATCTGGAAGAAAGATTTGGTTTCTGGACTTATAAAACCGGGGCTTCTCTTTTTATGATCTCGCGGATTTTTGGTGCATCCATTCGTTTATTACTTGCGGCAACAGTTTTTCATCAGTTTATTTTTGCTAAATGGGGTATTCCTTTTTCAGTAACGGTGGGCTTTTCAATTTTATTTATCTGGCTGTGTACCTTTAAAGGTGGAATAAAAACCATCGTGTGGACAGATACTTTACAAACCGCTTTTATGTTATTGTCGCTGGGAATCACCATTTATTTAATTTCCGATTCTTTGGGTTTTGGTGAGCAGGGCGGACTCATTCATGTGATTTCCGAAAGTAAATATTCGCAAATTTTCTTTTTCGACGATTGGACTTCCGGCAATTATTTCTGGAAGCAATTTATTACCGGAATGTTTATCACCATTGGGATGACAGGATTGGATCAGGATTTAATGCAAAAGAATCTGAGCTGTAAAAATATTAAGGATGCTCAGAAAAACATGGTGTCTTTTGCTTTTGTACTTACATTAGTGAATCTGGTTTTTTTAGTGCTGGGCGCTACTTTATTTATGTATGCTGCTAAAAACGGAATTGAGATTCCAATGGTCGACGGCAAAGCAAAAACCGATTTGCTGTTTCCTACTTTGGCCCTGAGCAATGAATTTTCTGTGGCAGTAGGAATATTTTTTATTCTCGGTTTGTTTGCGGCAACTTATGCGAGTGCCGATTCAGCTCTGGCAAGTTTAACGACTTCTTTTTGTGTAGACTTCATTGGTGTTAGGAAAATGGAAGAGGCACAGCAAAAAAAATGGAAGGACAAAGTGCATATCGGGATGTCAATCGTTTTACTGGTTGTTATTCTGGCTTTGAATGAATTCGTGTCTACCAACGCTATTGAGCAAATCCTCACTTTCGCTTCTTTCACTTACGGACCATTAATTGGAATTTTTGCTTTCGGAATTTTTACCAAAAGAGTTTTGAAAGTAGAATCATCATCGCTGATTATTGCTATTGTTGCTTTTGCTTGTTCGCTCACTATTCATTTGCTGGCGAAACACGATATGCTTTTTGGAATTAAGGTAGGAGGAGAGTTGATTGTATATAATTCACTGATTACTTTCTTATTGATGTATGCTGCTTCGAAGAAAGCGGATACTTTAAAAGCATAACAGTTGTCGTCATTGCGGGAATTTTTGCGCTCAAAAATTGAAGCAATCCTATATCTTTTTTTCTTCTTTTAAAAAGAAGCAAATCGATACTTTTTGTCTTGAAACAAAAAGTATCCAAAAAATTCAAGAGCCAAGACCTGCCTGCCGGCAGGCAGGGATGCTGCTCTCGCACGAAAAACCTCTCACACGCCCGCCTCTTGGCTCGGGCCTTCGCACGAAGTTACCTGCCCACTGTGTGACGTTCATTTTCGAGAATGCTTTGATGGGTATGGGCTTCTCCCTTTGAAAAAAGATTTGATATTAAGAGGAGGAAGGAACTTCCGGTCTTAGTGCGAAGGGATTCTGTGTGATGGCAGAGGGATTTTCTTATAGAGATTATTCATCCATCAGATGAAGAAATACTAATCTTGAAAAAAATAGAAAAGGGAATTTTAAAGATGGATGTGAATTACTGAATCCACTTCTGACCTGAGATCATCAATGCTTCCTGCACTGTAATTCTCGAGCCTTTGTTGTAAGCAGTAACAAAAGGACCTACCACTTTGTTTTGTGTTTTCACTTCTTCTCTGTGGTCGCGCGCACCTTTGTATTCAGAGAATTCACCCACCACATATTTGTGCCATCCTTCGTGCATCATGGTGTAAATTTTTTCGTTGATGCTGTTGTTTTTCACAAAGTAAGAAACATCTACTTGTTTTTTTGTTGCGCATATCTGAACGCTGTAGTAAAGATTCTGATTAGGATTGCTGCTTCCGAAATCTTGTGGTGTTGCCGATGCTGTAGTATTGTTGGGAGTAGTTTGTTTTTTGGTTGAAGTTGTTTTTTTCTCGGTTTTCGGTTCACCTTTTTCTATCACTTTTACAGAAGCTGTAGTGTTTTCCTTTTTAGGTTCTTTTGTTTTTACAGTTTGAGCTGTTGTTGTTTTGGTTTCTGTTTTAGCGGGTTTAACAGTATTTTCTTCTGCAGGTTTTGTGGTAGTTGTATTTGTGTTTTCCGGTTTGGTTTCAACTACTGCAACTTGTTCTTCAGTAATTTCATCCACCACCGAAATAGTACTGTTGCTAAAAGCTATCTTTTTGTTTGTGCCGTCGCTTTCTTTCAAATAAGAAAAGAAACCTTCAATGGTATGTTTTCCATTTACAGCTGCAGCAGCGGTGATTTTGTATTTTACTTTTATCTCTTTAGAGGCAGGCATTGTCATCCATAGGATTTTTACTTTGTTGTCCTGAAAAGAAAATATTCCGCCAAAAGCATCTACTTCCTCTGCAACAAATCCTACCGGTAAAGTTTCCATGATTTTAGCAAAACCACTTGCTCCTCCTTTATTGATTACGATATCAACCATGAAGGAACCGCCTTTTTTAACCTGTGTTGCCGAGAAAGTTCTTTTTAATTCTATCCCGTCGGTGTTGGTAGTTGAAACGGTTTCCGTTTTATTTTCAGTAGTAGCAGCACTTGTGGTAGTTGTGTTTTCTTTAGCAGGATTGGTATTGGTTTGCGCTACAGTGGTGGTTTGTTCTTTAGCAGGTTCAGTACTTGCAACAGTGGTAGTTGTTTGCGTTTGTGTTTGTGTTGCTGAGGTAGTAGTTGTTGTATTTTCTTTTGTAGGAGTAACAGCAACTTCGGAAGGAGTTCCAACAGTAATTGTTTTTACCGTAGTACTTGCTTCATATTTTGTTCCTTGCATTACGTAATGAAATTTTCCGCTGAGGTTATAAGTGCCGTTGGTGCTTGGAAAACTTTTTACTTTAAATTTTATTTGAAATTCAGTTTCTGTAGGCAAAGCCATCCAGATAACTTTAACCTGTTGTTGTGCGAAAGAAAATGCGCCGGTTTTACTGTCTACATTTTCCGCCGTGAAACCGATAGGCAATTGATATTGAAATTTCGCAAATTCAGTGATTGATCCTTTTTTGATGGTGACTACAATTTCAAACGCTTCACCCGGTTTGGCTGATGAAGGCAATTGTGCTTCGACGCTAACCGCATCTTCAGAGAACATTCCAATTAAGGAAAGGAAGATAATGTTAATAGATATGAGCAGGCCTTTTATCATAAAAAGTTATTCATCAATTGTCACAAATCTATTTTAAATAGAAGGCGATAGCGGATGGCTCTGTTCATTATTGTAAACAGAAACTTGTTAATAAGCGGCTTAAATTGTTGAAAAGATTTTTTGAAAACCAATAGAGAATATTGATTTTCAGAGCAAGAAAAATAAAGATGATTTTAAGCTTTAATGCTCGAAGAAGTAATCAATGATTTTGTGGACATCATTGAGTTTTATGACAGTAGAGTTGTCAAAAACCCTATCGATTACTTTGTATATTTCATCAGAAGTAATGATGCCGTCGTTGTTCATATCGGCATGAGAATAAGGCGCGCTTAATTTCGAATTTTTATTTGCTCCTGCATTTCCTTGTTCTGCTTTGTCGTTGTTGCCTTCTTTACACAAACTAGGGTAAACAGCGCAGATGATATCGTGATTCATTACGATAGAATCGTTGTATGCAGCCAGGAAAATACTGTCGGTAATGGCAACACCGCTGTCGGTTACTACTGAATTTTTAGGAGACTGTAATTCTTTATCCAGATAATCGGCAACGCCATCTTTGTCTTTATCCAACGGACAGCCTTTTTCGTCAACCTTAGTTCCTGCAGGGGTTGCCGGACAGATATCGTTAATATCCAAAACACCATCCGCATCACGGTCGGATTTTAAAACTATTGCTTTAACATCAACGTCATCGTACACTTGTTTCTCTTTTTCTTTTTGTGCTTTTTTCTGGAAGTTAAATTGCAATCCTCCGGTGGCAGTCCAAAACGCATCACTGTTTGATCCTGCGCTGAAGTTATCCAGAAAATCGGTTTGCGTTAAGTAGTAGGTTCCGCTGATGTAAAAATCCACATTTCTGGCCAGCTTGAATTTTGCGCTCACTCCTATAGGGAAGATAAGGGAGCTTTTGGGATATTTAATGTTAGGGTCGCTAAGAGGTGTTTCATATTTAAAATCTCTTTTCAATGCTTTTGAGAGTGGAATATTTGCTGCGCTTTCAGGTAGATCACGCGTACTTCCGTCGCTCCAGTAATAATATTGTTTTCCGTCACCATCTTTAATATCTCCTTTCGGATCAAAAAGAAAATAACCAACACCTCCGAAAATATTCAACCCGAATTTATCGGTTTGAATCATGTATTTATTGTCGAAATGAAAACCAATAGTAAAATCGCCACCCATTACAGTGGATTCGAAATTGAGATTTCTTGTACCGCTTCTTTCGCTTTTGGAAACCTGTCCGTAAAATCCGCTGAGGTTAGCACTGAACATGGTTAAAAAACGCTGACTCAAAGAAAAGTTATAACCCAAACGAAGGTCATCAACAGTACCTATTTTTGAAAACACGCCAACATCGCCATCAAAATTGAAAGCGCCTGTGCCTAGTCCGACTTTAAATAAATTGTAATTGATTTCCGGCTTTTCGGTTGCTGCGGAGTCCTGTGAAAATAAATGCAAAGCAGCCAGTAAGAATATGGTTGTAATAGTAAAACGAATTCTCATAGAAAAATGCTTTGTCTTTTGCAGGAGCCCTAATTTAAAATAATTTTTATATAAAAAACAGATTTTGCTTTCTTAAGTGGACGATGAAAATTAAAAATTGGGTTTCAGTAAGTATTTGCCGTAGAACTTATTGATTTCTGAAACAGCTTCTTCGGCAGTATCCACAGTGATGTATAAATCGAGATCTTCTTGGCTGATGTTCTTTTCCTTCAATAAAGTACTTTTAAACCAGTCGATGAGTCCGCCCCAAAATTCCTTACCAACCAGAATGATAGGGAAGTGTCCGATTTTTTGTGTTTGAATCAAAGTGATCGCTTCAAAAAGTTCATCCAGAGTTCCAAAACCACCCGGAAGTACGATAAAGCCCTGAGCATATTTTACGAACATTACTTTACGTACAAAGAAGTATTCGAAATCAATATTTTTATCGTGATCAATAAATGCGTTAGAGGATTGTTCGAAAGGAAGATCGATATTGAGTCCCACAGAAATTCCGCCCCCTTTGTTAGCTCCTTTATTCGCAGCTTCCATGATGCCGGGTCCGCCACCTGTAATTACACCGTAGCCGTTTTGCGTTAGTTTGAAAGCAATTTCCTCTGCCAGCTGATAGTATTTATTGTCGTTGGGAGTTCTTGCAGAACCAAAGATGGATACGCAAGGGCCGATTCGGGCCAGCTTGTCGAAGGCCTCCACAAATTCCGACATGATTTTGAAAATCGCCCAGGAGTCGTTGGTTTTAATTTCGTTCCACTTCTTTTTTTTGAAAGCTTCCCTTACTTTTTTGGCGTCGTTATTTTTTTCCATTTTTTAAATACTATGAATTAAAAGTAGGCAAAGCAAAAGCTGTTTGATAGTCAATAGCTTACGAAGTATTAAAAGTGTTTTGTTAATTGCGCGTGAATTTTTGCTACAATTCTGCTTTCAAAAAGGAGCCTGTAATGCTCTTTTTGTTTTTGGCAATTTGTTCGGGAGTGCCTTCTGCTACTATGCTTCCTCCGTTTTTACCGCCTTCGGGTCCCATGTCGAAAATATAGTCGGCCAGTTTTATTACATCCAGGTTGTGTTCAATCACCAGTACAGAATTTCCTTTATCGGCCAGGCGCTGTAAAATATCAGTTAAAATTCTGATGTCTTCAAAGTGCAAACCTGTAGTAGGTTCATCGAGTATGTACAAAGTTTTTCCGGTGTCTTTTTTAGAAAGCTCGGAAGCCAGCTTAATTCTCTGAGCTTCTCCTCCCGAAAGGGTTGTAGAAGGTTGTCCGAGGTTGATATAACCCAAGCCTACGTCTTGTAAGGTTTTTAATTTATGATAAATTTTGGGATGGTTTTCAAAGAAGAGGGTAGCATCATTGATGGATAAATTCAACACATCATTGATGTTTTTCCCTTTGTATTTTACGCGTAAGGTTTCGGCGTTGAAACGTTTGCCAGAACATGTTTCGCACTGCACCAAAACATCGGGAAGGAAATTCATTTCTACTTTTTTCACTCCTGCTCCTTTGCATTCTTCACAGCGTCCGCCCGAGATATTAAAGGAAAAGCGATTGGCTTTGAATCCTTTTATTTTGGAGTCGGGGAGGAGGGCATACAGGTTACGGATATCTGTATACACATCGGTATATGTAGCCGGATTGGAGCGTGGTGTGCGGCCAATAGGCGACTGATCAATCTGTATGATTTTATCAATGTTTTCTAATCCGTCGATGGATTTATAAGGCAGGGCAATATTGCTTCCCTTGTTCACATATTGATTAACGGCAGGATACAATGTTTCATTGATCAAAGTTGATTTTCCGCTGCCGCTCAATCCGCTCACACAAACTAATTTTCCGAGCGGAAGATTTAAATTGACATTTTTCAGGTTATTGCCCGAAGCGCCTTTAATCGTTAAAAATTTGCCGTTTCCTTTTCTACGGGTTTTAGGAATTTCAATTTTTTTTAGGCCTTTCAGATACTGGTAAGTAGTGGAGTTTTTGTTGCTCAACTGAGTATGATGACCACTGTCGATAACCTGTCCGCCATGAACACCTGCTCCCGGACCAATATCAATCACATAGTCGGCAGCCTCCATCATTTCTTTATCGTGTTCCACCACCAAAACCGAATTTCCTCCGTCGCGTAATTTTTTAAGAGCGCCGATGAGTTTGATGTTGTCTTTTTGATGCAAGCCGATGCTTGGTTCATCCAAAATGTAAAGCACACCAACCAGATCGGAACCAATTTGTGAAGCCAGGCGGATGCGCTGACTTTCCCCTCCCGACAGGCTTTTGGAGCTTCTGTTCAAGGTGAGGTAATGCAAACCTATGTCGACTAAAAACTCTGTTTTCCTTTTAATTTCTTTGATGATTTCCGTGCCGATTTTCATTTGATTTTCCGACAGCTTCAGTTTGGTGATCCATTCATAAAAATCAGAAATATCCTGATTTACCAATTCCTGCATTCCACTTTTTCCAACTTTAAAATGCAGCGCAATTTTATTGAGTCGCGCACCATTGCATACCTTACAGGTAATGTAGTTGGAGAAAGTGCTCAGCCATTTGTCGGAAGTGCCTTCCTGCTCATCGGCCAGTTGTTCCAATAAATTTAAAATGCCTTGAAATCCTTCGGGTTCGCCGTAAAAAATTTCATTCATCAATTCTTCCGGCAATTCTTTAACCGCTGTAAAAATGGAAGCGTTGTGTTTTTTGCAAAGGTTTTCCAGTTGTGCGAAAATCCAGTTGTCACGGTGTTTTCCCAAGGGAAGTAAGGCTCCGCTTTTAATGGATAAATTTTTGTTGGGAATGATTTTACTTTCGTCCAGTTCGGGGATGCTGCCCAGTCCTTTGCAATGCGGACAAGCTCCGTAGGGTGAATTGAAAGAAAATAAATTCGGTTCAGGATCGGGGTAGGAGAGTCCCGAAGTAGGGCACATCAGATTTCTGCTGTAATATTTCAAATCATCCGATTCGTGCACTCCTGCCATTAAAATACCATTTCCTAATTTGAGTGCTGCTTCAATGGAACTTTTCAAGCGATCGCCGGGATTGGTGGATAAATCCAAACGGTCCACCACCACTTCAATGTCGTGAATTTTATAACGATCTACCTGAAATCCTTTGGTGAGTTCAATAATTTTCCCGTCTACGCGCACTTTGATAAAACCTTGTTTTTGCAATTTTTCAAACAACTCTCGGTAGTGTCCCTTGCGGCCTTTAATGAGCGGAGCGTACAAAACAATTTTTTTGTTTTTGTAATTCGATGTTATTTTTTCAATGATCTGATTGGTGGTAAAGCGAACCATCTCTTCTCCTGTTTCATAAGAGTAGGCAGTGCCTACACGTGCGAAAAGCAAACGAAGTAAATCATAAATTTCGGTGATGGTTCCAACGGTTGAGCGCGGACTCTTACCTGTTGTTTTTTGTTCAATGGAAACCACCGGACTCAATCCTTCTATGCTATCAACATCAGGTTTTTCAAGGTTTCCAAGGTATTGCCGGGCATACACCGAAAAACTTTCTATGTAACGTCTTTGTCCTTCCGCATAAATGGTGTCAAAAGCCAAGGATGATTTCCCGCTGCCGCTTAGGCCGGTAATCACCACCAACTGATCTCTTGGAATGTCAACGTTAATATTTTTAAGGTTGTGTTCCCGTGCGCCAAAAACCTTAATATATTCTTTAGGATAGGTCACACCGCTTAATCTTTGGATGAACCCGGTGCCGATAAATCAATGGCTGTGTCACTTAAAGAAGGAAGTCCTTTCACTGAATCGGAAGGACTTGGAAATAATTCTTCGTATTGATAAATCCCGCTTTTAGGCAGTTTAAGCATGTAGGTTGAACCGTTTCTTACGCTCAATCTTCTTTCGCGCAACCAAGGGTTTAAGGTTTTTAAAATCTTGTAATTTGAATTTACCGTTAAAGCATATTTCATTAAATCGGGAATGGTAGAATCTATTTTTACTGTATAAACATCATATGGAGGATAGCCGTCGATATCGTCGGGATCGTAACCATAGTATTTCGGATCATTAAATATTGCTTTGTAAGAAAGAATGCGAAATACATATCTGGAGGTTTCCATGTTCAGTAAGAGGTCATAATAACTGCTCACTCCCTGTTCTTCCATTTTGCTTGCCAAACCAGCCATGCCCATGTTGTAGGAAGCGGCTGCAGAGGTATAGGATTTAAATTTTCTGTAAGCCGATCTGAAATATTTACAGGCGGCATGAGTTGATTTTTCTACATCGTAACGGTCGTCCACTTCTTCGCGGATTTCCATTCCGTATTCTTTACCGGTGCGTTCCATGATTTGCCAGAAACCGGTGGCTCCGGCCGGACTCACCACATTCACCAATCCACTTTCAATGATGGCTACATATTTTAAGTCCTCGGGTAAACCGTATTGTTTTAAGATGGGTTCAATAATAGGGAACCATCTTTTTGCCCTTTTGAAATACATGATGGTTTCCGATTGCCAGTAAGCATTTTTTAAAATTTCCCTGTCGAAACGTTCCCGTATATCATCACTTTGAAAGGGTACCGGTTCACCGCAAAAATTAATGTCGGGGGAAATTTTGAAATCTTTAAAGATTATTGAAAAAGGATATTTTTCACCTTTGGTAGAAAAGGTAAACAACTCAATCACTACAAAGAGGAGTGCAATAGTGCTAAGAGTTATTAATACTTTTTTCATTTGTTGTCCTTTTCTTTAGGAGGCCTTTTTATTCGGGTAAGGTAGTAAAGAATTGAGAATATTATTACACAATATGTACCAAAAAGAATAACAGAATTATAGCTCCAAACTTTTACATAATGGATGATATAAATGGCTAAGAACATGGAAATAATAGAAATAAGGCAAAAGGTAAGGGCAACTTCCCTGTCGCTCAAACCTGCATACGACAAGTGATGGGTGGTGTGGTCTTTGCCACCTACGAACGGACTTTGTTTTTTCAGCAAGCGGTTGATGGTAACGGTGGTGGTATCAACTATGGGCAGAATAAATACGGTAACGGTAGCTAAAACTCTTCTTGAAAATTCGAGGGGTATACCCGTTGAACTTTCTGCGTTCCAGAAAAACAGAATTCCCACTGCGGCGAGCAAAACGCCTAAAAACTGACTGCCCGTATCGCCCATATACATCCGCGAGGGATTCCAGTTGAAATAAAGAAAACCTAATAAGGCAGCTACTTGTCCTAAGCAAATGATGAAGAAAATATTATTGAAATCACCCCCTACAACAAAAAGGAATAATGTAGTAAGAAAAACAAATATTGAAACGGAGGTGGTGATGGCATCCATGTTGTCCAGCATATTGACGGAATTCATCATTCCAATAACCCAGAAAATAGTAAGCGCAATATTTATGGCATCGTTTTCAAAAAGATTAATTTTAGTTTTCGTAACCACCAGAATTACAGCGCAAAGAACCTGTCCGAGAAATTTCAATAAAGGCTTTGTGTTGTAAGCATCATCGGCCAAACCAATCATAAAGCCCAATGAAACCGAAACCAAAATACCCAGCACTTGAGTGTCTATCAGGTTGTGTTTGAAAGCCGCTACAATAAAGGAAAATAAAAACAATATATAAAAAGAAATTCCGCCAAAGGCAGGTTTCGATGTGCTTCCCCAACGAATAATGGTTTCGTCGCTAAGACTATTGTTATTGTTTCTGATCCCTAAGGTTCGTGCAAATTTTAAAAAAAGGCCGTTGATCAGGGCTGAAAAGCCAATAAGAATGATGAAAAAAGAAATATAAAATAGCAGTTCGTTGACTTTAAGCATTTTTTTATTGATTCTAGAGGCGCAAAAGTAAGGTTTTAGGATGTTAAAACAAACCTTTGAAATCACTTAACTTTTTTGCGTTGCGGTCTTTTTCTGAAATTATAGGATCAGCAATGCCCCAATCGATATTTAATTCAGGGTCATTCCATAAAATGGAACTATCTGATGGGGCATTATAAAAATTAGTGCATTTGTAGTAAAATATGGTTTCGTCTTCAAGTGTTAAAAAACCATGAGCAAATCCTTCGGGTATCCATAGCATTTTATTGTTGCTTTCCGACAAAAGAACTTTTATATGTTTGCCGTAAGTAGGTGATTCTACACGCAAGTCAACGGAAACATCTAAAACTGACCCTTGTATTACTTTTACTAATTTCCCTTGAGCATAGGGTGGTTTTTGAAAATGAAGTCCGCGTAAAATATTTTTAGCAGATTTAGAGATGTTGTCCTGAACAAATTTGTTGTGAATATTATGCCCTTCAAATATTTTTTCATTGTAGGTTTCGTAAAAATATCCTCTTTGATCGGCAAAAATTTTTGGCTCAATTATTAATAAACCAGGAAATTCAGTTTCAATAATATTCATTTACTAAAAAGGTTTTTACATTGGTTTTTGGCCGAATAATTTAGACAAAAAGGTTTTCTTTGGTTGGTGTTTAGCGGATGATTCTTCGTAATATCCATATCCATATCCATATCCGTATCCGTATCCATACCCGTATCCATAACCATATCCGCCCTTTCTTGCTCTTTGTCCTGCGCCATTCAAAATAACTGAAAGGTTATTGATTTTATTTTCATCTTTTAAGTGATTGATATTTTGCAAAAACACTTTTTTAGAAACATTGGCTCTTAAGATATAAATAGGATAATCGGCTTTTTGAATTATTGGCAAGGCATCTGTAACGATACCAACAGGAGGGTTATCAATTACAATTACATCGTAGGTTTTTTTCAGCTCGGCCAAAATGACGTCCATTTCCTTGCTTATAATTAATTCTGAAGGATTTGGAGGAATTGGTCCGGCTGTGATAAAGTGAAGATTTTCAAGTGCACTTTTTTGTATGGAGTCTTCTAATTTGGATTTATTTATCAGCAATGTGCTCATTCCCACTCTGTTTTCTGCATTGAATCCAATATGGGTTTTTGGTTTTCTCATATCGAGATCGAGGATAATTACCTTTTTGCCTGAGAAAGCAATGATTCCTCCTAAGTTAATGGCAACGAATGTTTTTCCTTCACCACTGACAGTGGAAGTTACTGCTATGATTTTTGAATTTTCATTTTTAGTTAAAAACTGAAGGTTTGAACGAATGGAGCGGAAAGCTTCGGTCATTAATGATTTAGGATTTTTGTCTACCAGTAATTGCGAAATAGGAATTGATTCTTTGTATTCGGGGATCATTCCTAAAATCACTACATTATTTGTGTATTTTACAATATCGATAATGGCCGATACTGTATTGTGCAGTAAATAGCGTATTACAATAATGGCAATACTGATGAATGCTCCTATACTGACAAATAAAACATAGGCCAATTGTGTTTGAGGCTCAATTGGAATTTCATTACTGTATGCGTATTCAAGAATGTCGTTATTTGAAACAAATCCGGCTTTAACCATTTCGAATTCGGATTTTTTCTGGAGGAGTTTTGTATAATAATCCTGACTGATCTCATACATTCTCTCAATCTGATTTATTTCAGAGTCCCGCATTGGTTTTGTGCCACCTTCTGAAACAGACAGAGGGGTACTTTGTGCTGCAATTTTTTTATCAAGGATTGCAAGCTGGTCTTTCATTTCGCTTAAAGCAATGTCAATGTTTTCAAGTAATTCTTTTTTATTGAGTTGTATTTTATAATTCAACTCTTTTATCGGACCGCTATTGTCGGTATACTGGTAGTGAAGTTCTTTTTTTTGTGTAATCATCAACTGGTGTTGTTGAATGATTGGTAGTAATGAATGTGCTGACGGAGAAGTGAGTAGCGGGGCGTATATATAATCTTCGGATTGTAACTTCACTAATTTTTGTTTGTAGTCAATCAAGGCCTGAAGTTCAAAATTCAACAATTGGTATTGATCCTTAAGTAAATCTTCTTTCTCATTTGCAGTGTTGAATAACATAGGATTCATTCTTTGTCCGATGTCGTCCTTACTCACTAAATAAGGTTCAAGAATTTTAGCATAGTCATTTATTTTTTCATTGATGAGCAACAATTGAGTGTTGGTGAAATTGATCATCTGGTTGGCACTCTCCGCCTTTTTCTCTACGTTGTATTTAAGAAACTCAGAAGAAATTGCATTTGCAAGGTCAGCGCATTTAAGAGGATTGTTGGTTGTAAATTCTATCTCTAATGTTTTTGCTTCTTCGTTAATGATGTTGATCATTAGTTGATTAAGACATTCATTAACAATATCATCGGAGGTGTTCAGATAAAAATACATCGGAGAAGTTTCTTCTCCCAGATATTTTAAATAGTTGGATTGTGAAATGGATATTTTTAATTCTAATTCAGGTAAGCTGGCCCATGCATTGATTGGAAAAATAAATTCATGAGTGACATCACTGAGGAAGTAGGTTATTTGTATCGTTTCGTTTGGAAGAAATTTAACATAGATGGGCGTTTTATAAATTGCAGCATTCTTGATTTGGTAAGTTACCTTATAGGGAGAGGTTTTGTATTTCTCAAAATTTAAAAAGGCGCCTTCTGAAACATATGAAATATCTAAAGGTAAATTCTGGAGTGCTCTTTTGATTAAAGATTTTGATCGCATCAACTCAATTTCACCTGCAATCGACATTTCATAAATGTTCTCAAATTGCATGATTTTATTCATGTTGTTATTCTCTCCTATTTTAATAATTGCTTTTGCTTGATAAACAGGCTGGGTGTAGCGATTGTATATAAAAGCAAGAACATAGCCTAGGGAAATAAGGAGAATAACCCAGCTGATTGAGCCTTTGGTGATTTTTAATGCTAACGCTAAATCAAAGTCGTCATTTAATAATGAAATTTTCTTTTTTTCCATTTTTACGGCTTGGTATTAACGAGCTTATATACTAAAAATACACTCAGAACAGACGATATTAAACCTGTGAAAGATGCTATGTCCGAAGGGATGGTGTATGCATAATTGATCACAGGCTCTATGTATATGATGTCGTTTGCGTGCATAACAATGTCGGCATCTTTTAGTCCGGAAATTTTTGATAAATCCACTAAGTAGATATCAGGTTTTTTTAAGTCGCCTCTGATAATTTTAATTTTACTTGCATAGCTCATTCCGCTGTTATTATTAGAGCCTCCATTGTTGGACGTTGCTCCGATACTGCTTCCTGATATTCCGCCTGCTTTCGCTAAAACTTCAAAAAAAGTAGTGTTTTCATTTTCTAAAGTGACTATGGAAGCAGAGACACCTCCTCTGAATAAATAAATTCGTTTGTTTGTTATTTCCAGGATTACAAAAGGATTGACAAAGTATTGTTTGAATTTTTCTTCTAATAGTTCTTCCGCTTCTTTCACTGTTAAACCAATCACTTCTAATTCACCCAATACCGGCATTTTTATTTTGCCATTGGATCTAACTTTAAAGGTTGTCCCTCCGCCTCCGCTTGCAACTGTACCATCACTGGTAGTGGTTGTGCTGGAACCGGAAATGGTAGCCATTTTAAAACCATCGTTGGTATACAGGTTAAAGTTGATTACATCATTAATAGCAATTTTGTAGGGCTCTATTTTTACTGAGTCGGGAAATTTGGCGTAAGGAAAATCAGCGGGCATTTTCAGCATTCTGCCGGGATTAAAAGTGGCACAAGATGATAGGGCTATCATCGCTATAAGAATTAAAAAATATGGTTTTAGCGTGTGTTTCATTTCGAGCTTAGTAACTTACTATATAATTTGTCCATATCTTTTACCAATCTGGTGTAATGAAATTTTTCTCTTACACTTTCCCATCCTTCTTTTTGCATTTGAGTGCGAAGAAGGTCGTCTTCAATGATTTTCAATAAGTTAACGGCATACCCATGGGTGTCGCCAACTTCAGATAACAATCCGGTTTTGTTGTGCATTACTACGTTTTCAATACCGCCAACTTTCGTACTCACTACAGGATTGTTGCCTGCCTGTGCTTCTATCAAGCTTACCGGAGTGCCTTCATTTAAAGAACTGAGTGCTACTATATCTATTCCTGCATTAACGACGTCAACGTCTTTAATCCATGATGTAAACGTAAGACTACATTTGGAATTTTCAAAATTTTCTGTGCAAATAGAAAGGCCCAGCTCTTTCGCCAAAGCTTCTGTTTTTGCACGATCCTCGCCATCACCTACAATGAAGGCTCTTATCTTTTTCGTGGTTTTATCGCTTACCTCTTTCCAGGCACGTACAAAGAGCTCGTGATTTTTTACGGGAACTATACGCCCAATGATGCCTATGGCAATTTCATCGTCGGCAATATTGTATTGTTTTCTGAAGATGGCTCTCTTCTCCTCAATATTCTCCTGAAAGCGACTCAGGTCGAAACCTAAGGGAATAACCTCTAATTTCTCTGGTCGGCAAATGCGGTGAATGGTGCCCAGTTCATATTTCTGTTTTTCACTGATAGCAATGATTTTAGTGCTTTTTGAAGCCAGATTGCGTTCGATGTTTTTAAATAAAGTTGTTTTTGCTTTATTGAAATAGGAGTGGAAAACATGACCATGAAAAGTGTGAACAATGATGGGTACTTTCGAATTGTAGGCGGCTAAACGACCTATGGTTCCTGCTTTTGCAGCATGGGTATGAACAATATCGGGTTTGAATTCCTTAATGATGTTTTTGATCTTTTTGTAGGTATTGTAATCGTTCATCGGATTGATGGAACGCTTCATGTCGGGGATAATAATAGGGTTGATTCCCAAATCATTTAAGATATGCAGACTGCTTTCCTCGTGATCCTCCTTCTCGCCGCCAATCAACAGGGTTTCATATTCCGACGGCATGTATTTGGTTAAATACGCGGCGTTGTAGGTTGGTCCCCCAATGTTAAATCTGTTTATAATCCTTAAAATTCGTGGCATTTAGTGCACTTCAGTGTTCGGCAAAAGTAATCAATTTATCCACTTTTTCCACCAGTATTGAAAAACGATGAGTCCCCAGATATTTCCTGTGGCATCCTGAGGGTTGGAACTGTTGAGTTTTATTTTAAGTTCTTCAATTTTTTCGGGATTGAAAATGCCTTGTTTTTTAATGAAGTCGGCAGAGAGTAAATCATCGTGGATCATCGATTTCAAATCGGTGCGGAACCAGGATAGTAAAGGAACTTCAAATCCGTGCTTTGGCCTTTTGTAAAGTCTTTCCGGCAAAATGTCTTTGAAAGTGTCTTGTAAAATCCGTTTGCGGTGGGTACTGCAAATTTTATAATCTTCGGGCAAGGAGAATACAAAATTTACGAGTTCGTGGTCGAGGAAGGGTACTCTGACTTCCAAGCTGTTGGCCATCGACATCCGGTCTACTTTTGTGAGCATATCCCCTTCCAGCACCATGTTCATGTCGCTGAGCAAAACCTCGTTGAAGTCGCCATTTTTGGTGAAAGCCGATAGCAGCTGACTTTTTTCTTTTTGGTACAAATTATTGTCGATGCCCTGAGCCAGCATTTCCTTAGCGGTTTTTTCATTCATCAATCCCGCCCATTGCCAGTATCTTTCTCCGGCAGACAATTTTGCGGCAGAAGCAAATTTATCCAACTGGCGCATTCTGTTGCCGAAGGAGCTGTTTCTGGATTGAGGCATCATTTTCCACAACCAGCCGAAGTTGTTGACTACGGAATTCATGGCCGAAGGATGCCGCATTAAATACTCAGCCTTGTGTTTGTTGTAGCCTGAAAAAAGCTCATCGGCGCCATCACCCGAAAGTGCAACGGTTACTTTTTTGCGGGTTTCCCGACTCAATATATATACTGCCAATGCCGATGAATCGGCAAAAGGTTCATCGGTGTAATCTAAAACCTCATGCAACACAGCAAATAAATCTTTGTTGGTGAGTTTGAAAACAGTGTGGTTGGTATTGAATTTTTTGGCCACTTCCTCAGCGTAGGCTGTTTCGTCAAATAGTGGTTCATCCTGATAACCGATAGAAAAGGTGTTGAGGTTTTTTGTTTGTTGGCTAGCCAGAGCGGTGATGATGGATGAATCGGTTCCGCCACTCAAAAATGCACCCAAGGGCACATCAGCTATCATTCGGCGTTCCACCGATTTCTCTAAAAGTTCAATTAATTTCTTTTGGGCATCGGCGTACGACAGTCTGTTTTTTTCTTCTTTGTTATAAGGAATAGTGTAATAAGCCTTGCTTTCTATTTTGTTCTTTTTTACCAGAGCATAATGTCCTTGCTGCAACTTGTAAGCATTTTTAAAAATGCACTGATTGCCGGGAATGTAGTTGAATTGCAGGTATTGAAAGAGAACAGTATAGTTAATTTCCTTTTTGATACCGAAGGCCATAATGGCTTTCAGCTCACTGCCGAAAAGAATTTTCTCGTTGTCCTGATAGATGTACAAAGGCTTGATTCCAAAGCGATCGCGGGCGATGAAAACCGAATTGTCGAGTTTATCCAGAATGGCAAAAGAAAAGAAGCCGATGAATTTTTCAATGCATTTTTCTCTGTCTTTAATGAATTGATAGAGCAGGACCTCTGTGTCGGAATGCGTTTTAAATTTCACGCCATCTTTTTCCAGGTCAGTACGTAGTTCTTTAAAGTTGTATATCTCGCCGTTGAAAACCAAAACATACTGTCCGTCTTCGCTGAAGAAGGGCTGTTTGGCGGCATTGGAAGTATCCATGATGGCGAGGCGCGACTGGCCAACACCCACATTTTGATGCACGAAAATCCCGCTGCTGTCGGGTCCTCTTTTGTCCATCGCTTTTACGGATGCGCTCAGCTGTGTAATATCGTTTTGCGATAAAACATTTTTACTGATTATTCCGCTGATTCCGCACATAAGGTCCTAAAGATAAAATTTTATCCTTCAAACTTTTTAAATAACGATGTTGCAATGTGTCCGCCAAATCCAAAGGTATTGCTCATGGCGTAATTCACTGTTCGCTGTTGCGCCTTGCCTAAAGTTAAATTGAATTTATCGGCATACTCCGTTTCAGGCTCATCCGTGTTGATGGTAGGAGGGATGATGTTTTCCTTCGTTGCCATGATACAAGCAATGGCTTCTACCGCTCCGGCTGCACCTAATAAATGCCCTGTCATAGATTTGGTAGCACTGATGTTGAATTTTTTGGATGCGCCAAAAACTCTTTCTACTGCGCACAGTTCACTCACGTCACCTTGTGGAGTGGAGGTAGCGTGCAGGTTGATGTAATCAATATCGGCAGGTGTTATTCCGGCTTCATTGATAGCTTCCCACATTCCTAAAAATGCGCCTTCGCCTTCGGGATGTGTACCCGTGAGGTGATAGGCATCGGCCGTTTGTCCGCCGCCCACAATCTCTGCCAATATTGGAGCACCGCGTTTTACAGCGCTTTCGTGATTTTCTAAAATGATTGCTCCTGCACCTTCACCCATTACAAAGCCATCGCGTTTAATGTCAAAAGGCCGACAAGCTTTTTGCGGATCTTCGTTCAGTTGCGACAAGGCTTTTGCAGCGCTGAAGCCCCCAATAGCACTTTCGCAAATCGGCGCTTCCGATCCGCCGGTGATAATCATGTCGGCTTTGCCCCAGCGAATGTGGTTGAAGGATTCAATGATGGCTGTGTTGGAGGTGGCGCAGGCCGATACCGACGTGAAGTTTACGCCGCGCAAACCATATTTAATAGAAATAATTCCCGAAGCAATGTCCACTATCATTTTAGGAATTAAAAACGGACTGAAACGTGGAGTGCCATCACCCTTGGCGTATTCTTTCACCTGTTCTTCAAAGAAAGAAATACCTCCGTTGCCGCTTCCCCAGATGACTCCGATGCGGTTGCGGTTGAGTTTTTCAAAATCAATGTTTGCGTTTTTTACCGCTTCTTCCACCGCAACCAAAGCGTATTGCGTAAATGGATCGTAACGACGCGCTTCTCCCTTGTCAATAAAATCAAGGGCGTTGAAGTTTTTTAGTTCGCAGGCAAAACGCGTTTTGAATTTAGATGCGTCGAATTTAGTGATGGGTCCGGCACCGCTTTTTCCGTTTTTTAAATTTTCCCAAAAGTCGTGGGCGTTATTGCCTATTGGCGTTAGCGCACCTATTCCAGTTACTACAACTCTTTGTAATTTCATTATTTAGAGATTTCTGTTTTTAATAAGTTTGATTGTCCGCGCGCGACCAATCTTGTTTGATCGGCATTCCATATTTCGCATTCGGCGTGGATGAGCTGTTTGCCATGTTTAATAATTTTGCTGTGCGCAATCACTATATCACCTTCTTTTACAGCCGAAAGATAATCAATGGATAAATTAATTGTGGCATAGAAAGTAGATTCTCCCAAGGAAAAAACGGTAGCACCTATGATGTCATCCACAATGCCCGATGTTACGCCGCCGTGTAAATTTCCCATGGCATTCGACATTTCGTTGCGCACGGTATATTTCAAGGAGAGCTTGCCTTTTTCAGCCGCAAGAATAATAGGTTTCAGCCAGTTCATGAAAGGTGAAGGAGTTCCCTGAACTTCTTTCCCTATGTTATATTGCAACATTTTTAAAGCATCCATATTTATTTTTTTAAATCGTTAACTACTGTTTTTTTTATCAAATCAAAATCTTTGTCGCCCGTTAAGCGTGATAGCTGTAGGGCGGAGAGCATGTTCCCTATAATCATCAACGCTTTAGTGCGTGGCGGAATATCAAAGGAAAACACCTTTTTCTTTTTTCCTTCTTTTAAAATTTCTGTGACCCAGCTGAGAATTTCTGCAGCGAGTATTTTTACTTCATTTCCCATTTTAGCATCAATAGAATGAAGGTCGGTAGCGAGGGAGCCCACAATACATACCTTATGATCGGCTTTTATTTTAGTGTAAATGGATAAAAAAGCTTCCAGCTTTTTTTCGGGTGAACGATCCTTTACTTTCTCGCGCAATTCTTTTGTTTTTTGAGTGTGAGATTTCAGCAATTCAACACCTAAATCAATTTTTGTAGGAAAATGATAATGAATGGAAGCTGTTTTAATACCAAGCACTTTCGATAAATCATAAAAGCTAAAGGCATTGAAACCTCGTTCTCTGATGAATTCATCGGTGAGGGTTAATATTTTTTCTTTGGTGCTCACGTTACAAATATAACTACCTATTAGTAGATAGGCAAGTAAAATTATTTTTTTATTTGTATTTTTAGCCCATGCGAATCGGATTTGATGCAAAACGACTTTTTTGTAATCCCACGGGATTGGGTAATTACAGTAGGACTTTGCTGAGTAACCTCGATGAATATTATCCCGCGAACGAGTATCATTTGTATACTCCTGAAATGAAGGAAGATCCTCAATCAGTGCAGTTTATCAATAACCCGAAATTTCCTTTGCATTTGCCTTCCGGCTATTTTAAATCCTATTGGAGAACTTTTTCCATAGTGAATCAAATGCAAAAAGACGGTATTGAGTTGTATCATGGCTTAAGCAACGAAATCCCCATGAACATTCAGCGCACAAAAATCAGAAGTGTGGTGACCATTCACGATTTGATTTTTAAAGTGCACCCTGAAACGTATTCAATGATTGATAAAAGTATTTACAATTTTAAATGTGAAAATGCTTGTGATCATGCCGATAGAATCATTGCTATCAGTGAAAGTGTGAAGTCTGATATCGTAAAACATTATAGTATTGCTCCCGATAAAATTGATGTGATTTATCAGCCTTGCAACCCTATATACTATCATTTGCAGAATGCCGAAGAAGTGAAAGCTACTTTAAAACAATATCAACTTCCCCCGCAATACTTGTTAAATGTGGGAAGTATGGGGCCCCGCAAAAATTTAAAAACATTAATTGAAGCCTACGCCTTTCTTTCCAATGATTGTAAAATTCCCTTGGTGATAGTGGGGAAGGGAAGAGATGCTAAAATTGAAAAATTAATTAAAGCAACAGGAATTGAAAAGTATGTTGTTTGGGTGGATCATGTAAAAGACATTAAACACCTGCAGGCATTTTATCAGGGCGCTTCGGCGCTGATTTATCCTTCGCTGTATGAAGGTTTCGGTTTACCTGTGGCTGAGGCTTTGCTCAGCAAAACGCCTGTGATTACTTCTTATACTTCGTCTTTGCCGGAAGCCGGCGGACTTTCTTCTTTATATTTTAATCCTGCTATGCCTGAGCATTTGGCGGTAGCCATTGAAAAAGTGCTTTGTGATTCTGCGTTGCGGGAAAACATGATTGATAAGGGTTTTAACTATGCGCACAAAACCTTTAATGCTGAAGTGCTGACGAAGAAGGTGATGGAGTGTTATAAAAAAGTAATTTGATTTTCTCTCCGCTCCGACAAGTTTAGCGAAGCGTAACTTGTTGGTTTTACAAGTGTGCGTAGAAGCTTTCAGCTTCTTTCCTTCGCAGAAGGAACATAGCATACAATAGTTTTCTTGCAGAAAAAGGAAGTTGAAAACTTCCACATTGATTCGTTATTCCGCTAAGTTGCGCTTCGCTAAACTTAGCGGGGCGGGCGATGGATATTTATTCTTCTAGTTTGAGTTTGAATACTTTATTTATTATCCATACGGGCACCCAAATACGCCAATAAGCAATACCTATTCCAATAGGTCCTTTATATCTAAGTCCAAGCAAAAATTTAAATACTTGTCTAGTTTTTTTAGGATTTAGTATTGCAATTAAAATAACAATCCCGAGAATAATTAAGGCTATCATGGCATCGGTTTTCATCGGCGATATTTTTATATAAAAAAGGGCGAATATTACTTCGCCCTTTAAAGATATTTGATAAAGTTGATTCTACAAATGTATCACCTCTCCATAAGCCACCGCAGTCGCTTCCATTATCGCTTCGCTCATCGTAGGATGTGGATGCACGGCTTTCAAAATCTCGTGACCAGTTGTCTCTAATTTTTTAGCAACAACAATTTCCGCGATCATTTCAGTAACGTTCAATCCAATCATGTGCGCTCCTAACAATTCACCGTATTTAGCATCGTAAATCACTTTAATAAATCCGTCTTTCGCACCGGCAGCAGAAGCTTTTCCTGATGCACTGAAAGGGAATTTACCAACTTTGATTTCGTGACCTGCTTCCTTCGCTTTTTTCTCTGTTAAACCAACAGAAGCAATTTCAGGAGAGCAATATGTACAACCTGGAATGTTTGAATAATCCAATGGTTCAGGATGGTGTCCTGCAATTTTTTCTACACAGATGATTCCTTCTGCAGAAGCTACGTGAGCTAAAGCTGCAGATGGAGTTACGTCGCCGATCGCGAAGTAACCCGGCATATTGGTTTGGTAATATTCGTCAACTAAAATTCTTCCTTTGTCGGTAACGATACCTACTTCTTCCAAGCCTATGTTTTGAATGTTGGCTTCAATACCTACTGCAGATAAAACGATTTCAGCATCCAATACTTTGTCGCCGTCTTTTGTTTTGATAGTTACTTTACAATCTTTTCCTGAAGTATCTACTTTCTCTACAGAAGCATTCGTCATTACATCAATGCCTTGTTTTTTGAACGATTTCTCCAAAGCTTGTGAAACGTCGATATCTTCCACCGGAACAATGTTCGGAAGGAATTCCACTACAGTTACTTTAGTACCCATAGCGTTGTAGAAATAAGCAAATTCAACGCCTATTGCTCCTGAACCAACGATAACCATTGATTTTGGTGCTTTAGGAAGAACTAATGCTTCGCGGTATCCTATGATTTTTTTTCCGTCTTGCGGTAAGTTCGGCAATTGACGGGAGCGTGCTCCTGTAGCGATGATGATGCTTTTAGCGCTTACATCAGATTTTTTTCCGTCGGCAGCAGTTACTTCAACTACTTTTCCTGCTTTGATTTTTGCAGTTCCAGCAATGACTTCAATTTTATTTTTTTTCATCAGGAACTGAATCCCTTTGCTCATACCGTCGGCAACATCTCTGCTTCTTTTCACCACACCTTTAAAATCTACTTCAGCACCTTTAACAGTGATTCCATAATCGGCAGCGTGATTGATATATTCAAAAACGTTAGCGCTTTTAAGTAATGCTTTAGTAGGGATACATCCCCAGTTCAAGCAAATACCGCCCAGTTCCGAACGTTCAACAATAGCAGTTTTTAATCCTAATTGAGATGCACGGATGGCTGCAACATATCCGCCGGGGCCGCTTCCTATAACGATAAGATCGAAATTCATGAGGTATAATTTAAGTTATGTCGCGAAGATAATAAATTCAGACCTGAAAGTTTAAAGATCAGCCTTCAAAGTTTGTATCGCTTGCTATTTCTGCCTTTCGACTAATTTATTTAACTTGGCAAAACAAATTTCATCCAATGAAAAACCAAGATAACAAAGTACTATATACCCTAAGTTCCTCCAATCCCGACAGTCATTTCATTGAAATTGAAATGCGTTTGCAAAACAAGGAGGGAAGAGATTTAATGCAATTTTATTTGCCTGTGTGGCGCCCCGGTCGCTATGAATTGGCCGACTATGCCAAGAATATTCAAAGCATTCGTTTTTTCAGTGCCAGAGGGGCTGAATTGCCTTTTGAGAAAATAAGCAAAAGCTGTTGGGAAGTGGAAGCGCATGGAGTGGAAGAGGTGGTGGTGAAGTATACTTATTACGCCAATCAGCTGGATGCGGGAGCGGCTTATGTGGACAGTACTCAATTGTATGTTAATCCCGTGAATTGCTGCTTGTACACACTCGAACATTCTTACAACGCCATTGAACTCACCTTAAATATTCCTGCAAATTATATTGTTGCAACAGGTTTGCAAAAAGTGAAGAAAAATGTTTTTTCGGCCTTGAGTTTTGATCAGCTGGCCGACAGTCCTTTTATCGCCAGCGCTACTTTACAAAGCAAAAGCTATAAAGTTCGGGAAACTACTTTCAGCGTTTGGTTTCAGGGCGAATGCCAACCCGATTGGGAAAATGTGTTGAGTGATTTCAAAAAATTCACCAACGAGCAAATGCTGGTGTTTGGCGGATTTCCGGTGATAGAGTATCATTTCCTTTTTCAGATTTTACCCGTGAAAGCTTATCACGGAGTGGAGCATTGCACGTCTACTGTAATTGCATTGGGGCCCGGTTGCGATTTAATGAAAGGAAAACTTTACGAAAATTTCCTTGGCATTTCATCCCATGAACTTTTTCATGCATGGAATATTAAAGCGATTCGTCCTTTGGAAATGTATCCTTACGATTTTCAACAAGAAAATTATTCACGTCTTGGTTATGTGTCCGAAGGAGTGACTACGTATTATGGTGATTTGATGCTGGTGCGCTCGGGTGTGATCAGCAACGATGATTATTTTAAATTGCTGAACCAAACTTTCGATAATCATTTTTACAATTACGGACGATTGAATCAATCGGTGGCCGACGCCTCTTTTGATACCTGGCTGGATGGCTACAGCAAAGGAATTCCAAACAGAAAGGTTTCTATTTATACCGAAGGAAGTTTGAACGCTCTGATCTTCGATTTGCAAATCAGAAAATTGTCGGGAGGGAAAAGAAGTCTGGATTCAGTGATGAAAAAACTCTACAAAGATTTTGCTTTGGAGAATTGCGGATACACTGAAACGGATTTCAAAAAATTATTGACTGAAGCTGCCGGCAAGGACTTGTCGCAAATTTTCGAAAAATATACTTACGGCACCGAAGACTATTTTACTAAGCTCAACGAGTCGTTAAAATATGTGGGTTGTCATTTGAAAAGTATTGATAATACACAGCATTCAGCGTCTGTTTTCGGATTCAGAGTGGATGCCGATGCTAAAGTTGTAGATGTTGCACCGGCTTCTCCTGCTTATCTGGCAGGGATTACCCGCGGTGATGAAGTAGTGGGCGTTAACGGATTGGCCATTGAAAAAAACAAAGCTGCCGATTGGATCACTTATTTTAATGACAACGTGAAAGTCACTTTCAAAAAAGACAATCGCCTAATGGATATTCTTTTGAAAGCCGGAAAAGAAAAATACTTCAGCGCTGCCCGAATTGAAAAAAGTAAAAGCATTTCAAAAGAGCAGGAAGAAGCGTTTAAAGAATGGTTGGGTTAGCAGTGCGCAATCACCGAAATCTCTACATTCACATCTTTAGGTAAACGTGATACTTCAACGGTTTCACGTGCAGGGAAATTATCCGTGAAATAAGAACCATACACTTCATTCACTTTCGCGAAGTTATTCATGTCGGAAAGGAAAATGGAAGTTTTCACAACGTTTGCAAAATCAACTCCCGCTTCTCTTAAAATTGAATCTAAATTGCACATTACCTGATGTGTTTCTTCTTCAATATTTTTTGCAATTATTGTAGACGTAACAGGGTCGATAGCGATTTGTCCGGAGATAAATAAAAGATTATTAACTTTGACCGCCTGATTATAAGGGCCAATTGGTGCCGGAGCATTTTTAGTGTTGATGATGGTTTTTGAGCTCATGTGAATTTATTTTACAGCGAATTTATAAATTAAATGGAAGTAACTTATCTGAAATATTTCGCCTACGGTTCCAACATGGGTTTAGCGGCTCTGGACAGGATGGGGGTGCAATACAAAGATGTTCAGCCTGCTGTGCTTAAACACTGGGAGTTGGTTTTTAATATTCCTGAAAGTAAATATCCCGGATTTGGTTATGCCAATGTTTTGCAAAAAGAAAGTGCTGAAGTTAGAGGTTTGTTGATGGATCTTCATCCTGATTCTCTTACTGTTTTAGATGATTACGAAGTTTTCCCTTTAGATTATTTGAAAAAGAAAGTCAGCGTTGAATTGAAAAATGGCGAACAAAAAAATTGTTTTATTTACGTTGGAAATCCTTTAGTCACTTCAACTCCTTTAATGCCTATTCCCGAACATTGGGCCATTATTGATCATGCTCATTTTGAAATGGAGTGTGCATAATTTTTAAAACGAATTCCAAGCTTCCTGTTTATTATACTTAACGTCGCGCAGCAAAGAAGCTTTTGGAGACAGCGTAAAGGAATAACTTTGGTAAGGTCCGAAAGGCACCCAGATAAATCTCAAATCCCAGCAATGCAAGTCTCTTGTAATAGTTAAAGTAGTTAAGGACATTGCATTTTTCTGAATGTCGTAACCGGTGGTATATCCTATTCGCCATTTACTGGTGAGTTGTACCGATCCGCTGATTTGTACGGTTTGTATGATGCTTGGTGCTTTTCCGGGTTTGTTTTCTGTGTATCGGAAAGTGTAGTTGATGCTGGCATCGGCGGGGATGTTGATGAACAGAGGCTTGTCTTTTTTGGAAGAGCTCGCCAGTCGCAATGAGGCAGTTGCCGATCCTGTCACCAAATGCACCAATTGCTTGCTGGTAGAGTAGAGTAGGGTATCTACTTTGTTTCCAAGATAATTTGTTCTGTAAGGAGAAAGGGTACTGGTAATATTGATGTTGATGAGCTTGTTAAAGGCATCGGTACTGAAGAGCGCATTGAAATCACTCCATTTGAACTGAGTTGCTAAAAAGTTGTAAGATCCGGTGAGGCTAAGATTTTTAATCATACGGTCGGTGACAACAGTATCTTTGCCATTTATTTTTTTAAAGAATTTTCCGTCTAAACTATTCTCGATACTAAAATTCAATTGCGCTGTTTTTCCCGTTGAAGGCGCGCCGTACAATCCGTTTTGAAATCGGGAATAAGTGGTGTGGTATTTTGCAGCACTATCGGCTGCTGCAATGTTCTGGATAATAGTAGGGTCTGTTATATCAATGCTTTTTGATGCTGTAATATTAGGTTTCATGGTCCATCTGGCAGTTTGCAGCCACGGATTTTTGACCGGAGTGAAGATGGCAAAAATCTGAGTATTGACACCAATGCCTCCTACTTGTAAGCTGCGCACATCCGACAATTCGTTAATGGTAGTTTCTTCCACTCTATGGCCAACATAATGTTTTTCAATATGGTTTAAGTATGAATATTCAGTGTAGGTTAAACTCGGTAACGAAACATTGATGTATCTCATCGGTTTCCAGCTTTCTGAAACGCCAATGCTAACTGTGGTTCTCAATCCGTTTTGCATTTGATTGAGTTGATAGCCGTTAAAAAGTAAAGAATCTTTGGTGGCTATTTTATTGCCTATATCGAAATCGGCTTTGGCAGATAATCCTTTAAGGATGCCTAAATTTCTGAATCGTGAATTTTTGAAAGGCAGCCAGGGCTGCATCCTTGCGGTGATGGAGGGCAATTGAATGGTGACGTCGTGGGTTAAAACATTTTGATTGTGGTTGAGTGCCGTTGTTAATCTCCAGGGGCCTACAATATTGGAAATAGAAACAGAAGAGTTATAGCTGTTGTTGAGCAATTGATTGGTTTGGTTGTTGGCAATCAAAGTATTTTGAAACGAAGTGCTGCTACCAAAATTAATATTTCCTGTAAAGGTGAAATTGGGATTTGCTTTTCCGTCCTGACTATGCGCCCAGCTGAAAGAAAAATCTTTTTTCTTTACCGAATTGTATAAATCGGCATCGCCGGTTTGTGTGTTGGTATAATTGAACTTAATGCCTCCCGAAAATTTATATCTCCATTTGTAGTTGAATTCATTTCTCACCGCCCAGCTGCCTTTAGAGTATATGTCGCCGCGCACAGTGTAGTTCACATAATCATTGATGGCCCAATGGAATCCGCCGTTGTTGAGAAAAAATCCCTGAGAGGGGTGTTCACCATAACCGGGAATCAAAACTCCCGAAGTGTGTTTGGGGTTGTTCGGGAAAATTCCGAAAGGAAGAATGATAGGTGTTGGAATATCAAGGATGACGAGGTTCAGCGGACCCGTTACGATTTTATCGTCCTTTATCATTTTAATTTTGGTGGCATTGAAATAAAAATGCGGATGCGGTGCCGAGCAGGTGGAATATTTTCCGCCGCTGATGAAAACCTCATCGTTAGGCATTCTTTTGATGGCGTGACCGTGAATGTAGCCTTCGCCCTGTTGTGTTACCACATCAATAATTTTTCCTTTCTGGGATTTAAAATTGTAGCTGATGCGGTTGGATTCGAAGGAAGTGCCTCCGTCGGAAAACAAAGATTTTTTGATGTAATTTCCACTTTCATCGCGTTGTCCGTAGGCATGCACTTCATTTTTCGCCATGTCGATTTCAATGTAATCGGCTTTTAAAGTCACGGTTCCGTATTCCACTACGGCATCCCCATAGAGATAAACGATGCGGGTGTCATTGTCGACGTCGAAAGAATCGGTGGCGGAATACTTTACATCATGGTCAAAACTCGACTTTGATTTTTTCAATACCATGCTGTTAGTATCTCTATTGGCATGAGGAAGGGAATCCCCTGTAAAATAAGGGGTAATGGCATGTAACACATTAGTAAATAATATGAAAAAAGCCAAAGCAATTAATATGCGGAAACCTTTACTCTTCAATTCGTTAATACTATTTTTGCTTCAAGACGGTTATTATAGTGAAAAGCTGTCAAAGCTAAGGAAAAAATGAAGTTTTCGATAAATAATAAACAGTCAATTTTCCTCGGACAATTGTTGTTGTTGCTGTCTTTCTTGTTTTTCACAGGAAGCAGGAACCACGCGCCAATACAGGGTAACGGCTACCGCATCAAAACTGTTGTGATAGATGCCGGCCATGGAGGAACCGATCCCGGTTGTTTGGGAACCAAAATCAATGAAAAGGCCGTGGCATTGGGGATTGCGTTGAAATTAGGGAAATACATAGAAGAAAACTTTAAAGATGTTAAAGTCATTTACACACGATCAACCGACGTGTTTATTCCGTTGTATGAAAGGGCAAAAATTGCCAACGATGCCAAAGCGGATCTTTTCATAAGCATTCACGCCAATTCCAACGAATCAAAAACACCGTACGGAACTGAGACTTACGTAATGGGGGTGGAGAAATACGTGGCCAATAATCTGGATATCGTGCAAAGGGAAAACTCGGTAATTTATTTGGAGAAGGATCACGAGAAGCATTATGAAACCATTGATGTGGACGATCCTATTGTTGCCAAACTAACGGCTTCGGCTTTGCAAAAAGAAAAACAGGATCAGAGTTTAAATCTCGCGGGAAAGATTCAATACCAGTTTGAAACCCGTTTGAAATTGGTGAACCGCGGCATCAAGCAGCGCATTTTATTTGTGATGTACAAAACGTCTATGCCAAGCGTCTTGGTAGAAACAGGTTTTCTTTCCAATCTGGAAGATGAAAAATACCTGGCCACCGATAAAGGCCAGTCGTATATTGCTTCAGCCATCTATCGTGCTTTTAAAATGTACAAGATGCAGGCGGAAGGAAGTACTACCTCCGAAATAAAAAGTGCCGAAGAGCATGATTATTCCACACAAACCAAGTTGATAGGATCTATGGATGAATCCCTAACGGCGCATGTTTCCAAAGATACTGTTGCTGCTGTTGTAAAGGATACCGTTGTTAAAAAAGTGATCCCGATTCCCGCAGGTGAATCGGATTTGATTTTTAAGGTTCAGCTCACTTCTTCAAGTAAGAAAATTGAATTAACTTCACATAAATTTAAAGGTTTGGAAGCTCTGGAAGTTTATCAGAGTGACGGCACTTATAAATACGCTTTCGGAAAAGGCAAAACAATGGAGGAGGCAGTGAAGCTGCAAAAAAGAGCGAATGAAGCCGGATTTCCGGATGCCTTTGTAATCGCTTTCCATAAAGGAGAACGCATTTCAATGAAGAGGGCAAGGGAGCTGCTTTTGGGAAAATAAGTTAACTTACAAAAAAATAAAAGGTGAAGAAAGAGCTAAAAATTGGAATCATTGTAGTTATTACCCTGGCTTGTGCCTATTGGGGTTTTACCTTTTTGAAAGGCTTCGACATGTTTTCGGAAGAGTCGGTTTATCACGCTAAATACGATAACATTCAGGGGCTGGAGGTTTCCAATCCGGTGAAATATCATGGATTGAAAGTCGGACAGGTAAGCGCTATCTCTCTTTCTCATGATAGCATTGGCGGAAATGGTGCAGTAGACGTTACTTTTATCATCAACAACAAAGACATTCATATTACAGATATGGCCATCGCCCGTATCATCAGTTCGGATTTATTGGGATCACGTGCCATAAACCTTGAGCGTCTTGATAGCGGAAATGTTGTGCAATCCGGAGCATACATTGCAGGCGGTGTGGAAAAGGATTTGCAAACGCAGGTGGCTGAAGAAATTTTGCCGTTGAAACAAAGCGCTCAAACCCTTATTAAAAGTGTAGAGCAATTGGTGGAGTCCTTTAAAGCCGTAATGAATGAGGATACTAAAAACAATTTGATTGAAGCTTTTGCTTCTATTCCAAACACCATTAAAAATATAGAGAATGCCACTAAAACCATTGATACCACTATCGAGGCTTCTGCAGATAAAATACGTGGTGTTTTGGCAAATGTTTATTCTATCAGCGCTAATCTTAGAGAAAGTAACGAGAAGATAAAATCCATTATTGATAACCTGAATGTTGTTACCGATTCATTGGCTAAAGCCAATATCACCGAAACAATTATGCTGGTGAATAAAACAATGACTAAAACCAGTGATATTTTACAAAAAATTAATTCCGGACAAGGTACCATCGGTAAACTCATCAACGATGATAAATTGTATCAGGAGCTGATTTTAACCGATGCGCGTTTGAATTTGCTCATCATGGATATTCAGGAAAATCCGCAACGATACATCAATCTTTCTCTGGTGGATTTTAGAAGTCACAAAGATAAATTCAAAGGTGATTCAGTTATCATTCAGCAATTGATTCAGCACGATACTACATTGTACAACAGGATGCTTCAAAAAAAATAAACACTTATGCAGTATTTACCAAATGTTTTGTTTGCAGTATTACTGGCTGTTACGGCAGTATTGTTTGCTAAACAGGCAAGCAAAATCAGAAGAAATATTTTACTGGGTCGCGATTTAGACCGCAGCGACAATCCGAAACTGAGATGGAAAACCATGTTTATGGTAGCTCTCGGACAATCGAAAATGGTGAAAAGACCCGTTGCCGGTTTATTGCACATTGTGGTGTACGCAGGTTTTGTGATCATCAATATTGAAGTGATTGAAATATTAATCGACGGACTTTTCTCCACGCACAGAGTACTTTTATTTATGGGTGCATTTTATGATTTTCTGATTGGCTCTTTCGAAATCCTTGCCATATTGGTATTGGTAGCGTGTTTGATTTTTTTAATCAGAAGAAATGTTTTAAAAATCAAAAGATTCTGGAGTCGCGAAATGACTTCATGGCCGCGTTCTGATGCGAATTTGATTTTAATAACGGAGGTTCTTTTGATGTCGGCTTTTTTATTGATGAATGCCAGCGATTCTATTTTACAGGAAAGAATGGTGGAGCATTTTTCCAAAGCAGGAGCTTTTCCCATCTCCTCTTTCTTTGTGCCTTTGTTTGATGGAATGTCCACCGACTCCTTAATTTTTATGGAAAGATTTTGCTGGTGGTTTCACATCGTTGGAATTTTTGCTTTCATTAATTATTTACCGATCTCGAAACACTTTCACATCATACTCGCTTTCCCGAATGTATATTATTCCAATCTGGAAAAATTAGGAAGATTCAGCAATATCGGAGCTGTTACCAATGAGGTGAAATTAATGATGGATCCTACGGCAACTCCTCCTCCGGCAGATGGTGCGCCGCAAACCTTTGGTGCAAAAGATATTCAGGATTTAACCTGGAAGAGCATTATGGACGGCTACACCTGTACAGAGTGTGGAAGATGTTCGGCTGTTTGTCCGGCCAACCAAACCGGAAAATTATTGTCGCCGCGAAAAATCATGATGGATGTTCGCGACAGGGCGGAAGAAGTCGGAAAAAATATTGATAAACACGGCAAGGATTTTAACGATGGAAAAATGTTGGTGAACGATTATATCACTGCCGAAGAATTGTGGGCGTGTACAACTTGTAATGCCTGTACCGATGCTTGTCCGGTGAACAATGATCCACTCGCTGTAATCGTTGAATTGCGAAGATATCTGGTGATGGAAAAATCGGAAGCGCCAAAAGAACTCAACAACATGTTTACCAATATTGAGAACAACGGGGCACCTTGGCAGTTTCCAATGTCCGATCGTTTGAACTGGGCAAAAGAGGAACAATAATTCACAATCATTAAAGTATTTAATATGTCGCAACTTGTAGTTCCAACAATGGCCGAGATGACCGCCAAAGGCGAAACTCCCGAAGTTTTATTTTGGGTAGGATGCTCAGGAAGTTTTGATGACAGAGCGAAAAAAATTACGCGTACAATGGCTCAGTTGCTCACCAAGGCAAAAGTAAAATTTGCTGTTTTGGGAACAGAGGAAGCTTGTACGGGCGATCCGGCAAAGCGTGCAGGAAATGAGTTTTTATTTCAAATGCAGGCCTTCACCAACATACAGGTACTTAACGCCTACAATGTAAAAAAAGTGGTCACTACTTGTCCGCATTGCTTCAATACTTTAAAAAATGAATATCCTGAATTGGGTGGAAACTATGAAGTGATGCACCATACAGAACTTTTGCAAATATTGTTGAACGACGGAAGATTGAGTGTTGCAGGCGGAAAGTTCAAAGGCAAAAAAATTACTTATCACGATGCCTGTTATTTAGGAAGAGCGAATGATGTGTATGAAGCACCAAGAGATTTAATTGCAAAATTGGATTCTGAATTTGTGGAGATGAAACGTTCACGCGCTAAGGGTTTATGCTGCGGTGCGGGTGGTGCACAAATGTGGAAAGAACCTGAAAAAGGAAACAAAGACATCAATATAGAAAGAACGGAAGACGCTTTGGAAGTGAGTCCGGATATCATCGCAACAGGCTGTCCTTATTGTAATACTATGTTAACCGACGGTGTGAAAAATAAAAACAAAGAAGGTCAGGTTAAGGTTTTCGACCTTGCGGAATTGGTCGCGCAAGCTTCGGATTTATAGCATGGAAATTCTTGATGCATCCCTTTTTGAATCGCGTCCTTCCGACAAAAGTACCGCTGATGTAAATCATTATGTCATCAGCGAAGGAGGATTTGATGCAATGAAAAAGGTGATTGTTAAAAAGCTAGTGACCAATTTAATCGTTATGACAATTATTATCGTAACGGGAATTCAATTGATGTATTTTTTTAACGGACAAGAATTCGACCTGACTTTATTGCTCATTAATTTCATCTCTATTGCTGTAATAGGTGCAATTTCTACTTCTTTGAAAATTCGTAAACTGGCAAAAAAGAATATAGAAATTTATAGTAATTATGAGCTTCTGCTTACTTCTGATTCAATAGTCAGAGAAATAAAAGGATATCCATCCGTTAGCATTCCAATCCCTGAGATTAAAGACATCATTCTTCATAAAAATGGAAATTTAACGGTTCGTTCCAGGAGCTCCATTCATGATGTAATAGGTATTCCTTTTCAAATAGAGAGATATGACGAATTGGAGGCAAAATTGAGCAGTATTATGCCAATGAATAAAAAATTCAAATTTATTAATCAGGAAATTTACAGAGTGCTTTTTATTATAGTGCTTGGGGGAACGATGCCTATCATATCTTTCTCAGAAAATCCAATCGTTTTAGTTTTTTGTGTTGTGCTTTTACTTTCCTTTAGTATATGGTCCTTCATCTTTGTTCGTAAAAGCAAAAATTTGGATGCAGCGGGTAGAAGAAAAAGTTATTTGTCTTACCTGGTGTTTTTAGTTTTTGTATTTTTAGCCATCTATAAGATATTCCAATGAAGTTTCAACCTCAAAATAATCTCCCTTTAAATTCTCGTGTTTGGATCTACCAATCCAATAGAATTTTAAACAACGATGAAAGTGCAACAGCTCAGGACATCATCAATAATTTTTTGCCCAACTGGAAATCACATGGCAAAGAACTGCAAGCTGCCATTGAACTCTATCACAATTTGTTTATTGTAGTTTTCGCTAATGAATCTGCTGAAGCGCCGTCGGGTTGTTCCATTGATTCATCCGTTGGAATGATTAAACAGATTCAGAGTGCATTGAATATTGATTTGTTTGACCGACTCACTATCTCATATGTGAAAGACGGACAAATTGCTTTGTGCAAATTATTTCAGTTTGAAGACAAGTTAAAATCGGGTGAAGTAAACGCTGATACTTTGGTGTTTAATAATCTGGTGGATTCAAAAGAAAAATTGATGTCGTTGTGGTTGGTGCCTGTGAAAGAAAGCTGGCACAAACAATTACTGCCGACGATTCAGGCATAAATTATTTCTTCTTCTTCTTCTTCTTTGGATTTTTTCCACCCAACTGTAAAAAGTTGTAATATAAATTCGATTTCAATCTGTCGTGCGTATCCCTGGCCAGGATTTTATAAGAGTTATTGAAAATGATTTTCCCTTTTTCAATGTCGGCTACCAGCATATAGTGATAAGTGTAATAATCAGGTGTGAGTGCATCGGCAAGGAAAACTGGAGCCAGTGGCGGCATATAATAAGCGTACATGGCAAAGGTAAAAGGATCGGCCATTGCATCGGCCTGAGTGATGGCGAAAATGCTGTTCCAGGCCAGATAGCGGGTGTTGTGTTTTTGAAGCAGCAATTGTGTGAGCCGGTAATCGGTGCTGAGCATACTGTCGAGTCCCGCATGGATGTGCAACTCATTAATAAAGGCATTCAGTCGCGCTATCTCATTAAAAATACTCACTTGTTTTGTGTTGAGAAATTTCGAATCCAGAAGCACTACATCCAGCTGCGCTTTTTTAGCAACCTCTTTAATCATGCTGCTATATTCTTTTCGTGCTTTTTCGGAATTTACGGGATCAAAATTGTTTTGGCCGAAAACATCGTTGATTTTGTAATAGGAGGGATCCACCATTACTAATTTTTGAATATACAGATGTCTAAAGGTGCGTGGATTGTACTGTTGGGAAAGATCTGTTGAATATTTTTTATAGATGGTGACATTGTCTTTGTGAAGGAGAGCGGCAAAGTAAGCTGCAGTAAAAATCTCTTCTTTAAATAAATCAACAAAGGCATATTCAACAACAATGGCCGGTTTTTTCAAACTTTCTTCTTCTAATTTCGAGAGTCGTTTTTTAAATTTTCCATCGTCGGGAATTTCAGTGTTAACCGGAGTTTTGTGTAGAGTGTCAATATTATTTTTTTCTATGTTGCTGAAATCATTTCCGCTCGGATAATACAGTCGGATCAATTCATTGAGCAGTTCATCTGCTTTCTTTTTTATGTCTTCACGGTAAGTGTGTTTAAAATATTGTCGCCATAAAAATTCGCAGGCAATAACATTTAAATCGGCTTTGTTTAAGGATTGAATAAAGAAATGAATTTGTTGTGCTTCGCCTTCTACATTGATGTAGGAAGAAGTAACATCCGATAAAATTCCGGCATTGTTATACTTGCAAAGGAAGTACAAAGCATTGCCGATAGAAGCATATAAAAATTCACTCTCAGGATATTTTTGAAGCAAGGCATAAGCATTGTAAATGGCCATTTCATATTTCCTGTCGGCAATATAAATTGATGTCATTTCATAACGGGCGATATCGCGGATGAATTCAAATTTTGTTGCCGGATGAATAAAATCTCTTTTACCCGCATTATTGGCCAAAGTACTTCTGCTTAAAATATTGTCGCGTCGGGCAGAGACATTGGGATGAGTACCTGAAGGATTATCGTGAATCTGAATTTCATTTACTTTTTTTAGAAAATAATTAGAAGGAATAGTAAGATGCGGTGAATTGAAAAAAGCAGGATCAAAAGGAATTTGATTACCGGGGAGATAGGAATATTGTAAAATATCGAACACACTGTTTACACCTGCCAAACTGTAATCGGATTGTTGCAGGATGGCCAATCCAACTTCATCTGCTTCCGTTTCAAATTCTTTGCTGTAATTTTCTCTTTTGAGAATGTTCTCCTGTTCTTTTGCAGTGCTGTAGCCTTTTCTGTCCCGACTGTTTTTTTCTTCTATGAATAAATTTAAAACGTGTTTCTTTTTGAAATGTGCCACTTCATGGGCGATGACAAAAGCGAGCTGGGCTTCTGTTTGCAATTGCGCAATAAGTCCCATGTTGATTAATATGATGCCTTCCGAGGTAGAGAAAGCATTGATGTACGGCGATTTCACTACAAAGAAATGCAGCTTGGATAAAGTCTCGAGATCGTTTTTCAGTAATTCTTTTGCTACAGAAGTGATGTAGTTGCTAATGCTGTCGTTAAACAAAACCGTTCCGCTCACCAGCAATTCTGAAATGGCATAACTGCTTTCAACTATAAATTTTTCTTTTGTTTTTTTTTCGCGCCAGCTGTCTTTTTTTGTGATTTCTTTTTTCTCTTCTTCTGAAATTCTTTTCTCAATATTTTTGACAATAACTTTTGGAATCTCCCCGTTGCATTCTATTTCCTGATAATGATTGAAATCAATAACCTGTGCAGAAAGGTTGGAGAAAAGCAGATAAACAATGGAAAAACAATAAAGCAGGCGATATTTTTTTGCGCAAAATTTTTCCATAACTTTTCTTTCCACAATTAAAGATAAAGAAAACCTACATTTGTGAGGCATTATAATGTTACAGCAATGTTTATGCGCATTTATCTGTTTGTTTTGTTTTTTATTTCTGGCGTGACTTTGCAGTCGCAGGTGCCCGGTTATTTAGGAAAAAGAAACATTGTTTATGCCGGCGGAAGAATTGCGCTGATTCCTGCAGCTTCGTATTTACTGGATATGAGCGACAATGTAGCCACGCTTAACAAAACTTCTTTTTTCTGGTCTGCGGGAGTGAAGAGAGTCATCGGCCGGTCGGGAACAATGGGTATCAGCGGTACTTATTATCAGGACAATGTTTTTGGCGCAAAGCAAGCCGACAGGATACCTTCTTTGTTTTCGGGTTTTGATGTGCTGGTTGATTTCCGATCTTATTTTTATTCTTCTAAAGGTAGCATTGCGCCGGTTGGAAAGCACTTTCGATATAATATTATGTATTCTAATTATGCGCTGAATACCATTGAAAATAAAATTCCTATCGGACAAGTAATGTTTCTCGGATTGGGTGTCGGCTTAGGGGATTCTCGTGTTTTTTATGATAAAATATGGGTGGATTACGGTTGGGAGCTCAACTGGATCATTAATGTTTATGATCAGCAGGACATGTTGAGCGGCTGGGATTATACCAAGCAGGTACAACACAATCTTCAAAATTCGTACGGTATTTATTTTAACCTCAATGTAGGTTATGTGTATTAAATGGCTTTTCTGATTTTTACCAGCTTAGTCAGCAAATCTTCCAGTAAATCCAGTTGAAGCATATTGGCGCCATCCGATTTTGCTTCGGAAGGTTTAGGATGTGTTTCGATGAAGATGCCATCTACACCCACTGCAATTCCTGCTTTGGCAATGGTTTCAATGAGTTGAGGTTTCCCTCCGGTAACACCTGAACTTTGATTGGGTTGTTGTAAAGAATGCGTAACATCCAATACTACCGGGTGTCCGAAACTTTGCATTTCAGGGATGTTGCGGTAATCCACTACTAAATCCTGGTAACCGAAAGTATTGCCACGTTCAGTGAACCATACTTTGTTGTTTCCGCTGTCAACTACTTTTTGCGCTGCGAATTTCATTGCGCCTGAATTCACAAACTGACCTTTTTTGATGTTCACCACTTTACCGGTTTGTGCGGCAGCAATCAATAAATCTGTTTGTCGGCAAAGAAAAGCAGGTATCTGTAAAACATCCACATATTCAGCAGCAATAGCAGCATCGGTAGTTTCGTGAATGTCGGTGATGGTAGGAACTTTATATGTTTCTGAAATTTTGCGTAAAATTTTCAAAGCTTCTTTATCACCTATGCCTGTAAAGGAGTCGGCTTTGGAGCGATTGGCTTTTTTGAAAGAACCTTTGAAGATATAAGGAATCTGAAGTTTATTGGTGATGCCCACAATTCTTTCGGCAATTTGCATGGCAATCTCTTCACCTTCAATGGCACAGGGGCCGGCAATAAGAAAGAAATTGTTGCTTTCCGTATTCTTGATATTTGGCAGATAGGAGAGGTCGATCATGATTTGAAATTTGAGTAAAGGTAAAATTCTTTTTTGATCAAAAGAGGATATGAATCATCTTCAGAACCGGGGATTTAAAAATATACAGATCTTTATTAATTTGATTGTCATTTATAATTTCATACTTTCGAAATGCATTATAAATAAAGCATTTCCTGATGATTCAACACATTCTTCATAAAGATATTTTATACGCGATTATTGTAAGAAGGAATTTTAAAAAGGAAGGAATAGAGTTTTTTACGCCCAACGAATTTTCTCAACAACTTGGTTATATGAGTCGCCCCCAAGGCTATATTGTTGAGCCTCATTTGCATTTGAGAGCCGTTAAGGAAATTTTTTATACGCAAGAAGTTTTATTGATCCGTTCGGGTAAATTAAGAGTTGATTTTTATAATAACGAAATGGAATATTTTGCCAGTGAAGTACTAGCTGAAGGCGATATTATAATGCTTGCCCAAGGAGGGCATGGTTTTGAAATGTTGGAGCCTACAGAAATAATTGAAATCAAGCAAGGCCCATTCAACGCCGATTTGGATAAGAAGAGCTTTACTATGGATAGAGACAAAGAAATTAAAATGTATGGTGAATGGGGAAGAACCCGAAACTTTGAAGGATGAACTATTTCGCGAAATATTCAAATTATTATAATCTCTTACATCAGAATAAGGATTACAGGGCTGAAGTGGAATATGTAATTTCCTTATTCAGGGAATACTCGTCAATTCCGGTGAAATCGGTTTTGGATATTGGCTGCGGCACCGGAGTGCATGATGGGTTTTTTAATGAAGCAGGGCTGGAAATAAAAGGAATTGATCTTTCGGAAAGCATGATTTCCATTGCTAAAGAGCACTATGGTGAATTGAAAAATATTTCTTTTGAAGAGGGTGATTCTAAATTTTTTAAGCTTTCTCAAAAATTTGATTCAGTGGTTTCTTTGTTTCATGTAATGTCTTACAATACTAAAAATGAAGATTTATTAAGCACGTTTAAAAATGTATACAGTC
Organism: Flavobacteriales bacterium; assembly: GCA_023251095.1. Classification (GTDB taxonomy): domain Bacteria; phylum Bacteroidota; class Bacteroidia; order Flavobacteriales_C; genus JAHEZL01. The sequence continues at coordinate 79,858 of JAHEZL010000003.1, forward strand.
ATTTAAAAGAGGGCGGAATTTTTGTTTTTGATTTTTGGTATGGACCGGGAGTGCTTCAGGATTTACCATCTGCACGGGAGAAGGTGATGGAGGACGATAAAGTTCATGTTTTAAGAAAAACACATTCGCTCACTCATTTTCATGAAAATATAGTGGATGTTAATTTTAATGTGCGTGTTACTTCCAAAATAGGAGATTCAGCCTACACAATAGATGAATTGCATAAAGTAAGGTATTTGTTTTATCCCGAACTGCAGCATTTTTTAAGCGAAGCCGGATTTAAAACAACTAAACTTTTAAAATGGATGAGTAAGGATGAGCAGCCTGGAAATCAGGATTGGTATGCTTTAGTAGTCGCTCAGAAATAAGAGTTGGCTAATTTTGAGGGAGTTTCCCCGTGAAAATTAAAAACAGTTTTTCTCTAATCCGTTGAAAAATTCCTGCTTTATTGTTTTTAAAAAATCGAATAAGTTCTTTTTTAGCTGTTTTGTTTTCCTCAACGTTTTGTTTTACAAGCTTTATTTTTCGAAGATTTATCTTGGTGTCCAATCCCATGCTTCCATTCTTGAAATGAGTTCCTGAACCATCAAACCCAATGTTTTCAACCATGTTTGAATTGGAATAGAGGATTAAACCATTGTTCACTACAATTGAAGCAAACCATTTGATGTCCCAGGTATCCATTTTGCCATCAACATTTGCTTTTAGCTGATGCCAGTAATCAGGTTCAGCATTGTCTAGGGTGAGTCGGTTGTAAGCATTTTTTTTAATGATCTCATCCATTATTTCAGCCGGATCACGAATGAGTTTATCCCATCGGTCTTTCCATGTTGCCCAGCCCCAGGTATTGGCTACACTTAAAAAAAAGCTGGGAGGTAAGTCGGTAGTTTTTATTTTAAAAAGGCAGCCTGATATATGAAAAACATTTTTTTCATTTTCATACATGTTTAACGCGTCATTCATGAATTCCAGAAAATTTGGAGAAACCAAAATATCTTCTTCTAAAACAATCGCTTTTCCATAAGTGTTCATTACTTCCGTAATGCCATCAAAAAAAGCATTGTTTAAGCCTTTGTTGGTGTCGGAAATCACCAGTTTAACGTTTTTGCACCATTGTTTACTCAGTACTAATTCTCTTAATAATTTTATGTTGGCAACGTCGGTGCTATTCTCAGGGTATTTGGGTCCGTCGGAATATACAATTAAGTCGCTTTGATTTGCTAAAGAATTTTTTTCAATCGCCTCTAGTGTTTGTCGGAGGTAATCTACCCGTTTATAGGCCATAATGACAATTGGAGCAGGCTTCATCGGAATTTTTGAATTATTTTTTTTGACATGGTCAATAGTTGTAAAAACGCATTTCTGCTCCTTAATCAATCTATTTTCAGCCGTCTTTTTATTCTGTGTAAAAGAGTAGGATTAAAATTTCTTCTATAAAAATCTTCAAATAAGCGATGTGCTTTTTTACTTTCCTTAACCTCTATTTTCTCCATTGTTATGGGTTGATCATATAGGTCCACATGAAAGATGGTGGTTTCCTTACAATGCGTTCCTGAATTGTCGTGACCAATATTTTGAACCAGTGATTTTCCGGGGAAGAGGGTTAGTTTATTGTACAAAATTGCTTGCGCATAAATGATAATATCCCAGGCAGGAGTTTCTTTTTTTAATTGATCTTCCATCATCTCTGAATAGGGATAAGCTCCGTTGAAATTCATTTTATCAATGAGTTTTTCTTTTTTGAGATCTGCCATTATTTTTTTTCCGTCAGAATGGTATAAATCCCACGATCTTTTCCATGTTCCCCATCCCCAGGTGTCTGTTCCTTGCAAGAAAAAACTATCAGGTAATTTGCCTTTAACCGGATAAACGTATCCCGACACGAAGCCTACCTTTTCCTCATTTTCGTAATAATGAAGGCCGTCATTGATGAATTTTAAAAAGTATTTTGAAGTAACAATATCGTCTTCCAAAACGATGACCTTCCCATATTTATTAATGATTTCCCCTACACCATGCATAATGGATTGACTCAAACCGAAGTTCTTTTCACGCTCACAAACTTGAATTTTTTTAAACCCGGTAACGCCTTTCAGGTATTGACGAACAGCTTTTACGGCCTCTTCATCTTCCTTTGTTTTTGCTCCGTCAGAATATATGTAAACGTGACTCTCGGATGCCAGAGTGTTGCTTTTTAAAGCCTCTATGGTTTGTTGTAAATGAAAAAGTCTTTTGTATGGGAAAATTACTATGGGAGCTAATTCGGGCATGATTCGGATTTATTATTTTGAAATATTTAATGCTTTAATTTCATTTGTGTTATGAGAAGCTATGTGGTTATTATGCTTTATAACATTGATTTTTAAAGAGTTATAAAATATTTCATAGAAGAATGTTTTTTATATAATGAAGTCGCCAAATTAATAATTCTTTCATTGATGTTGCGAAATATTTTCGATATTTGCGCATGAATTTTTTTTCTAAAAACTTATTTAACGTTTTACTATGAGGGAATTTATTAAATCGTTGATTCCGCCGATAGTAATCAAGGCATTAAGAAAAGTAATGCCGGCTAATAATTCCGACCAAATTTTATTGACTTTGGAAGATCAGAACAAGGGTCAGTATTGGGGGGATCTTGCTGATTTGCTGGAAACATGGGGTGATGATCATGTTTGGAATGAAATCCAAATGTTTTTATACGATAAAAAAGGTAAAGTACTCGATATCGCATGCGGTACAGGAGCTACGATGCAAAGACTTTCTGCATTTCCTGCTTTGGAACTTTATGGTGTTGACAATTCAAAAGAATTGATTGATAAGTGCAGATTGAAAGGTTTTGATGATCAGTATCTTAACACTCAGGATGTTTTGCGAAAATTGAATTATGAGGATAATTTTTTCGATTATTCTTATTCCATAGGCTTGCTGCATTATATTAAAAAAGAGGAGTTGAGTAACTTTGTGAATGAACTTCACCGCATTACTCGGGTGGCATCGTTTCATAAATTACCAATGTCTTTACATGATACCGATCAGGAAGAGGTTACTACCTGGCAAAAATACATCAACAATTCAAGTGTATGGTGGGCCAATGAATTGAAGAAAAAATTCACTAGAGTCGAGGTCATAAAATCAGGATGGAAAGACAATGATTATGCCTTGTCCAAGGGGGTGTGGTTGGTTTGTATTAAGTAGTATAAGAGATGCTCAAAAAAATATACGGTGATATAAAATCCTTTCTTCTTTTTTTTCCCCGTTTGTCATTACTTTTTGAAAAAACACAAAATTACCTTCTTCGCCGTCGGAACAATCAGGTACCACATGTTGCCTCCAACGAATTAAAAAGAGTTGCTGAAGTATTGGTGTCACCGGGCTGGAATATGAATTATGGTAAAGGCCTGATGCATGAAAAGCTGGAAGAAGAATTTGCAGCTTACGTAGGTACAAATTATGCTGTAGCTGTTAATACAGGAGGAATGGCTTTGCAAATGTCGCTCCGAGCCCTGGGCGTAAAGCCCGGAGATGAAGTGTTGCATCAGGTAGATACGTGCATGGCCAATCCTTTTGCTGTAATGAATGCTTTCGCAACGCCAATTCTTACCGATATTTCAGGAGATACTTTCATGATGGATTTTAACGATGCTGAAAAAAGTATATCAAAAAACACCAAGGTCATCATGCCAATACACATGTGGGGAAATCCTTGCAATATGGATAAGGTACAGGAATTGGCGGATAAACATAAATTGCATGTTATAGAAGATTCCTGTTTGTCGCTGGGTGCTGCCTGGAAAGGTAAAAAAACCGGATCCATGGGTAATGTCGGAGTTTTTTCTTTGGGTTGTATTAAACCGATACAAGCCGGAGAAGGTGGTGTCATTACCACAAATGATGCTGCTTTAGCCAAGGAATTGCGAACTTTACGCTCATGGGGGGAAATGACGGCTGAATACGGTGTAAGAGATCATAAAGAACTTGCCTGGAATGGTCGTATGTCGGAAATAGTTGCTGCTGTTGGTTTAGAGCAATTGCGCGGTTATAGTGCTCAGCTGGAGAAAAAAATGGAAGCGCTTGAATTATTTAAATCATATCTTACACAAAGAGAGGGAATTCAAATTGTTGATGCAGGTGTAAACGGGGTGTCTTCTTATGGTCAGGTGGTGTTGAAATTAAATGCTCCGGCTTTGGGTTTATCTAAAAAGGAGTTGATGCACAGCATGACAGAAAATGGTGTTATTCATTGGCATGCCAACTTTGAACCGGTAAATCAACTGCAGTTTTTTACTCAGGGAAATTGGAAAAAATGGATAACAGCAGGTGATTTACAAAAGGCAGAAAGTAATTTCACCAGAAAATTTTCCAATTCAGAACGCGTGTACGCGGAAGAAGGATTGGGCTTAAACAACAGTCATTTTCTTTCTAAAAAAGAAGTGAATGAATTAATATTGAAGATGGATAAAATATTAAAGAAAAAATGAGAATAGGACTCAATTGCATAGATGTTAATCCGGATTATGTTGGCGGTGTAAATACTTATGTGTTGGGTATTGTTACGGGATTACATCAGTTAAAGAATAACCATTCTTTGCAAATATATGTCACTTCTTTAAACAGGCATGTTTTTCAAAATTTTGAAGAAAAAGGCCGCGTAGAGCTTTTTGAATTTCCGGTTCCTTTAAAAGCAAGAAATCTGAGCTGGAAGGCTTTTAGGGTAGGTATTCCATTTTTGTATGAATGGGTAGTTGATTTTTCTTATGCTAAAATTCGTTCGGTAATTGAGAAAAATTCAGATGTTATATATACACCTACTTCCAATTCACTATATTACAAAAGCAATATTCCCTCTGTACTTTCAATGCACGATATACAACACGATCATTTTCCTGAATTTTTTTCCGAACTGGAATTAAAACGCAGAAAAATGACCTATCACTCCAGTGCAAAACACGCTCATTATCTTCAGGCAAGCAGTCGCTATATCAAAGAGGATTTCATGAGTCATTTTAGTTTTTTAAAAGCCGATCAAATTTTTGTAATATCAGAAGGGGTAAACAACGATATTTTTAAAACTACCGTTATCGACACCTCTGTTTTGGATAAATATAAAATCCCGAAAAAATATCTTTTCTATCCGGCTCAATTGTGGCATCATAAAAACCATTTGCATTTGTTAAATGCATTGATAAAGGTGAAGGAAAAAACCGGAATATCATTTCCATTGGTGTTAACAGGCCAGAAGTTTTCTGCTTCGGAGCAAATTTTTAAATACATAGAAGATAACAAACTCACTGATGTTTTATACTTAGGGAAAGTTCCTCTTCAAGATCTGATTTCAATATATCACAACGCAACAATAGTTGTTACTACCAGTTTGCACGAATCCAGTTCTCTTCCCATATTTGAAGCAGCGGCCTCAGGTACTGCTATCGTAGCGTCCAACATCCCTCCAAATGTGGAAACAGCAGAACATTTATCAATTAATATATTTGAAAGAGATAGTGTTGATTCTTTGGCTGAAACTTTAGTTAAAGTATGGAACGATGAAGAATTGAGAAAAGAACAGATCAGTCATAATTTGAAAACAATTGATATTTATTCATGGAAAAATATTGCTTTGCAATATGTTTCTGCTTTTGAAAAAATTTATAAAACCCTTTAGCTTTTTAAATTCAACTTGCTTAAAATCTCTATCATAACACCATCCTTTAATCAAGGGCAATATATAGAAGATACAATTCTCTCTGTGCTAGGGCAGGATTATAGTAATTTGGAATACCTTATAATGGATGGCGGAAGCAAGGATCAAACCCTTGATGTTATTAAAAAGTATGAAGATAAAATCACCTATTGGGAAAGTAAAAAAGATAAAGGGCAGTCGCACGCGATCAATAAAGGATTGAGTAAAGCTACAGGGGATATCGTTGCATGGTTGAACAGTGACGACATGTATACCGATAATGCCTTGAAGAGAGTAGCCAATATTTTTCTCAAAAATCCCGAAGTAGATATTGTTTACGGCAACGTATGGCAATGTTATCCGAAAGAAACAGAAAAACACATCAACAAAAAGTTTAATCCTAAGCATTTCCTAACAGGAGTGAATATGCATCAGCCTTCTGTTTTCTGGCGAAGAAAATTGCATGATACAATAGGTTTTTTGGATGAAGAGCTCTATTACACTATGGATTATGATTTATGGCTGCGCTTGTTTTACAATTACAAATCCTATAAAACCGAGACTATACTTAGTAAATTCCGTTGTCATGAGGAAGCGAAAACCAGTAACAATCCGAAAGGAATTTATATGGATTACAGAAAATGTATTTCCCGCTTTTTCCGTTCTGCCCAATTTGATGAATACCTTCCTGTTTTGAGAATGCTGAAGATTTATGATCATTCGGATAAACAGATATATAAGATGTCGCATCAGTTTACGGATAAAGCAAAAAAGGAAATTATTGATGAATACATCTTCAATTGTGCTATACAGGAATATTCCTTCGGAAATATTGCTGCAACCAACAAAATTTTGAATTACTGTCTGACTACCACTTATAAAAAACAAGCCCGTCGTTTCATGCTTAAAAATAATTTAGGTGTCAGAAAGATGATTAACCTCTTTAAATAATGAATGAAAGTATTTTTTTTACAGTTGTAATCCCTACCTATAATCGCGGAAAATTAATCATTGATACTCTGGAGACTGTATTGAATCAGAGTTATCGTAATTACGAAGTAATTGTAGTTGATAATTGTTCTACCGATGATACCGACATGATTTTACAACCTTATATAGAAAAGGGATTGATTCGATATATCAAACACGATAAAAATTACGAGAGGGCCAAATCCAGAAATACAGGAATGCAAAACGCTAAAGGTGATTTTTTAACCTTATTGGATTCCGATGATTATATGTACGTTAATTGTTTGAAAGATGCTGCGGAATACGCTGTGCAGAATCCGGAAATTAAAGTTTTTCAAAACATGTACGAGTTGGTGAATGAGAAAAAGGAAAAAATATATTCCTATACTTTCCCTTCTCTTGAGAACCAGTATAAATCTTTGTCGAGTGGTAATTTTATGGCTTGTATAGGCGGATTTATACACAAAGATGTGTATGATAAAATTCAGTTTGATACCACTCGTGAATTAACCGGCTCCGAAGATTATGAATATTGGTTCCGGGTTTTTGCAAAGCATAAGGTGGGAAGAATCAATAAAGTGAATTCGGGAGTTTTGCAGCATGAAGGTCGATCAGTTAATTTTGATACTTTCGATTTAATGATCAAACACAAGGATTATATTGTGGCTATGATTCGCCGACATTCTTCGGTTAAAGAAAAATTTGAAAAATATATTCCGCGTTTTGAAGCTTCGTTTCTTATTTATGCGGCGATTAAATCCAATCAGGCCGGATTGTTTAAAAAATCACGACAGTTGTTGCGTATGGCTTTAAAAGCCGATGCGTCAGTATTGTTTACGAAACGTTTTGTCAGAGTATATCAAATTGCCTTATTCAAAAATAAAATATTTAAGTCTTGATTTTTGTGTATTTTAGGAGATCAAAATTTCAATTAAAACCATGATCCCTGTATTTGAACCGCAATATGATGACAAAGAAATTAACCTTGTCGTTGCTGCATTAAAAGCGGGAGAAATTTCAGGTACGTTTGGAAAATACATTGAGGAATTTGAAAATCTTTTTGCTCAATATTCGGGTTGTAAATATGGTGTTGCAGTAAGCAATGGAACCACTGCTTTACACATGGCTGTAGCTGCATTGGAAATTCAAAGAGGAGATGAAATTCTGGTAAGTGCCAGTACCAATATTGCTTCGGCATTGTGCGTTTATCATAATCAGGGAATTACCGTGCCGATTGATTCTGAACCGGAAACATGGAACCTCGATATTTCACTGATAGAAAAATTAATTACTCCCAAAACAAAAGCTATTATTCCTGTGCATTTGTTCGGTCATCCTGTGCAAATGAATGACCTGATGAAAATAGCTGCTAAACATAAAATAGCTGTTATTGAAGATGCGGCCGAAGCACATGGTGCTTTGTGCGACGGGCAGAAAGTAGGAAGTTTTGGAGATATGAATTGCTTTAGTTTTTACGCTAATAAAATCATTACAACCGGTGAAGGAGGGATGATCACTACAAATAATTCGGAGCTCGCAGAAAAATTAAGATCATTAAGAAATCTCGGTTTCGCAAAACCAAGGTTTTTACATAAAGTACCTGCATTTAATTTCCGTATGACAGGTATGCAGGCTGCATTTGGTGTTGGCCAGATGAGTAAAATAGATCAGGTGATTGATCAAAAAAGAATATTGGCACAATGGTATACTCATGAACTGGAAAGCATCAATGCATTACAATTACCGATAGAGAAATCATGGGCTAAAAATGTATACTGGATGTATGGCGTTAAACTGAAAAAAGAATTCGGTTTTAACCGTGATAAATTAATGCAGGACCTCCTGGCGGAGGGAATAGATACGCGAACTTTTTTCTGTCCGATGAGCCGGCAACCTTTCCTTTACGAACAAAAAGATTTTCGTGGTACGACTCCTGTGGCGGATGATTTGTGGGAAAACGGATTTTACTTACCTTCTTCTATTATTTTAACTCAAAAAGAGGTGCAATTTATTGGCGCTGCTTTAAAAAAGTTATTGGCATGAGCTCATACATAGGCAAGCATGCTGAGTTATACGATTTGTTTTATTCTTCTAAAGATTATCAAAAGGAAGCGCTCTTCATTCATCAATGTATTCAAAAAGCAGGAATTCAATCTGCTGAGATTTTAGAATTGGCTTGTGGTACAGGAAACCATGCTTTGCAATTGGAAAAGCTGGGATATAGTTTACTTAGCACCGATTATTCTGCCGATATGCTGAAAGTCGCCCAGTCAAAAAACACCGGAAAAAACATTCGTTTCCAATGGATGGACATAACGGATTTTAATCTAGGAAGCAAAAAATATAAAGTGATTGTTTGTCTTTTCGATTCTATCGGCTATGTGCAAAGCAATGAAAATATCATAAAGGTATTCAGCTCTGTAGCCGCTCATCTTGAAGAGGGTGGTATTTTTATTTTTGAATTCTGGAACGGTGGTGCTTTTATGAGAAACTACGAAGCTTCCCGCGTTAGGAAATGGAACAGAGGAGAAGAAGAAATAGTGCGGCTTTCCGAAACTGAAATCGATTATGTTCATCAATTGGGGAAAGTGAACTATACTATTTCTACCTTTGACAAGGGGAAAGAAATTTCGGTGCTGCAGGAACAACAAATCAATCGTTTTTTCTTTATTCAGGAAATGAAAAATTTATTGAATTCGGGAGGTTTAACTCCGCTTCAGTTTACCAATGGTTATGAAGAAGACTTCAATATCGATTTTAATTCGTGGCATACGGTGGGTGTAGCAAAAAAAACAAGGAAATGAGAATAGGTGTTTTTATAGGAAATATTCCGAAAGAAGAGGGTGGGGGCCATACTTTTCAGGACAGTGTTTTGAGTACTATTCACTTTCAATCGGCTCCCGATCGCCAATTCACTATTTTTCATTTCGGAAAAATCAAAAAGAAATCTGCGGCTGCCAATATCTCTTATCACGAATTACAACCCAACAGTTTGCCTGTTAAAATATTTTCCAAGCTTAAAAAATTCAGAAATCCGTCACTCATCAACACGCCTCTTGAAAAGGCCTGCGTTGCACTGGATATCGATATTGTTTGGTTTCCTTCTTATTATTATGAAGAAACCAGCAAGCCTTTTATTTATACCATCTGGGATTTGCAACATCGCCTGCAACCTATGTTTCCCGAGCTGATTGAAGAAAATAAAATAGCCACCAGAGACGCTTATTTGCGAACTATTTTAACTAAGGCGGCTTATGTTTTAACCGGTGCTGAACGGGGCAGAAGTGAGATCGTTACTTTTTACAATGTTCACCCTGAAAGAATAGTTTTATTGCCGCATCCAACTCCTTTATATGTGTATGATACCAAAGCGGTATATGATCTTCCGGGAGTGAATTACGACGAGCCTTTTGTGTTTTTTCCGGCTCAGTTCTGGGCACATAAAAACCACATTACGCTGCTGTTGGCTTTGAAATTAATGTTAGAAAAGCAGGGCGCCAAAAAAACGCCTAAACTGTATTTGGCAGGGTCTGAAAAAAACACGAAAAACCATATCACTGCTAAAATCAAAGAACTGGGCCTTACGGATCAAGTGAAAATTCTTGGTTTTATCAGCAACGAGCAATTGGTTGGTATGTATAAAAAAGCTTCAGCTTTGGTGTATCCAACTTTGTTCGGTCCCGAAAACCTTCCGCCTTTGGAAGCCTTTGCTCTGGATTGTCCGGTGATTACTTCCGATGTTCCCGGCTCAGAGGAGCAATATCGTGATGCGGCGTTGGTTTTTAAACGTTTTGATCACGTTGATCTGGCGGAGAAAATCACACTTTTGCTCAGCGACAATGCTTTGCGTGCCGATCTGCTGATTAAAGGCAAAAAAATAGCTGAAGAATATTCTCTTCAGAATTATCAGCATAAAATGGAGGGAATCTTTAACGACTTCGCTCTTTACCTTCGTTGCTGGAAATAAAATTTCCTGAAACTAAAGCCAATTTTTCTGTTATATTTGTCTTTCTGAAATCAAAAAGATAATTGATGCAAACAGTACTAATAACAGGCGGTGCAGGGTATTTAGGCAAACAACTCGGACTCAAGCTGAAAGACAGATACAATGTGATACTCGGTTCCCGCAACAACGGAAACAATCAATTGGCTCAAACTTTAACTGGATGTGAAACCATCCCTTTGGATATTGTGAATTACGACAGTCTTTTAGATGCCTACAACCGTTACAAACCTGAAATCATCATTCACGCAGCAGCTACAAAATTTGTAGACATTTCGGAAAAAAATCCGATGGAATGCATTGATGTGAATGTGTTGGGCTCTCAAAACGTAGCTCGTTTGGCCATTGATAAAGGAGTAAAAATAGTAGTGGGTGTATCAACCGATAAAACTGCACCTCCCGTTGGAAATATATACGGTCATTCCAAAGCCATGATGGAGCGTTTGTTCTGTACCTTGGACAATCCGAAAGGTACCCGTTTTGTTTGTACCCGTTTTGGAAATATAGCCTGGTCAACAGGATCGGTTTTCCCTTTGTGGAAAAGAATGATGGCTTCCAAAGGCATCATCGAAACTACCGGTCCGCACATGAGAAGATTTATTTTCTCAGTAGGTGAGGCCGCTGATCTGGTGATTCGCGCTATGGAAAAAACAGATGATTTAGGAGGGAAAATTCTTTCACTGAAAATGAAATCCGCACAGATGGAAGATATCCTTAAGGTGTGGACGAAACATCTCGGCGGAGAATATAAAAAAATTGGTGAGCGTCCCGGTGATAAACTGGATGAGCATTTAATAGGGGAAATAGAATGTGTGCATACCATTGAAAAAGAAATTGATGGTATTCCGCATTACATCATCGATTTCAAACAAAAATTTGAAAATCATGTTCCCGAGTATGTATCGAGTGAAAATGCTCCGCGCTTAAGCGAAAAAGAAATTCTGGATATTATTTCTAATCCTCCTTCCTTTGTAACGCTATGATTATTGAACATGCACTCATAATGGCGGCGGGAAGAGGGATGCGGATGATGCCTTTTACAGAGAACATGCCTAAAGCTATGGCTCCTCTGGCAGGAACTACTTTGATTGCCAATGGCATCGATAAAATTTCAAAAAGAATTCCCAATATTCATATTACCGTGGGCTACAAAGGTTCTATGCTGGCTCAGCATGTGATTGAACACAATGTGAGTTCTGTCATCAATACTGAAGGGAAAGACAATTCGTGGTGGATTTACAACTCATTGATGAAAAATGTAGATGCGCCGATTTATGTGCTCACCTGCGACAATGTGATAGAACTGGATTTTGAACTCCTGGAAAAAGATTACGTTAAGGCCGGTAAGCCTGCCTGTATGGTGATTCCGGTGAAACCTATTGAAGGATTGGATGGTGATTATATTTTCCACGACAATCAAAAAATACTGGAACTGTCGAGAACCAAAAAATCTGAAATGTACTGTTCAGGCATCCAGATTCTCAATCCGAAAAAAATCAATGATCTTACCGAAAAGGCTGATAATTTCTACAATGTTTGGATGCAATTGATTGAACAAGGTCAGCTGTATTGCTCCAACATTTATCCGAAACAATGGTACGCTGTAGATACAGTATTGCAATTGGATGCCATCAATAAAATAACCCGAGGTTGATATGTGCGGAATAGCCGGATTTTACTCTACTCATAATGTTTTCAGTGCAGAGGAATTGCCGGCAATGGCCCAATCGATGGCCCATCGCGGCCCCGATGCGGAAGGTGTTTTTTCTCATGGATGTGTTGGTTTGGCTCATCGCCGTTTAAGTATTGTGGATCTGAACGAACGTTCCAATCAGCCCATGACTTCTAAGGACGGGAATTTTGTTATTTCTTATAACGGTGAAGTGTACAATTTTCAGGAGCTGGCACTCAAACATTCGTTGACCCTGCGAACGCATTCCGACACCGAAGTTATTCTGGAGTTATTTGCTAAAATCGGTCCGGCCTGCGTGGAAGAATTCAATGGGATGTTTGCCATTGCTATATATGATAAAAAGGCAGAGGCGCTTCATGTTTTCCGCGACAGGATGGGAATAAAACCCATTTATTATTTTCACGACGGACAAAATTTTGCCTTTGCTTCCGATATTAAAACGCTTTTCCAACTCAGTTTTATAAAACAACAAAGAGCTACGGATCTCAACTCGGTACAAGAGTTTTTGTATGTTGGTTATGTTCCACATCCCAACACCATTTATCAAAATATTTACAAGTTTGAAACGGGGCACCGTGCTAAAATAACCAAAAACGGACTTCGCTTTTTTTCTTACTGGAATCTGGAAAGTAAAGTGAAATCAAGCACTGTGAAGGATGAGGGGCAAGCCAAAGAACACTTAAAATCATTGATAGAAGCTTCTGTGAAACGCCGCTTGATTTCTGATGTTCCCTTCGGTACCTTTTTAAGTGGAGGAATCGATTCCAGTTTGGTAACAGCTGTGGCTCAAAGTTTAAGATCTGATAAAATCAATACTTTTTCCATCGGCTTTAAGGAAAGTAAATTCAATGAAGCCGAACATGCGAAAGCGGTGGCCAATCATTTGGGTACCAATCATCATGAATTTATTGTGTCGAAAAGTGATGCTTTGGATCTTTTTCCGGAAATCACTTCTACTTATGATGAGCCTTTTGCCGATTGCTCCAGCATACCAACAATGCTGGTTTCTAAGTTGGCACGAAAGCATGTGAAAATGACTTTGTCGGGAGATGGCGGTGATGAACAGTTTTTAGGTTATGGTTTTTATACCTGGGCCAATCGTTTGGATAATCCATTAATTAAGGCTTCTCGTTTTGCATTGCCGCATATATTAAATTTAATGGGCAACCGCTATCAGCGGGCAGCCCACCTTTTTGCTTATCCGCCAGGTAAAAAGAAGAGTCATATTTTTTCACAGGAGCAGTATTATTTTTCATTGAAGGAAATGGATAGTTTACTTCTTCCATGGCTCAATAGGGATGTTCGTATGAATGAAAACAATTCATTTGTGCGGCAAATGGGTTCTGCCGAAGAGCAGGCTTTTTTCGATTTGAAATATTATTTGCCTGATGATCTGCTGGTAAAAGTGGATAAGGCTTCCATGAAATACGGACTCGAGGCGCGTACTCCTTTGTTGGATCATACCATAGTGGAATATTCTCTAAATATTGATGAAAATTTAAAAATCAAAGAAGGTATTCCTAAATATCTTTTGAAAGAAGTGTTGTATGATTATGTTCCCCGCCAGATGTTTGATCGTCCGAAATGGGGTTTTGGTATTCCATTGAGTGATTGGTTAAAAACCGAACTGCGCGATTTGCTTAATTTTTATACTTCTAAAGATATTATTGAATCAGCTTGTTTACTCGATTATAAAAAAGTAACGGAATTGAAAGACCAGTATCTCGGCGGGAAAGATTATTTGTATAACCGTGTTTGGGCGATAGTGGTTTTGCATAGTTGGTTTCAGCACAACAAAACGTTATAAGAAAAACAGCTTTTATTTTTTTAAATAATTCTCCAATTCATTTTCGCTGATATTCAGTACAATTTTTTTAAAAGGACTACTTAAGCCTTTCTCAATTTGTATATCACTTTTCCGGATTTTAAATTCTTTGGATAGAAATTTTATCAGATAGTCATTGGCCGCACCATCAATAGGTTTTTCCTTTATCTTGATGATCCATTGCTGTTCATCATCCACAATGATTTCATCTTTGAAGGAACCGGGTTTTACTTTTATATTAAGGACGATCATAATCTGTGAGTCTTTGTCAAAAGTAGATTTATATTTTGTTAGATTTACTTCAAATCTACAGCATCCATGGAACTACCTGTTTATGTCTCTGTTGTTTTTATATTAACAACTATAGCAACCCTTTATTTTTTGTATAAAGCATCCAATAATTCAAAAATGCTTTTGTTGATTTGCTCCTTGTGGATATTGGTGCAGGGAGTAATCGCTTACACCGGTTTTTATACCGTGATCAATACGCTCCCGCCTCGTTTCGCTCTTTTAATTTTACCTGCTTTTGTGCTTATTGCGGTTCTATTCAACACAGTAAAAGGAAAATCTTTCATTGATACTTTCGATCAGAAATGGCTTACTTATCTTCATGTAGTAAGAGTTCCTGTAGAGCTGGTTTTATTCTGGCTGTATGCAGCGAAGTACGTTCCGGAACTCATGACCTTTGAAGGAAGAAATTTCGATATTCTATCAGGTTTAAGTGCTCCTGTCATTGCCTATCTTGCGTTCAATAAAAATCTGAATCGTAAAATTTTATTGTTCTGGAATTTTATCTGTTTGGCATTGCTCTTCAATATAGTGATCAACGCTATTCTTGCTGCACCGTCGGCGTTTCAAATGCAGGCCTTTGATCAACCCAACGTTGGCGTATTTTATTTTCCTTTTGTGTGGTTGCCTTGTTTTATTGTTCCTGTGGTTTTATTTTCGCATCTTGCATGCATCCGTCAAATAATTAAAAAATGAGAGATTTAGGTGTTAATATTTCGAGAATAGGAGTGGGAATTGTCTTACTGGCTATTGGGTTGTATAAGTTTACGTCAAAGGAAGCAGAAGCCATTTTCGCGGATGCTTCTAACAGTCCGATTTTATCCTGGCTATACAAATTAGGCTCTCATCAGTTTGTTTCCAATATGATAGGGGCAATGGAAATTTTAATTGCCTTGTTGATTTTCTTCGGATTTAAAAATCAAAAAGCAGCCTTGATGGGCGGTATTTTAGGGACCTGTACTTTTTTAGTGACCCTAAGTTTTTTCTTTACTTCTCCTTCGGAAGATGTTTTTACAATGGTGGATTGGTGCCCGACACCCAATGGCTTTATCTTAAAAGACATCGTTTTTCTTGGGGTATGTTTACAACTCTCCATAGAAAATTGGTAAAAACTTTTACAAAAGCATTTGTTCCTGTAAAATCAATTCCTATATTTGCAACCCATTTGAAATTTAATAATATGCTAGTTATTCAGGTAAAAGAAGGAGACAACATTGAGAGAGCTCTTAAAAAGTACAAGAGAAAATTCGAAAAAACTAAAGTTTTAAGAGAACTTCGTAACCGTCAGGCTTTCACTAAACCTTCTGTTATCAACAGAGAGGCGAACAAAAAAGCTGTTTACGTAGAAGGATTAAGAAGAGCAGAGAACGAGGCTTAGTCCTTTTTCTTTTCCTATATATTGAATAGGAAGAAGTTTTTAACGTTTTAATCGGGTCAACCGGTGAAGACTTTAAAAATTTCTTCCTATTTTAGTTTGTATGCACCTCGAAAACTTCCTCCAGTACTTAGCCATTGAAAAAAGGTATTCCGAACATACCGTTCTGGCTTACAAACACGATATTGAAAGTTTTCTCGAATACATGAAAAGCGGTTATGAGCTGGAAGACATCGCGGCCGTAAATTCCCTGATGGTGCGCGCCTGGATAGTGGAACTGGTGGAAAAGGGATTGCAGGCAAAATCGGTTCACCGAAAAATTTCCGCATTAAAATCATTTTACAAATTCCTTTTAAAAACCGGAGATGTTAAGGCTTCTCCGGCGAATGGCGTTGTTTTACCTAAACTTAAAAAACTGTTGCCCACTTTCGTTGAAGAAAGTAAAATGAATATTCTGCTGGATCAGGTTGATTTTCAAACCGAAGATTTTTCGGGTAAAAGAGATAAACTTATTTTGGAATTATTGTATTGTACCGGAATGAGGCTTTCCGAACTGCTCAATCTTACGCTTGCTAATGTGGATCTGAGGGATAACGCGATTCGTGTTTTAGGAAAAGGAAGAAAAGAAAGAATTATTCCAATAAGTTTATCAACATCGGCAACAATCAAGGAATATTTAGCGTACAGAATATCAAGTGAAGAGAATTATCTTTTCCTTACCGATAAAGGTGAACAATTGTACGAGCAATTTGTTTACCGCACAGTAAAAAAATATTTAAGTCAGATCACTACACAAGAAAAAAAGAGTCCACACGTTCTTCGACATAGTTTCGCAACGCATATGCTCAACAATGGAGCAGACCTCAATGCGATAAAAGAATTATTGGGTCACGCCAGTTTGGCGGCCACGCAAGTGTACACCCACAATTCAATTGAGAAATTAAAAAAAGTGTATAACCAGGCTCATCCAAGAGCTTAAAAACAAATTTTTATGAAAGTCAGATTTAAAGCCGTGCACTTCAGTGCAGATCAAAAACTACTTAGTTTCATTGAATCAAAATTACAAAAGCTTGGAACTTTCTATGGTCGCATTATAGATGGAGAGGTCTTTTTAAGATTGGATAAGTCGGAAGACACGCAAAATAAAACAGTGGAAATCAAATTAAATGCTCCCGGAAAAGAACTCTTTGCCAAAAAGAAATCAAAAACTTTTGAAGAAGCTGCTGATGCTGTAGTGGAAGCTTTAAAAAAGCAAATCAGCAAACACAAAACAAAAGAAGGGGCATTGAATCAAGCCCAATTGTCTGAATTATAAGGAGTTTACTTAATCGGTAATTTTACCGATTATAGCTTGCTGAGAATCAATCGGAGTCGTGAAAACGACTCCGATTTTTTTTTCAAAAAAAACTTTACAGTATTGTTGTTGGGAATTAAAAAAGTTTATCTACATTTGCAATCCCTAAATTATAGGGCAATTTTATGCGTTCATTTTAAGATGAGATTTGCCGGTGTAGCTCAGTTGGCCAGAGCAGCTGATTTGTAATCAGCTGGTCGGGGGTTCGAATCCCTCCACCGGCTCTGTAGATACTGGGTTATAGGAATTTTTAATTTCTTTAAAACCGGATTAGTTCTTTTAGATATTGATAAAAAAGCTGGGGAGATACTCAAGTGGCTAACGAGGGCAGACTGTAAATCTGCTGACTACGTCTTCGTAGGTTCGAATCCTGCTCTCCCCACTTAACTTTGGTTCAAGTGGTGATGAAGAGCAGGTCAAACCTGAAAGATTGAGTATTGAACCAGAATAAAAGCAAAAGCGGGAGTAGCTCAGTTGGTAGAGCATCAGCCTTCCAAGCTGAGGGTCGAGAGTTCGAGCCTCTTCTCCCGCTCTTTTTTCGGCTGTTAAGCCGGTGTAGCTCAGTGGTAGAGCACTTCCTTGGTAAGGAAGAGGTCGAGGGTTCAAGTCCCTTCGCTGGCTCAGATATAGCATTTTATAAAGTAGTAATAATTATTAATTAAAAATTAAACAGAAAAGTCATGGCTAAGGAAAATTTTAACAGAGCGAAGCCACACGTTAACATTGGTACAATTGGTCACGTTGACCACGGCAAAACAACGTTAACTGCAGCTATCACTAACGTACTTGCTGGAATGGGTCTTGCCCAAATCAGAAATTTCGATTCTATCGATAACGCTCCTGAAGAAAAGGAGAGAGGTATCACAATCAATACTTCACACGTTGAGTATGAAACTGTCGCAAGACATTACGCTCACGTTGACTGTCCTGGTCACGCTGACTACGTTAAAAACATGGTTACCGGTGCTGCCCAAATGGACGGTGCTATCCTTGTAGTAGCTGCTACTGACGGACCAATGCCACAAACTCGCGAGCACATTCTTTTGGCTCGTCAGGTAGGTGTACCTAAAATCGTTGTTTTCATGAACAAAGTGGACATGGTAGATGACGCTGAATTATTAGAATTAGTTGAAATTGAAATCAGAGAATTACTCTCTTTTTACGGTTTTGATGGTGAAAACATTTCAGTTATTCAAGGTTCTGCACTAGGTGCATTGAACGGCGAAGAGAAATGGGTGAACAAAGTGAAAGACTTAATGAATGCAGTTGATGCAGACATTCCGGTTCCTCCGAGAGAAGTTGACAAACCATTTTTGATGCCGGTTGAGGACGTGTTCTCAATCACAGGACGTGGTACTGTTGCTACTGGTAGAATTGAAACTGGTGTTATCAAAGTTGGTGACGAGGTTGAAATCACAGGTTTGCAAGAAGGTAAAAAAATGTCAACGATCACTGGTATCGAGATGTTTAGAAAATTATTGGATAGAGGTGAAGCTGGTGACAACGCTGGTCTGCTTTTAAGAGGTATCGACAAAGAAGATATCAAAAGAGGTATGGTTATCGCGAAACCGGGATCTATCGCTCCTCACAAAAAATTCAAAGCTGAAGTTTACGTTTTGAAAAAAGAAGAAGGTGGACGTCACACTCCATTTCATAACAAATACAGACCACAGTTCTACTTAAGAACTACTGACATGACTGGAGAGATCCACTTGCCGGAAGGTCGTGAGATGGTTATGCCAGGTGACAACGTTACAATTACTGTTGATTTGATCATGCCTGTAGCCTTGAACAAAGGTTTACGTTTCGCGATCAGAGAAGGTGGTAGAACAGTTGGTGCTGGTCAAGTATTGGAGATTTTAGATTAATAAATAGACTTTTCAATAGGGTGAAGGTATCCTGCTTAATGCGGGATACCTTTTGCTCCCTAAAAAAGTTAAGTCTTTTTTAACAAACGGGAGTAGCTCAATTGGCAGAGCGTAGGTCTCCAAAACCTGAGGTTGTGAGTTCGATTCTCCCCTCCCGTGCAGAGATTGAAAAAATGAGATATGAAAGCAATAACATATTTGAAAGACATATATAACGAGTTAGTTTACAAGGTTTCCTGGCCAACGTGGAAGGAAGTTCAAAGTAGCGCACTCCTTGTTTTAGTAGGAGTAGTTATTTTTTCTTTACTCATTTTTGGAATGGATTTATCATTAAACGCTCTTATGGAATTCATCTACGGATGGAATTAATTTGGTTACTATGGCAGAGGCAAAGACAAATAGCGAGTTAGTTTTGAAATGGTACGTTGTCCGTACGATCAGCGGGAAGGAAAAGAAGGTGAGAGATTATATCGAGAACGAGATCAAAACTTTAGGTTTGGGTGAATATGTAAAACAGATTCTTATCCCAACCGAAAAAGTTTACCAGATCAGAAAAGGTAAAAAAATCAGCAAAGAAAGAAATTTCTTTCCGGGTTATATCTTGGTAGAGGCAACTCTTTCAGGTGAAGTACCTCACGCTATTAAAAATGTTACCGGTGTAATCGGTTTCTTAGGAGATAAAAACGGAAACCCTGTTCCTTTAAGAACATCTGAAGTAAACAGGATTTTAGGTAAAGTAGATGAACTGGCTGAAAGCAACGAGGAAATCAACATTCCTTTCATCGTTGGTGAAACGGTTAAAGTTATTGACGGACCATTCAACAGTTTCTCCGGTGTGATCGAAGAAATTAATGAAGAAAAGAAAAAGCTGAAAGTAATGGTGAAAATTTTCGGAAGAAAAACACCATTGGAATTGAGCTTCATGCAAGTAGAAAAAGAATAATAGATTATAAAAACAGATCAAGATGGCAAAGGAAATTACAGCTATTGTTAAGTTACAGGTAAGAGGTGGAGCAGCAAATCCTGCGCCTCCGATCGGTCCTGCTTTAGGTGCGAAAGGTGTTAATATCATGGAGTTCTGCAAACAATTCAATGCAAGAACACAAGATAAAGCAGGAAAACTGTTACCTACTTTAATCACTGTTTATTCAGATCGTTCGTTTGATTTCATCATCAAACAACCTCCTGTATCTGCACAGTTATTTGAAGTAACAAAGGTAAAAGGTGGATCAGCTCAACCGAACCGCGTTAAAGTTGGTAAAGTAAACTGGAAACAAATAGAAGATATCGCTAAAGATAAAATGGTCGACATGAACTGTTTTACTTTAGAGTCAGCCATGAAAATGGTTGCTGGAACAGCAAGAAGTATGGGCTTAACCGTTGAAGGTGAAGCTCCATTTAATAAGTAAACAATTAATAATAGTTTGTATTTATGGCAAAGTTGACGAAAAATCAAAAAGCTTCCGTTGCGAAGCTCGATGCTACTAAATTCTACTCTTTAGCAGAAGCTGCTAAATTAGTAAAGGAGATCACTTTCACGAAGTTTGATGCTTCTGTGGATTTGAATATCCGTTTAGGAGTTGACCCTCGTAAAGCAAACCAAATGGTTAGGGGCGTAGTTGCTCTTCCTCACGGAACAGGAAAAACTGTAAAGGTACTAGTTATCTGTACACCTGATAAAGTGAAAGAAGCGTTGGATGCGGGTGCTGATTATGCTGGTTTGGACGAGTACATCGAAAAAATTAAAGGTGGATGGACTGATATCGATGTGATTATCACCATGCCTTCTGTAATGGGTAAAGTTGGTGCTTTGGGTAGAGTGCTCGGACCTCGCGGTTTGATGCCAAATCCAAAAGCAGGAACAGTTACTATGGAAATCGGTAAAGCGGTTACGGATATCAAAGCTGGTAAAATCGACTTCAAAGTTGACAAAACCGGAATTATCCATGCTTCTATCGGTAAAGTTTCTTTTGACGCTAGCAAGATTGAGGATAACGCAAAAGAGTTATTGTCAACTATCGTGAAATTGAAACCTTCTTCTGCGAAAGGGATTTACCTGAAAAGTGTAACTATCTCAAGTACCATGAGTGCGGGAGTGAAATTGGAGACTAGTGCTTTTATGAACTAGTCAATTAAAAATGTCTGTTACGTGCTGCTTCATATAAATTAAAAATTCATGACAAGAGAAGAAAAAAATCAGGTAATTGATGATCTGAAAGCGGATTTGGAAAAAGGTTCCAATTTCTATCTAACAGATATCTCTGCGATGACGGTAGAAGATACCAACAACCTAAGAAGACTCTTTCATGCTGAAGGTGTAAGAATTACAGTGGTTAAAAATGCCTTGCTTAAAAAAGCAATGGAAAGAACTGAGGGAAGAAATTTCTCTGAGTTGATTGGAACCCTGAAAGGATCAACATCTATTCTGTATACTGAATCCGGATCTATGCCGGCTAAAGTAATACAGGCGTATAGAAAGAAAAACAAATCTCAAAAACCACTTGTTAAAGCTGCGTTCATTGAAGAATGTGCTTACATCGGTGATCAATTGGATGTACTTGCTTCCATCAAGTCTAAAAATGATCTTATCGCTGATGTTATTGCATTACTTCAGTCACCATCCAAAAATGTTATTGGAGCTTTACAATCCGGAGGCGGAAAGATTGCAGGTATTGTTAAAACATTATCGGAGAGACCCGAATAGTAAAAAGTTAAAAATTAAAGTAGTATTCAAATTTAAAATCAATAGACATGGCAGATTTAAAAGAGTTCGCAGAAAAATTAGTGAACCTAACAGTGAAAGAAGTAAATGAGCTCGCTAAAATTTTGAAAGACGAGTATGGTATCGAACCTGCTGCAGCTGCTGCTGTAGCTGTAGCTGCTGCTCCGGCAGAAGCTGCTGCTGAAAAATCAACATTTGATGTGATTTTGAAATCAGGTGGTGCTGCTAAATTAGCAGTAGTTAAATTGGTGAAAGAAGTAACTGGTCTTGGCTTGAAAGAAGCTAAAGATTTAGTTGACCAAGCTCCTAAGCCAGTTAAAGAAGGAATTAGCAAAGCAGATGCTGAAGCTCTTAAGGCTCAATTAGTTGAGGCTGGTGCTGAAGTAGAGTTGAAATAATTTTCACTCAACTTAAACTTAAAGGTTTAGACCGTCCCAATTGCGGGACAGGTCTAAACCCTTTGTGCTATGTGAACGTTCTCCTATTATTAACCTTTAACACCTAGATCATTGGCAACAAAAGCACTTTCGGAAAGATATAGCTTCGCCTCAGGCAAGCGCCCGGAATATCCTGATTTCTTGGATATTCAACTAGAGTCATTTAGAAACTTTTTTCAATTGGAGACTACTCCTGAGAACCGTGAGAACGAAGGTTTGTTCAAGGTGTTCAGCGAAAATTTTCCAATTTCTGACTCCAGAAATCAATTTGTATTGGAATTCCTGGATTATTTTATTGATCCACCAAGATATACTCTAGAAGAATGTATTGAAAGAGGTTTGACTTACAGTTTACCTTTGAAAGCAAAACTGAAACTCTACTGTACTGACGCAGAGCACGAAGATTTTGAAACCATCGTACAAGATGTTTATTTGGGTACTATCCCCTACATGACTCCAAAAGGTACCTTTATCATTAATGGTGCTGAAAGAGTTGTGGTTTCTCAGTTACACAGATCTCCGGGTGTGTTTTTCGGCCAAAGCCGTCACGCCAACGGAACGAAATTGTATTCTGCGAGAATTATTCCTTTTAAAGGATCATGGATCGAGTTTGCTACCGACATCAACAATGTGATGTACGCTTACATCGACCGTAAAAAGAAATTACCGGTTACCACTTTATTAAGAGCTATCGGTTACGAAAGTGACCGTGATATTTTGGAGATTTTCAACCTGGCCGATGAGGTGAAAGTTAACAAAGCCAATCTTAAAAAAGTTGTTGGTCGCAAATTAGCTGCGAGAATCCTCAGATCATGGGTGGAGGATTTCGTAGATGAGGACACCGGCGAGGTTGTTTCTATCGAAAGAAATGAAATCATCATCGACCGAGAAACTGTTCTGTTAGATGAGCACATTGATCAAATCGTTGATTCAGGATCTAAATCTGTTTTGTTCCACAAACAGGATTCTTCTGTGATCGATTTCGAGATCATTTACAATACTTTACAAAAAGATACATCCAACTCTGAGAAAGAGGCTGCTGAACAAATCTACCGCGTGTTGAGAAACGCTGAACCGCCAGATTTGGAAACTGCACGTGGAGTAATCGACAAATTATTCTTCTCAGATACAAGATATGACTTAGGAGAAGTAGGTCGTTACAGAATCAATAAAAAATTGGGTCTGAACATCCCTTCTGATACTAAAGTTTTAACAAAAGAAGATATCATCGCTATCATCAAGTACTTGATCCAATTGATCAATGCTAAAACGGATATTGATGATATTGACCACTTATCTAACCGTCGTGTTAGAACAGTAGGTGAGCAATTGTACGCTCAGTTTGGTGTTGGTTTGGCTAGAATGGCCAGAACAATTCGTGAAAGAATGAACGTTCGTGACAATGAGGTGTTTACTGCAACTGACTTGATCAATGCAAAAACATTATCATCTGTTATCAACTCTTTCTTCGGAACCAATCAGCTTTCTCAGTTCATGGATCAAACCAACCCGCTTTCTGAAATTACGCACAAGCGTCGTTTGTCAGCACTCGGGCCAGGTGGTTTATCAAGAGAGAGAGCAGGTTTCGAGGTGCGTGACGTTCACTTTACGCATTACGGACGTTTGTGTACCATTGAAACTCCTGAGGGTCCGAACATTGGTTTGATTTCTTCATTGTGCGTTTACGCGAAAATCAACCGTTTAGGTTTCATCGAAACTCCTTACAGAGTAGTAGAGAAAGGAAAAGTTAAAATTGACGAGTTCAAATACTATAGCGCTGAAGAAGAAGAAGGAAAATTCATTGTTCAGGCAACTGAAGCAGTGGATGGAAAAGGAGTTCTAGCTGGTAAAGTAGTTAAATCACGTTTGGATGCGGATTATCCGGTAGTTCCACCTGCACAGGTGCAATTGATGGACATCGCTCCTAACCAGATTGCTTCTATCGCGGCTTCTTTGATTCCGTTCCTGGAGCATGATGATGCGAACAGAGCCCTGATGGGATCTAACATGATGCGTCAGGCTGTACCGTTGATCCAACCACAGGCTCCAATTGTTGGAACCGGTTTGGAAAAAGATGTAGCTAAAGATTCACGTACATTGATCAACGCTGAAGGTAATGGTGTTGTGGAGTATGTTGATGCTGACGAAATCAGAGTTAGATACAGCAGAACTGATGATGAGAAATTAGTAAGTTTCGAAGAAGATTTGAAAATTTACAAACTCACTAAATTCAAGAAAACCAACCAGAGTACATGTATCAATCTTCGCCCTATCGTAAGAAAAGGAGATAAAGTTACTAAAGGACAGGTAATGTCTGAAGGTTATGCTACTGAAGCAGGGGAACTTGCCTTAGGTATCAACTTAAAAGTAGCTTTCATGCCTTGGAAAGGGTACAACTTTGAGGATGCGATCGTTATTTCTGAAAGAGTTGTAAGAGAAGATTTATATACTTCAGTTCACGTGGAAGAGTTTGTAATGCATGTTCGTGATACCAAACGTGGTATGGAAGAACTCACCGCAGATATTCCTAACGTAAGTGAAGAAGCTACTAAAGATTTGGACGAAAGCGGTATGATCCGTGTTGGAGCGCATATCAAAGAAGGAGATATCCTTATTGGTAAAATCACTCCAAAAGGGGAAACCGATCCAACTCCTGAAGAAAAATTATTGCGTGCTATCTTCGGTGACAAAGCCGGAGACGTGAAGGATGCTTCTTTGAAAGTTCCACCATCCATGACGGGTGTTGTTATCGACAAAAAACTATTCTCTCGTGCTGTTAAAGACAGAAAAGCGCGTGCTGAAGAAAAAGCAGTATTGACTAAAGTAGACGAAGAGCACAGAAAGAAATTGATGGAGCTTAAAGGTATCTTCTTTGAAAAATTATTGAAACTGGTTGAAGGCAAAGCTTCTCAAGGGGTTTTCAATAACTACAAAGAGGAAATCGTTCCGAAAGGAAGCAAGTTTACCAAAAAAGTTATTGCTGACATCGACTATGATGTAATCAATCCATTGGATTGGACAACGGATAAAAAATCTAACGATTTAATTAAACGTTTGATCCACAACTTCAATATCCAGTCAAGTGATATCCTAGGTTTCTACAAACGTAAGAAGTTTACCATCACTGTTGGTGATGAGCTTCCTGCTGGTATCATGCAGCTTGCTAAAGTTTACGTTGCACAAAAACGTAAATTGAAAGTGGGTGATAAAATGGCGGGTCGTCACGGAAATAAAGGTATCGTTGCACGTATCGTAAGAGACGAGGACATGCCTTTCTTGGAAGACGGAACACCGGTGGATATCGTGTTGAACCCTTTAGGGGTACCTTCAAGGATGAACTTGGGTCAGATCTATGAAACGGTTCTTGCATGGGCGGGTCAGAAATTAGGAATGAAGTTCGCAACGCCGATTTTCGACGGTGCTTCTACTGCACAAATTGATGAGTACACTCAAAAAGCAGGAATTCCATTGAATGGTGAGACTTACCTTCACGACGGAGGAACAGGTGAGCGTTTTGATAAACCGGCTACTGTTGGTATTATCTACATGCTTAAACTCGGCCACATGGTTGACGACAAAATGCATGCAAGGTCTATCGGACCATACTCACTTATTACTCAACAGCCACTTGGAGGTAAAGCTCAATTTGGAGGTCAGCGTTTTGGAGAGATGGAGGTTTGGGCCCTTGAAGCGTTTGGTGCTGCTAACTTGTTGCAGGAAATACTTACAGTTAAATCGGATGACGTTGTGGGTAGAGCGAAAGCTTACGAAGCAATTGTTAAAGGTGAACCAATGCCAGAACCGGGAATCCCTGAATCATTCAACGTATTGTTGCATGAGTTGAGAGGTCTGTGTTTGAACATGACAATGGATTAACCATTACCGAGTTGAGCTAACAAATTGTTGAATTTTATAACTTACATACATGGCGTTTAGAAAAAATATCAAGGTTGCACCAAAGTTTAATAAGATAACTATTAGCCTTGCTTCACCTGAGATGATTCTTGAAAGATCAAGCGGGGAAGTTCTTAAACCGGAGACGATCAACTATCGTACTTACAAACCGGAGAGAGATGGTTTATTTTGCGAGAGAATTTTCGGTCCGGTAAAAGACTGGGAGTGTCATTGCGGTAAATACAAAAGAATCCGATACAAAGGAATCGTTTGCGACCGTTGCGGTGTTGAAGTAACTGAGAAAAAAGTACGTAGAGAGAGAATGGGTCACATCCAATTGGTTGTACCTGTTGCTCACATCTGGTATTTCCGTTCATTGCCGAATAAAATCGGATACTTATTAGGTTTCCCTACTAAGAAACTCGACATGGTGATTTACTATGAGAGATATGTGGTAGTAAACCCGGGATCTGCAACTAATAAAGCTGGTGAAGCTTTACAGGTAATGGATTTCTTAACTGAAGAGGAATATCTGGATATCCTGGATGCTCTTCCTAAAGAAAATGCATATCTGGATAACGCTGATCCAAACAAGTTTGTAGCCATGATGGGTGCTGACGCTTTGTTTGAATTGTTGAAACGTTTGGATCTGGATGCTCAGTCTTATGACCTGCGTCACAGAGCCGACACTGAAACTTCACAACAAAGAAAAAATGAAGCTTTGAAACGACTACAGGTTGTTGAGGCTTTCCGTTCAGCTAACAAAAATATTGAAAACCGTCCTGAATGGATGATTGTTAAAGTAGTTCCGGTTATTCCTCCTGAATTGAGACCATTGGTGCCTTTGGATGGTGGCCGTTTTGCTACTTCGGATTTAAATGACCTTTACAGAAGGGTGATTATCCGTAACAATCGTTTGAAAAGATTGATTGAGATCAAAGCTCCTGAAGTAATCTTACGTAACGAAAAACGTATGTTGCAAGAGGCTGTTGACTCTTTGTTCGACAACTCCAGAAAAGCCAATGCGGTAAAAACTGAGGCGAACAGAGCGTTGAAATCTTTGTCTGATAGCTTAAAAGGTAAGTCCGGACGTTTCCGTCAGAACTTATTAGGTAAAAGGGTTGACTACTCTGCGCGTTCGGTAATTATCGTTGGTCCTACCTTGAAATTGCACGAGTGCGGATTGCCAAAAGATATGGCAGCTGAGTTATACAAACCGTTCATCATCCGCAAGATGATTGAAAGAGGTATTGTGAAAACAGTTAAATCTGCTAAGAAAATTGTTGACAGAAAAGATGCAGTAGTTTGGGATATTCTGGAGAATGTATTGAAAGGACATCCTATCTTATTGAACCGTGCCCCGACACTCCATAGAATGGGTATCCAGGCTTTTCAACCGAAATTGATTGAAGGTAAAGCGATTCAATTGCACCCCTTAGTGTGTACGGCATTCAACGCCGACTTCGACGGTGACCAGATGGCGGTGCATTTACCTTTGGGTAATGCGGCTATTCTGGAAGCGCAAATGTTGATGCTTGCTTCTCATAACATCTTGAACCCTGCGAATGGTGAGCCTATCACGGTTCCATCTCAGGACATGGTGTTAGGGTTGTACTACATCTCTAAAGGAAGAAAATCAACAGGTAAAAAAGATATCGTTAAAGGTGAAGGCTTAACTTTCTACGGTGCGGAAGAAGTAATCATTGCTTACAATGAAGGCAGTGTTAACTTACACGCTCACATTAAAGTGAAAGCTACCGTTAGAAAAGGTGATACTTTAGTAGAAGAAATTATTGAAACTACTGTTGGTCGCGTTATTTTCAACGAAATGGTTCCTAAAGAAGTAGGATTCATCAACAAACTTTTGACTAAAAAGGATTTACGATTAATCATCTCTCACGTTTTGAAAATCACGGGAATGGCTAAAACTGCCGATTTCTTGGATCAAATCAAAAACTTAGGATTCTACCACGCTTTCAAAGGTGGATTGTCCTTCCGTTTGAGCGACGTTGTTATTCCTGCTGAAAAAGAAGTTTTAGTTAAAAAAGCTGCTGAACAAGTAGAAGATATTCAGAACAACTATAACCTTGGTTTCATTACTAATAATGAGCGTTACAATCAGGTTATTGATATCTGGGGTAGAACAAATACAAAATTGACAAGTCACTTAATGGATCAGTTGAAAAACGACCAACATGGCTTCAACTCTGTATTCATGATGTTCGACTCAGGTGCAAGGGGTTCTAAAGAGCAGATCCGTCAGCTCTCAGGTATGAGGGGTTTGATGGCGAAGCCACAAAAATCAGGAGCTACGTCTCAGTCTATTATTGAAAACCCGATCTTATCTAACTTTAAAGAAGGTCTTTCGATTTTGGAGTATTTCATCTCTACTCACGGTGCTCGTAAAGGTTTGGCCGATACCGCTTTGAAAACTGCGGATGCGGGTTACTTAACAAGAAGATTAGTTGACGTTGCGCAAGACGTAATCATCAACGAAGAAGATTGTGGTACTTTGAGAGGTTTGGAAATGACCGCTCTTAAAAATGACGACGAAGTTGTTGAGTCATTACAAAGCAGAATTTTGGGTAGAACATCAGTTCATGATGTATTCCATCCTCAAACAGGTGAATTGATCGTTCTTTCAGGAGACGAAATCAATGAAACTGCTGCTGAAACAATACAAGGTTCTCCAATTGAAATGGTGGAAATCCGTTCGGTACTTACTTGCGAAAGCGAGCGTGGTGCTTGTGCTAAATGCTACGGAAGAAACCTTGCCAAAGGCAAAAAAGTTCAAATGGGAGAAGCTGTTGGTGTGATCGCTGCACAGTCCATCGGTGAGCCGGGTACTCAGTTAACATTGAGAACCTTTCACGTTGGGGGTACTGCATCAACCATTACAACTGATTCTAAAAACGTAGTTAAATACGATGGTATTTTAGAGATCGACGAGTTAAGAACAGTAATCAGCAAAGACGACGCAGGTGTTGAAAATGAGATGGTGATCGGACGTTCTGCTGAGATGAGAGTTGTTGACGAGAAAACTAAAATTATATTGACCACTAACCTTGTTCCTTACGGTGCTAAGATGTTTATCAAGCCCGGTAAGAAAGTTAAAAAAGGTGACGTTGTTTGCGAATGGGATCCATACAATGCGATCATCATTTCTGAATCTGAAGGTAAAATCCAGTTCGAGAATATCGACGAAGGTGTTACTTACAGAATCGAGGCCGATGAGCAAACAGGATTCGAAGAAAAAGTTATCGTAGAAAGCAGAGATAAAAAACGTAACCCTGCTATCCACGTATTGAAAGGAAAAGACATTATCAAAACTTACAACTTGCCGGTTGGTGCTCATATCAACGTTGAAGAAGGCGCTAAAATCAAGCCGGGAGATATCTTGGCGAAGATTCCACGTGCTGCAGGTAAAGGTGGTGACATTACTGGAGGTTTGCCAAGGGTAACTGAGTTATTTGAGGCTCGTAACCCATCAAATCCTGCTGTTGTTGCTGAGGTAGATGGTATCGTTTCTTTCGGTAAAATCAAAAGAGGTAACAGAGAGATCATCGTGGAGGCTAAAACCGGCCAGGTGAAAAAATACTTAGTTCCTTTGTCTAAACACATTCTGGTACAAGAGAACGACTACGTGAAAGCGGGTATGGCTCTTTCCGAAGGTGCAATCACTCCGGGTGATATCTTAAGAATTAAAGGACCTACTCAAGTTCAGGAGTATTTGGTAAATGAGATTCAAGAGGTTTACCGTATGCAGGGTGTGGCGATCAACGATAAACACTTCGAGGTAATCGTTCGTCAGATGATGCGTAAAGTGGAGATTGTTGATCCGGGAGATACTAAATTCTTAGAAAAAGAAATTGTAAATAAACTGGATTTCAATAAAGAAAACGACTGGGTATTTGCTAAAATGATTGTGATGGATGCTGGTGAATCTGATATGTTGAAAGCCGGACAAGTTATCTCTGCAAGAAAATTGCGTGATGAAAACTCTAAGCTGAAACGTTTGGATAAAAAACTGGCTACAGCAAGAGAAGCAGTTGCTGCTACCTCTAACACAATTTTGCAAGGTATCACCAGAGCTTCTCTTCAAACGAAATCATTTATCTCTGCTGCATCGTTCCAGGAAACTACAAAAGTACTGAACGAAGCTGCTGTAAGCGGTAAAGTAGATTACTTAGAAGGATTGAAAGAAAACGTTATCGTTGGACATAAAATTCCTGCAGGAACCGGTATGAGATCTTATGATCACATCGTAGTTGGTTCTCAGGAAGATTACAGAGATATCGTTGAATCAAAAATTAAAAAAGAGGCAGAACCTGCATAGTTTATAAGTATGGCAGAGGAAAGCAAGAATAATCAGCTGAACATTGAGCTGAATGAGCAAATCGCCGAAGGCGAATACTCAAATCTTGCTATCATTACGCACTCTACATCTGAATTTGTTTTGGATTTTATCAGGGTTATGCCTGGTGTTCCGAAAGCAAAAGTAAAAAGCAGAGTAGTGATGACGCCTCAGCATGCTAAAAGATTAATGAAGGCTTTGGCTGATAATATTTCGAAGTTTGAGTCGGTTAACGGACCAATAAAAGATGTAGAGGGAGCGATTAATATCCCGCTGAATTTTGGAGGACCAACGGCGATGGCTTAGAAGAATAAATGAAAAGAAAAGGGCGGTAAGAAATTACCGTCCTTTTTTTGCGCTTTTACTTTTCCGTCCACACTGTCATTGCGATCTTAAATTTCTCTGGAAGAGACTTTCCATTTTTTTAGTTCTTGGCAAAATTCATTTAAGGGAAATTCTTTTGGAGGAATTGATTCCGTAACAATATAGTAAGCGATCTCAACCATCTCTCTGTTTTTATTAATGACCACGGAATAAATATTATATATAAACTCCTTATTAAGTACATTTCTATCCTCAATAAAATCTATTAACTCCTTAATTCTTTTTTCTGCACCTTCTTCCTGTAAAAAGTCCTTGATAGTTATTTCATACATGTTTTTCTGATTTGGTTTTTCCTCCGCGCTTCACCAAGTTTTAGCGCAGCGTAACTTGGTGGCTTTACGAAAATACTTAGAAGTTTTCAACTTCTTTTTTTCAGGAGGAAAAACATTTTTATTTTTTTTATTGTGGGGGTCTTTTTGATGGGAATTGTATTTAATACGAGTGTTTTTTCTGCGGAAAAAAGAAGCTGAAAGCTTCTACGTACATTAGTCATTTCGCAAAGTTCGCTTCGCTAAACTTTGCGAAGCGGCGGTTGGGAGAATAAAACAAAAACCCCCGCAACACTTAAGTTGCGGGGGTTTTAATAAAAACAAACGTCCCTCTTTGCTTACTTACTCCACAATCATTTTTACTATTTTCTGAGTGTTCTCAGAAGTAATTGATGTGAAATAAATACCTGAACGTAAGTTTGAAGTATTCAATGTTAATTTAGTTGTTCCAACACTCACTTCACCTTGGTAAACAGAGGCTACCAATTGACCAGTGATGTCGTAAACATTTACTGAGATATTGTGAGATTCAGTCATGTTCAATTCGAAAGTAGCTTGCTCATTTACCGGGTTAGGGTAGATAGAAAGGCTTCCTCCTTTAATTTCAGCAATACCAACATTGATAGTATCCATCAAAGTCACCATGTCGGAACATGTTCCTTTAGATGCTGTTAATGTGATGGTATATTTTCCGTTTGTTGCATAAGCATGAACAGGAGTTGTAGCGGCAGAACTTTCGAAATCTCCGAACTCCCATTTGTAACTTGTAGCACCTGTAGAAGAGTTAGAGAAAGTAAGTACATTTCCTGATTTTGAAACAATCGCTGCAGCAGCAACCGGAACAGTTCCTACGGTGATAACAACATCGGCAGATTGACCAACACCGGCGCAAGCATCTGTATTAGTAGTAGTAACATTATAAGTTCCGCTTGTTTTAACAGTGATGCTTTTTGTTGTACCTGCACTGTTTGCCCATTGGTAAGAATCGGCAGTAGATGAAGTTAATACCACTGAATCTCCTTCGCAGAAGGAAAGAGCACCTGAAACACTTACTGTTGGTAGCGGAGCGCTGCTCACACTAACTACAGTTGCAGCAGATGTAGCAACACAAGTGTTGTTGTCGGTAACCGTTACTGTATAAGATCCTGTTGATGAAACAGTGATACTATCTGCAGTTGCAGTTGTTGACCAAACATTTCCTGTTGCAGAACTTGATTTCAAAACCACTGAGCTACCAGTACACAATGAAGTAGAACCTTTAGCAGTAATAGTAACAACCGGCAAAGCATTGATGGTTACAGTAACAGCTGTTCTTGCACTTTCGCCACCATAAACTTCAGATTGACTAACATAGTAAGTAGTTACACCAACTGTAGCTGTAGAAGGCGTTGGAGCAGTCATGCTTCCTGTTCCGCCTGTTGCAGCAGTGTACCACCACAATGTGTTTCCTGAAGCAGCAGTTGCTGTTAAAGCACTTGCAGTTGCACCTTTGCAATAAGCAACATTAGAAGCAGTCGGAGCTTTCAATACGAAAGGATCCATCATTATATCTGTAAAATCAGCACCTGTTAAAGCGATAGAACCTACAGCCGGACGGTAGTCAGGAGCAGTATAATTGTATGGAGTGGTTAAGATGTTAGCAGAAGAAACCAATGAATCGTTTTTGCTTGTTGCAGCAAACCAAGCATCCATTCCGGAGAAAGGAAAACCTGAAGTTGTTTCCAATACGTGTCCTGTTGAATTACCGGCAACGATGTTATTTTTAAATTTCAAACTACCCGCTTGAGCCAAAGCAACACAAAGAGAACCATCAATATGAACTCCGTTTTTGTGGTCCATGAAAATAGAATTGTAAATTTTCAAAGCAGAATTTCTTCTGATACGTGCACCTCTTCTGTATCCGGCAGCAATGGTAGAAGAAGTATTTCCTCTGTATGGCCCGATCAAAGTAATGTTTGAAAATATAGCAGATGTTTGAGGTGTAGCGGTAGATCCGCTTGCATCATTGTCCGACTCAAATCCTTCTGATGTAGAAACCGCAGGAGCATCAGCAATGTTCGGGTCACGAACCGACAATGCAAATTGTACTTTTCCGCCGAAACCGAAATCGGTATCAAAATCATCATCTAAGTTTCTGTATGACACTAAATATTTACAAGTCACTTTTCCACCGAACCATTCGAAAGCATCATCATTTGAAAAGGATACTTGTATGTGATCGATCGTTGTTCCGCTACCTACTGAACCAAAAGTTAAACCGTTGATTTCTTTATTCGGTTGGTAAACATAACCTCCCCATTCAATACGAACATAACTCAAAACACCTGAGTTATCAGCATCATCAGGACTCAATCCTCCTCCAAACTGAGTTTCAGGAGTTGCAGCCAATCCTTCGATGTTTGCAATTCCGCCTGTTTGGTTGTTGCTTGCTTTTCCCATCAAAATAATTCCGCCCCAGTCGCCTTGTGCACGAGATCCTGCAGCCTGATTAGAAGTAAAAACAATAGGTTGAGCAGCAGTTCCTTTTGCCATTATTTTTGCTCCCTGACAAATAAATAAACCTGCTCCGGTAGAAGCTTTATTTCCTTGAATTACAGTACCCGGTTGAATAGTTAAGGTAGCGCCGTTTTTAACATAAATTTGTCCCGACAAAATATATGTTTTGTTGGCAGTCCATGTTGTATTAGTAGTGATGCTGGTTTTAACAGTATCTGTTGCATTAGCATACACAGTATTTTGCGGATCCCAGTTGGTCCAGTTGTCGGTCCACATAGCAACATTTGGTTCGAAAGCACCACGATAAGTGGTAGGCACAAAAAAGGATTGTGCCATAGCAAGGTTGCACAGGAATGCAAACAGTGCTGTTTGGTAAATTTTTTTCATCGAGTTTTTAGTTTTTAAGTTCATAAGCCAAAGATCAACTCTCAATCTTAGCGCATCATTAAGTGGGGATTACCTTTATCTTATGAATTCCTTAAAAAAAGTAACACGAAGGTTACGAAGAACTAACAATTAGTTAATGTTAGAATTTGAGTGTAGCCGATAAAGAATATGTGCTTCCGAATTTGGTTGACCAAATCAGGTCATCTTCATTAGCGTTGTAATCGTTTTTATTTTTCGCATCACCGGTAAGAATGGTATTGAAAAAATTTCCGTTTGTGGTAACGATATCTCTGTTTTGATAAAAGATTTGTCTTTGCGCCAAAAGATTAGAGATATTGAATTTTAAATCCAGTCTTTTTTTCCACAGCGATTTAGTCACCTGAAGATCAATAAAATTTCTGCCGTTTTCCCAGATGTTAGGTTCGTTAACATTTCCAACAATATAAATACGCGGAGCTACTGTATTGTAGCTGAATGAAACCGATAATCCTCTAGCGGTATCCACGTATTGAATTCCTGAATTCAATACAAATGGCGACTGTCCTTGTAAAGGGCGGGTTGCATCCTGACTGCCCAAAATACTTGTCACATCTACCACTGAACGGATGATGGCCAAATTGGTAAATACAGTAAGGCTGTTTAATAATTTTATAGAATCCGTTTTAAATATAGTAGAAAGCAATAAGCGCAATTCTATTTCAACACCGTAATTAGAAGCTTTTGGAACATTTCTAAAAGAGATTTCGTTCGTCACGTCGGCTCTTGAAATTTGTTCAATAGGATCAATAAATTCTTTGTAGAATCCTGAAACAGAAAACACTTGTCCTTTTCCGGGATACATTTCATAGCGCACATCTGCATTGTGAATTTTTGCTCTTCTTAAAGAGTCATTTCCTGTGATCACAAATTGCGTATTGAAATCATAAAAAGCGAAAGGAGCAAGCTCGCGATATTCCGGACGATTGAGCGTTTGAGAATAACTTACTCTGATGTTTTGTTTTTTGTTGAGCGCATAAATGTAGTTGGCCGACGGTAAAACATCAACGGTAGAAACATTGATGCTTAAGTTACTTTTGTCGGATTTTAAAGCATGCAATTGTTGTGTGAAACTCTCTACTCTTGCTCCCCAAACCAGTCGTGATTTTTTATATTTATTATCCAGCATTGCATACGCTGCAAATAAAGAGGAGTTGGCAGTATAGGCATCTGTGTATTTTGTGCCGTCGGTTAATTTAAATCCGCCAACACCAGGATTTATTAATCCCATATTTTCGTTGCTGAAAATATGATCATTGTTTAAATACAATAGCGAATCATTAAAAGAAACGTTGCCCCCTACTTTTGCATATTTGGTATAACCCAATTGTCGGGCAAAAAATGAACGGTCGCGACTTTGAAAAAACACACCTGCTTTTATTTCATTAGTGGAGTTTTCACCAATCTTAAAGGATCGTGATGCATCGGCTTTAAAGCTGTAACTGTTTTCTTTGTTTTCCGAAAAAAACATTCCGCCGCCATAATCCGGACCAACATTCGAACTTCCTATACTTGCCGTATATACTGTGTCTGATGGATTAGGGTCATTGGGATCATTGATGTTTTTCATGCGGGTGTATATATTCCTTCTTAAGTTAGGAATGCTTCTTTCGATATTACTTAAGGAACCCACCCAGTTGATGCGTGTTTTGTATTTCGACAAATAATGTTCTCCGATCAATTGTCCCGAATAAATTTTATTGCTTGTGAACCAATTGGCATTCGATTGTAATAAAGTAGGATTGGCTTCTAAAGGATTGATTTCACCATTTCTGGCGATGACCCTATTGTCGGAATTTATACTCAATATGTTTTTAAAACTTAACATATTATTTCTGTTCATTTTCACGGAGAAGTTCACCAGCGCTCCGGCCAGAACCTGTTCGGAATATATTTTATCCAGATAATCAAAATCCAGCTGAGAAGCAGTAGTATTATTTGCTCCGTTGCCCGTCCAACCTTTACGGATGGTTTCATTGTAATTGCTGGTTTTGTTATAAGTGAGGGCCAAGATCACACCGAAAGGTTTTCCTGCAACGGTGTCGCTGAATCCTAAAGAATACTGAAGATTGTAGTTGGGAGAAAATGTTTTGTTGCTTAAGCTCCAGTCAACATTTGTTTTTTTTGCCAGTGCAGCTTGTTCATTAATAGTGATAGGAAAGTGGTCTTTGTCGGGAATAACACTTGGCATCGCTCTGCTGCCGTCATCCACACCTAACCAATCCCATTTCCCACCTTTATAAGTCACCTGATTATTTCCTGTTGTAATAGAGTTGTATCCTCCGCTTATAGAGAAGGATTGGAAATTCTGATCGGGAATATTTTTAGTAGTGATTTGAATAATTCCTCCTGCAAACTCAGCGGGCAAGTCGGGGGTGGCAGTTTTGGTAATTACTAAATTGTCCAGCATGTTGGAAGGGAAAATATCAAAAGCAAAAGCTTTTCTGTCGGATTCGGAACTAGGCAAAGGTGCGCCGTTAATATAAGCTGCATTGTATCTGTCGTTCAAACCTCTGATGATCACAAATTTATTGTCCTGAATACTTGCGCCACTTACTTTTTTAATCACATCACCGGTATTTCTGGTAGGAGCTAATTTTATTTGCTCCCCTGAGATTCCGTCGGATACGGTTGCACTTTTTGATTGCGCAACAATTAAAGCATCGCTGGATTCCTGTTTTGGTTTTCTTTTTATTTTAATGGCTTCGGTTTTAATCAAAGCGCGTTGAAGCGTAATATCAAGGTGAGTGGGTTCGCTTGCTTTTACAATTACTTCTTCAATTGTTTTTGAAGCATACAAAGCAGCATTACAAATTAATTTATAAGTTCCGGGTTGAATGTTGTGGATATTAAAAAATCCATCGAGGTCGGTTACTCCAACAATATTTGAGCTGTCGATACGCACACTTACTTCCGGAAGCGGAGCTCCTGTTTCGGCATCTATCACCTTTCCTTTTATGCTGGAACTTTGAGAGAATAGCGCTGTGGTCAGCATAATCACTGTAAGCGTAAAGAGTAATTTCAATTTCATTGTAAGTCTTTTTTATTGAGCACAAAGTAATGTGTGGAAGGTCAATTCATTATTACTTCAATGTTATGGTAGTGTTAACAAAGCGATCTCTTGTAGCGCAAGGCAGAACAGCAGTTTAATGTTTCCTTAATATTAAGCTAACTCAGGGCTAATTGTACTGGCGTAGATTTGGACAAAGTAAAAAACCATGAGTAAAATCAAGATACTGATAGTCGACGATGATCCGGATATTTTAGAGTTCGTGGGTTATAATCTTTCCAAAGAAGGTTTTACTGTACATAAGTATTCTGATGCGCAAAGCGCGATGGAAGCCTGCAAAATTATTATTCCCGATTTACTCATATTGGATATTATGTTGCCGGATATGGACGGTATTGAACTCTGTTATAAATTAAGAAATGATATAGGTTTAAAAGATTCGCTCATTGTTTTTTTAACTGCGCGTGGTGAAGATTATACGCTGATAGCCGGATTGAATGCAGGCGCTGATGATTTCATTAAAAAACCAATTCAACCGAGGGTATTGATTTCAAAAGTTCATTCTTTATTAAAGAGAATGAAAAAAGAGCCGCTGTCTTCTCCATCGGAAATCACTTCAACAATGAAAGGTATTACGATAGACAAATCGAAATACGTGGTGTATAAAAATGAAGAGAAATTTTATTTTCCGAAGAAAGAATTTGAATTGTTGTTGTTACTCACTTCAGTTCCCGAACGAGTTTTCACGCGCGAAGAAATATACAGTAAGGTTTGGGGCCAGCATTTAATTGTTGGTGACAGAACGATAGATGTGCACATCAGAAAATTGCGTGAAAAACTGGGCGATGATTATATTCAAACCGTGAAAGGGGTGGGATATAGATTCAGTCCGAATGACTAACCCTCAATAATTTTCACCAGCAAATCTTTAAACGAAATTCCCACTGCTTTTGCTTGTTGCGGCAAAATGCTTTTGGCACTCATCCCGGGAATAGTATTTACTTCAATCAAATAAAAGTCATTTCCTTTCAGGATAAAATCAATGCGGGATACATTTCTGCAGCGCACTATTTTAAAAGCTTTTTCAGCAATGGATTGACATTCTTTGGTGAGTTCCGCGCTCAAATTAGCCGGAGTTTCTTCTGCAGCGCCATCATCACCGTATTTATCGGCAAAGTCGAAAAACTCATGTTTGGGTTTTACTTCAGTGAGTGGAAGTGCTTTAATGGTGCCGTCGAAGCCCATCACACCGCAGGTGAATTCACGTCCCTGAATAAACTCCTCTACTATAATTTCATCGTCGTGTTTGAAAGCTTCTTTGAGTGCATTTTCCAGTTCCTCAATATTTTTTACTTTAAAAGTACCAACGCTTGATCCGCCGTTGTTGGGTTTTACAAAGCAGGGGAAAGATGCTTTGGGCTGATAGTCGGAAGATTTATCTCCGCGGTAAACCACAAACGAAGGAGCGGTGCGTATTCCGGCCTGACTCAAAAATCTAGTCGTCCAGTTTTTGTTCATCGTTAATGCCGAAGTCAATACTCCGCTGGAAGTATAAGGCAATCCTATCAATTCAAAATATCCGCCCAGCACACCATTTTCTCCCGGTGCGCCATGGATCAAATTCAAGGCTTTGCTGAAAGTGATTTTTTTACCGTCGATAGTTATTGAAAAGTCGTTTTTATCTACTGCGTATTCTTTGCCGTCGGCAGCAACATGACACCATTTTTCTTTAGAAATTTTTACTGGAAAGATGTTGTAGTCGGATCCTTCCAAAGCTATTTTAGCCTGATTGGCACTTTTTTCCGAAATCTCTGCTTCTTTACTGAATCCGCCAAATACAAGGGCAATGTTTTTCATATATAGATAATTATAAAGTAAAAATAAAGGAATATTCATTTTAAAAAAGACCTCCCTTGCAGATATAATTTAGATCGGGTTGTTTATAACTATAGATTGTGGTACAACGATTTTCAATTTTAATTGGGATTTAATGCCGAATCATGTAAGTTTGTTTGCTAATCAGTGTCTATGTCTTTTTTTAAATTTATTTTCAGTAAGGTATTTTTCCTCAACCTCTTGATTGCTTTGCTAATCACGGCAGGTTTACTTTATTTGGTAGTTTCTTATCTGGATAATTTTACCAATCACGGAGAGCAGGTCGAAGTTCCAAATGTAATAGGCAAAAAAACGGAAGATTTAGATTCAGCTTTGGTGGATAAAGGCTTTGAATACGTGATTATTGATTCCATTTTCGATCGTAAAAAACCAAAAGGAGTAGTGGTGGATCAATCACCGTCGCCTGAGTATTTTGTGAAAGAAGGAAGAAAATTATACTTAACCATCAACGCCCGAACCACTAAAAAAATATTGATTAAAGAGGAGATGACGGATTTGTCGATGAAGGATGCCATGGAAAGATTGCAATCGTATGGCGTTAGAGTGAATGTTTTATGGAAAAGCAGTACTCCTGCCGGAGTGGTATTAAATGTTTCCTACCGCGGAGCGAAAATTGTTCCGGGTCAAACTTTAATCAACGATGGCGACGTGGTAGATATCACGGTTTCCAAAGGAGCAAGTTCTTCTACTTATTTTAGTGATTATCTTGGTTTGTCTTTAAAAGATGCCATCAGCAAAGTACAATCCAGTGCGTTGATTCCGGTGCCAATGCAAGTAGGTAAAAATTTGTGTAAAACAGAAGCCGATAGCCTATCGGCGATTGTCATCCGCCAACGTCCGGCTTACGAGCAAGGCATGAAATTGAAGGTAGGAGCACCAATTCAGTTGTATTTCACTTGTGATACCTCTTATCATGAACCGGCAACAATACTAGATTAATTCATTTTGCGTTCACACAGTATCTTCATTAAATTTATAAGATGCGACTAATTTTACTCAGCATTCTCTTTTTTATTACTGTGTTGGCTCAGGGCCAGGAAGTGGTAAGGGGCTTGTCGGGAAACCCCGCATTGTCAAATGCTGTGAATCCGCTTCAGGCCGGACCAAGTGTGGGTGTTTTTACCAAGTATGTTTATACCATTAACAAAATTACCCTTCCTTTTATTGATGATTTCTCTTCCAACAACATTAAAGTTTACAGTACAGATACAGCAGGAAAAGTAACCAGTGTTGTTGATCAGTATGACTTTTCAATAGGAGGATCTTATCCTGATACAGTGAATTATTCTTTGGACACTACCTGGCAATATGCTTCCGATAGCACAAAAATTGCTGCAAACACAAGCTTTCAAATTATAAGATATGAAGCCGCAACGTATCCCGCTAAAATAAAGGATACCCTTAATGCATGGCCCGCTTATGAAATTTATGGAACGGATACCGTAAAGCTCACCAAACTAAAACTGACCAACAGCAAAAATATTTTTTATCTGCTCAAAGATGACGCTTCCCTGTGGACAGGCAGAGGGGCTTTTATCAATTCGAATTATCCTGTCAGTCCGCCTACCATTGGAGTGGCAACCTTTGATGCAATCAATGCCAATGGGAAAATTTATAATAATGCAGGAGTGTCGGCGTACACGGCCGATTCTCTGGTGTCGAAACCAATAGATATTTCCGCGCTCGGTGTTGCCGATAGTTTGTATCTGAGTTTTTACCTGGAATCGAAAGGTTATGGAGATGAGCCTGAATCCTCTGATTCATTGGTATTGCAGTTTTTAGACAGTACCGGAATATGGCATTCTGTATGGAACACTTCAGTAGAAGAAAGCTGGCCTGTCGACAGTTTTTTTAAATTTTATGTAAAGATTTCTTTCTCCAAATTTTTTCATAAAAA
Source organism: Flavobacteriales bacterium (assembly GCA_023251095.1). GTDB lineage: Bacteria > Bacteroidota > Bacteroidia > Flavobacteriales_C > JAHEZL01. The sequence goes on from JAHEZL010000003.1 coordinate 120,695, forward strand.
CTTTCAATTTAAATTTTTCAATTTCGCTACTATCGATGGTTTCGGCACCGATATAGGCAACAGAGATCAATGGCATTTGGATTATGTGGTTTTGGATAAAAACCGCACGGCCAACGATACTTATATTTCCGATGCTGCTTTTGTGTATCCTCCGCAAACTATAGTGAATGGGTATTATTCAGTGCCATGGAAGCATTTTAAATCGGCAGGAAATTTAATGACTCCTTCGTCGCAGGGTGTGATCAGAAATATTTCCGCTTTCCCCGCTTCTGCAAATTTTGCTGTGCAAATTAAAGAGGAAAGTTCTTCTTTGTATAATTCGGCACTCACTCAAAACGCCAGTATTCCTGCGGGATTGACGCATTCATTTAATGAAAATTACGGAAGCTTTGTGTACACTTCTGCTGAAAACGATACAGCAGTTTTTGATGTCCAATATGCCTTAAATACCACTCTGGCCAATAACTTCACAGGAAATGACACTGTTGTTTTCAAGCAGGAACTGTCGAATTTTTACGCTTATGACGATGGTTCGGTAGAGGCCGGTTATGGTTTTTACAATGCAGGAGTGGAGTTTGCTTATAAATTACCGGTGCTGCAAAGCAAAGGCGATAGTTTACGCGGTGTAAAAATTTATTTCAATGAAGTGTTGGGTGCTGCCAATTATCAAATTCCTTTTAACATCAGAGTATGGGCCTACAACAATGGAAAACCGGGCTTACTGATGTATGAGAACAGTGTGGATTATCCGGATAGCACTAACGGCATCAATCGTTTTTTATATTACCCATTGGATAAACCTGTGTTTGTAAAAGACACCATTTTCATCGGGTTTAAGCAAACCACCAATGAATACATCAATATCGGTTTGGATTTCAATACGCCAAATCCTTCTAAAATGTATTATTACAGCACCACCGCCAGCAGCTGGAAAGTGTCGGCGGTAAAGGGAAGTGTGATGCTGCGTCCTGTGATGTCAGAGTCGGTTGTTATTCCGTCGGAAGTTAAAACGGAAGAGAATTTTCAAGCGGTACAACTATTTCCTAATCCTGCTTCCTCCAATGTTTTTATAGTGAGCAACGACAAAATACAGGTTTCATTAATGGATATGGAAGGACGCGAACTCACTAATCAATCCTTCAGTGAAGGGATGAATCCTCTTTCTCTTTCCGGATTAAGTGAAGGATTGTATCTCGTAAAAATCATTCATCCGGAGATTAATCAAAGCGAATTCCGTAAGCTCATTGTGCAATGGTAGAAGATCCCGAAGATGATAGGCCCGACGAGTTATTTGAGCATCATAAAATAATTGCCGATAAAGGACAACAATTGCTGAGAGTAGATAAGTTTCTGCTCAACCGTTTAGAAAATACCTCCCGTACTAAAATTCAAAATGCTGCCGAAGCCGGAAGTATTGTGGTGAACGGCAAAGCTGTAAAATCCAATTACAGAGTAAAACCTTTTGATGAAGTATCGGTGGTGTTACCTTATCCTCCGCGGGAAATTGAACTGATTGCTGAAAATATTCCCATTGAAATATTGTACGAAGATGAAGATCTGGCGGTAGTCAACAAAAACGCAGGATTGGTGGTTCATCCAGGTTATGGCAATTATACCGGCACTTTGGTGAATGCCATGCTGTATCATTTTAATGAATTGGGAAAAAGTTCCGACAATGAAATCCGTCCGGGATTGGTGCATCGACTGGATAAACTTACCAGCGGAGTGATGGTGATAGCAAAAACCGATTTTGCACTTACTCATTTATCTAAACAGTTTTTCGACAGATCCATTGAGCGCCGTTACCGCGCTTTGGTTTGGGGAGATGTAAAAGAGGATGAAGGAACCATCACCGGTAATGTAGGCCGCAGTCATAAAGACAGAAAAGTAATGGCCGTTTATCCTCCCGATAGCGAAGAAGGAAAACATGCAGTAACACATTATAAAGTACTGGAACGCTTTGGTTATGTTACTCTCGTGGAATGTAAGCTGGAAACAGGAAGAACCCATCAGATCCGCGTTCATTTCCAGCACATCGGTCATCCTTTGTTTAACGATCCTGAATACGGTGGCAATAGAATTTTAAAAGGCGTAAACTTCAATAAATACAAGCAATTTGTAGAAAATTGTTTCGAGTTGATTCCGGGTCAGGCCCTGCATGCTCAAACACTTGGTTTTCTGCATCCAACCAAAAAGACTTTTCTTAACTTTAGTGCCGATATGCCGGAAGGCTATCAAAGTATTTTAGAGAGGTGGAGAAATTATTCAGTTCATATTAATAAAGGATTATGAGTTTTGAAAGCAGTTATGATTTACATGAGAAAAACTCATGGAACAGTACGGGAGAAAATGATATAGAGCAAAAAATACTTGCATGGAAAAGAAGAGATACTGCAGATTATTGGCGACATGCACGAAAATACAGTAATCTGGATGCGCTCATTAAAAACGATCCGAAAGCAAAGTGGCTTACACAGGGAGATGGTCGTTATGGTTCTGATGCTCGTTTTTTAGAAGAAAATAAAATAGATGTTTTGGCCGGAGATATCAGTACTGAACTTTTACAAAAAGCCAAAGAGTCGGGTTACATCACAAAATATGAAAAATCAAATGCAGAGAAATTGCATTATGCCGATAATTCCTTCGACTATGTTTTATGTAAAGAAAGTTACCATCATTTCCCGCGGCCCATGGTGGCTTTGGCCGAAATGTTAAGAGTGGCCAAAAAAGCGGTATTGCTTATTGAACCGCAGGATCAGGATATTATTACCCGTGAAAGAATCAGAAAATATCCGCCGAAGGATTTGTTGTGGCGTGCTTTTGTAAATTATGTAAGAGTAAAATTATTGGGAAAATCTCCCATCGCCATTATCGGAGAGGTGAGCAAAGAGGATTTTGAACCCGCTTATGAAGATATAGGAAACTATGTTTATGAAATTTCAAAACCCGAATTACTTAAAGTGTGTTACGGTCAGAATTTTGATGCTATAGCCTTTAAAGAAATGAATGATCATTACATTAAGGGTGGAGAATATGAATTGGCCAACGAAACATCGCCATTGTTTACTTCTTTGAAAAAAGAAATTGATGAAATGAATGAGCGCTGTGAAAAAGGAATGCAGAATTACGATTATCTGGTGGCCTTTCTGTTTAAAAAAATGCCCGAAAATAATTTGATAGAAGATTTAAAAAAAGGAGGTTTCGAATTTAAGAAACTCACTAAAAATCCTCATTGGAAATAAAGTCTCTTTTAAAATGACTGCACTTGCCCCGGTATTATTATTTGTATATCATCGCCTGGACCATACTATACAAACAGTGGAGGCATTGAAGAAAAACTATCTTGTAGCCGATAGTCAATTAATAGTTTATTCCGATGCTCCTTCTAAAACAGAACATGAAGCAGGAGTAAAAGAAGTACGGAATTTCCTCACTACCATCAGTGGATTTAAAAACGTGAAAATTATATCACAATCCGAAAACAAAGGTTTAGCCCGATCAATTGTAGAGGGAGTCACTGAACAAGTTGAAATTTATGGAAAGGTCATTGTGCTGGAAGATGATTTAATTACTTCGCCTTATTTTTTGCAGTATATGAATGCTGCGTTAGTACTGTACCAAGATGATCTGCAAGTGATGCAGGTTTCGGGCTACACTTGGCCACTAAAGAAAAGATCAGTAAATACTTGCTTTTTGCAATTTGCTTCCTCATGGGGTTGGGCAACTTGGAGCAGAGCATGGAAGCACTTGAGCATGGATACTGACGTTCATATTGAAAAAATAACTAAAAGGAATGCGATTACTCATTTTAATTTTGACAATGGAATGGGGTTTTTCGAGCATTTGTTGCTTAATAAAGCAGGTACCATGAATACCTGGGCCGTGAAGTGGTATGCCAGTATGTTTTTACAGGACGGACTCTGTTTATTTCCCGATAAAACTTTGGTGAAAAACATTGGCCATGATGGCAGTGGAGAAAACAGTAAACGCAATAAACTTTTTATAGATCAAGAGGTTTGCAATAAACAAATTTCTGTGCGTAGAATAGCCGTTAAAGAAGATAAGGCTACTAGGAATCTTGTTTCGTCTTTTTTTAAATTAATGAATGGAACTCCCTCGTCGGGTCAGGTTTTACGGAATAAAATCCGAGATAAAATCAAATATGAATACAGGAAAATTATTGGTAAAAAATAGAAGGTCAGAATCTTATTTCTTTTACCAGGATTTGCTTGTTCTCAAAACACCATTGCTTTTCACAAATACAGCATCAAATTGTCCCAATGCTGAATCACTTGGTCTTCTTTGAAAGCCCGCGAAATCATATAAACTGTATCCTTTTTCATGCATGAATTGGATGACTTTTATGAATTCAGGCATTCCCGGATGTAGATCAAATTCAAAAAGATTACACTCAATGATGAAAATTTCTGTTTTCCCGAAAATTTTATCGGCGCCACCTAAAACTTCAAGTTCAAAGCCTTGCACATCAATTTTAACCAAATCAGGTACAGGGATTTTGTTTTCAGATATCAGATGATTAATGGAGGTGATGGTGAGTGTTTCAGTTCCTTTGGATATGCCAACAGGTACGTCTTTTCCTAAAAAAGTAGACCCTTCGAGGTCGCCGAATTTAGTAATGTTTCGTGTTTCATTATTTGAACCTAATCCTACTGAAAAGTATTGATCAGAAGGGAAGTCGGCGCAATGTTTTTTTAAGAAGGGTTCCATTTCAGGAAGAGGATCGAAAAGATGACAGGCAGCAGAAGGGAAATATGTTTTTAAGTCTCTCGACCATTTTCCTTTGTGGGCACCTATATCCAATACATTTTTTATTGTTACCGGTTTAGTCGTTAGAAATTTCATAAACCCATCCATCAGCCACTGACAGGATGCTTCGTAGTAGATGTTTTTAAAACTGTTTTTTTTATTTTTTTCGGTAAGAAACATACACGGTCTATTAGTATTATGGTCTGCTATCGTTATTTAAGGACAACGAATTTATATAAAAAATTATAAAGATAGGGTACCCTTAGCTTAAGTCTTTCTTTTCTTTTTCTTAGCTGCCGGAAACAATACATTGTTCAAAATGAGGCGGTAGCCCGGTGAATTGGGGTGTAATTTTAAATCGGTAGGAGGATCACCAACATGATGCGTGTGATCTTCGGGATCGTGGCCGCCATAGAAGGTCCAGGTGCCATTGCCAAATTCTCCGTGAATGTATTTTGCCGAATTTAAAGAAGGTGTTTCTCCCATCACCAAAACGTCGGAGCGTAAATATTCTTTGCGGAAGGAAGTGGTTTGTCCCATAAAACCTTTGATGACTTTAACGTGATCCTGACACAGCATGGTAGGCACCTGATCCCATTTTGCAGAGAAATCAAATAAAGTAAAAATGTCTTTTTCTTCTCCGTACATCGTCACAAAATCAGAGTGTTCGTTGGTAGCGTCAATATTAGAAAACTCATATACCGAAGGGTTTTCCTCCAGCGTATAATTTTTAAAAGCAAAGCCGTTGGTGTAGTTTAATTTACTTTGGTTGTTGGGATCTATCGGATCACCGTCGAACATTACATCGCAGATATCTGTGTTTTCTGCAGCCAGAGCGATGTCGTAAGAATCGGTTGCAGCGCACATGGCAAACATGAATCCGCCGCCGGCTACAAATTCCCTTATTTTTTTTGCTACCGCCAGTTTCATTTGCGATACTTTGGCAAAACCGAGTCGTGTGGCCATGGCTTCGGTTAAGCTTTGGGTTTCCTGGTACCAGGCCTGATTTCTGTAACTCGACCAGAACTTACCGTACTGTCCCGTAAAATCTTCGTGGTGCAAATGCAGCCAGTCGTAAAGAGGCAAGGCTCCATTTACAATTTCTTCATCGTAAACCACATCGTATTTTATTTCGGCGTAGGCCATCACCAGTGTTACCGCATCATCCCAAGGTTGTTTATTTTTTGGAGAGTACACTGCTACTTTAGGTGCTTTCTCCAGTTTTACTACATCGGCGTTGTATTCTGGATTAGCAATTTCCAAAAGGATGGCGTTGTATTTTACCTCGGGAATAATTTCATAACTCACACCTCTGATGAGGCATTCATTTTCAAGGGTGGTGGAATGTACCATGGCAAAACTTCCGCCGCGGTAGTTGAGGCACCAGTCGATTTCTACATTTTTTGTGAGCGACCAATAGGCTATTCCATAGGCTTTCAAATGATCTCTTTGCGTATTGTCCATCGGAATAAAGAGGTACGCTGCAAAAGAGCTGTTGGCCAACAGAAGAAAAAAGAGAGGTAATATTTTTTTAAAAGGGACTTTCATCACCGTTCCATTCATCATTCATTCTTGATGATCGCGTCATTGTAGATGGTCCGCCACTTTCACCGGCTGTAATAACATTAAACTGATTGGAATCCAGATCTTCAAATTTCGCGAGTGTATCGATGAAACGCAGCGGAATGTTTTTTAGTCCACCATTTCTGTGTTTGGCTACAATAACTTCACCGATTCCTAAAAGTGAATTTCCATTTTCGTCTTCGTTGATTTTGTAGTATTCGGGACGGTAAAGGAACATTACCATATCGGCATCCTGCTCAATCGCACCCGATTCACGTAAGTCGGAAAGTTGCGGACGCTTATCGCCACCGCGGGTTTCCACCGCTCTACTCAACTGAGAAAGTGCAATCACCGGAACGCCTAATTCTTTCGCGATACTTTTCAATGATCGTGAAATGAAAGAGATTTCCTGCTCACGGTTTCCACCGCCTTCACCACCTGCAGTCATTAATTGGAGATAATCGATAATGATTAATCCTAAGTTATGTTGCTGTTTTAAACGTCGTGCTTTTGCGCGCAACTCAAAAATAGAGAGGGCAGGAGTATCGTCGATGAATAAAGGGGCTTCAGAGATTTTTGAAACTTGTTTGTTCAATTGTTCCCATTCATGCTCTTTTAAAGTTCCTTTTTTTAACTTCTCTGCAGAAAGTTGAGTTTCTGTAACCATCAGCCTTGTCACCATTTGTAAGGCGGTCATCTCTAGCGAAAAAATAGCTGTTGGAATGTTAAACCTCACAGAAGTATTTCTGGCTACAGAAAGTACGAAAGCTGTTTTTCCCATACCCGGTCTTGCTGCCAGAATCAATAAATCGCCCGGCTGCCATCCTGAAGTCAGTTGGTCTAATTCGGCAAAACCCGATGGAACACCGTTCACACCTTCACCTTTTTCACCTGCTTTTTTAATTTGTTCTTTGGCTTGCTTGATTAAGGTCGCCATGCTATCGTAGTTCTTACGGATATTCCCTTCGGCTACCTGAAATAGATTTTTTTCTGCAGTATCGAGCAAAGTAAATACATCAGTAGTTTCGTCGTAAGCATCCCGAATGGTATCAGAAGAAATACGAATCAATTCCCTTTGAATGTGTTTTTGCGAGATGATACGGGAGTGGTATTCAATATTGGCGGCCGATGAAATGCGGTTGGTGAGTTGGGTTAAAAAGTAAGCGCCGCCTACCATTTCCAGTTCACCTGTTTTTTGCAATTCATTTTTTACCGTGAGTAAATCGATGGGTTCCGATCTTTGGAACAAGCGCTGAATAGCAGCGTAAATTCTGTTGTGCGCGTCTTTGTAAAAAGAGTCGGGTTGTAAAATATCAATTACATTGGTGAGTGCGTCTTTCTCCAGCATTAAAGCGCCTAATACAGCTTCTTCCAAATCAACAGCCTGAGGTGGTACTTTGCCGTGTTGTTCCTCCATTGTAAGAGAAGTCACACGTTTTTTTAAGCCTGTCTTTCTATCACGAATCTTGTCCATACGCTGTGTTTAAAGTAACTTTTGCCGTTGAGTGAGCATGTAAAGATGAGGAAAAAAGAGGAAAGTTCAAATGGGGAATTATAAACAATTGTCTGAACCTTGATTCACTTGATTAAAAGATTATCTTGATAGTACATCCTTGAATCCTTTCATCAAGTGAATCAAGATTCAGACGATAGACTATTCCTCAATCACAACACCCATTGCACAGAATTTTTCAATTCTTTTTTCAATGCGTTTGTCGACTTTCATTTTTTTGAGTTTTGCCAGGTGAGTCACAATGGCTTCCTTAACGTATTTGCATGCTTCAGGAACGTTAGAATGCGCACCGCCAACAGGTTCTTTGATGATACCGTCGATGAGTTTGTTCTTCAGCATATCTTTCGATGTAAGCTTCAAAGCTTCAGCAGCGGTTTCTTTGTGATCCCAGCTTCTCCATAAAATGGAAGAGCAGGATTCAGGAGAAATAACAGAGTACCAGGTGTGCTCCAGCATCAATACCACATCACCCACACCAATTCCCAAAGCACCGCCTGATGCACCTTCACCAATGATGATGCAAATAATAGGCACTTTGAGCTGAGCCATTTCAAATAAATTTCGGGCGATGGCTTCCCCTTGTCCGCGTTCTTCCCCTTCCAATCCCGGATAAGCTCCTGGAGTGTCAATTAAACAAACAACGGGACGGTTGAATTTTTCTGCCATTTTCATCAGTCGCAAAGCCTTGCGGTAGCCCTCAGGATTTGGCATCCCGAAGTTTCTGTACTGACGCATTTTAGTGTTGATTCCTTTTTGATGTCCGATGAACATGATGCCTTCGCCGTTGATGCTGGCGAGTCCGCCAACGAGGGCTTTGTCATCACGAACATTTCGATCGCCGTGCAATTCAATGAATGAATCTTTGTCGCACATGCCATCAATATAGGCCAGTGTATACGGACGCTCAGGGTGACGCGACACCAATACTTTTTGCCAGGCCGTTAAATTGGAATACAATTCCTTTTTGGTTTCTATTATCTTTTTCTCGATATCTTTTATGGTACCTGATGCATCAACACCGCTGATAACTTCAATTTCCTTAGCTTTTTCCAAGTGCTCGTAAAGATCAGCAATGGGCTTTTCGAATTCTAAAAATGTAATCATACTAAATTCGTTTGGGGGGCAAATATAGCAAATTGTTTAATGTGCAAAGTTTAGTAGGGCAACTTCAATGAAATTGAGGAAGATCCATTAGATTTGTCAAGTATGAAAGCAATTGTAAACACCATATACGGTCCGCCGGAAGTTCTTCAATTAAAAGAAGTAGAAAAACCATTTCCCAAAGACAACGAAGTACTTATTAAAATTCATGCAACAACGGTAAATCGTACCGATTGCGGGTTTCGCAAGGCAGAATATTTTGCCGTGCGTATAGTTGGCGGACTTTTTAAACCCAAAAACAAAATTTTAGGAACCGAATTATCTGGAGAGATAGAAGCCGTTGGTAAAAATGTGAAAGAATTTAAAGTGGGCGATGCTGTTTTTGGATTGAGCACTTTCAAGTTTGGAACTCATGCCGAATACATTTGTATGGACGAAAAGAAGTCGATAGTTACCAAACCAAAAAACTTTTCTTACAATGAATCTGCTGCAGTTTGCGAAGGATTGATGCTGGCCTATAACTACATCGGTAAAATTGATTTCAAGAAAAATCCGAAAATATTAATCAACGGTGCGTCGGGTTCTATAGGTTCTGCAGCAGTTCAGCTGGCGAAATATTATGGTGCGGATATCACTGCTGTTTGTGGTACTAAAAATTTAGAGTTGATTAAGTCCTTAGGTGCCAATGAAGTGATGGACTATACTAAAGAAGATTTTACTCAAAATGGACAATTGTACGATGTAGTGCTGGATGCTGTTGGGAAAAGTACTTTTTTCAAGTGCAAAAAAATCATGAAACCGGGTGGCGTTTATTTTTCTTCGGAACTCGGACCCTGGTCGCAAAATGTTTGGATGGCTTTGTGGACTCCATTGTTTAGTAATAAAAAAGTAAAATTCCCCATTCCTACCGATAGTAAAAAAGACATGAGCTTTTTTAAAAAATTGATTGAGGATGGGCATTACCGGGCAGTTATCGACAGAGTTTATTCTCTGGAACATATTGTGGAGGCTACAAAATATGTAGAAACTGGTGAGAAAACCGGAAATGTGGTGATAACTTTGGATCACAATTAATATTGAATAATGATAGTACACCCCAACGCTAAAATCAATCTCGGATTAAATATTGTGAGAAAACGCGACGACGGTTTTCACGATATTGAAACCGTTTTTTATCCTATTCCATTGAATGATGTGATGGAAATTACGCGTGATAAAAAAACTTCTTTTATCGCTTCGGGGATTGATATACCAAGCAATGGCGGAGATAATTTAGTGATGAAAGCGTATTCGTTGTTGAAACAGGATTTTGAATTGGAAGAACTTAAAGTTCATTTGCTTAAAGTGATTCCGATTGGTGCCGGATTGGGCGGTGGATCTGCCGATGCGGCGTTTATGCTGAAAGCTTTGAGAGATTATTGTCGTTTGCCTTTAAGCAATGATCAACTTAAAACTTACGCTGCAAAATTAGGCAGCGATTGTTCTTTCTTCATTGATAATCAAGCTTCGTATGCTTGGGGAAGAGGAGAATTGATGAAGCCTTTGGATTTGTGGTTGAAAGGTTATCACTTGCTTTTGGTTTACCCTAATTTACACATTAGCACAGCTCAAGCTTATTCACGTGTTACGCCAAAAGCACCACCTATCAATGTTCAAGATGTTGTTACTTTACCCCTAGAAGAATGGAAAGATAAACTCACCAACGACTTTGAAATTTCCGCTTTTGAAATTTATCCTGAATTAAAAAAACTGAAAGATGATTTGTATGCAATGGGCGCTACTTATACTTGTATGAGCGGTAGTGGCTCTTCTTTCTTTGGGATTTTTAAAGAGCAAAAAGAATTAAATAACGAAATGAAAAAGTACTCACATTGGTGGGTGGAACTATAATCCCTATTTTTACCCCATGGCACATAAAGCAGGATTTGTAAATATTGTAGGAAGTCCCAACGTTGGTAAATCAACTTTGATGAACCAATTGGTTGGAGAAAGATTATCCATTATCACCTCAAAGGCGCAAACTACGCGCCATCGCATCATGGGAATTGTGAACGGTGAAGATTTTCAAATCGTTTATTCCGACACTCCGGGCATTATGAATCCCAAGTACAAAATGCAGGAGGGAATGATGAATTTTGTGAATTCAGCTTTATCTGATGCCGATATATTTTTGCTAATTACGGATGTTGAAGAGAGCGAACCCGAAAATCAAAATTTGTGGGATAAGATCGTGAAATCAGAGGTTCCGAAATTACTCATCATCAATAAAATCGATTTAATAGATCAAAAAAAGCTGGAAGACCTCGTTGAAAAATGGGCGCAAAAAATTCCGGGAATTAATATTTTACCTGTATGCGCGCTGGAGGGATTGAATACAAAATTCTTGTTAGACTGGATTTTGAAAAATCTTCCTGAATCTCCTCCTTACTTCGATAAAGACCAACTGACAGATAAACCCGAGAGATTTTTTGCTTGCGAAATAATCCGCGAAAAAATCTTATTGAACTACGATAAAGAAATTCCTTACAGCGTTGAAATAGAAGTAGAGGCTTTCAAACGCGAGAAAAAAATCACAAGAATTTCTGCGATCATTTATGTGGCCCGTGATTCTCAAAAATCAATTATCATAGGCCATCAGGGTAGTATGCTTAAAAAAGTAGGTACGGCTGCCCGCATTGAACTGGAAGAGTTTTTACAGGAAAAAGTTTTTCTGGAAATGCACGTTAAGGTTCAAAAGGAATGGCGCAGTGACGACAAGCAATTAAAAAGATTTGGATACCTTTAGGCCATGTCGATTTCAATCCATCATATCACTAAATTATACGGTCAGCAAAAAGCGCTGAACGATGTTTCTTTCAATATTTCCTCTGGAGAGATAGTTGGTTTCCTTGGTCCGAATGGCGCGGGAAAATCAACATTGATGAAAATTATTTGTTGTTATCTTCCTCCGTCCGAAGGAAATATAAAAGTGTGCGGTTTGGATGTGATGGAGCAAGCTATGGAAGTGCGCAAAAAAGTGGGTTATCTTCCCGAGCACAATCCGCTTTACCTGGATATGTACGTGAAAGAATATCTGGAATTCGTGGGCAAGTTTTACCACGTGAAAAATTTGAAAAACCGTGTCGGGGAAATGGTGGAGATGACAGGGCTCACTGTTGAACAAAACAAAAAAATCGGACAATTGTCCAAAGGATACCGTCAGCGTGTGGGATTGGCGCAAGCCATTATTCATGATCCCGAAGTTTTAATTTTAGATGAACCCACCACAGGTTTGGATCCTAACCAGCTTTCTGAAATTCGTACACTGATCAAAGAGCTCGGAAAAAATAAAACCGTAATGCTGTCTACTCATATTATGCAGGAGGTTGAAGCGATTTGTGAACGGGTAATCATCATCAATAACGGTAAAATTGCGGCCGATAATTCCATCTCCCAAATTCTTGAAAAAGGAGAGACTCTCGAAAAAGTTTTCCAGAACTTAACAAAAGCAGTAAAATAATTTCTTATTGGAAATTAATCTTTGTTTATTTGCAGCACAATTAAAAAAATCAATTAACAAAACATAAAAAATGGCTAATTACTTATTTACTTCCGAATCAGTTTCCGAAGGGCACCCGGACAAAGTTGCCGACCAAATCTCTGATGCTTTGGTAGACGAATATTTAAGAAGAGATCCTGCTTCCAGAATCGCTTGCGAAACTTTAGTAACTACAGGTTTAACTGTTTTGGCTGGTGAAGTAACTTGTAACGGTCACTTCGATCAACAAGAAATTGCACGTAACGTAATTAAAAGAATTGGCTACAATAAAGCTGAATATATGTTTGATGCCGATTCTTGCGGTATCATTTCTGCTATCCACGGTCAGTCTCCTGATATCGCTCAAGGTGTTGATGTAAATGCTGGTTTGCACGCTGAACAAGGCGCTGGTGACCAGGGAATGATGTTCGGATACGCTACCAGCGAATCTGCGAACTACATGCCATTGGCTTTGGACATCGCTCACAAATTGTTATTGGAATTGGCTGCTATCCGTAAGGAAGGCAAACAAATGAAATATCTTCGCCCGGATGCTAAATCTCAGGTGACTATTGAATACAACGATAAAAATCAACCGGTAAGAATTGATACTATCGTTATTTCAACACAACATGATGACTTCGACAAAGAAGACAAAATGTTGAAGAAAATTGCAACAGACATGAAAGCGATCTTGATGCCAAGAGTTCTTTCTAAATTGTCTGCTGCTAACAAAAAATTATTCGGTAAAGACATCATCTACCATATCAACCCAACTGGTAAATTCGTAATCGGTGGTCCTCACGGTGATACTGGTTTAACCGGTAGAAAAATCATCGTTGATACTTACGGTGGAAAAGGAGCTCACGGTGGTGGTGCTTTCTCTGGAAAAGATTCATCTAAAGTTGACCGTTCTGCAGCTTATGCTACACGTCACATCGCTAAAAACTTAGTGGCAGCTGGTGTTGCTTCTGAAGTTTTGGTTCAAGTGGCTTACGCAATTGGTGTTGCTAAACCGGTTGGTTTGTATGTAAATACTTACGGAACTGCGAAAGTGAATTTGACTGATGGTGAGATCGCTATTAAAATCGCGAAATTATTCGATATGAGACCAGCTGCTATCATTGAGCGTTTTGGTTTGAGGTATCCAATCTTCGGTTTAACTGCAGCTTATGGCCACATGGGAAGAGATTCTTATGAGCAAGAGGTTGAGTTGTTGTACAACGGTAAAAAAACCAAGAAGAAAGTTACTTTCTTCGGATGGGAGAAATTGGATTATGTTGAGAAAATCAAAAAAGAATTTTCAATTAAGAAATAATTGATCTGAGAATTTTTCTTGTAGAGGCGCAAAATTTTGCGCCTCTTTTTTTTTGTTGTATGCTCCGTTCAGTTTAGCGAAGCGTAACTGGACGGAATTTTTTCTTGAAGCTTTCAGCTTCTTGATGAAAGATATAATCTTTAAGAAAAGATTCCGCGAAGTTGAAAACTTCGCGGAGCCGGTGAACGATACTCATTTGGATTGGTAATTCATTACACTCTCATCATTACCTATTAAAATAAGTCACACTACTCATCATCTTTTCATCAAAAATTTCATTTGAAATTTCCAGTATTTGATTGGCGGTGATCTTTTCAATTTTATTGTAAATCTGTTTTACGGAATCTACTTTTCCGTAGGTCACCAAACTTTTTCCGTACGCTAACATAAGCCCCACACGGTTTTCGTTAGCAAGAGTGATTTGTCCGAGGATTTGTTCTTTGGCAGATTTAAGTTGGAGAGGAGTGAGTTTTTTATCGCAGAATTTTTTCAATTCCTTTTTTACCAGTTCAATGGTTTTGTTGAGGTTCTTTTTATCGGTTCCGAAATAAATACTGAAAATTCCGGTGTCGCTGTACGGACTGTAATTGGCCTCGATGTTATAGGTGAGTCCGTGCTTTTCGCGAATCTCCAGGTTGAGTCGCGAATTCATCGCCGGTCCGCCCAAAAGATTCGTCAATAAAACCAAAGGAGTTTTACGATCATCTTGCAAAGAATAAGCGGCATTTCCTAAAATATAATGACTCTGATTGGTTTCAGGTTTTTCTGTTTTATGAGAATTTACAGCGGGTACAGCAGGAATTTTATTTTCATGGGTATCTGCAATCACATATTTCCCAAAATATTTTTCCAGCTTTTTTTTCAGTTCTTGTGTTGAAATATTTCCAATGCTGCTGATGACCACATTGTTGCGTGTGTAGTGTTTTTTGATGAAATTTTGAATGTCGCTTTTGGTGAATTTCTGCAGTGATTTTTTGGTACCTAAAATGTCTCTTCCCATTGCGTGCTTTGGGAAAAGCAGTAATTCAAATTCATCAATGATCATATCGGGCGGACTGTCCTGATACGATTTTATTTCATCTACAATCACAATTTTTTCTTTCTCCAATTCTTTGGAAGGAAAAGTAGAATTGAAAAAAATATCGGCCAGCAAATCTATGGAGCTATCCAAGTGTTTTTGCAGGAAAGAGGCGAAAACACAGGTGTCTTCCTTTGTTGTATACGCATTCAATTCACCGCCAACAGCATCTATCTGATTTAAAATATGAAAAGCTTTTTTTGTTTTGGTGCCTTTAAAAATTACGTGCTCGATGAAGTGAGCGAGTCCGTGTTCATAAGTGGTTTCATCGCGTGAGCCTGCATTGGCAATGATGCCGAGATGGGCAACATTACTGTATGGAAATTCCTGATGAATAACTTTTAATCCATTCGACAATTGAAATATTTCAAATTCTTTTATCATTCTGTTTCAGGTTTGTGCTCGTCAAAATAAATCCAGAACAAAGCGGTAAGTCCGCGTACTTCTCCTGCTTCATCAAAAGTTTTTACGAGCGGACAAACGGCTATCACTTCTTTACTGAAATGATTCGTCGCTTCATCGTAATACCAGCGTTCTTTGAATTTAACGTGGGTTACTCCATCGTAGTTAAATTCATGGACAATTGGAATCATTTTCGATTCTCCTGTATCAGGATTTGTATCATATACTGTATCGTTTTTCGATTTGATGACTGCAATTTCTTCTGTTGTCATTAATCTTTCTCCTTTGGGAACAGGTAGATAAGCTTTTATTTTTCCTTCGAAAACCCCGCCAATCCATTCTTCCAGAATTTCTTTTCTTTTGTCGGCAGATAAGGCTTCCACTTCAAACGTTGTTTCTTCTGCCAAAGGATCGCCGATAAAAGCGTTGTAATTTATTTCTTCTGTGATCACTTCTCCTCTTTTTTCGGGAGAGGTGGAACAGCCTAAAAAGGTGATTAGAGTAGCGAAGAGAGTAACACGAATCATAGTAGTTTTTTCTTTTTAATTTCTTCCACGATATGTCGGCCAATAGCTAAAGAAGCTGTAGCTGCAGGTGATGGCGCGTTTAAAACGTGAACATGTTTTCCTTTGAATTCAATTTTAAAATCGGCAATCATTTTTCCTTGTGCATCGAGGGCCTGTGCGCGCACTCCTGCACGTGCGGGTTGAATATCGTCCAGTGTTAAATCCGGAATTAATTTTTGTAAGGATTTTAAAAACAAGTCTTTTGAAAAAGCACGTTTATATTCTTGCAGTCCTTGTCGCCAATGGTTTTTAAACAAGATCCAGGTTCCTTTGTAAGTGAGGGAATCCATGGTGTCTTTTAAATTAAATGCGGTACGGGTATAACCTTCGCGTTTGAAAGAAAAAACAGCATTCGGTCCACATTCCACGCTGCCATCTATCATGCGCGTGAAGTGAACGCCCAGGAAAGGAAAATCAGGATCGGGCACAGGATAAATTAAATTTTTCACTTTCTTTTTTCCTTGTTCGCTGAGTTCATAATAATCGCCACGGAAGGGAACTATTTTCATTCCCGGATCGAGTTTATCTTTTTTAGCAACACGGTCGCCTTGCAGTCCTGCGCAAGCAATAACGATATTTCCGTGAACTATTCTTTTGTCGGTTTTAACCGATGAGAATTTTTTCCCTTCGTGAATTTTTTTGCATTCTTCTCCTAAAAAAACTTTGTTTTTCGGATTGGCTTTTTCAACCAACTCCCCTAGTTTTTTACAAACATCTTTATAGTTGATGATGCCTGAGCTAGGCACCCATATTCCTTCAATACCTATGCAATAAGGTTCAATTTCACTGATGCGTTTTGCATCAATTTTTTCAATTCCGGGAACAGCGTTGGCTACTCCGTTTTGAAAAATTTTATCGAGATTTTTTAATTCTTTTTCTTCGGTGGCCACAATTATTTTTCCACAGATGTCGTGAGGAATATTTTGTTCACGAGCAAAAGCCACCATTTCTTCTTTCCCCTCCAAACACAAAATGGCTTTTTTGGAACCCGGTGTATAATACAAGCCCGAGTGCAGCACTCCCGAATTGTGACCGGTTTGGTGTTCACCCAATTCCTTTTCTTTTTCAATCACGGCAATAGAAAGATCGGGAAATTGTTTAGTGAGCTGATAGCCCGTGGCCAATCCCACAATTCCTCCGCCTATGATTACGATATCAAATTTTTGTTCCATTTCTTTGGGCTTCTCTTTGTGTTATTTTCAATAGAATAATAGCAGTCAAAAATAATATGGAAAGTGATAAAATCCCATATTGTGATTGACCATTGGAGAACCATGCGATGAATCCGGTAAGGAAGGTTCCGATGGTAATGGCTACTTTTTCAGCGATGTCATAAAAGCTGAAGAAGGAGGCGTGGTCATGTGTTTCAGGTAATATTTTTGAAAAGGTGGAGCGGGCAAGGGCTTGTACGCCTCCCATGCAGAGTCCCATTAATGATCCAAGGAGATAAAATACTTTCGGATCTTTAATGAAAACAGCTGAAAGACAAATGGCAGTAAATATGATCAGAGGAAAAAACAGAGCGTTAAAATTTCCTTTGACCCTAGATATTTTTGCGGTCAGCCAAGCTCCTAAAATGCCCATTCCCTGCATTAAAAGAATGATGACAATGAGATCGGATGTTTCCATTTTTAAATTATTCAATGCGAAGAGCGGAGCTATAACAATGAGTGTTTGTAAGCCCATACTGATGAAAAAATAAGTAGTAATGAATTTTTTAAGAAGGGCATTATCTTTTATTTGCTTCCACACTTTTTTTAATTCTTGGATACCATGTTTGAAAGATTGGGAGAGTGATGTTTTTAAAACTTCATCTTTCGGTAGATGTTTAAAAGTGTATTGCGAAAATCCCAGCCACCATACACCTACAGATATAAAGCCTATAGCATATACTTGCAGTTCATGTTCACTGAAGATTTTTGAAGCAGCAATGATTAAGATCAGCAAGACGGTACTTCCTGCATAGCCTGCCGAAAATCCCAGGGCGCTGAGTTTGTCCTGTTGTTCGCGCGGTGCAATTTCGGGAAGATAGGCATTGTAAAAAACCAAAGACCCCGAAAATCCTATTAAGGCAAGGGACGAACCAATGATGCCTACTTCTATGTGGTTTTTATCAAAGAAGTACAAAGAACAACAAGCCAATGCACCGATGCAGGTAAAGAGTCGCATGAAGAATTTTTTCTTGCCGTTATAGTCGGCAATACCGCTTAATATCGGCGACAGAATAACCACGCAGGCAAAAGCAAGAGAAGTGGTGATTTGAAACAATACCTCTTTATTGCTGAACTGAATGCCAAAAACGGTTGATCCGTTGGGAACAATGCTATTAAAAAGAATAGGAAAAATAGCGGTATTGATAATGAGATAATACGCCGAATTGGCGCAATCAAAAACCACCCAGCCTTTTTGTTCTTTGGTCAATTCAGACATGCAGGAAAGGTAAAATTAAAAGCGGAGAGTCGGAAGATAATCAAACAAAAAAAGTCTCAAATTGCTTTGAGACTTTCGCGATTCTTTAAATTTGGATAGTCAGATTTAACGTTACCATTAAATGAGAGCTTCTAAAGAATGGGGCGCAAATTTACAACTAAAATCCTGTTCCCAAAAATAAATTTTGGTGTTTTAAAATGTAAATCACTTATAATGTAGTAAATACAAGGGTTTTAACCTACCAGCTTGTATTTGCCTAAAACGTCTTCCCAGTTCCATACAAAATTCTGACTCACTTCACTCAATGCTTTCATCACCACCGGATTTGGAGCATTTAATCTTTGAAAATGGTCGATTTGAAAACGGTTCAAACCGTATTTATAAAAAACTGCTTTTGAAATTACTTTCTCCAGTTCATCGGTAGGTGATTTCAATTGTGCTATAAACGCCTCGTAATTGTTGATGTTTTCCAAAGTTTCATCTTCACTTCGTCCTTCTAAAGAGGCAATGAACTCATCGATGATGAGTAATCTCATGCGGTTCAATTGTTCGGAAGGGAAATATTTTTTGAGGTTGTATAAATTGGCAGCAAATACAATATATAAGAACCATTCCACCTGATTAGGAGATATTTTCGGGGATTCTTTAAAATCCGGACCGTCGTTGATATATTCGGCTAATGTTGGAAAACCTTCGAGAGCAGTAGTGTTGATGGTATTTACAAAAACCTGCGCGATTTTTTCTTCTTTCAGTTTCTTTTTCCCGAATAAAGTAGAAAACATATTTTTCAAGTTTTTGGGGTCGCCCCTTGTTTGAACAAATATATGTGCAGGGGTTAAGAAATCTTTATCAATTGTTCAGAAGTTATTAACGCGATGGAGTTAATAGCCTGTGAAATAAGGGGTTTTAAGTGTATGACATTGCCTTTTTTTATAGTTTGTTAAATCCTTTCCTATATTTTATATTTGCGCCTCTTATAATAATTCTGATATAATAGATTATGCAAAATAGCGGTGTCATTAAGTTTTTAACCATTGTTCTGGTGGTAGTATGTATTTACGAACTTTCATTTACGTTTAAGTCGAGAAGTGTTGAGCAGGAAGCCCGCAATCAGGCTGCCGGAAATGCAAGCAAATATCGAGATCTCATCAAAACAAAAGAAAGTGAAGTTGTATTTAATTTCATCGGTGCAGAGTATACTTATAAAGAGTGTAAGGAAAGAGAAATCAATTTGGGTCTGGATTTAAGAGGTGGTGTTTCCGTAACACTTGAAATTGCTCTGGAAAATCTGATTCAGCAAAATGCTGGTCCGAACGTGGACAAGCCTGATTTCAAAAAAGTATTGGCAAAAGCCAGAGAACTGAAACTTCATTCACAGGATAATTTTGTTGAAGTATTTTACGATGCTTTCCTGCAATTGAAAGATGCAAAGGAAATTCAAGCCGATAAATTGGTTTCATTGATCAAAAACAGAAACAATGCCGATAAATTAGCTGATGCTGCTACAGATGCTGATGTGAAAAAATATTTGTTGGGTTATGCCGATGATGCGATTGAAGAGTCTTTTAAAGTATTAAGAACAAGGGTTGCTCAATTCGGAATTGCTCAACCGTCTATTAAAAGAGTAGGGAATTCAGGAAGAATCATGGTGGATTTGCCGGGTGTGGAAGACATCGAGCGTGTTAAAAAAGTATTGCAGGGTTCTGCGCAGCTGGAGTTTTGGGACACCTACAGTCCTTTGGATTTGAAAGAAGGAATATTTTTAAGCGACAGAGAAGCCAATCTTTTAGAGTTGGTTAAAAAAGAATCAGGTGCTGCCGATACTGCTAAAAAAGCAGAAGCCGACAAAGCAAAACAAGCCGACAATGCACTTATTGATAACATTGTAAATAGCGGAGCTGCTGCTACGCCTGATACTGCAAAAACTGCAAAAGCGGATACTGCTGCAAAGAAATCTCAAAAAGACGAAGCGCTTGAGCATCCTTTATTAACTGCTTTGCATTGGGAATCTAAAATGCAGGGATTGGTTGCCATCTCTGATACAGCGAAAGTGCGCCAATATATGATGTTGGGAAAAACAAAAGGCTTATTGCCTAGAAATTTAGAGTTGGGATGGAGCAATGATGCTGAAGAAATAGAAGGTAAAAATTATCATTTCATTTATTTTTTAAGAGGCGGACAAGATGGTGCTGCCGGATTGAAAGGCGATGTAATCAAACGTGCAGTTGCCGAGAACGATCAAAATTCAGGAGCTCCTGTGGTTTCTTTGGATTTCAATACAACAGGTATTTCCGATTGGGCGAATCTTACTAAAATTTCATCTGAAATGCGCCGACCGATTGCTATTGTGATGGACGGTTTAGTTTTCTCTGCTCCGGTGGCAAGAGGTGAAATATCTGAAGGAAGAACACAGATTTCAGGCGGTGCCGATAAAAATCCGAACTGGAACTATGATTTAGCTACAGTTTTAAATGCGGGTCGTTTTCCTGCTCCGGTACATATAGTAGAAGAAGCTTATGTGGGTCCGTCTTTAGGACTTGAGGCAATTCAGGCCGGTGTATTGTCGTTCATCGTTGCTATTTTATTAGTGTTGGTTTATATGGCCTTCTATTACGGACAAGCGGGATGGATTGCTAACGTTGCGCTCTTTGTGAACATGTTCCTTATTTCAGGGGTGTTGGCAGCTTTCCCAACGGTTTCCTTAACCCTTCCGGGTATCGCGGGTATCGTGTTAACCATAGGTATGTCGGTAGATGCCAACGTATTGATCTTTGAAAGAATCAGGGAAGAGCTCAGAGCCGGTAAAGGCTTGAAGCTCGCTATCGACGATGGATACAAGCATGCCATGACGGCCATTGTGGATACCAACTTAACCACAACTATTACCGGTTTAATCCTTTGGTATTTCGGATCTGGTGTGGTAGAAGGTTTTGCTCAAACCTTGGTAATCGGGGTGATCACGTCATTCTTCTCAGCAATTTTTGTATCGCGTTTGATCTTTATGGCTTTGATGAAGAAAGACAGAATATTGACTTTCGGTACCAAACTCACCAACACTTTCCTGGTTGGAGTGAAGTACAGAATTATGGAAAACAGAAAAAAAGCTTACATCTTCTCTATATCATTAACCATACTTGCTTTAGTGGCTTTTGCTACCCGCGGCTTTGATTTTGGTGTTGATTTTACAGGTGGTAGAAGTTATACTGTTCGTTTAGAGAAATCGGCTCCGGTGGATGAAATCGCCACTTCTGTAAGTCAGTTTTTTGTTGACGATAAAGGGAATAAAATGATTCCTGAAGTCAAACAATATGGAGATGACAATCAGTTTGCCATCACTACAAAATATTTACACGGATTAACAGGCGACAGCGCAAGCTTGGCTGTTGAAACAGCTTTGTACAACGGATTGAAACCGTATATCACTGCAAACATGACTTATAAAGATTTTGCAGGAGATAATGAACAAAAAACAGTAGGGGTGATGAATGCCAATACAGTAGGCGCCGAGATTGCAGATGACATTAAAATATCGGCCATGTGGGCAGTAACTTTCTCCTTGTTGGGTATCTTCTTATATGTGGCTTTCCGATTCAGAAAATGGTCTTTCGGTATTGGTGCATTGGTTTCGCTCTTCCATGACGTTGTGATTGTAATGGGTGTGTTCTCTATCTTTCACGGTATTTTCCCTTTCTCACTGGAATTGAATCAGCATTTCATTGCGGCTTTGCTCACAGTGTTAGGTTACTCTATCCATGATACGGTGGTGGTTTTCGACAGAATTCGTGAATACAAAGGATTATATCCTAAGAAAGATCCTGTTGATTTGGCTAACTCGGCTTTGAACAGTACTTTCGGACGAACCATCAATACCTCTATGACCATCTTTGTGGTGTTGCTGGCGATCTTCATCTTTGGCGGTGAAACAATTCGTGGATTCTCTTTCGCGTTGTTAATCGGTATCGTGATCGGAACTTACTCTTCATTGTTTGTGGCAACACCAATATATGTCGACTTAGAACTCAGATCACTTAAAAAGAAAGATGAGTAGTTTACTTTTTCTGTCTCCCAGCGGTGGCGAAATAATGCTTATTTTGCTGGTGGTATTGCTTTTGTTCGGTTCAAAAAACATCCCTGATATCGCAAGAAATTTAGGGAAGGGCATCAGGGAGATCAAAAATGTAACAGGCGAAATTCAAAATGAAATTCGCAAGGGCATGAGTGAAGAAAAAAAACAGGTGCAGGATATCGCCGATGAAATCAAAAAGGATGTAGATAATACACTTTGATTTTTAGTAGGTGATTCCACTTATTTGTTTGATAAAAAATAATTAATACATTTAACTCGGTTCTTAAGACTTAAAAAAAACATCATATGAATAAGATTTCAGGCTTTGCATTGGTAGTGGTAATAGGACTTTCAGCGTTTCTTTCAGGTTGTTTGAGTTCTAACGGTGAGGGAGATGAGAATTTCAAAAAAGGCTACTGGAATAAAAGTATTGAGCTTTATAAAGCTGAAATCCCTAAAACAAAAGATAAGGCTGAGGCTGCTGCAAAAACTTATAATCTGGCTTTCGCTTACTTCCAGATCAAAGATTACAAACAAGCTATTCAATGGTTTGAAAATGCAGAAGCTGCAAAATATGGTGAAGCACACCCTGAATTGTTATACTACCTTGCCGAATCTCACAAAGCAAACTGCGATTACGAAAAAGCATTAGTGAAATTCAACGAATACAAAGAAAGAGTTCCTAATGACAAAAAAGCGATTAACGGAGCTAAGTCTTGTGAACTGGCGATGGAATGGCAAAAAAATCCAACCCGTTACAAAGTAGAAAACGTAGTTCAGCTGAATTCACCAAATGATGATGCAACTCCTGCATACACTTCAAAAGACAACAAAGAAATTATTTTTTATTCTTACCGTAGCGGAGCTACAGGTAAAGGAGAATCAGAAATCTTAGGTCAGGATTTCCCGGATTTATATGCTGCTTCTCTTGATAAAAAAGGAAAATGGAGTACTCCTGCCTTGTTAGGGCCTGAGGTGAACTCTGAATTTACTGAAGGGGCGCCTATTATGGATTCTAAATATGGTACTTTGTATTTTTCTCGTTGTGGCGGTAATCCTAAAGAAACCAAGGCACAAGGTTGCCAGATTTATGAAGCTAAAAAAAATGGAGCTGGTTTTGGTCCTGCTATCGTAATTCCGATTGCTGCCGATTCATTAGCTGTTGCTCAACCGGCTTTAAGTAACGATAATAAAATCATGTATTTCACTTCCAATATGCCGGGCGGACAAGGTGGAAAAGATTTATGGTATGTTACTTATAATAAAAAAGACAATGTTTGGGAAAAACCAACCAACATGGGCCCTGAAGTCAATACTCCGGGTGATGAGATGTTCCCGTATATTCATGCTGATGGTACTTTGTACTTCAGCTCAAACGGTCATGTAGGTATCGGTGGTTTCGATTTGTTCAAGGCTGCTAAATCACAAGATGGTTTCGGTCCGGTGATCAACCTTAAAGTTCCTTTGAACTCTTGTGGTGATGATATCGCTATTACTTTCGAAGACAAAGCTGAGCGTGGATATATTACTTCTAACAGAGATGGCGGAAAAGGAAAACTGGATATCTGGTCTTTCGTTCTTCCTAAACTGGAGTGTAAAGTAAAAGGATTGGTGGTTGATCAGGACACAAAAGAAATTGTTCCGGGTGCCAGAGTTTATTTAGTGGGCAGCGACGGTTCTCAGGCAGAAACTGTAGCCAATGCTGACGGAGGATATCAATTTGATTTGATCGTAAATGTAAACTATGAATTAAGCGCTGCTTCTGATATGGTTCATACAGATGGAGATTTTATCAAAAAAGGTAAAAAGAAATATTTGTCATCCATCACTAACCTGGTTTCCTGTGTGGATTTATTAGAGTCGAAAGTATTTGATGTGAGCATTGAACTACCTCCTGTTAAATTTGGTGTGGTTGAGTTGCCAAACATTGAGTACGAATACAAAAAATGGGATTTGAAACCGGAATCAAAAATTATTTTGAGAACTTTCTACCAAGAGGTTTTGGCTAAAAATGCTACTGTAACCATCGACTTAGGATCACACACCGACTTTAGAGGTAGCGAACCTTCTAATCAGGTTTTGGCTCAAAAAAGAGCACAGTCTGCGGTTAACTATTTAATTGAATTAGGAGTTAATCCTGATAGATTGATAGCAACCGGATACGGTGAAAGCAAACCTAAAATGATCAGTCCCGAAAACTTCAAATATGTGCCGGCTAAGTATCAGGCTAACTTCCCGATCGGCACTCTTTTGGATGAAAAATATATTACTTCTTTGAAATCGGAAGAATTAAAAGAAGCTGCTCACCAGTTGAACCGTCGTACAGAATTCAAGTTTATCTGTTTTGATTGGGCTCCGGGCAAAAAAGCAGATTGCACCAATAAATAGCGTAATAATTTTATATATGGTAAAGCATCCCTATTTTTGGGATGCTTTTCATTTTTAATACAATGACACAAGATTCAAGATATAAACTGCGCGGGGTTTCGGCTTCAAAAGAGGATGTTCATGCTGCAATTAAAAATGTAGACAAAGGAATTTATCCAAGAGCTTTCTGTAAAATCGTTCCTGATATTTTAGGCGGCGATGAAAAATATTGCAACATCATGCATGCCGATGGTGCCGGAACGAAATCATCTCTGGCTTATTTGTACTGGAAAGAAACCGGTGATTTATCTGTTTGGAGAGGTATTGCCCAGGATGCGGTCATCATGAATATTGATGATTTGCTATGCGTAGGCGCAACAAATGGAATTTTGTTGTCCTCTACCATAGGAAGAAATAAAAGCCTGGTTTCCGGCGAAGTAATTTCTGCCATCATCAACGGAACAGAAGAAGTGTTGCAGGATTTAAGAGACAATGGCATCGGTATCTATTCTACAGGCGGTGAAACAGCTGATGTGGGGGATTTAGTGAGAACGCTAATTGTGGATTCCACTGTGACCTGCCGAATGAAACGCGAAGATGTGGTGACGAATGAAAAATTCAAAGGAGGACAAGTAATTGTTGGCATGGCCTCTTTCGGTCAGGCCAGCTACGAAAAAGAATACAACGGCGGAATGGGTAGTAACGGATTAACCTCTGCGCGTCACGATGTTTTCAATAAATTATTGGCGAAAAAATATCCTGAAAGTTTTGATCCGGGTGTTCCTGAAGATTTGATTTATTCAGGTAAATACAATTTAACAGATACTAAAGATGGCGTGCCGACCAACATTGGTAAATTAGTTTTATCACCAACACGCACTTATGCTCCTGTAATGAAAAAAGTGCTGGAAGAATATCGTTCGGTGATTGGTGGATTGGTGCATTGCAGCGGTGGTGCACAAACCAAAGTACTGCATTTTATCCAGGATTTAAAGGTGGTGAAAAACAACCTTTTTCCATTGCCTCCGCTCTTCAAAATCATTCAGGAAGAAAGCGGTACTTCATGGGAAGAAATGTACAAAGTGTTCAACATGGGACACCGCATGGAAGTTTACATCGACGAAAAATATGCGCAAGGCATTATTGATATAGCTAAGAGTTTTAATATCGACGCGAAAGTGATTGGTTACTGTGAATCGTTCACGGGCAAGCAAGTGCAGGTGGAATCAGCGTTCGGAAAGTTTATTTACGGTTAAGATCATGAAGGATTTATTAGGCAAATTACATAGCATTAAGTTACGTTACGATGAGGTAGGGGAGCAGTTGACTGTTCCCGATGTCATCAGCGATCAAAAGCGCTACACCCAATACAGCAAGGAATACAAAGAATTAAAACCTTTGGTAGATGCTTACGAAGAGTTTAAAAATGTAACCGATAATATCGAGTCGTCCAAAGAACTTTTGAAAACCGAAACCGATCCCGATTTTATTGAAATGGCAAAGGCGGAATTGTATGAGCTGGAAGCCCGAAAAAATCAGATGGAAGAAGATATTAAGTTCATGCTGATTCCCAAGGATCCGGAAGATAACAAAAATGCAATTATTGAAATTCGCGCCGGAACCGGTGGCGATGAGGCTTGTATTTTTGTGGAAGATATTTACCGTATGTACACCATGTTTTTCAAAAACAAAGGCTGGCAGGTGGAATTGATTAACTCCAATCCGGGTGGAACAAAAGGACTCAAGGAAATTTCAATGAGTATTACCGGTGAAAATATTTACGGTGAGCTGAAATTTGAATCGGGTGTGCACCGCGTGCAACGTATTCCTGAAACGGAATCACAAGGCCGTGTGCATACTTCTGCGATTACTGTGGCCATCTTGCCTGAAATTGAAGAAGTGGATTTCGTCCTCAATATGGGCGACGTTAAAAAAGATACTTTCCGTGCATCGGGAGCAGGTGGTCAGCACGTTAATAAAACGGAGTCGGCCATTCGTTTAACGCATTTACCTACAGGGACTGTGGTGGAGTGTCAGGACGGTCGTTCACAACACAAAAACTTTGAACAGGCGCTCTCTGTTTTACGTGCGCGTTTGTACCAGGCAGAAGCCGATAAATTGCATGCAGTGCGTGCAGCACATCGTAAATCATTGGTTTCTTCTGGTGACAGATCTGCAAAGATCCGTACCTACAATTATCCGCAGGGACGTATCACCGATCACCGCATCGGAAAAACAATTTACAATCTTCCGGCTTTCATGAATGGCGATATCGACGATATGATTGAATCATTGAAAGTGGCTGAAAATACTGAGAAATTAAAAGAAGGAACGGGTACGTTCTAATGCAAGATGACACGACAAGAACTCTTTCAAAACATAATTCAAAAAAAATCTTTTCTCTGTGTTGGTTTAGATCCCGACATCAAAAAAATCCCGAAATTCCTTCTTGATTTTGAAGATCCTATTTTTGAATTCAACAAAAGAATCATCGACGCAACAAAAGATTTTTGCGTTTCATACAAGCCAAATACTGCGTTTTACGAGGCTTTGGGCGAAAAGGGTTGGGAGAGTCTGCGCAAAACTTTAGAGTATATTCCAAAAAATATTTTCACCATCGCCGATGCTAAACGTGGCGATATAGGCAATACTTCTCAATTGTATGCGAAAGCATTTTTTGAAAATCTCAATGCCGATTCTTTAACTATCGCTCCCTACATGGGCGAGGATTCCGTGAAGCCTTTTATGTATCCGGGGAAATTTGTGATTGTTTTAGGACTCACTTCTAATCCCGGTGCTGCCGATTTTGAAATGCTGTATTTACAGGATGGAACACAGTTGTTTGAAAAAGTTCTTCAAAAAACTTGTGAGTGGGGAACTGCCGATAATCTCATGTTTGTAGTAGGTGCCACACGTCCGCAAATGCTGGAAAAAGTTAGAGCAATAGCGCCAGAACATTTTCTTTTAATTCCCGGTGTTGGTGCACAAGGAGGTTCGTTAGCAGATGTTTTTAAATATGGTGCAACTTCACAAGCCGGCTTATTAATCAATGCTTCCCGCAGTATTATTTATGCTTCCACCGGAAATGATTTTGCTGAAAAAGCAGGAGAAGAAGCAATGAAATTGCAAGGAGAAATGGAAGTTTTGTTGCGTTCTAAAAAACTAATTTAATTTCCCCACAGATTTCACAGATTTACGCAGAGAGAAATTTAAAATCAGTGGAGATCTGTGAAATCTGTGGGAAAAAATTCTATCTTCGTTTCAACTAAACATTCTGAATAAGAAAAAATTTATTTAATGCAAGAAAAGGTGCTTCACTATTTGTGGAAGTATCGGCTATTTGACGCGTCTGACCTGCATAGCGGCGATGGGCAGAAGCTTGAAGTGTATTCCGTCGGGACCCACAATACGGATAAAGGCGGTCCCGATTTTTTGAATGCGCACATCAAAATTGGCGATACTCACTGGTATGGAAATATTGAGCTTCATCTCAAAAGTTCCGATTGGATTTTACATCAACACCACTCTGATTCAAAATATGAATCGGTGATATTGCATGTGGTGTGGGAAGCCGATAAACTCATTTATACAAAATCAGAAAAACCTTTGCCTTCTCTGAATTTGAGGGTTTATGTGCCTCCGAAAATATTGGAATGCATGGAGGGTTTTTCTTCCTCTTCCGAAGTGATTGCCTGTAAAGGGTTGCTCTCTTCCGTTCCTGAATTGAAAAGAAAAATATTTCTCGACAGTATTTTAATTGATCGCATTCAACGCAAAAAAAATATTTTAAAAAGTGATTTTTTGCGTTTGAATAAAAACTGGGACCACCTTACTTTACTATCCATTGCAAAGGTTTTGGGTTTACAGCACAATAGCGATTCTTTTGAAGGATTGATTGCTTCTTTGCCTATTGAAGTGTTGTATAAAAACAATGACAATGAGATTTTTCTGGAAGCTATTTTGTTCGGACAAGCGGGATTTTTAACAGAAAATTATCAGGATAAATATCCTTCGATGTTAAAGGAGAATTTTATTTTTCTTCAAAAAAAACACGAATTGAATCCGCTCCGTTTTTCGCAATGGCAATGGTTTCGTATTCGTCCCGCTTCTTTTCCTTCCTTGCGAATAGCACAATTGTCGGGGTTTTTATTGAATCGTCACAATTTTTTTTCGGAGCTCACAAAGATCTCTTCCATAAAAGAGTTTTATTCTTATTTCACATTTCCGCTCTCTAAATATTGGGAAAACCATTATCATTTTGATCAGCTCACGACAAAACAAAACCATCAGCTCACTCATGAAATTATCGATAAAATTATCATCAATGCCTTGGTGCCTCTTTTGTTTTTAAGAGCGGAATTGAATTCGGAAGCAGATTTAAAAGAAAAGGCACTTTCTTTTTTAGGAGAATTAAAGCCGGAAGACAATAAAATTCTGAATCGCTGGCAAAATGCCGGAATAGCGTCGGAAAGTGCCATGGATTCCCAGTCGCTGATAGAGTTGTACAATGAGTTCTGCTCTCAAAAAAAATGTTTAAATTGCGCTATCGGACATTCGATTTTTAAAAACGCACATAACCATGCTGGAACGATTTAGAAATATTATTGAAGTAAGCGTATTTGGAGTTTGTTCTTTTTGGGGAAGTAAATTGGGTATTGAAACCAGCAGAATCAGAATTTTCTTTATTTACATTTCCTTTCTCACTTTGGGATCTCCGGTAGTCATCTATTTGTTAATGGCGTTTTCGCTGGAGTACAAGAGATGGTTCAATAGTTTTAAAAGAAGAAATATCTGGCATTTGTAATTGATATAAAATGAAGATGAAAATTGTAATTACGGGATCAAACGGTTTATTGGGACAAAAACTTTTGTATTTACTCAAGAACAGAAAAGAAGTTGAAATTTTTGCATTGGCCCGCGGCGAAAATCGTTTGCCGGCGGATAAAGGATATACCTACGAAGCCGTTGATATCGGTGAAGAGAAGGAAGTAGAGCAAGTGATGGCAAAAATTCAACCTGATGTTATTATCAATACTGCTGCCATGACCAACGTGGATATTTGTGAAAGCAAACGCGAAGAATGCTGGAAAGCAAATGTGGATGCAGTAAAATATTTAACCAAAGCTGCCGAGAAATATAATTCACATTTGATTCATGTTTCCACTGATTTTATTTTCGATGGAAATCCCAATGCCAAACGGGAGCGTTACCTCGAAGATGATTTTCCTAATCCGGTAAATTATTACGGCGATTCAAAACTGGCTGCTGAGAGCATAGTGAAAAAATCCAATTGCAAATGGGCCATTGCCCGCACCAGTTTAGTTTACGGTATTGGTGTGAATATGAGCAGAACCAATATTGTACTGTGGGCAAAAGGAGAATTGGAAAAAGGAAAACAAATTAATGTGGTGGATGATCAGTTTCGTTCTCCCACTCTGGTAGAAGATTTAGCTCAGGCTTGTGTGTTGATTGCCGATAAACAGGCCGATGGGGTTTTCCATATTTCAGGAAGAAATTACATGAGTATTTACGACATGGCTCTGCAAATTGCGGAGTTTTATAATTTTGATCCGTCGTTGGTAAAGTCTGTTAACACAGGTGCTTTGAAGCAAGCTGCGGTTCGTCCGCCTAAAACAGGATTTATTATTGATAAGGCTTGTTCGGTTTTGGGTTACCATCCGCATTCCTTTGAAGAAGGAATTATGATTTTAGATCATCAAATGAAAATAATGCCGAAGTGAAAAGAGTATTATTTCTCCTCATAATATTTCTCCCCTTGTTTTCTTTCGCACAGGAAAAAACCACTTTGCGTAAAGTGAACGAAGCTATTGTAAATACCTTCACTCCTGTTTCAGATACAGTCACGTATTATTTCTTTTACGAAGTTCCTTTTCTCGGATTTTCAATTCCGCTGATTTTAATTTGGTTGGTGGTGGGAGCCTTGTTTTGTACGGTTTACATGAAGTTTGTCAATATCAGAGGATTCAAACATGCCATCAATATTGTGCGTGGTAAATATGATTTCCCCGGAAAGAAAAAAGACGGATCGGCAGTCACCGGCCAGGTTTCGCATTTTCAGGCTTTAACCGCTGCGCTCTCCGGAACCATCGGTTTGGGAAATATTACCGGTGTTGCTGTAGCCATTGCTATTGGCGGTCCGGGCGCTACTTTCTGGATGATAATTGCGGGGATACTGGGCATGTCGTCCAAATTTGTAGAATGTACTTTAGGCGTGAAATACAGAAATGAAAATGCCAACGGTAGTGTTTCAGGCGGACCGATGTATTATCTCAGCAAAGGATTTTCTAACAGAGGAATGGCCGGATTAGGAAAGATTCTGGCTGTATTTTTTGCGATAATGTGTGTGGGTGGTTCCTTAAGCGGAGGCAACATGTTTCAGGTCAATCAGGCCAGAGTGCAGTTTCAAAGCCTGTCGGGAATTTTCGGCAGCTTCTGGCAAACGGAAGACGGGGCATTGTTGTTTGGAGTCATCATAGCTGTATTAACAGGTGTGGTGATCATAGGCGGAATAAAAAGTATTGCGCGTGTTACCGATAAACTGGTGCCTTTTATGTGCGCCTTATATGTGATTTCCGCACTCATCATTTTAGGGTTTTTCTATGATAAAATTCCATCAGCTTTTAAATTGATTTTCAACGGCGCATTAAATTTTGAGGCGGGGATAGGTGGTGCGGTGGGGGCCATGATTCAGGGTTTTAAGCGTGCCGCGTTTTCCAACGAAGCGGGAATTGGTTCTGCTGCCATTGCGCATTCGGCGGTGAAAACTGATGAACCTGTCACCGAAGGATTGGTTTCTTTACTGGAGCCTTTTATTGATACCGTTGTGATTTGCACCATGACCGCTTTGGTTTTGGTAGTTACCGGAACCTACAATCACCAGGGAGTGCAGGGCGTTGAAATGACGGCCGAAGCTTTCCACAGCGTTTTCGGTTATTTGGGAAATATCATTTTAACGATTGCAGTTTTGTTATTTGCCTTTGCCACCATGATTACCTGGAGTTATTACGGATTGAAATCATGGGGTTATCTTTTTGGAGAAAATATATACATGAAGAATCTCTATAAAATAATTTTTTGTGCCTTTGTGGTGGTGGGCTCTGTGTTGTCGCTGGATAATTTAGTCGGCTTGTCCGATGCTTTGATTTTTGCCATGGCCATTCCCAACATGATAGGATTGTATGTGATGGCGCCTGAAATAAAACGAGACCTAACAATTTTTTTAGCCCGCATAAAATCGGGTGAGATTAAGCCTTATAAATAAAATTGGATGAACTATCCTTTTCTTTTTGCACGAAAAGAAAGAAAGGGTTTGTATGTACTGCTCTTGCTTTCTGTTGTATTTATTGTCGGGAAATTTTATTTCTTCCCGGCACCCGCCGCTATTGTGGGTAATTCAAAGATGGAAAAGCCGCTTGAAAAAAACATACCGCTTTATAAAACCCCATTGAATTCTTTTGATCCTAATCAACTCAAAGCTTCGGAATGGCTGGCGCTCGGATTGGATCAGAAAGTTGCTGCGCGAATAGAAAAATATATTTCAAAGGGCGGACATTTTTATGAAGCAAAAGATTTATTGAAGATGTATGGTATGGATACTTCTTTTTACAAAAAAGTGGAAAGTAAAATCTACATTGCTGCCCAAGAAAAAAAGGAAAATAAATTTGAAAAGAAAACATATCCTTCAAAAACCTATGCCCCTTACGAAAAGAAAGTAAAACCCATTGTTGAAATAAATGGAGCTACCCCCGAACAGCTCGTTGAAGTAGACGGAATAGGAGAGAAGCTGGCTGCCCGAATTATTAAATATCGCGATTTGCTGGGTGGATTTGTGCGCAAAGAACAATTGCTAAAAGTATATGGAATGGATTCGGTCAACTATGCTAAAATTCAAAATCAGATTTCGGTTGATGCCTCATTGGTGCAGCGTATTGATGTAAATAAGGCAAGCATGGAAGAACTTTCTAAAGTGAAGTTTGTTGGTGTTAAACGCGCAAAAGCCATTCTTGCTTACCGACAACAACATGGTGATTTTTCATCCTTAAAAGATTTGCTGAAAACACAGGTTATCTCTGATTCTATTTTATATTTGATTGAACCATATATCCAGCTCAAATGATAGCCGATAAAATAAAAAAAACAGTAAGGGATATTCCCGATTTTCCTAAACCGGGAATTATTTTCAAAGACATTACTCCGCTTTTAATCGACTTTAAATTAAGAGAAGAATTGATTGATGCCTTTGCCGAAAAGCTCAAGCATCTAAAAATTGATGCATTGATAGGCGTGGAGAGTCGAGGTTTTCTATTTGGTATTCCGCTCGCCAACCGTTTGGAAATTCCTTTCGTTCCTGTGCGCAAAGCCGGAAAACTGCCTTACAGCACTTACAAAGTTTCTTATGATTTGGAATACGGTCAGGCAGAAGTTGAAATACACTCTGATGCTATTCACAAGGGAAGCAGGGTTTTTATTCACGACGATTTACTGGCAACAGGTGGAACGGCGGGTGCCGCCGCCCAGCTGGTTGAAAAAATGGGCGCTGAGGTAGCTGGCTTCGGATTTATCATTGAACTCTCCTTTTTAAAAGGCAGGGAAAATTTATTGCAGTATAGCCATAACATAATTTCCTTAGCGACGTATTGAGCCATAAGTCATTCATAATTCAAAACCACACTATGGATTTTAGCCACAATGAAAACCAAAAGATGATTGCGCAAATGGTGCGTGATTTCGGACAAAAAAACATTCTTCCAAACAGAAATCACTGGGACGAAAAACAAATTTTTCCTGTGGAGTTGTTCAAACAAATGGGAGAACTCGGATTGATGGGCGTTTTGGTTCCTACTGAATATGGTGGTTCGGGCTTTGGTTATTTTGAATACGTAACAGCGATCACTGAAGTTTCTAAAATTTGCGGTGGTATCGGTTTATCCATGGCGGCTCACAATTCATTGTGCACCAACCATATTTTATACTTCGGTTCAGAAGAACAAAAACAAAAATATCTTCCAAAATTAGCTACTGCCGAATATATCGGAGCCTGGGGTTTAACAGAACCAAGTACGGGTTCCGACGCAGGAAACATGAGAACCACTGCGGTTAAAGATGGTGATCATTGGATCATCAACGGATCAAAAACTTTTATTACTCATGGTATTTCCGGAGATGTAGTTGTACTCATGACCCGCACCGGAAAAATGGGAGAAAAAAACAATGCAACGGCTTTCATTATTGATAAAGGAACACCGGGTTTTACTACCGGTAAAAAAGAAGATAAGCTTGGAATGCGCGCTTCGGAAACTGCCGAATTGATTTTTCAGGACATGCGTATTCCTGATTCCTGCAGAATGGGAGAAGTAGGCAGCGGATTCAAACAAGCTTTGGCGATATTGGATGGCGGCCGAATTTCCATTGCATCTCTTGGTTTAGGAATCGCAAAAGGCGCTTACGAAGCAGCTTTAAAATATTCAAAAGAAAGACAACAGTTCGGGAAATCTATTTCTGAATTTCAGGCCATTGCTTTTAAACTGGCCGATATGGCTACAAAAATTGAAGCTGCAGAATTATTGATTTTCCATGCTGCTTATCTCAAAAATAATCATCTTCCGGTTTCTAAAGAATCGGCTATGGCGAAATACTATTCTTCTGAAATTGCAGTAGAAGTAGCCAATGACGGTGTTCAGATTTTTGGCGGATATGGATACATTAAAGATTTTCCGGCAGAGAAATTTTACAGAGATGCTAAGCTTTGTACTATTGGAGAGGGAACTAGTGAGATTCAAAAAGTGGTGATCAGTAGGGAGATATTGAAATAACACTCACTCACTTACGTCATCACTCCCTACGTCATTGCGAAATTTTTGTACTCAAAAATGAAGCAACCTCATTATGAGTTGGATTTAAAATCAAAAAAGTATGTAATGAGTTTGCTTCATTTTTGAGTACAAAAATTTCGCAATGACGTAGGGAGCGTAAGCTACTCCTCAATAAAATCTAAATCCTTCCCGAAAGTCTCCTCAATATTTCTCAGGCAGATAAAGGCCACTATAAAGAGCAATGCACCAACACCAACAATGGAAGAGAGTGCTGAAAATCCAAGCATAGATTTACACAAGCCAATTAAAAGAGTAGTGAGAATCAATGAGCCTCTCACAAAATTTGGAGCAGTGGTGGTTACCGTTGAGCGGATATTGGTTCCGAATAATTCCGATGCAGTGCTCATGAATACTGCCCAGTAGCCCGTACATAATCCAAGGAAGAAGGTGATGGTGTAAAAGGTGGTGAGCGATTGGTGCCCGAATAAAAAGTAAGAGCAAACACAGAGAAAGGTCATTATTAAAAAGATCAAAATGGTTTTCTTTCTGCTTTTAATTATCTGACTGATCCATCCGCTCAGAAAATCCCCAATGGTTAATCCCGCAAAAGCAAAAGTTACCGCTGTTCCTGCCTTTGGTAAATCTGTCATCCCCATGGCCTTTGCTGTTTCAGGGGAAAAGGTCACCAAAATTCCTATCACATACCAGATGGGAAATCCTGTGGCTATGATGCTGAAATATTTATAAGCGGTTTTTCGCGATGAAAATAAAGAGAAGAAATTTCCTTTGCTCACTCCGCTTTCGGCCACATGTGAATACATTCCCGATTCGTAAATTCCTATGCGAAGCAAGAGTAAAGCGAGTCCCATGGCACCACCGAGGTAGTAAGAATGTCGCCAATTGTCTAAAAATTCCCCTGAGATGCCCGCCACCACAGCTCCAAAAACACCCACTGTAGCCACTATCATTGTTCCGTAACCCCTTTTGTCCTTGTGCATGCTTTCACTTACCAGAGTGATTCCTGCGCCTAATTCTCCCGCCAAACCGATGCCTGCTAAAAATCTGCAAATAGTGTACATAGGAATAGTATCTACAAAACCGTTGGCAATATTGGCCAGGGAATACGTTAAAATGGATCCGAATAAAACCGATAATCTTCCTTTTTTATCGCCCAGTATTCCCCAAAAAATTCCTCCCAGTAACATTCCCGCCATCTGCCAGTTCAGCAATGACTCCCCTACGGTTTTTATTTCATCCGGTCCCAAGCCCAAATCCGTTAAACTGGCTTTGCGAACTACTCCAAAAAGAATCAAATCATAGATGTCGACAAAGTAGCCCAAAGCCGCTACAATCACAATCATGTAGGTGTTTTTAGATGTTTTTACAGAGTCGGATGTCATAGTTTCTTTTTGATTCAGATGGCCTCAAAAATATAATTATTTTCCAGAGTAGCCCTAGCTTTTTTTGATATCCTGTTGATAAAAATCAAACGATGTTGCGGAGGTAGGATTTGTATGTGGTATATTTGTAAATATGACAGACTTTACTTCGTTTAATTTTAAATCATTTTTTAAAATGAAAACAACCGGCAAATATCGATTTATAGCCATTTGTATACTGATGGCAGGAATGTTTTTCGTTCCAATATCTACACAGGCTCAAAGCACAAATTTTAAAACTGAAGCTGCTGCCAAGAAAAAGAAATTGCAGGAAGAAGAGGCTAAAAAAGCAGCTGAAAGAGAGCAAAAGAAAAAGGAATATGATGCTCAGCTGAAAAAGCAAAAGGAATTAGAAAAAGCTAAAAAAGCGCAGTTAGAAGCGCAAATCAAAATAGAGGAAGAAGCCAAAAAAAAGGCCGATGAAAAGCAAAAAGCGGATATGGCTCTTCAATTGAAAAAAATAAAAGAGGAACAAAGAATCAAAGCAGAAAAAGACGCCATCGCTTTAAAACAAGAGGCTTACAAAGCACAGCAGGCAAAAGAGGAAGCTGAAAAACAGGAACAGTTGAAAGCTCAGCAAATTAAAGAACAACAAGCTTTAGATGCTATCGACAAACTTTACAAAGACAAAATTGAACAACAAAACAAACAGGCGCAGCATGATCAGGAAATGTTCAATAAAGAAAAGGAGGCTTTGGAAAAACAAATGAAAGCAGCCGAGGAGGCAGCACAAGACAGATTAAAAAAAATGAAGGAATACGATGAAGCCAAGAAGAAAATTCAGGGGGATCTCGACAATAACAGTTTAGACAAAAGCAAAAAGGAAACCGAAGAACAGGCCCGTGCCAGAAAAGAACTGGAGCTGAAAAAACTCAACGATAAAATTGCTAAAGAAAAAGAATTGATAGAAAGCAAAAAGCGCAGTGCCGAAGAGGAAGCTAAATTGCTGGAGATTCAAAAGAAAGAGCTGGAGTTAAAAGCTAAAATCGCAAAATTTAATGAGGAATCGAAGTTAGCTGCTAAAAAAGAAGAGGAAGATTATCAGCGCCAATTGGCAGAAGAACAGGAGAAAATTAAATTAAGAATTGAAGCTCAAAAATTCAGAGAAGCTCAAAAGCAAAAGGATAAAGAGCTGAAAGAAAAATTTGAAGCTGAGGAAAAAGCAAAACTGGAAGCGGCAGAAAAAGCAAAAAAAGATAAGGAAGCGGAAGAAAAAAAATTAGCTGATGAGAAAGTTGCTGCTGAAGCGGCTAAAGCAAAAGCTGAAGAAGAACGTAAAAAACAAAACGAAGAGAAAATTAAAAAAGCAGAAACAAGTGTAACCGATCAGGAGAAAAAATTTCAGGAAATGAAGGAGGCAGAAGAAAAAGCGAGGTTGGAGCGTGAAAGAATAAGAAAAGAAAAACTCAAACAACTGCAGGACGAAGCGGATAAGCTAAAGGAAAGCGAGACGAAATAAAAAAAAGGAGCGAATATCATTCGCTCCTTTTTTTTGTTTTAAAACATAAAGACTAATTGGTGGTATTCAGCAGATGCGTTTTTCCATCCGTGATAATGATTTTAGAATTTGGTGAATTCACCAGTGTTTTCAACATTTCAATCTGGTTGTAATCCAACTGTTTTTGTGTGATCGATTCGCTGATGATCAACTGTGATTTTTTGATCCCTTCCGCTTCAATTACTTTTCTTTCCGCTTCTTTTTGAGCTTGTTGAATGATGTACTCCATTTTTAAAGCCAATTGTTCTGCATTCACTTTTTCCTGAATGGCTTGAACCATTTGCGGAGGAAGAATGATGTCTTTTAACAATACTGCATCGATAACAAATCCATGTTTGGAAATGTGATCTGTCAGCTCTTCTGCAATCGCTCTTTCTACTTTATTTCTTTCGGTTGCATACAATTCTTTGGCAAAATAACGGGAGCTGATTTCACGGGCTGTTGCTCTGAAGTTACTCAACACCATTACTTCTTCGTAGTTGGTTCCGAACTTGGTATAAACACTTTGAACGGAATCCGGATTAAGATGGTAGAGTAAGCTGATTTCGGCATTCACACTCAATCCTTCTTTGGTTGGTAAAGGCAATACGTTGAAAACTTCAACCGTTTGAATATTGATCAAAACAACTTTACTTACAAAGGGATTGTACCAACGCAGTCCTTGAGTGTTAGGCTTTCCGATAATTTTACCGAGAGTTTGTTTAATTCCCATTTCACCGGGATGAACAACAACGCATTGTTGTAAGAACAGAGCCAGAGCGATGAGCATTGGCGCCATAAATAAAGTTTTGTTTCGCATAGTTTGAGTTTTTAATATAGGATATAAATATATTAATAAAGTTACAGGAGCGATTGTTTTTTACTTTTTCCTTGATGAAAAAGTAACAAAAAATCAAGAGCTAAGACCTGCTTCAGCCCGCGTCGAAAAATTTTTACGGCCTGATGCCTAAAATTTTTCTCCCGCCACCGCCGGCCCGCATCTTGGCTCGGGCCTTCGCACCAAGTTAGTGGCCCATTCTTTGAAGTCCATTTTATTGAACATGGTTGGTAGGTAGTGCACTTCTCCCTTTGATAAAAGGGAGAGTGCGAAGGGATTCTGTGTGATGGCAGAGGGATTTATATTTCTAGCAATTCTCAATCACCATTGCCGAAGCACCGCCGCCGCCATTACAAATCGCTGCAGCACCTATTTTTCCGTTGTTTTGTTTTAATACATTGATTAATGTAACAATGATTCTCGCACCTGAACATCCCAGCGGATGTCCCAATGAAACCGCTCCGCCGTTGACATTTACTTTAGCGGCATCCAAGCCCATTTTTTGAATATTCACCAAACCTACTACAGAGAAGGCTTCATTCAATTCAAAATAATCCACATTTTTTATGTTCATTTTTACTTTGTCCAAAGCTTTAGGAAGGGCCAGTGATGGCGCAGTGGTGAAACATTCGGGAGCATGAGCTGCATCGGCAAAACTTACAATTTTAGCGAGGGGTTTAATTCCCAATTCATCTGCTTTTTCTTTGCTCATTAAAACCAGTGCTGCGGCGCCGTCATTCAACGTGGAAGCATTGGCGGCTGTGACTGTTCCGTCTTTTTCAAATACTGGTTTGAGGGTTGGAATCTTATCAATTTTAACATTGGTGTATTCTTCGTCTTCTTTGATGAAAGTGGAATCTCCTTTTTTAGAAGGGATTTCAACGGGTACTATTTCATCGTTGAATTTTCCTTCTTTCCATGCTTTGGCTGAACGTGCGTAGGATTCAATAGCGAAAGCATCTTGTGCTTCTCTTGTGATATTACATTCCTTGGCGCACATATCCGCTGCGTTGCCCATGTGGTATTGTTTGTACACATCGGTGAGTCCATCTTTTACCAATCCGTCAATCATTTTTGCATCGCCGAGTTTAGCGCCAAAACGCGCTTTATCAAGGTAATACGGCACTGCCGACATGTTTTCCATTCCGCCTGCAACTACAATATCGTTATCACCTAACATAATAGATTGAGCCGCCAACATAATGGCTTTCATTCCCGATGCACACACTTTATTTACTGTGGTAGATGGAGTAGCATTGCTTAATCCCGCAAAGATCGCGGCTTGTCGCGCAGGTGCTTGTCCGAGGTTGCCCTGCAAAACATTTCCCATATACACTTCCTGAACCAGTTTGGGATCCAATCCGATTTTATCTATTGCACCTTTGATGGCTGTTGCGCCTAATTTCGTTGCTGATATATTGGACAATGCGCCCCCGAAACTTCCCAGTGGGGTTCTTACGGCTGAAACGATGTATACTTCTCTCATGGTTGATTAGATTGATTTTCGCGTGATACGGGAAAGAGAAAATTTGGTTCGGCGATATTTTTTACATTTACGATGCAATTAGGAAATGTGATGAATAATAAAACACCAAGGGAATTACTGAATCAGTTTTACATTGACAATCATCTTGGAGCGGATGGTGGAAATGCAAGTTCAAGTGTGAAAATAGAGATGAACAGATATTTCTATTTTTATATTCCCAATTTTGACGCACGACGCAAAGCGGTGATCAAGCACGACATTCATCATCTATTGACAGGCTATACAACAGAACTTAAAGGTGAAAGTGAAATAAGTGCATGGGAGATTGCTTCAGGGTGCAAAAAATATCGAGCTGCTTTTTTTATCAATTTGAGTGGATTTATGATTAGTTTTTGGATCAACTTTCGCGGAGCATTGAAAGCATTTTCCCGCGGCCGAAAAACAAAAAACCTTTATTACGATGAGTTTTCCACTGAAGAGGCTTTGGATATGACTATTGATGAATTGCGTGTATTGATGCGATTGGATCAATATCCAAAGGAAGTAAAGCCTTCTTTTACGGATGTGTTGTTGTTTTTGGCTTTCACATTATTTGGCGGATTGTATTCTCTTCTGTTAATGGTACTTTTGCCTTTTATTATTTTGTATTCAATAACCATAACTCTAGGTCAAAGAAAACAGAAGGTGTAGTATTAATTTGTAAAATGGAAAAACAAATTTTATTTACGGAAAGTCAGGGGTTTAAGCAATGGTGGTTGCTTGCACCATTGATAGTGATTAACGGAGTTTTTGTTTTTGCAATAATTAGTGAACCGGATAAATTAATTGAAATAGTTTTTCCTTTTGCACTCGTGTTATTGATTACAATTGGCTTAGCAATTTCTCGTTTAAATACTCAAATAAAAGAGGATGGAATTTATGTTCGTTTTTTCCCATTTCATAGGTCTGTCAAGCATTTTACCTGGGATAAATTTAAAACCTTAAGTGTTCAGCAATATAGCCCTTTGGTGGATTATGGCGGTTGGGGTTTAAGAATAGCGGCATTTACAGGAAAAGGAAAAGCATATACTGTGTCGGGTGATCGCGGATTGCAAATCGTGTTCACTGACGATAAAAAACTAATGATAGGAACTCAAAAGGTGGAAGAGATGAAGGATGTTTTGAAGAAGTTAGGAAGATTATCGGAACAGTAGTGTCAGATTTTCAATCTGACACAAAAATTAAAGCGAGGTTCAATCGCATTTGTAAATTAGGATTGTACCACCTCAAACATACTAAAATTCACATGCCCATAATTCCTATGCCACGCAAAATGTTCTTCTCCTGAAAAGCTTATTTCTTTTGGATGCTCTACGACCAGCCATCCGCCTTCCTTTAAAATTCCGGCATTAAAAATCAAAGCAGGAATGGTTTTTAAATGAGGTAATTCATAAGGTGGATCTGCAAAAATAATATCGAATTTTTTGCCTTTGTTTTGTTCCACCCATTTGAAAACATCGGCTTTCATGATGCGCGGAGAGATGCCTAAGACTTCAGAAGTTGTTTTGATGAAGTCGCAGCATTTAAAGTTTTGTTCAACGCAGGTAATGTCGCTAACACCGCGCGATGCAAATTCAAAAGTGATGTTTCCCGTGCCCGTAAATAAATCCAGAACCGCTAAATTTTCAAAGTCGAAATTGTTGTTGAATACATTGAAGATGGCTTCTTTGGCCTGATCGGTAGTGGGACGCGTTGGTAAATTATTGGGTGGTGAAAATCTTCTTCCTTTAAATTGTCCGCTGACTATACGCATAGGTACTGACTGAAATGTGAGAAGTAAAAATAAGGATTTATGCTGTTGAGTTCATAACCCAATTTGTACGGACTCGTTTTCAGGATCCATGAACTTTTTTTGAAATATTTTAAAAGAATTTCGTGGATGGCCGAATTTTTTTCTACTTCACCGGTAAGGTAAACCGGCGTGTTGGCGGCGCTGATCTTCATTTGCTCCAGCGTATAAAAGGTGTAGTATAAAAAGTCTTCAGTGGTTTCAACAGGATGCGTGGTGAAGAGTTTTAATTGTCCATTTTCAAACACTACGATATCGTAGAAATCAGAATGTATG
Organism: Flavobacteriales bacterium; assembly: GCA_023251095.1. Lineage (GTDB taxonomy): Bacteria > Bacteroidota > Bacteroidia > Flavobacteriales_C > JAHEZL01. Next base: position 162,560 of record JAHEZL010000003.1, read on the forward strand.
TTTACAAAAATCAAAGGTTCTTTTTCCGATTTGAATAAGTTGTGCAGCGACAAATAAGTAGGGACAACGTGGGGTAAATATTCAATGTTTTCGAACTGATTGTCCATTAATTTTTTCAAAGTAGCCGGTACTGCAAACACAGCATAAGCATTTAAAAAATTAATTTCTTTGCTTACTACCACATCGTTTTCATCAAGGGTGCAGCTGGTAGATAAATAATCGGCAGCTTTATCTTTTTCAAATAATGGAGATGGAATCAATACAAATTTGGGACTCACCACCGATAAACTAATCTTTTGGAATTTACGGTTTAGTTGGAGCGGGGAAGATGTAAAAAGCGTTTGAAGTTTGTCGTTATCGAATTCGTAATACTCGTTGTTGAGGTTGGTCGTTTGAAAGCCTAAAATTTCATTTTCACGGGCATCAAACAAATGCGTTTTGATTAAAGCGTTTTCCACTTCAATGTGCAATTGCAATTCCTCCGACGGGATTTGAAGCATGCGCTTGTCGATGATTTGCAGCTCCTTCACTTTATTGATAACTTCGGCTTCCATGTTTGCGCTAATTTACGACTTAATTTGTTTCGTAAAACTAAGCGACACAAGTTAATTTAATGTTAATCGTCTTTTAATTTTGAAGGATAAAATCATATACAACTTAGGACATCAGCCTACTTCCGGTCAAGCTGAGCTGATGGATCTGTTGATTGAGTTTTTATCGGGAACGATGCATCGGCCTACGTTTATCCTTCGCGGATACGCCGGTACTGGGAAAACATCACTGATCAGTGCTTTCATCAAAACCATTCAGGAATATAAAATTTCATCGGTGTTGTTAGCGCCAACTGGAAGGGCTGCCAAGGTTTTGAGCGGCTATTCGGAGCGACCGGCTTATACTGTTCACAAAAAGATTTATTTCAATGAAACGAAGGATGGCGTAAGCAGATTTACCTTGCAGAAAAACATTCATAAAAACACTGTGTTTTTTGTTGATGAGGCTTCTATGATAGCCAATTCAGGTGGATTAGGTGGTTCCTTTGTAAGCAGAGGAGGAAGCTTGCTGGAAGATTTGGTGTGTTATGTTTTTGATGGAGAAAATTGTCGTTTGATATTTATTGGTGACACCGCACAGCTCCCGCCGGTAGGGATGGAGGTGAGTGTGGCGCTGGATAAAAACTATCTGGAAAAATACATCGGCTTAAGTGTTTTCGATTATGAATTGACGGAAGTGGTGCGACAATCTGCACAATCGGGAATACTCTACAATGCCACTAAAATCAGGGATCAGCTGAAAGAAAAGTTGCCGGGTTATCCCGCTATTGAATTGAATGATTTCCCTGACATTGCTTCTATCAACAGCTCTGAAGTAGAAGAAATTTTATCGGATGCTTACGGAAAAGTAGGGGTGGAGAAGGCGATAGTGATTTGTCGCTCTAACAAAATGGCTAATCAGTTCAATCAGCAAATCCGGTACCGCATCCGCTGGCAGGAAGATGAAATTGCTTCGGGCGATTATTTGATGGTGGTGAAGAACAATTATTTCTGGCTGGGAGATGAAAGCAAAGCGGGCTTTATCGCCAATGGCGATATGGTTTATGTGGAGCGCGTGATGAAGTTTGAAGAGAAATACGGTTTTCGTTTTGTGAACCTTCAAATCCGTTTGGTGGATTATCCGGGAGAGCCTGAGCTAGAAGTGAAAATAATGCTGGATACACTCATGACTGATGCACCGGCGCTGACCAAAGAACAGTCGAAACTCTTTTCGGAAAACGTCCACGGAGATTATCTTTTAAAGGGATCTTACAAAACAAAAATCAAGGAAGAATTGAAAAAAGATCCTTACTACAACGCCTTGCAAGTGAAATTCGGATATGCCGTTACTTGTCACAAATCCCAAGGCGGACAATGGGATTACGCTTTTGTGGTACAAGGATATTTAACCGATGAAATGGTGAATGTGGAATATTTAAGATGGTTGTATACTGCCATTACCAGAGCTTCCAAGAAATTATATTTTGTGAATTTCAGCGAGAAATTCTTTGAGAATGTTTTGGAGGATTGATTCATCTAACGCGTCATTCCCCCACAACGTCATCACCCAGTACGTCATTGCGAAATTTTTGTACTCAAAAATGAAGCAAACTCATTATACTCATTCCTTGTTTTTTTAATTACTTAGCCAATATGAGGTTGCTTCATTTTTGAGTACAAAAATTTCGCAATGACGTACTGGGGGTATGATGCACTTTGGGGATGAATTATGGTTGAGACAATATCGCTTTCAAAATCAACTCCGCATCTTTCTCATCATTCGTGTTGGAAAGAATAACTATCGTCCTTGCTTTATTGTATGAAATGAGTGAATTGTATCCCGGTTCATGTCCGGTATAGGTGACAGGAGCTTTGGTAATGCCGTCCAAATATTTCGCTAAACTTTCAGCATTGGCATAAATATGATGGTGGCCCATAGTTCCATCGGAATATTTAAATCCGAAATCTTGGAGCGATTCCTCGACAGACATTTGCGCAAGATCAGTTTTCCTGTGTCCTGAAGCCCTCAATGACATTGGTGTGTATTGAAGATCACTGTTCGCTACAATTTTTGAATTCGGGTATTTTGCTGCTGTCATTTCATTGATGGTTGTTTCGTAGGGTTTGAAATACATCAGTTCTATGAGGTAAGCCAGAACAATATCATTGGTGTTGCATTGCACTGATTTCTCTCCGGGATTGAATTCTAAAGCAGGTTTAAATTTTATAAGGATATTAACAATATCAGTATTGGTGATGTTTTTTGCTTTGTCTTTCAGTTTAATGTTTTCATCATCATAAATGTATCTGTGATACAATTTAAGGTAATTGGAAGGCAGGCCTGACCTTTGGTTGAGTAAATGCTCAATGGTAATGGCTTTGTAAGGAAAGTCAGGAATGTAGTTAGCTACAGAAGAATCGGCAGAGATTTTATTGTTTTTAATGAGATCGTAAATGGCTTCTCTGGTGAAGAAGGAACTCAGCTCACCAATTTCCAACAACATGTTTTTATTTATTGGAATTTGCAAAGGATAATTCATCCATCCTTTGCTAAAAGAATAAATCAAGGAATCATATTTGATGATAGCCACTTGTCCCGAAAATTGCGGAGCAGCTTTAATGATCAATGAATCCAGAGTTTGGGCTTGAATAGAAAAAGTGAAAAACAAAAAGGTCACAGCGAAAAAACGCTGTGACCTTTTGATGATGTTTTTTGAAATTTGTGTCATCTATTGAAACACTACTTCCATTTCAACTCTTCTGTTTTTCTGTCTTCCTTCAGGAGTTTTGTTATCGGCAATTGGTTTTGTAGAACCATAGAATTCTACAATAATTCTGCTGATGTCAACTCCTTTTTCAGATAAGTATTTCGCAACGGCTTCTGTTCTGTCTTTAGATAATTTCAGGTTCTTTTTAGCATCACCTGCATTATCCGTATGTCCTGCAACACGCAATTTCCATGTAGGTTTTTTCACCAACAATGCCGCCAACTCATCCAAAGAAGTGAAAGATTCTGCTTTGATAATGGCTTTTGAAGTTTCAAATTCCAGGTTTTGGAAAGCAGTATTTAAAATTTCCTCTTCTTCTTTTTTCAATTCCGGACAACCTTTGTTAGATGCAGGTCCGGCTGTTTTCGGACATTCATCTTCTTTGTCGATTACACCGTCTCTGTCTTCGTCGCCGAAAGGACAACCTTGGTTTTCAATCGGTCCCGCTTCAGTAACGCAGCTATCCTGATTGTCATACAATCCGTCTTTGTCGGTGTCAGGACAACCGTTGTGCTCTTTCGGTCCGGCCAGATCAGGACAAGAATCTAATTTATTGATGATAGAATCTCCGTCGTTGTCAGGACAACCATTGAATTTAATCAATCCTTTTTCGTCAGGACACTCATCTTTTTTGTCGATGACTTTATCACCGTCTCTATCCGGACAGCCGTAGAATTCTTTCAATCCCGGCTCTGTCGGACAGTCGTCTTTTTGGTCTTCAATACCATCTTTATCTGTATCAGGACAACCTTTGAATTCTTTTACACCGGGGATTTTCGGACAAACATCGTCCTTATCAGGAATGCTGTCACCATCGGTATCAGGACAACCTTTGAAAGCCCATAAACCTTTAACATCATCGCAGATATCCACTTTGTCGGAAACATGGTCATCATCACCGTCACTTTTCTTGTAGTGTAGAGAAGAAACTTTAACTCCGAAAAACACATCCATGCCCTGGGTGTTTAGAAACAAAGGATTCAAAGAGCTGGTGCCCACAAAGAAAGGACCTATCATGGCGCTGGCTCCTATTTTATATCCTGTTGTTGTGTTGTAGCTCATTGGCACATACAATCCGAACCATTTGTAATCCCAACGAGGAGCGATAGAGTAGGTGCTGGTTTCGTGGATTTGATTTGCATTAGCGCTAAAGCGGAAAGCCTGATAAGCTGTGAAATTCACAAAGAAAGTTTTCCAGATATGGTAATCTACCTGAAAAGAGAACACGGTTGGTAAACTCATGTTATAAGTTGCAGGAACTGCAGTAGTGGTGAAAGATGCAGATAAGATACTGTCAATCTGAACCGGATTGGTTGGATTTAATCCCTGAGCTTTCCAGTGGCTGATGGTTGGATTAAAATCCTTGCTGTAAGTACCGCTTTTATAAGTAATGGCACCAACATCCAATAAGGAAGCACCAATTCTTAATTTGTATTTGTTTTCGTCTCTGGATGCATTTTGTACGCCATCCATTTCGTAAGTGTATTTTTCGCTGTGAGGTCTCCATTCGTAAACAAAGCCGATGTCACCTCCCAAACCTAAAGCCGCTCCTGCAGCAAAGGGATTAAACATACTTGCACCCGGATTTTCTAAGCCTGCCGAATGTCCGTAAGAAAATCTATCGCCTACTAATGACACGGTTGAATCGGCTTCAACAGTAATTTGTGTTGGGTGTATGTCAACATGTGTTTCAGCAATTCCTTGTAGTAATTTAAGTCGGAGACCACCTTTAAAATAATGGTGTTTGGTGCGGTAGATCTCTCTTCCGTAAGACACACCGTATTCAGCCCACGCCATGGTTTTTATGTTTATACCCTTGTTTACCAAAGCCAATCCCCAAATCTGAGGATCAGTATATTGTTGGTAAATGGTTTGAATTAATTTAGGATCAACATCATCAATATTCATCATAAAACGAACCTTTGATGTAAAGGCAAAGGAGTTTTTTTCGTTTGCCGTGAACATGAAAGAGGGGCCGAGTATTTGTGTGGACGTAAATATTGATTTAGGCGCGCTGCTGGTGTCATTGTCCAGATAAATGTATTTAAAAGAAGGATTGTTGATGTCGGTTAAAAACCCCGGTTTCATTATGAAATAGTTGTTTTGAACGTTTGTGTTAGCGCCTAGCAGGAGGATGTCTAATTTATAGCGGTTGTCCACAATGGATGCGGGTTGTAAATCAATACCGTTAACACCTGAATAGTTACTGTTCAGATAGCCTGAAAAGTCTTGTGCTTTTGAAGTAAGAGAAATTACTACAAAGAGTAAGAGGATTATTTTTTTCATTTGTAAAAAGTAAAGTAAAACCCGATTTATGAGTTGCGAAGATAAAAAAAAATGGATACTGAAACAGGGTTCAGGGCAAAAACAGTTTAAGCCAAGAGATTCGTTATAAAGGGCCTGGCGTTATAAAACGGAAACAGGCAGCTTACTTTATCAGTTTTCGGATTTGAGAAAGTCGTTTTTTGTGGTAATCGATATCTTTCGTCATTTTCTCCACTTTCTCCAAAAGATCTACCAGCATTGGGTTGTCTTTTTTCGTGTGTTTGAAAAAGCCGAGGTTGTTTTCAAATTTCGCTTTTTCTTCTTCCAGTTTTGAAATTTGATCTTTGGAATAGTACAATTCTTTGTTCAGGAGATCAACATTATTGATTTCCTTATATGCGGCTATTTTAATGGCAAAACGCAGATCGAGAATTTCTTTTTTGTCCATTCCTGTTGCGCTGAGCTTTTCAAGCACCTTTTCATTAAAGAGGTTGTTGGCATCAACAGAAAGATTTCTAACGTGGTCATCCAGTAAATACCATTGTTTGATAATGTTGAGGACTTCCTCTTTATCGTTGGTATTTTGCAGCTGATCAATGAGGTTTTTCTTTCCGGAAAGAGATTGTTCAATGTTTACTTTTTCCTGATCTTTTGTTTTTCTCAATTCAACAAAAAATAGGTTGCAGGTATCCTGAAATTTTTTCCAGAGTTTCTGTTCGTCGCGGGGATGGGCTTGTCCGATATTTTTCCAGTTGCGTTGCAGCTGAGTAAGCATTCGCGTTTTTTCTTCGTTGCCTCCTTTGGTGTCGGCTACAATCTGAGCAGCTTTATCGCAAAGATTTAATTTTTCATTTTTGTTTTTTTTGTGTTCGTCTTTCAGTGATTCATAAAAAGCTGATTTTTCTTTGAAAAACTGATCACAGGCCGCTTTATATTTGTCCCACAGAGCAGAAGAATCTCCTTTTGGAACATGGCCGGTTTGTTTCCATTCTTTTTGTTTTTCAATGATTAAATCGGTTTTTGCTTTCCACTGTCTTTCCTTTGTTGTAGGCTCCTCAACAAGGTTTGTGATAAAGCTGAGGATAGCTTCTTTTTTAGTGAGGTTTTCTTTTTCCTGGTTTTTTGAAGCTTCTTTTTTCTCGGCCAGTTTATCAATTACCTTTTGAGAGCTATCTTTAAATTTCTGCCAGAATTCATCCTGAGATTCTCTTTTCACCGGACCGGTATCGAACCATTTTTTTTGAAGTACGCGAAAGCTGTCTCCTAAATTATTTTCCTTGCTGAGTAATTCGGTGAGTTGGGTGAGTATTTCCTCTTTTATTTGCTGATTGCGTTTAAAATCGTGGTCTTTTATCGCTTTGTATAAATTGAGATTGTAATTAAAATCTTCCAACAACTTATGGAATTGTTGATTCAATTGGCGTACGGAAGAAGAGTTGTTGTCATCAATCACACTCCATTCATTTTGAAGCTCTTTCTTTATCTGAATGGCTTTGCCGATTTCCTGTTCGTTTTGAATAAGGTCTTGTAATCGGGCAACCAGAGTTTTTTTTGCACTAACAACCTCTTCTTTTTTCTTGTCGGCTGCAGCTTTTTCGTTCGACAGCTTGATTTGAAAGTGATTGATTAGTTTTTCGAATTCTGTTTTTTGGGCAGCCAGAATTTCTTTTGAAGGATTTTCTTCCTCGCTGTTTTCAATAGCGGCGGTGCTTTCCAGGAATTCGTTCTTTAATGATTCTATCGTGTTTTCCTGTCCGATCAAAGAGTCGGACGCAAGGATAGTCTCAATTTTTTTTAAAATTTCGTTGGTCATGATTATAACTTACTGTTGCTAAATTTATTAGAAAACATCCGAATATAAAATCATTCGGCAAATAAATTTACCAGCTCATCCACATGGAAGAAGCTGCCGCGAATAGAATTGGAGAGAATAATGATGGTACCGTGTGCTTCGGGAACCCTTATGAATAATGATTTGTAGCCCTTCCACCAACCGCTGTGATATACTATTTGTTTAAAATTTTCATTGCTGCGCAATCTCCATCCCAATCCATAGGATCCGCCATGTGTTTCTGCTTTTTCATGTGGAGTGAAGGCAATATCCAGTAAACGTTTGGGTACCAGCTTGCAATCGTAGAGGGCCTGATCAAATTTCAGCAAGTCGTAAACATTGGAATACATTCCTTTGTCGCCCACTACTCCGTCAAGGTAATCATAGTAAAGCGGGCGTAGGTCTCCAAGATGTCCGTAGGTAGCATTGATCAGTTCGGTTCTGTTTTGATTATTAAAAATACGGGTGTTTTCCATACCTGTCGGCAGGAAAATAGAATCACGCATGTATGTTTCGTAAGGCATTTTTGAAATGTGTTCAATGATAGAGGCCAGTACTAAATAATTGGTGTTGTTGTAATAAAAATGGGAATTCGGTCGCGCACTTTTAACGCCATGCTCTTTAAACAATCTCAAAACATCCTGATTGGTAATACTTCCTTCGGTATAGCCCCAGTGTTCATCGGTAAAGTACATGTAGTTGGGTAAGCCTGAGAAATGGGATAAAAGCATTTCAACGGTAATGCCGGGAAAGCTGAATTCGGGCAGTATTTGATTGACGGTGTCGGTTAAAGCTAACTTCCCCTGACTGATTAATCTGAGGATAGCGAAAGAGGTGAAAGGTTTTGTTGCCGATGCCAGTTGAAAAGTGGAAGTCATGCAAATACTGTCGTTTTTACGTTTGTAGTTGCCTAAACCTTGGCATGATTCGTAATAAATATTATCGTCCTTGGCGATGAGGATGGTTCCGCTGAAAAAACTATTGTCGAGATGATTTTCAAAAAACTCTTTTATTTTTCGGGCCATGGCACTGTCAACGGGTACCGGCTCATGAAATACGGGCACTTCTTCTATGTCTGATTTTCTAGTGTTTGAGGCAGTTCCGGTAGCGGATTCTTCGCCACAAGAAACTACAAATAAGCACATGAAAAACAGTGCCGATGAAAGGATGATTTTATTAAAAAACAGAATTCTATTAATACCTTTGCTCAAGTGGAACAATATTTGTTAATTCACATCGGTAAATCTAAATCATAAAATTTTCAGATGAAAAGCATTTACTTTTATTTTACTATCGTTTTGATGTTAATAATTTTTGGCTGTAACGGTTCGAAAAGCTTAACAAAAAAAGGTAGCAAGCTCTCAGAAGCGGGCATGTACAAAGAAGCTTCTGAATATTTTATGCGTGCTTTGTCCGCCCGACCTGATTATGTGGATGCGCAGGTTGGATTGAAATTCAGTGGACAAAAAGCAATTGATGCTCAGGAATCTGCTTTTTTTCAGGCGTATACCGGCGGTGATAAAAAAACTGCGGTATATACTTATCTCGATATGAAAAATTTCAGAGACAGGGTGCTGGCAATGAAAGTTGAAGTAAGTTATCCTGCTCAGTACGAAGATGATTTCCAGCAGGTGAAAGGCGAATATCTCGATGAAAGATTTGCTCAGGCGAATACGCTTTTAGGAAATGAGGATTTCGGAAGTGCTGAAGTTATTTTCAATGAAATCATTCAGATTCAACCCGATTATAAAGATGTAGAATCGCTTAAAAAATACGCGCACATTGAACCTATATACAGGAAAGGTGTGGAGGCAATGAAAAGAGAGAAAAACCGACAAGCCTATTATTCTTTTCAAAGTGTAGTGCAGCAGCAGGAAGACTACAAAGATGCAAAGTCGCTGATGCAGCAGGCTTTGCAGGAGGCGCAGTACACTGTTGCTCTTCTTCCCTTTGAAAATGTGAGTTATGAAAGAGGTGCTTCCGATAATATTTCGGCAAAAGTTTTGAATGATGTATTGCAAAATAAAGGGCCTTTTTTAAAAGTAATCGACCGTCAGAATCTGGATTTTTTGCTCAAAGAACAAAAGCTGGCCATGATTGGTGTGGTGGATGAAAATACTGCTGCCAATGCAGGAAATATCATTGGCGCAAAAGCGGTGCTGATTGGAAAAGTATTGGAGGTTAAAGTATCGGAATCACCTGTGATTTCACAAAGAATCAAAGGTTATGAATCTTATCTGATCAGAAAACTGAACACGCAAACCGGACAATATTACAACGAAACTGCTTACAAAAAAGTGATTTACACCGACTATTCAGGCAGCCGACAAGTAAGCTGTTCTTTTCAGTACAAGCTGATATCGGCTGAAACAGGCGAGATTTTGCTTTCTAATATTGTGTCGCATACAGAAAGCAGTAACGTTCATTATGCCTATTATGATGGTGATTACAACTTGTTGTGTCCGGGCACGTGGCAATCGCAAACACAAAGCAGCACAGGAGATGTCATTCATAATGGATTTTTTGAGAAACAGCAACTGGCTGCTCTTTTTAAGGCCTCCAAAGTATTGGCGTCTAAAGATGCTTTGTTGTCCACTATTTACGATAAAATAGGCAGTACTGCTGCCAGAGCTGTTTATAGCTATAATCCTGAAAACTGATGATGAGAATTTTTACCATAGGTTTATGTCTTTTTTTTGTAGCCTGTACTTCAGCAAAGAAAACTGAAAGCGCTGATAACAAAAGTGAAAATAAAACGATGCCCGAGTGGGTGAATATTCGACCGATTTCTACCGAATATTATATAGGTATAGGTTCTGCTTCTAAAAAAAACTTCCCTTCCGATTTTCGTGAAGCTGCCCGAAAAAATGCTTTGAATAATTTAGCCGGTGAAATTTCGGTCACCATTTCTTCGCAGTCGGTATTGTCGCAACTGGAAACCGATAATAAATACAAAGAAGACTTTCAACAAAACATACGGGTGAATGTAAATCAGCAAATTGAAGGATTTGATGAAGTGGATACTTATGAAAGCAAAGATTTTTACTGGACTTACTATCGCTTATCCAAAGCCGATTATCTGGAGCGCAAACTCAAACAGGTAAAAGATGCAGTGAATCAGGGGAAAGATTTTTTAATCAAGGCCCGTGAGTATAAAAATCTAATGCGATATAAAGAAGCCTTGTTGGCTTATATATCCGGAATTGATAAAATCACTGCTTATCTCGATCAATCGCTGGAAACCGATTTGGACGGCCAGAAGATATATCTGGGAAATGAGCTTTTTAACGGCTATCGTTCTTTGTTGAATCAAATAGTAATTGATGCCGAGGTGGAGGTTTACCGCATTAAAATGGGAAATTCAGGGAGCATTAAGTTTTCAGTGAAAACTTCCGATGGAAAGGCTTTGGTTGGAATTCCCATTACAGTAGAGGTAAAAAAACGCTTGCATTCATACTCTGATATGGTTTCTGATGCTTCAGGAATGTTAACTGTGGATATAGGCAAGGTATCACGACAAACGGTGGAGCAGTATATCAACGTGCAGGTAAATATTAAACAGCTGATTAAAGAGGCTTCAGTAGGATCCGTTGTTACAAAGGTTTTAGGTACTGTAAATACTTCTCCTGAAAAAATAAATATTGAGGTTCAGCCGGTGTTTGTATTGATTAAATCGGTGGAAAAAAATAACGGACAAACTTTGTCCAAAACGATGCTGGATCTGGCCTTGAGAGAAGGATTGGCTGCAAATGGTTTTATTGCTGTGAGTGCCATTGAAAAAGCCGATTTGATTGTAGAGATCTCAGCTGAATCAACCGATGCGGGAGTGGTGAGTGAGATGAACACGCAGTTTTATTCTTCTACTTTAAATGCAATTGTTGTTTTTAAAAACAAGAGCACTTCTAATGAAATTTTTCAAACCGGATTGCATTCTATAAAAGGAGCGCAGCTTTCTTTTGAAAAAGCATCGGAAGACGCTTACATCAAAGCATCCAAAAAAATGAAATTGTCAGTGGTGGATGATTTCGTTAAAGTCTACTCTGAATAGAAATTTTCCTTATTTTTATCCGGGCTAGCATTTTTATAATTTCTGTTTTTGTAAATCAATGAACTTGAATTTTTTCAGATCAATCGTTTTTGTTTTATTGACTTTTTTGTCGCTGACTTTATCTGCTCAGGACAAAACCCTTGAGCTTGTTGGTTTTGCTAAAGACAAAGGCCGACCGGTTGCAGGGGTTCACATCACCGTTTTTAACGGAGCAACCCTCGTTACCGAATTTACCACCACCGCCAACGGTCGCTATGAGTTATATCTTGAGTACAATAGAGATTTTAAAGTAGTTATTGAGAAAGACGGTTATGTGAAGGAAACCATGACGGTGAATACTCAGCTTCCCGAAGGTGTTAAAGTAGAAGACATGTCGATGGACGTATATTTAAAAATGTATGCTTTCCCAAAAGACGGTTCCACTTTAACTTTCGATGAGCCCGTTGCAAAAGTGTTTTTTCAGGATGATGTACAGGCTTTTGATTATGATTTGAGTTATGAAAAAAACATCAAGGCCAAGCTGGATGAGATGGAGAAAAAGATTGACGATAAAAATAAAGTCACCGATGCGGCTAAGAAAGATCAGGGAGATGCCGCCTCTAAAGCTGAGTTTGATAAAAAGAAAGCCGAGCAGGATGCTTTGAAAGAGGCAGCTGTGAAGGCTCAGGCTGATGCTCAGGCAAAAGAGGCCGAGTCAAAAAAGAAAGAAGAGGCCGACAAAGCCAAAGCTGAAGCAGATCGTTTACTTGCTCTGGAATCCAAACAAAAAGAAGATGCTGCCAATAAATTAGCGGCTGAAGAAAAAGCCAAACGTGATGCAGAATTATTGAAAATAGCCGCAGAAAAAGAAAAACAAAAATTAGAAGCTGAGGCTGCCAAAAAGAAAGCTGACGAAGAAGAGCGTAAAGCAAAGGAAGAGCAGCTTAAAATGGAATCCGCTAAAAAACAATTAGAAGTCGAGAAAGCGTTACTTGAAGAACGAAAAAAACAAGAGGAAGAAGAACGCATCAATGCCGAAAAAGCGCAGGAAGCTGCCCGTTTAGCGGAAGAAGAAAAGAAAGAGAAAGCAGCAGCGGAAGAAGTTAAACGTAAACAAGATCAGGAAGCAGCAATCAAAGCAGCTGAAGCAAAAATCAAGGCTGAGAAAGAAGCAGAGCTGGCTAAAAAAGCAGAAGCAGAGAAAAAAGCAAAAGAAGAAGAAGAGAAAAAACTGTTGGCGAAAGCAGCTGAAGAAACCAGATTGGCTGAAGAAGCGCGTAAAATTGCCGACGCTGAAAAAGCAAAAGCCGAAGCGCAGCAGAAACAAGAAGAAGAAACCCGTAAAGCTGTTGAAGCGGCTCGCTTGAAAAAACTGGAAGTAGAAGCTAAAGTGAAAGAACAGGCAGAAGAGCTGGCGAAATTGGAAGAGGTTAAAAAAGCGCGTGAGGCGCGTGAAAAAATTGAGGCGGAACAAAAACGAGTGGAAGAAGAAAAAAACAAACAGGCTGAAGAGGCTGCCCGACTCAAAGTTATTGCCGATGCCAGAGCAAAAGCAGAGCAGGATTCTATTCGCAGCGTTCAACTGGCTTTGAGTAAAAAACAGGCAGAAGAAGAAACCGCAAAAGCTGCGGAAGCCAAACGTAAAGAGGAAGAAGCAAAAAAATCTGCTGAACTTGCAGCTGTTAAGGCAGCGGAGGAAAAAGCAAAAGCCGATCTGGCTCAAAAATCTGCCGATGAAGCTGAAAAAAAACGTAAAGATGAGGAGGCTCGTGCTGCTATTGCCGAAGAAAACGCCCGTAAAGCAGCTGATCTCGCCAATGCAAAAGCAGCAGAAGAAAAAAGATTATCGGAGCTGAAAGCTTTGCGACAAAAAGCAGTGGCCGACAGTATGGCACAGGTGACCATTCAGGAGGAAGTAGCTAAAAAAGCGGCTGAAGCTGAAAGAAAAAAGAAGGAAGAAGCTATTGCTAAGTACAAAGAAAAATTACAGCAGGATCAGGCTACTATTGTTAAAACTACGGAGACTAAGGAAGTTGATTTTACCAACAAAGAGCAAAAAGAACAGTATTTATCGGAGCTCGCTCAAAAATATCCCGAAGGTATAACCCGTGAAACCGTAACGGAGGCCAAAAGAGTAATCAATAAAGTAATTGTGGTGAAAGCAGGTAAAGCCGATGAATACAAAGAAGTAAAGTATAGCTACGGTGGGGTTTACTATTTTAAAAATGGCACTTCGATTACTGCCAATGCCTATACCAGTGAAACAAAATAAGTCTATTTCAGTATAGGTTCATATTCAAAAAAATATAGAATCTCAGCATATGGACGAATCCTTTAAAAAGAACGAAGACAAAATGAAGCTTTTGGTGTCAGAAATGAACCAGAAGCTTTTAAGTGTTATGCCGTCAAAGAAAGCGGTAGATAAGCTGCATGAAAAAGGAAAGCTGAGTGCACGCGAAAGAATTGATTTGTTGCTCGATAAAGATTCACAAACCATAGAAATAGGTGCTTTTGTAGGAGATGGAATGTACGCTGAGCACGGCGGTTGTCCTGCCGGAGGTGTAGTAGTGGTAGTTGGGAAAGTTAGCGAAAAACAATGCGTGGTAGTGGCCAACGATGCCACGGTAAAAGCCGGCGCATGGTTCCCGATCACAGGAAAAAAGAATTTGCGTGCACAGGAAATAGCAATGGAAAATCGTTTGCCGATTATTTATCTCGTTGATAGTGCAGGCGTTTATCTTCCGATGCAAGACGAAATATTTCCGGATAAAGAACACTTCGGAAGAATTTTCAGAAATAACGCAATTATGTCGTCCATGGGAATTCCGCAAATAGCGGCCGTAATGGGAAGTTGTGTTGCGGGAGGCGCTTATTTGCCGATCATGTCGGATGAATCGCTCATCGTAAAAAAAACAGGAACTATATTTTTAGCAGGATCATATTTAGTGAAAGCAGCCATTGGTGAAGATGTGGACAATGAAACTTTAGGCGGATCAAAAACACATTGCGAAATTTCGGGCGTGACCGATTACGAGTGTGAAAACGATACAGAGTGTTTGAATAAAATCAGAGATCTCGTAGATAAATTCGGAAGTTTCGATTTGGCCGGTTTCGACAGAAAAAAAGCCGCAGCTCCAAAAGAGAAAGAAAAAGAATTGTACGGAATTTTTACTTCCGCTTCCAATAAACCACACAATGTAAAAGACATTATTGCGCGTTTGGTCGACGGTTCTAAATTTGAAGAATACAAAGAAGGATTTGGTAAAACCATTGTGTGCGGCTATGCTCGCATTGATGGCTGGGCGGTGGGAATTATTTCCAATCAGCGCGGTATCATTAAAACAACAAAAGGTGAAATGCAGTTTGGTGGAGTGATTTATTCCGACTCTGCCGACAAGGCTTCGCGTTTCATTATGAATTGCAATCAGAAAAAAATTCCTTTGGTTTTTCTTCAGGATGTTACAGGTTTTATGGTGGGTTCCCGATCGGAACAAGGCGGTATCATTAAAGATGGAGCTAAGCTGGTGAACGCTGTTGCGAATTCTGTTGTTCCTAAATTCACTATCGTGATTGGAAATTCTTTTGGTGCAGGAAATTATGCTATGTGCGGAAAGGCTTATGATCCCCGCTTAATCGTTGCATGGCCAACTGCGCAAATTGCGGTGATGGGTGGTGAACAAGCAGCCAAAGTTTTGTTGCAGATTCAGGTTGCAACAATGAAAGCAAAAGGCGAAGAAATTGATAAAACCAAAGAAGATAAAGTGTTTGCTGAAATAAAAGCGAGATATGAAGCGCAAACTTCTCCGTATTACGCAGCAGCGCGATTGTGGGTAGATGCCATCATTGATCCGTTGGATACGCGCAAATGGATTTCACAAGGTATTGAGGCTGCAAATCATTCGCCCATTACAAAACAATTTAGTGTAGGGGTAATTCAAACTTAAGATGTCTAATCAGGAACTCATTCAAAAATTTTATACTTCCTTTCAAAATAAGGATTACAAAGGCATGCAGGATTGTTATGCCGATACCGCTACTTTTTCCGACTCTGTTTTTAAAAACCTTGATGCCAAAAAAGTAAAGGCCATGTGGCACATGCTCGTGTCGGGTGGAAAGGACATGAAACTCACGTTTTCCAATGTTCATGCCGATGAAAATTCAGGTTCCTGTGATTGGGTGGCGGAATATACTTTTTCACTCACAGGAAATAAAGTGATCAATCGCATTCATGCTGAATTTAAATTCAAAGAGGGTAAAATCATTTCTCATCAGGATGCTTTTAATTTTTACAAATGGGCGCGTCAGGCTTTTGGATTAAAAGGATTTTTCTTTGGCTGGACGAACTGGTTTCAGGAAACGATTCAAAACAAATCGGCAGATAAATTGCAGGTATTTATTGAAAAAAAGGGAAACTAATTTTTTTGAAAATTGTTTAAGTAGTACACGCTGCTAAAACAATTTTATGAATAAAAAGCTACTTGTATTGTCTTTATTGTCGGCTCCGGCAATTATTTTATTTACTTCAGGAACTTTGAATTCTTACGGACAATCGGGGATGACTGGCAGTCCGGGAGAATACACCTGTTCTGTTAACGGCTGTCACGGTGCGGGAAGCGGAGGTGTGGCAAATAACACCGGTCCGGGTAGTTTAGTGATTTCAACCAATCCGGCTTTTATTAATAATGAATATGTACCCGGTACAACCTATCATGTTTCGGTGGTGGTAAGTGAGAGCGGTAGGCAGTTGTTTGGGTTTTCTTTTGAAGCGCTGGATAACAGCGGCAGTACTAATTTGAATACCGATAATACTGCTGGCTCCATTGCTATCACAGATGCTACCCATACCCAAAAAACAATGTATAATTACTTTTCAGGAAGAACGAATGTGATGCATACAAAGAATGGTGGTTTTTCTCAAAACGCAATGTCATTTAATTTTGATTGGGTTGCACCTACTTCCGGAACAGTGAATATGTATGCCGTCGGTTTGGCTACCGATTATAACGGGACGAATAGTGGAGGGGATAATGTTTACAATAAATCTTTTAAACTAACTGCTAATTCAGGTGTGGGACTCTCTGCCATTGATGTAAATAATTTTTCTGTACAAATATTTCCTAATCCGGTAAATGATGTGTTATCTTTGAAGCTCAATTTACTTTCAGAAAAGCAACTTTCAGTGGCTTTGTATTCCTTAGAAGGAAAGTTGTCAAAAACACTTTTGAACCAAAAAGTACCTGAAGGATTAATTAATCAATCTTTTTCAATCAATGATATTTCACAGGGGGTTTACTTGTTGAAAATAGTATCGGCTGACGGAGAGATTAATCACACACAGAAAATCATTGTAAAATAAATAGACAAAGTGAGAAAATTATTTGCGTTAATTGTATTAAGTGTAGGATCGGTTTTTACTGCAAGCGGTCAGGGTGGCGTTACTTATATTTATAATTATGACTGGTCGGTTATAACGGGAGATCCTTCGGGTGTAGCGAAAAATGATTCGGGAAATGTTTTTGTAACGGATTACACTGATAATAGTGTTCAGAAATATGCGTCGGATGGAGGTTTTAATTTGCGATGGGGAACCCCCGGCAGCGCTAACGGCCAACTCAGTCAGCCGGTAGGTATAGCCGTTGATACTTCAGGATATGTTTATGTGACAGAGAGAGGGAATAACAGGGTTCAGAAATTCAGTACAACAGGAACTTACATCACACAATGGGGAAGCACCGGAACCGGTGACGGACAGTTTAATTTCCCTTGTGGAATTGCTTTGGATGCTCTGGGTAATGTATATGTAACCGACAATGGAAATAACCGGGTTCAGAAATTTACTTCGTCAGGAGTGTACATCACGCAATGGGGAGTTTTTGGAACTGCTGCCGGACAGTTTTCATCGCCCGGTGGAATTGCGGTTCATGCCGATAGTGTTTATGTGATAGACGGGAACAACCGACTTCAGAAATTTTCTACAACAGGAGTTTATATCACTGAATGGGGTGCCCCCGGGCAATTTCATATTCAGCCTGCGCAGGGAGGAATAGTTTACAATGTATTGGGTGTAAGCAAAACCGGAGATGTTTTTGTTGCCGACAATGGTGATTATAATGTTAAAGTATATACTTCATCGGGTAATTTCATTACTCAATGGGGAACTCAGGGAAATGGCGCCGGACAATTTAATAATCCTATAGGTGTGGCTGTTGATAGTGTAGGGCGGGTATTTGTGATAGATAAAAATAACAGCGCTGTATCTGTTTTTAACGTTGATCCATCAGGTGTAGAATCTTTGCAGTATGCGGCAAAAACTTTTGTTTATCCTAACCCTGCTTCAGAAAGTATTATGCTTCAAATTTCGTCTACAGAAAATGCAAATGCTGTTGTAGGCATTTATGATGTACTGGGGCAAAAAATTTGGAGTGAAAATATGTCGTTGGTCAACGGACAAAATAAAATCACTTTGTCAACACAAGACTTGTGTAATGGGCTTTATCTGGTGAAAATAAGTTCAGATTCTTTGCAAAGCTCATTTCCATTGGTGATTCAGAGGTAAGTACCAAAGATTCTCCTCTTTTAAAATTTGTTTTTATTTTTAGGGCGCTTAATTAAACGAGTCGCCTGACTCAAAAACAAATTTTATGGATTTAATGATCATTCAAAAAAACATTTTTGAAATACGCGGACAGCGTGTTATGCTTGATTTTCAATTGGCTCAATTGTACAATGTTGAAACAAGAATTTTAAAACAAGCGGTAAAAAGAAATTTGTATCGATTCCCACCTGATTTTATGTTCGAACTCAATAAGGACGAGGTGGAGAAGGTGGTATCACAAATTGTGATACCTTCTAAAAAACATCTTGGTGGTGCAATTCCTTTAGCATTTACTGAACATGGAGTTGCAATGTTATCCAGTGTTTTAAAAAGTAAAAGAGCCGTTGAAGTAAACATCTCTATCGTTCGTGCTTTTATCCTGTTAAAGCAATACAATAACAATTTTAGGTTCTTGCAAAAACGCATTGATGAGCTGGAAAACAAGTTCAATACAAAAATCGAAAACATCAATGAAGTGATAGAACTCTTATTGGCACAGCCCCAGCCTGAACTTGAACCGAAGGTGAAGAAAGCACCAAAAAGAAAAATGATAGGGTTTAAATTACCGAAGAAAACTAAGCGGAAATCTTGAGATCACAAATTGCGACCTCCAAGTAGTTAATGCTTTGAAGGTGAAGATTTCTTTTAAGGTGGAGTTGATGGGGATTTGACAAACGATTTAGTAGATTTACAGAGTTGAAAAATCCTTTGTTAATGAACACAAAATTCTTTTTCTGCTTAAGTGTTTTAATAGCTGCCTTTTCGTGTAATGAAGATACTTCGGTAAATATCAGTAATGAAGTATCGAAAAATAATGTTCAAGTTAGTTCGGTGGTCAGTGATTCGATAGAATGCTCTTTTGATAATGAAGTACTTTCTTTGGGAGAGGGAATTGTCATTGTTCCTGAAAAATTTGAAATATTCAATGACAGTTTGCTGACCGATACATTTTCGGCAAAAAACATGTATTCCGATAATTGCAGTGGTATTTGCTCAAAGTTTTATAAGCCGGATTATGGTATTATGCATTTTGTCTGTCTTAGAAAAACAAAAAATGCATATGAAATCATAGTTAATCAATCAGAGATAAAATATTTTCCTAAAACGACAGAGTACATATTTGAAAATTGGAATGATTATATTATTAATTCTTACGGAATAAGAAGAAAGAAAGAGCAGCCACTCATGCAATTTCCTGAAGAAAGCTCAGATACATTATTGGTCCCTAATGGGTATGATATGTTTTGTCCAATTGAAATAAAAAAGGATTGGGTTAAGGTTAAATGTGACTGCTTTTATAATGAGGAGCAAAATGAACAGACTGGGGAACCCTGCAGTTCTTATATAAATAAGTGTAAAAATCCTTTAACAGGTTGGATACGTTGGAAAAAAGGAAGTCAATTACTCGTTGATATTTTTCTGCTGCCGTAATCTTCTTCATTACTTTTCAACACTCCTTTTCTTCCACCTCTTTCTTCCGTATTTTTAAACCTTCAACTCCGCTATGTATTTAATCTTCGATACCGAAACAACTGGTTTGCCGCGTAACTGGAATGCTCCGATTACAGATACCGACAACTGGCCGCGTTGCGTGCAAATTGCCTGGCAATTGCACGATGATATGGGAAGATTGGTGGAGCACAAAGATTATCTGATTCGTCCCGAAGGTTTTAATATTCCTTTTGATGCGGAAAGAGTTCACGGAATTTCAACGGAATTAGCCGAAGAGCAAGGTGTGGATTTGCAAATGGTGCTGGAGGATTTCAATCGCGCTTTATCGCTTTGTAAATTTGTAGTGGGACAAAATCTCGGTTTCGACCTTAAAATCATGGGTTGTGAATTGCACCGGAAAAACGTGCAATCTTCATTGTTAGAAAAACCTGTTTTAGATACATGTACAGAAATAACAGCAACGATGTGTCAGTTGCCGGGCGGACGAGGCGGGAAATTCAAACTGCCAACTTTAACGGAATTGCACTTTCATTTATTCGGACAAAAATTTGAAGAGGCCCACAACGCTACTGCCGACGTGGAAGCAACAACACGTTGCTTTTTTGAATTGCTGCGTTTAGGCTATTTTCCTACGCAACAATTACAAGCGCCGGAATCTTATTTAGAAGCTTTTCAAACTTTCAATACTTCTGCGATTGCACTCGCAGGATTGCAACACGTCAACCTGAAAGAAGAAAGCGAAAAAGTAAAAAAACAGAAATCGAAAGGGGAAGTTAAAGAGGAAGTTGAAATTGATTCTTCTGTTTTAATTGATGTTCCTTTTTCACATTTACACAATCACACACAATATTCAATTCTGCAATCTACAACGGAAGTAGAAGATCTGGTGAAAAAAGCTGCCGACATGAATATGCCGGCTGTGGCCCTCACTGATTTGGGGAATATGATGGCGGCTTTTGATTTTGTGACGGCTCTCAAAAAACACAACGACAACATCGCCAAACAAAAAAAGGAAGCCGAAGAAAAAGGAGAACCTTTCACAAAAAACTTTCTCAAAGGTATAGTAGGTTGTGAGTTTCATGTTTGTAAAGACAGAAAAAACAAAACGGTAAAAGACAATGGTTATCAGATTCCGATGATAGCTAAAAATAAAAAAGGCTATCACAATTTAGCCAAACTTTCTTCCTCGGGATTCATTGAAGGATCGTACTATGTGCCGCGTATCGATAAGGATGTTTTACTGCAATTAAAATCGGATATTATTGTTTTCACCGGCGGACTCAAAGGTGAAATTGCCGACCTGATTTTAAACGTTGGTGAGCGTCAGGCAGAAGAAGCTTTTTTGTGGTGGAAGGAACAATTCGGTGATGATTTTTATGCGCAACTCACTCGTCACGGACTAGAAGAGGAAAACCGTGTAAACGATACGCTGCTTAAGTTTTGTAAAACGCATGGTGTAAAATATTTTGCGGCCAACGAAACTTTCTATCTCAATAAAGAAGACGCCAATGCGCACGATATTTTGCTGTGCGTAAAAGAAGGTGAAAAGAAAAGTACACCCATCGGACGAGGCAGAGGTTTTCGTTACGGTTTCCCCAACGATGAATATTATTTCAAGTCGCAGGAAGAGATGAAAACTCTTTTCAAAGACTTACCTGAAGCGATTATTACCACTAATGAAATTGTAGATAAAATTGAATCTTACAAATTGGCTGCAGATGTTTTACTGCCTAAGTTTGAGATTCCCGAAGAATTTAAAAATCCGGAAGATATAGCAGATGGCGGTAAGCGCGGTGAAAATGCGTACTTACTTTTTCTCACCAATGTTGGCGCGAAAAAACGCTATCCTGAAATCACTTCCGAAATTCAGGAGCGTTTGACTTTTGAATTGGATACAATTGCAAAATCCGGTTATCCGGGATACTTTTTAATTGTTCAGGATTTCATTGCAAAGGCTCGTGAAATGGGTGTTTCGGTGGGGCCGGGTCGTGGTTCTGCTGCGGGATCAGCGGTGGCGTATTGCACGGGAATCACCAATGTTGATCCGATTAAATACGATTTACTTTTTGAGAGATTCCTGAATCCGGAAAGGGTTTCATTGCCCGATATTGATATTGACTTTGACGATGAGGGCCGACAAAAAGTGATTGATTACGTGATCAATAAATACGGATCGAGTCAGGTGGCACAAATTATTACCTACGGTACAATGGCCGCCAAATCATCGATTCGGGATACCGGAAGAGTTTTGGATTTGCCTTTGTTTGATACCGATCGTATTTCCAAGTTGGTGCCGAATATGAAGCTCAACAAACTGTTCTCCATGGATGAAAAGCAGTTGAAAGAGGCTTTGAATGGTGATGAGGTGGAGATGGCAAAACGCTTGAAAGAAATTTACGGGAAAGATGATTTGGAGGGACAAACTTTGCGTCAGGCAAGGATTTTAGAAGGTTCAGTTCGTAATACCGGCATTCATGCTTGCGGTGTTATCATTACGCCGAGCGACATTAGAGAATTACTTCCTGTAGCAACGGCAAAGGATTCCGAGATGTGGTGTACGCAGTTTGACAACTCGGTGGTGGAAAGTGCGGGCCTCCTTAAAATGGACTTTCTCGGATTAAAAACTTTAACGCTCATTAAGGATGCTATCGTGATTATTAAAGATCGTCACGGCATTCAAATAGATATTGATGAAATTCCTTTGGATGATGAACTGACGTACAAACTTTTCCAAAAAGGTGAAACGGTTGGAATTTTCCAGTATGAGTCGCCCGGTATGCAAAAGCATATGAAGGATTTGAAACCTACGGTGTTTGCGGATTTGATTGCCATGAATGCTTTGTATCGTCCGGGTCCGATTGAATATATTCCTTCCTTTATCAAAAGAAAACACGGTGTGGAAGAAATCACTTATGACCTCGCCGACATGGAAGAATACCTCAAGGAAACTTACGGTATCACGGTGTATCAGGAGCAGGTGATGTTGCTGTCGCAAAAGCTGGCGGGCTTTACCAAAGGTGAAGCCGACGTTTTGCGTAAGGCGATGGGAAAAAAACAACGCGATGTGTTGGATAAAATGCGTCCGAAATTTATTGAGAAAGGAAAAGCAAAAGGTCATGGGGAAACTCAGCTCGCGAAAATATGGAAAGACTGGGAAGCCTTTGCTGCCTATGCTTTCAATAAATCGCATTCTACCTGTTATGCTTTAATTGCGTATCAAACGGCTTATTTAAAAGCACATTATCCGGCCGAATATATGGCGTCGGTGTTGAGTAACAATATGAATAACATCAGCGAGGTGACTTTCTTTATGGAAGAGTGCATGCGCATGGGAACTCCTGTGTTGGGGCCCGATGTAAATGAGTCGGTGTATAAATTTACGGTGAATACAAGTGGTGCTATCCGTTTCGGATTGGGAGCGATAAAAGGAGTAGGGGAAGGTGCTGTGGAATCCATCGTTGATGAAAGAAAAAAGAACGGAGCCTTCAAAAATATTTTTGATATGACCAAGCGCATCAACCTGCGCGCGGCAAACAAAAAGTGCATGGAAAACTTAGTGTTGGCGGGTGGTTTCGATTGTTTCAAAGGAACGCATCGCGCACAATATTTTTTCAAAGCGAATGAAAAAGATTCTACTTTTTTAGAGAAGTCGATTAAGTACGGATTGCAATTACAAAACGATGAAGGCTCACATCAGCAATCTTTGTTTGGTGCTGAAAGTGCTGTGGATTTACCCGTTCCGCCAATTCCGAGATGCGAAGAGTGGTCGAATATTCAGGCGTTAAATCAGGAAAAGGAAGTGGTTGGAATTTTTATTTCCGGACATCCTTTAAATGATTTCCGTTTGGAAATCGACAATTTTGTGAACAGTAATTTCCAGCAGGTGAACGAAGATTTGATGCGTTATAAAAATCGCGATTTGTCTTTTGCAGGTGTTGTTACAGAGGTATCGGAGAAAGTAAGTAAAAATGGAAATCACTTCGGGATTCTGGCCATGGAGGATTACACAGCGTCGTACAAGTTTTTCCTTTTTGGTGAAGATTATCTCAAGTACCGTCGCTATTTAGTGATGGGATCTTTCCTTTATATTAAAACAAAAGTTCAGCCGCGTAAATTCAATCAGGATGAAATGGAGTTGAAGGTGAACAACATTGAATTGCTTTCTGATTTGCGCGAGAAGCTGGTGAAATCAATTACTTTGAGGCTCGATATTAAAAATTTAACGGAGAAATATTTAGAAGAACTCACTCAGCTTTTCGAGAAGCATCCGGGGGAGTGCCGCATTAAATTCAACGTGGTTGATCCCATCGAGAAAATTACGATTGAAATGCCGTCGCGCACAAAAAAAATCAATTTGAATAATGATTTCATCAGTGAGGTGAAAAAGAAATTTCAGTTGGAGTTGAAGATTAATTAATAAAAAACAGCCCCGTTTTCGCGAGGCTGCCACTTACTCATTAGAATAAATACCATTTACAACTTAATCAATTTGAATTGACTTTGTTGTTGATCATGGTAAACCTTTACAAAGTAAAGTCCGCTTGTAATCTCTGTTCCGGAGAAAGAAATATTATTAGTGTTGTAGTAAGTTTTCACAAGTCGGCCATTGCTATCGTAAATTGTAATTTGCTCGAGTGTTTGTGAAAAATTCAATTCATCATTTACAGGGTTCGGATAATATTGAATCGCAGCAACTTCCTGATTTTTTAAGGAAGTAGGCATTTCACTATTGTTGTACATAACAGTTTTTGTTAGAGAATTATCATCCCATGCAATAGAAAACAAAGGTATTTTGCTGTTTTGGGTATACCAGTCGTAAGAGATTTCTACTATTTTATTGCTCCAGCTTCCTCCGATGCCTCCGGCAGATTCTGTAATACTGTCGATTGTTACCAATCGTAGCACAGAAAAAGTTCCGGTGGACAATTTCAAAGTGCCGTAAGCATCTGCGGTCACAGTAGATTTAGTGCTTTGAGAGTAAGCACCTATATTGAGGAGCGCATCATCTGTATAAGAATCACCAAAAGTAAAAGGGTAAACTGCGTAAAGAAGGTAATCAGTATATTCGACATAGCTTGTGTCCTGAGGAAAACCCAGTGCTATTGCTTGTAGGGAATCATTACTCGTTTGAAAAAACATGCTTCCGTCTACATCATTAATATCTAGAAAAATATCGGCTCTTCCGTTTAAAGTATCGGTAAATAAAGATTGGTTTACCGACTTCCACGCATAATTGTTTTCTATTCCTTGCAGGTTCAAGGATGAAAAATCCCAGCTAACATTTGCACCGGAATTCCCTTCATTTACATTGTTGTTGCTGAACTCAATCACTTTAAAATGATCTCCTGCCACAGGCATGTTTTTTCCTTTAGTCAGCTGAATTTGTGTCATTGCAGGAAGCGTCAGCATAAGCGACAATCCCAATAATTTCAATTTAGTTTTCATAGTCTACTTTGGTTTTGGTTAGTATAAAAAACACAAAGCAGATTGTTCCCGGATAAAAGATAAATAAGTTAAGTAAGTGCGAATAAACAAAAAATGAAATTTATAGCGACTTAATAAAGCACTGTTACTCTCCCTATTTTTTCTTTTGTTATTTTTTTTCCGTCGCCTTTGTTAATGCTGTAAAAGACCTTCCATACATAAACATCCTGTTGCACCAACTGTCCGTTGTAAGTGCCATTCCAGCCATTGTTGAAATTATCCGACTCGAATATTTTTTCGCCCCAGCGATTGAAAACCATCAGGCGGAAATCATCTATGAAGTTTCCTTCGGCTTTGAATATTTCATTTTTATTATCGCCGTTCGGAGTGAAAGCATTTGGAATAAACAAAGTGGATTCGCAGTATTCAGTCAGTGTGATTTCATCTTTTGAAGTACACTTGCCTAGTGTGATGCTGAGGGTGTAAGTTCCTTTTTCTTTTACTTTAATGGCATTGCCGTTGTTGCCGTTGCTCCATGTGTAGGTGTACGGATCTCTTAAATCGGTAGAAAGAGTAACAGCATCTTCTTCTTCAAAACAATATGTTTTTTTGATGTTTTGATTCAGGAATTTTTCGGGCATAGAAACTACATCTACAAAAACTTCATCTTCGCTGCTGCAACCGCCATCACTTACCTTTACATGATAAATCCCTTTGTTTTTTACAGTGATGTTTGCGCTGTTTTCTGTGGTGTTCCATATAAAGGTCATGCCCGGATTTTGCGCATTCAGCGTTTGCGTTTCTCCTTCACAAATGCTTAAAGTATCTTCTCCGCCGGCGAGATCAACGGCAGGGTGTTTTTTAAATGCAACTACAATAGTATCGCTGTTTTCACAAGCGTAAGAATTGCTTGCGTGCAAAATATAAGTTCCACCCTGAGTAATTGTTTTTGAAGCAGGCTCTGTATTTCCGTTCCATTGGTAAATGGCATTGGTATCAATATTTTTAGGAGCTACAGTGATAATTTCTCCTTCACATTTAGTGATGTCGGCGCCTAAAATAATTTCGGGTTTCGGATTTTCTGCTACGCTAACAGCAATTGAATTTTTACAAGAGCTGACAGTATTTATTATTTTCACCTCATAAGTACCTCCTTTGGAAACAGAGATGGTTTCAGTGTTTTGTGCATTCATCAACCACAGGTAAGAATAAGGTCCACTGAGTTTTTTTCCTATCACAGTTTGATCGCCTGTGCAAATATTTGCGCTAGTTGCTATGCTGCTCACATCGGGTAACGGATGAACAGTGAGCAGCATACTGTCGCTTCCTTTACAACCATTTTTATCGTCTATCACCACGCCATAAATCCCCGAAGTTTTAACAGTGATGTATTGTTTGTTTTCATTGGTGTTCCAGCTGATGTTGTAATTGTTGTCGTCATAACCTGCATTGAGTTTTAAATCTTCGCCTTCGCAAAGCACAGCATCATTCAGCTTTACAGAAAGAAAAGAACTTTTTTTCAGACACAAACTATCCATGCCTTTGCATCCGTTTGCGTCGCTAACCACCACACGGTACCAACCTTCTGTACTGATATTGTTGATGGTATTTGCCTGAGGAGTGCCATTCCATGTATAAGTGAAAGTGCCGCTGCCACCGCTTGTTGCTGCAGTGAGAGAAACTTTTCCTGTAGCGCAAATAGTGAGCGTATCTTTTCCGAGGTCAACAGTGATAGGCTGACCGATGTTCACCACAATAGTATCGCTGCCTTTGCATCCGCTCGCATTTTCAATATTCACTATGTAAGTTCCCGAAGTGTTTACAATAATAGTTGAAATAGCAGATCCGCTGGGATTCCATGCATAAGAAGAAAATCCACTGCCTGCATTTAAAGTGATGCTGCCTGAACAAAGCGTAGTATCCTTTCCTAAATTCACTTTTAAATTGCTGCTAATATTCACATTAATAGAATCGGAAGAAGAGCAGCCAGTAGCATTTTTTACTGTCACTTTATATTTTCCGGAAGTGCTAGCAATGTTGCTTGCTGTAGTTTTTCCATCGTTCCATAAATAGGAGTTGTAGCCATTGCCTGCATTTAAAGTTAAGGATCCCGAACAAAGAGAAGTATCGGCAGGGCCAATATTTACAAGTGTTATAGGATCAATATCAATTTTTGCAAAGCCCGTTCCGTTCGCTTTGCATTTCCCACTCACTACGCTGTCCACTACATAAGTGCCTGCTTTTTTTGCGTAAAATTTATAAGGGGAAGTACTCGCGGTTACTTTATTTTGTTTGCTGCCGTCGTTGATGTAAATAGTATAAGGAGCGCTTCCTGTCAATTGAATACTTATTTGTGCAGAGTCGCCGTTGCATATTTTTTTACTGCCTGAAATAGCAGCAGCGGGTGTTGCGCAAGTGTCGTTACAAATTTCCAGAATATCGGTGAGCAGGGTATCGCAGGTTCCGCTGGCGATGTGAAATATGGTGTACTGTCCTTTTTTTACAGGAGCCGACGCAACAATGTAAGAAGCTGCACTAATGTTTTGTATTGTTTTATTTACACCGGTAGGATCGGTGTAGGAGATGCTCCATGGTGCTGAGCCATTGCTGAATTTAACTACTACGTCGCCTTCTTTCTGGCAATCCGTCTGGCATTTGCCAACGTCTTTCTTTTCCCATTCGGCTTTGGGATGTAATTTTTTTCTTACAGTTGCGCTGCTGTTGTGGCAATTTAAAAACACGTCACCATTGGCATCTTTGATAGAAATCACTTTGTATTCTCCGGGTTTGGAAACATGTAAAACATCAGTAGGTGTACTTACACCGCTGCGTGTGATGATATTTCCGTTGGGATCTTTTACCGAATAAGTAAAAGGAGCAGTACCGTATAATTTCACCCAAAGTTCAGTGGATTCACCGTCGCAAATAGGAGATTTATTCCATTCCAATGCGGCGGTAGGTGAACCGCAGGCCTGTGCAAAATAAACTTGTCCCAAACCTTTTTCAGCGCTGTAAGCAGGAAAGGCCAGTACCATGGCGTCAATCACCGGACCGAGGTTTTCGTAATTCACACAGCCCGAGTAAATCGTATCATAAGTAATTTTATACACCCATATTTTTTTTGAGCAGCTGTCCATATCTACACATTTGTCGGGTTTCCCCTGTGCAACACAATACTCGGTGGAATCTTTCTTCAGTACTTTCACCGAGTAAGGACGAAGTTTGTTGAAAGCTTTCATTGCTTCTGCTTTCACAAAGTTCACATCAGCGTGCCAGAAAAGAATGGCTGCTTCATCGATGTATGCTGAGATATCACTCCAGTCATAGCATTCGTTGTAGCAGCCAAAATATTGGTAGTGGGCGGGTTTCGCAGGATTGCTTCCGCCCCAGTTGTATTTCGGATCATTATTTTTTAAAGAAGGACTAACACTCCAGTTGTTTTCCAGCTGAATTAAATTGTTGCGCATTCTTTCACCGTAGGCGATGCCCGGCGCGCCCGAAAGAGTGGTGATGGTATTGATCACGTTTACATCATTTGCGTAAGTTGCGCGTTGGGTGCTGAATACTTTTTCCAGTTCGGGTTTTGAACCGTTCATACCATCATGATAAGAATAAGCCAGCACTTCTTCGGCAACGTAAGGATCTTTGGCAACTGCAAAAAATCCAACCGGATTCCAGCAATATACTTTTTCCCAGTAAGCGAAAGAAGTATAGTCGTACATGGCTTTTGACAAACAGGCAGTAACGAAATTTTTTCCATCGATGATGTTTGTTGAGTTCAAAGGGTGCGCAGCATTTTTATACAAATCGGGATAAAATTGTTCCAGCTGCGCCCATCCCGAAGCTAAAATCTGAAAGCAACCGCCACTCACCGAACCTGCTCTGTAATTGAGCGGAAAAGGATCGCCGGCTTTGGGCGTAAATCCGGCATCACAAGCCATTCTGCCTTCAATCATCGACTGAGCAAAAGCATAATTCAGCGAGGTGATTTCGGCGCCCACCATATTGGTAAATAAGCGATGTGTGTGCGCAGCAGCAAGTGCCCAGTTTTTTCTGTTGGCAGGAACGCGCACATCGGCTTTATCCAAATTGGATGGTCCCGACCATTCTGCAATTTGTGCTTCGCCCAAACATAATTTTGAAGGAGAAGAAATAAAACAATCTTTGCTGAAGTTATATTTCCAAGGTTTGGCGTTGAAAGATTTGGGTGAATATTTTGGATCAACAATAATTACCCAAATGGTGTCACCAAAGTTATCTATTCCGTAAGGAGGTACATTGAAATCACCGCTATATTCTCCGCCCCAGCAGGAAAGACTGGAGGGATTGGAAGAAACTTCCCAGGATTGAAAAGTCATTTTTAATTTCCCGCCTGTTTGAGTAGCTGTTGGTCCGCCAATTTGAGTAACGCAGGGCCAGTCGAAAGTAATGCCGGTTAATCCCGACCATGATCCGGCATTGTTCGTCAGTATCATCTGTCCGTCGAATTTCAGCTGATCGGGATAAGCCGTCACTTTAAATTCTACGGTTTTCTTTTTCTGTGCGTTCAATCCGAAAACAGAAAAAAACAATAAAGTAAATACAAGTAATTTCCTCATAGCAGTAGCGAGTTAGTTTAATAAAGAAAGGCGAAAAGGATAAGAAGAAATAAATAAAAAAGAGGATTAATAGCGATTCAAAAAAAACACTTTACAGAGGGCTCTGTAAAGTGTTTTGATATTCATCGACATACGGAATCAGTCGATGTGCTACTACAAGAAAAAATTAATCAACCATTAGTTTTTGTACTGCATTCCCTGTTTGTATCAGGTATAAACCCGGAGTGAGATGACTAATGTCAATGCTGTTTTTTTCATTCGTTATGGTTTTTTCCAAAACCAATTGACCTACAGCGTTGAATATTTTTAAAGGAACTCCCGAAATATTTTCAATAGTGATTTGAGTATTTGCCGGATTAGGATAAATCAAAGGCGTGTTTGATTTTTCATTTTCTGTAATGTTTGTTGTGAGGCAGCTGCTGAATATGGTAGCGTAATTTGCTGCGTAACTGTATCCAGTGGTTAAATCATTGTTGATGGACCACGTGGCCATGCCGTGAATTTCGGGATAACCGCCCGCTTTTTTTAAAGTGTACATTCCCGGTTTTGGACCTGTACCGCGCAAATAATCCATAGCCATTTTTACAGCTGCGGTTCCGATATAACCATCGGCTGATCCTGCACTTGCAGGCAAACACACTGCAATCTGAGAAGGAGAGATGCCTGAAAAAACTCCTTTTCCGTTTGTGCAAGCGAAGCCTTTGATGATGGCTTCGGTCTGACTGATAATAAAATCAGGAGTACCGTGATTGTATACCATTCCGTCCAAAGCATAATTCCCGCCGCTGGCATTGTACAATTGAATCATTAATAAATCAATATCGTTTTTCAGTGTTTCTATGATAGGTAAATAGGCTGCGCCATACACAGCCGACATATAAGGTGAGAGTCCGCCGGTGGTATAAGCCACTTCAGGAACGAGGGTCAGAATCATTTTTTTACCATAGGCGTTTTTATACCAGGTAAGCAATTGCTGAACAGCATCAATAACATAGGTAATGTGAGCTTCGGGAGTGGATACTGTTCCTCCCATATTTTGACTAAGATAGGTTGGGCGTTCCAGATCCACATCAATTCCATCCAATCCGTAAGTTTGAATAACTGTTTTTACCTTGTTCACTAAAAACGTGACTTCTGCGGGAGAATTTAATTTGAAGGAACCTGTTCCGCCACCAATGCTCATTAATACTTTTTTACCCTGGGCCTGAACAACAGGAATATCCTGTCGGAGTTTGCCATCATTCGTAGCATAAAAATTTAAATTGTATACACTGTTGTTGTCGGATATTCCATCGCTTCCCCCGGCCTCCAGAAATGAAATGCAAAAAACATTGTAGTTGTTGTTTACACTGCTTAAAGGAACGTATGGTCCCCATGAACTTTGGTAATAACCCACCAATACATTACAGGGAAGTTGTGCCGGAATAAAATTTATAAATAAGAAGAGAACGGAAAGTAAAAGTAGTTTTTTCATAGTTGTAGTTTTGGTTAGGTTTAAATATCCGTGGGATAAAAAACATATTCAAAACAAAAAAATTGAAAAATAGCGATTGGCTACAGGAGGTTGCCGCAGAACCAGAAAATTACAGTCATGCCTATCAACAGCAATACATCGTGCAGAATTTTGTTAGTTTCCATAATAGTAGAATTAGTAGTTACCCGATCAATTTACAGGTGATTGATCTGCTAAACCGAATAAAAAAAATGAATTGTAGCGATTCACTGAAAACAAAAAAAACTTTCCGGCCCCACGCCGGAAAGTTTCACAAGATGCCCGCACTACTCGAATTTTATTTTGTGATAATGAGTTTGTAAATATTGATTTGCTGCTCACTATTTATGCTGTGTATAAAATAAATACCTTGCGGTATTCCTGAAATATCCATTGTTTCGCTTTCCGACGTAATTTGATGCGAGACAATTTTTTTGCCTGTTAAATCGTACACGCCGATATCTCCTTTTGCGGATTGGCTTCTGATGATCAAAAGATCATTGGCCGGATTAGGATAGAAAGAAATTTCTTCGGGACTGTGCATTTCAATTTCTGAATTTGAAAAATTGGTGACGAAATATTTGAGATCACTCCAGTCGCTGCTGTCTACATCGTTGTATGCTTTTGCGCGCCAGTAATAGGTTTCGGTGTTGTTTAAACCGGTTAGACCTATCACTATTGCATGATTATGGGAATAATAATTCGAACTTCCTGTAATATTCAATACCTGTACCTGGTAAATAGGAGAATTGAAAATCGGACTTTTGTCCCATTCCACAATAATTTTCGTGTCTCCCATACTGTTTTTTACAACAGCTATTTGAGTAGGAGCAAGACAAATGTATCCGTCTATAGGTGAAGCCAGCTTGGGTTTGTTGTCGGTGGTGAGACTGCGTATTTCCGACCATTCGGTGGTGTCGGTATTGTTTCGTCCCTTCACCCGCCAGTAATAATGAGTATCAAAAAACAAAGAGTTCACCGAATCCATCACAACAAATCCATCTGGAAATCCGCTGAAATCATTGACACCCGTTTTTAAAATGTTCATGGAAGAATTAAACAACGCCGAAGTGTCGAGCTCAATGTCATAATAGATCATTCCTCCTGTGTGACTGAAAGTATAAAAGAATTTTGTGGGAATATTTACGGTATCATTTTTAGGGGAAACCAGCGTTGGTCCACCTGCATAAGTCATGCAGTAAAAAATGCTCAGCGTTAAAAACAGTATCAGTTTTTTCATAGTAGTGCCCCTTGCGAATATGAATATATAATGACTGATGGAGAAATGCCCGATAAAAAATACTCAAAATAGCGATTCAATACAATAAGCGCTTAATTTATTTGCCTTTGCGTATCGTTTTTTTATATCTTCCGAATCACTAATTACTGCTTTCTATGGGTGATAAAGACCATTTGTTTTCCCTGATCCGGAGTTTAAAGAAAACCGAGAAATCGTATTTCAAAAAGATAAAGTCGGCTTTTGGGAATGAGGATTCTGCTTTGCTGCAGATCTTTTCCGCTATTCAAAAACAAGAAGATTACGATGAGAAGAAAATTTTAGAGAGTTTGGATAAAGAAGCTTTCCGCGATTTCTTTGCTTCCAAAAAACATGTGCTGTACAGTGAAATACTGGATGTGCTGGTGTATTGCAAAACCAAATCGCCCGACATTCTTTGGCAAATCAACCGATTGATATCACATGCCTTGTTGCTGAAGGAAAAAATGCTTTTCGACGATTCATACAAAACATTGCAAAAGGCTTATAAACTGGCTAAAGACAACGAGTTTTTTTACAAGCAAACCGAGATCAACCAGCAGTTGATTGAAATTCAACATCAGCAAAAAACAATGACCGATTTCGAGTTCTCGGAAAACATCGAATCCATTCGTTTGGATACAGTTAAGGTGAATGAGCAATTTATCAATTCAGAGAAATATTTCATTCTATCCGACAATCTTTTCAAAAAGGGAGAAATGCTTCGCGTTACTTCCAATGAAACGATTAAAGATGAAATGCTGGTTTTGTACCGGGATCCGCTGCTCAACAGTGAAAGCAAAGCCATAAGCCAATCGGCACTGGTGTGTTTTCATTTTATTCATTACGTAAAATACATGGGTTATGAGTTGAATCCGGTAAAGGCCTGTCATCATTTAAAAAAGATGATAGAAATACAAAACAGTTTAAAGCGTTTTTCTTTGCGCTCCCGAATTGTGCAAATGGCCAATTACGTGCGAATTACGTTGGATATAGGGATGAAAGAGGAAGCTTTTACAATGCTTCAGAAGATGAAGGAAGGTTCGGAAAATGATGCCGATTATTTTGTGCTTGTCAATTACCTGGTGCATCAGGATTATTTCTATCGCTTCACCAATAACATTGAAGATTACAGGAAATTTCATCTGGAAATGGAACAGAAGTACGAGCAAATAATTGATGGCATTCCTTTTAATAAAGAAGTACTTGATGTTAAACACGCTCAGTTCATTTTTAATTTCATGGACGGCCAGTACAAAAAGGTGTATCAGATTTCTAACTTCCTCGATACGCAATACAGTCTGCATTCCTTTAAAAATGCCAAGCTTTATGAAAAAATTCTCAAATTAATTTGTGCCATTGAGCTGGATGATTATGATTTAATTCAATCGGAAATCCGCGCAGTTAAATATCTTTTGAAAAGCATTGAAGATGTTTTACCTGTAGAGGTGCATATTTTTGATGCGCTGGAACGCTATGTAAAAGCCGATAGTAAAGATGCCAAAAAAGTAGTTTTGACGCATTATCTGGAATCCTATTCCGAAAAAGGGAAACCCGAAAAATCGTCTTATCTGGTGGATGGCTTTGGTTTTAATATCTGGGTAAAGTCTAAACTGAGCGGTGAAAAATTTATCACCCTTCGCTTTCTTGTAGAGACGCAAAATTTTGCGTCTAAATAATATTTTCCTTTAATGGAGACGGAAAATCTCCCGTCTCTGCAACTATAGATTTTGTTTATAACTACTTAACAAAAATTATTCATTGAATTATTTTGGTTCCCGGAATTAAACCTAATTTTAACACAACAATTAAATACATACGATTATGGCAATAGAATTCACAGATGCAAACTTCGAGGAGTTGGCGCTAAAATCAAATAAACCGGTATTAGTAGACTTTTGGGCGGAATGGTGCGGACCATGTAGAATGGTTGGACCTATCGTTGAAGAATTATCTAAAGATTATGATGGTCAGGCTATTGTTGGAAAAGTGAACGTTGACAACAATCCGGGTATATCTGCAAAATACGGTATCAGAAATATTCCTACCATCCTTTTTATTAAAAACGGAGAAGTAGTGGATAAACAAGTAGGCGCAGTACCTAAAGCGGTATTGGGTGATAAACTCAAAGCGTGTTTGTAAAACATTGATGAACAAAATAAAGGAGTCCCGCTTTTCAGGCGGGACTTTTTTGTATCTTAATATTTAGAATGATCAATCTCGACGATTTAAATAAATTCGGTAGTTTGGAAATCCTCGCCAAACAAGTGGTAGAGGGCTTTATTACCGGTATGCATAAAAGTCCTTTTCATGGCTTTTCTGTGGAATTCGCCGAGCACCGTTTGTACAACACGGGAGAATCAACCAAAAATATCGACTGGAAATTATACGCCCGCACGGATAAGTTATTCGTGAAGCGCTACGAAGAAGAAACCAATCTGAGGTGTCAGATCCTGCTGGATTTTTCGTCTTCCATGTATTTCCCCGAAAAGCCTAAAAAAGGGCAGATGCGCAAAATTGAATTCTCTTGTTTTGCAGCAGCGGCGATCATTAATTTATTGCAGCGACAAAGAGATGCAGTGGGGCTGAGTACTTTCGCTTCAGCTGTGGATGAACATACCGAGTGCAAATCAGGGACGATGCATGTGAAGCGATTGTATCATCTCCTGGAATCTTACCTCGCAAATAAAGAAGGAGTAAGGGCCACAAGAGTGGTGGATGCCTTACACGAAATTTCCGATCAGATTCATCGGCGCTCACTGGTGGTGATTTTCAGCGATATGTTTGAAGCTTACGAAGGCGCTGATAACGATGCTATGTTTTCTGCTTTGCAGCATTTGAAATACAACAAACATGAAGTGATATTGTTTCATGTGATGGATAAAAATGTGGAGCTCGATCTTAATCTGGAAAACCGTCCTTATAAGTTCATAGATATGGAGAGCGGGGAAGTGGTGAAAGTAAATCCCAACAATATCAAGCAGGATTACGTGCAAAAAATGCAGGCCTTTCAAAAGGAGCTGGAATACCGCTGCGGCCAGTACCGCATTGATTTTGTGAGTGTGGATGTGAATGAAAGTTTAGACAATATCCTGCTGTCATATCTTATAAAGCGAGCGAAAATGCATTGATTCCTCAGGATTAATTTTCAAAAAAGTTTGTGCGACAGAAAAATTGGTGTAAATTCGCCTTCCGTTTAACAAAAACGCTTTGTTCTTTAGAAATTGATTGTCAACAAAAATATAAGAGCCTTACTGGTTCGGTAGTTCAGTTGGTTAGAATGCCTGCCTGTCACGCAGGAGGTCGCGGGTTCGAGTCCCGTCCGGACCGCCAGTAAAGTAGAAAATCCCCGTAAATGAAAATTTACGGGGATTTTTGTTTTTAAAATGAGCCTCTTTTTTTATTTACCTAATTACTGCAACACTTCCTATTTCATTGTATGGAGCTTTGTTCCGCTTCCATTTTTCCCAATCTTTGTAAGTTATTTTCCAAACGTATACATCAATTTCTACATCGTTCATGGTATTCATTTTTTTTCCGTTCCAGCCTTCATGAATATCTGTAGAGTGAAAAATCACTTCGCCCCAGCGGTTGAAAATCCACATTTCGAAATCATAAATATTATCTCCTTTCATGCAAAAAACATCGTTGCTTCCATCCTGATTAGGAGTGAAAGCATTGGGAGAAAACAAGGAAGACGGACAATCTTCAATGATGGAGATAGTATCTGTTGAGCTGCAGTTGGCGGCATTACTCAAGGCAACGGTGTAATTTCCTTCGGCAAAAATTTTGATTTTCTGAGTGCTCATTCCGTTGCTCCATAAATACTGTGTGGCGTTGGTTCCCGCGTCTAGTTCAAAGCCGTCGGGCAGAGATTGTAAACAAAGCGTGGTATCATCGGGGCCGTTAATAATCGGTTTGGGAAATATCGTAACAGTTATAGAATCCATCGAAGAACAGTTTCCTCCGTTGTTTGCTGTAGCCAAAACTTTGCGGGAAGTAGAAACAGAAATGGTTTTTCCGCTTTCACCGGAATTCCATGTTACCATTGAATTGCTTGGAGTGACATCGGCCGTTATTATTTGTCTTTCCCCTTCGCATAAATTAATATCATCACCAATATCTAAAACAGGAATTGCTGTAAAAGTAGCCAGCGCAGTGTCGTAGCCTTTGCAATTTTTGGCGTCACTTACTTCTAAAGAATAAGTACCGCCGGTGCTTACATCGATGGATGGAGTGGTTGCGCCGGTGCTCCATAAATAAGTTAATCCGTTGAGATTGCTGGTGAAAGTTTTTACAGTACCACTGCAGGCTGTATAATCACTTCCGATACTCAGTTGTGGATTGTTGTTTACAGTAAGTGTTGCTGCATCAGAATTCTGGCAACCATTGTAGTCGGTAACGGTAGCGGTGTATGTGCCGGCTGTGTTTGTGCTTAAAGTGCGGGAAGTGCCGGTTACGGGGCCCGTCCAGTTGTAGGAGGTGAATGTGCCGGCATCAAAGCTATGCATTTTTCCTGCGCAAACAGCGGCATCAGCAACCGTGATAATTGGCAGAGAATTAATAGTGAGTTTAACATCAGCTTGTCCCTGACAACCTAAAGGATCTGTAACATCTACTTGATAAGTCCCGTCGGTATTTGCAATAATTGGATTGGAACTAGCGCTGAATCCGTTTGGTCCGCTCCAGTTATAAGTCACTCCTGCGCCATTATAATTTGCATCAAAAGTGATGCTTTTCCCCGCACAAATTGCAGTATCATTTCCAATAATAATATTCAAAGTAGCATTTACAGTTACAACAACTGCATCAGAAGCCGAACAGCCATTGGCATTGGTGACAGTAACAGTATAAGTTCCACCGGTGGAAGTAATCAATGTTTGGGAAGACCCGTTGCCTGCGCCGCTCCAGGTATAAGTAGTGAATCCACTTCCTGCATCTAAAGTGGTGGAACCTCCCGGACAAATAGCTTTATCGTTGCCTAAGTTCACTGTAGGTTTAGAATTTACTGTTAGCGTAGCATTGGCAGAATTGCTACAGCCGGCAGAGTTGGTCACCGTAACAGAATAGGTTCCTGCAGTGCCGGCGGAAATGCTTTGTGTGTTTTCTCCATTAGGAGTCCATGCAAAAACAGATCCTGCTGATTGTGCACCTGCATCGAAAGTAACTGCAGTGCCGCCTGCACACATCGCTTGATTGCTTAAACTCACTGTAGGTTTGGCAGATATACTTAAAATGGCACTTGCGTTACTGCTACATCCTTTTGCATTGGTAACGGTAACAGTATAAGTTCCTGCGGTGTTGGTAGAAATAGTTTGAGTGTTTTCTCCGTTGGGTGTCCACGCAAAAACAGATCCTGCTGCTTGTGTACCGGCATCAAAGGAAACTGCTGCTGCACCTGCACAAATTGCTTTATTGCTTAAGCTTACTGTTGGTTTTGAATTTACTGTTAAGGTAGCGGCTGCGTTATTGCTGCAACCATTGGCGCTGGTAACGGTTACTGAATAAGTTCCTGCAGTGCCGGCGGAAATAGTTTGTGTATTTTCTCCGCTGGGTGTCCATGCAAAAACTGCTCCCACGCCTTGGGCGCCGGCGTCAAAAGTAATAGCAGTTCCGCCTGCACACATGGATTGATTGCTGATGCTCACTGCAGGTTTTGCTTTAACTACTAAAATTCTTTCGGAGTATTTCGGACAGATTGCGCCTTGCACTCCCGATAGTGTAAAACGTATAGTGTAAGATCCGGGAAGGGTAGTGGCGGTAGTAGTAAAAGTGGTTCCGTTAATGGTAGCGGGATTAATACCTACCGGAGTAGAAACAATGGACCAGGTTCCAGGATCCGGTGTAATTTCTAGCGGCGCCAAATCAAGATTGCTTCCTGTGCAAATAGAAGCAGGATTACCAATCGTAGTATCTAAACAAGAACAATCATTCACCTGTATCCACACGGTATCCGTTGCTTTACAATATTTGAAAATAATTTGATGTGTTCCTACACCTGCGATATCGGGATCAAACATTCCGGTA
The DNA here is from genome assembly GCA_023251095.1 of Flavobacteriales bacterium. Taxonomy (GTDB): domain Bacteria; phylum Bacteroidota; class Bacteroidia; order Flavobacteriales_C; genus JAHEZL01. The sequence continues at coordinate 200,824 of JAHEZL010000003.1, forward strand.
AGAGCGTTGGTAATTCCCGGACCGCTATAATTTTGATTTCCGTCTTCTGCATTCACATTGGCAACTCCTCCTTTGCATTTCCATTTTGTGTTTAAATCCACAGGATCATCTTCCTGAAAACAAAAGGGTCCGAGATTGGCCGGATCAATCACAGGAACCAAAGAAGGTGGTAAAAAAGTAGTAGATAAACCCAGTGTACCGGAAAAACGCGCACCTGAATAAATCGCTTGTTCCTGAGTATCTACACGGTTATCGCCATTGGTGTCTTTGAATCTTAAAATCTGACCGTCGTGAGAAGCATGGTATTGATAAGAATTGTAATACAGCATTCCGTCGCCGCCAATTTCTATGGTCGCCTGATCTTGTCCCGGTGCAAATAAAGCAGCACGAATTTGTAAAGCCGTAGCCCTGATGGTAGTGGTAATACCGCTGCTGATGTTGTAAGAAACCAGCTGACCATCGTTTCCTGACGAATACAGATATTGGTTGTTAGGTGAAAATTCTATATCATAAGATTGTCCGGTTTGCACTGTTGTATTCGCAATGAATTGCGGATTGGTGATTGCTCCCGTAGCATTATCAAAATCGTAAAGACAAATGGTTTGACTGTTATTGCTGTAAGTTTGATAAGCCGTAGCGAATTTTTTGCTGTCCCAGGAAAACTCATGTGCACCTTGTCCCATGTTTTTATCGGTCATCTGCGTAGTAGCGGCAGCAGTGATGATGGGTGTAGTATTCAATCCATTGCAATCGATGAGGTAAGTGTAAAATTTATTTTTGTCGACGTCATAGGTAGTTACCCAGATGTCAATTCCGTTGGCATGAATAGTAGCAGCTGCTCCTTCGCCTGTTCTGTCGCCCCACAAAGTAGTACCGGCGCTGATGGTTTGAGTAGAAGCATCGTAAGTGAAAAAATCGAGTCCGTTGATCAATCCCGAATTCGCATCATCCAAACAGAAAATAAAATATTTGTTAGGGATCAGCGGATGTTTTACGATCAAAGTTCCCTGCGCCGAACTGGATAAATTAACGAAACCGCCATCTCCCGCAGTGAGGCAGTTGGTGCAAACAACTTTATTCAAAGTGGCTCCGGCGATGATGCTTCTGCCGTTGGTGGTAAAAAGTAAATTTCCATTATCGTCGCTTACCGTTGCCTGACCTTCGCCTCCTTGCATGGCCCACGGTCGGTACTCAGTAGTCACGCTCGTTTTAAAATCATAGCGTGTGGCGAGTCCGTTTTGGGTAATCACCCAGTTGGAATGGGATGGCCATTTCCATGCATCGGTTCCGGGACAAGTTTGAGCGTAAATGGAAGACAGAAAAATGGAGCACAATCCTGTGATCAGGATGGCTTTTTGCCTAAACAAATTGAAGTTAGTTAGCCTCTTGCTTGTCATAAGTCTAATGTATCAAAAGCATACTGAACAAGGGAGAAAAGACTACTGACATAATCTCGACAGATTAGCAGAAAAGGGGATTTGCGGGGTAAGTGAACTGACAAAAGTCATACAACTAATAAAGCGCTCTTTTTCTCCTCTTTTTTGCCCTAATTTAATTACCGGGCAATTTTTACTTAACCAACTATAACTTAATTTAATATGACTAGATTTTTCGTGTTCATATTTCTTCTTCTGTGTTCTCAGAAATTGATTTGTCAGAGTGCTTACTGTTCCTTTGAATTGGTGAATTACGATTTTGAGCAACCTGATATCGTTGCTACCTATGGAACTACATTGGCCTTCGTTAATGATAATAATGTTGATGGTTGGGCAACTACCGCCAGCGATCATCAGATAGAAATATGGCACACAGGATTTGATCCTTATTTCAATCCCTATTCAGGACAACAATTTGTGGAGTTGAATGCCAATATGGTGTCGGCATTGTATCAGGATATTCCAACTATTCCCGGTACTACTTTAACTTACGGTTTTGCGCATCGTGGCCGTTTGGGAGTTGATGTGATGGAACTAAAAATTGGACCGTCTGACGGAACGCTTACTGTAGAAGGAACTTACAGCACCGATAGAACGGCGTGGAGACATTATACAGGAGCTTATACAGTACCTGCCGGACAAAGAATAACACGTTTTTATTTTTCTTCGGTTTCGGGTGCCAACGGCGATCAGGGAATTGGTAATTTTTTAGATGACATTAATATACAGGATATTGATATTACGATGGAGCTGAGCGCTCAGGGTTCATGTGGTAACGGACGAATTGATGTTGTTTCTACAGCGCCTCAGGGTGTTTTGTTGGAATACAGTATTGACAATATTAATTTTCAGAGTCAGCCTTTTTTTACCGGACTCGCCACAGGCAATTACATGGTATACCTTCGCGCCGGCGAAGTATGCATGCGTCAGAAAAGTATAAGCTTATCGAACAGTGCTATTTCAGTTGACTTAGGTTTGGATAGAACAATTTGTGCAGGTGAAACAGTCTCTTTTTCTCCGGGCGCAGGATATACTTCTTATCAATGGAACACGGGAGAAACAAGCGATACTATAGTTGCATCAACTAGCGGAAAATATAAAGTTACTGTTAGTAATGCGAGTGGTTGCAGCGGTTCCGACAGTGTTTATTTAACGGTAAATCCAAAGCCTGTAATTGATTTAGGTGCCAATAAAAATATCTGCGAAGGCAAAACCTACACCTTTGATGCAGGGACAGGATTTTATGCTTATAAATGGAATACATCCGCTACAAGTCGTTTCATCACAACAGGTGTTGCAGGGAAATATACAGTGGAGGTCACTAGTGGTAAAGGATGTAAAATGAGTGATAGCGTTCTTTTATCAGTTAATTCTTTTCCTGTTATATCTATCGGTCCTGATGTTGCTGTGTGTGATGGAGATGGTCCCGTAAAATTTACAGTGACTGCGCAGCAAGGTTTGGCATTTCAGTGGAATACCGGCGACACCGGTAGCAGCATTGTAGTGGATCAACCGGGTCAATATATTGTATTGGTTACCAATTCCAATGGCTGTTCCAACGCAGATACCGTTTGGTTGCAAATAAAAGACAGGCCCGAAATTGAGATAGATCCATTGGATATTGTGATATGTGAAACTTCTGCGCCTTTGATTTTAGATGGAGGAGAAGCAATGGATTTTTACTTGTGGAGCACAGGTGAAAACACGCAGCAAATTTCTGTAGATACTTCCGGGAAATATATTTTGTCGGTGAGTAAAGATGGTTGCGATACTACAGTGTCAGTCAATGTTGAAGTAGAGAAAATGCCTACTCTAGCTTATCCTAAAAAAGTAGTGGCCTGCGAAGGAGAAGATACTGAAATAAATATTGTCACCTCTGCTCCAAAAATTGTGTGGTCCACCGGAGAAACTACTTCTACAATTAAAGTAAGTTCCGGTGCAACTTATTCTGTTGTTGTTTCAAATTTAACTTGTGAAATAAGTGCTGAAATGAATGTGGTTAATGCTTCGGCACCTAATGCCGTATTGGAAGATAGTTTGTTGTTTTGTTTTCAAAAAAGCAATGTGGTGGCTTTGAATGCTACTACCAACGTAGCTTTGTATCAATGGCAGGACAGTTCCGCAGCTCCTGTTTTTTATGCGACACAAGAAGGAAATTATAAAGTAACACTTACTTCTTCAGAGGGATGTGTTGCTTATGACTCCATAGCGGTGCGCGAAATTTGTCCGCCAATAGTATATGTACCAAATGCCTTTAGTGTGAATGCCGATGGCGTTAATGAAATTTTTTATGCCTACGCTTCCGAACCCTTAAAAGAATTTCATCTGATGATTTTTAATCGCTGGGGAGAAGAGCTATTTGAATCCTATAATATTCAAGATGGTTGGGATGGAACCTATAAAGGAATAAACGTAGCGCAGGGAGTGTATGTATGGAAAATAGATTACAGTTATGAAACTATTAAAGGAACAGGTAGAGATACACAGTTAGGACATGTTTCTTTAATCAGGTAATTTTCCTTTTTCAAAAACTTTTTGTGCAATTGCCTTTTTTAAACACTTCTCGCAAAGACAATCTTTCCCTTCTTCCAAAGGCATTATATTAGGCAATGTGCTGCACCAGCAATTTTCTGTGAAGCAAGAAAATACAACCTTGCATTGGGAACAGATTTTTATTTTTTCAGTGGTGTTCGTCATTAAATTCAAAGCTATAAAAACTCCTTTCAAATTAATTTTTTAAAGCAAGAAAAATCTGGAAACGCTGTGTGTTAAGGAAATTAAGAGGGGTGTAATTAATAATTTAGACTCGCCTAAAAATAAATTTAAAAAAGCTTTTTTTATTTGTTAAAATGTGTAAATTTGTAAAATCACTGGGGGGTGAACATTAAAATAAGTAAACCCTAAATTGTTTTTATATGATGACAAAAATTAAATTAAAAGAATTGCTTCTGGTAGTAATCGGGGGATTTTCTCTTCAGACGGCAACTGCACAGGATACTGCAGCAGCAGTTGACAAAGGAACATTCACTTTCAACGGCTATGCTGATGTGAATTATTTTTATAATTTGAATAATCCCAGATCAGGATCGAATACAGGTTCTTCTCTTGTTGCACGTGCATTTGATCAAAAAGAAAATCAATTTCAATTAGGTTTGGTTCAGGGAAAAATGACTTATGTGTACAAAAAAAGCACAGTAGTTGCTGACATCGTTTTTGGTCCTCATGCAGATTTAGGAAACTATGGTAACGTAGTAGGTCCACTTGGTTCAACAACATCTCTAGCTATCAAACAAGCTTATATCACTCATGCTTTTAGTGATAAATTCTCAGTTACTGCCGGACAGTGGGGAACGCATGTAGGTTATGAAGTGATTGATGCTCCTTTGAATTTTAACTATTCTCTTTCTAATTGTTTTACAAACGGACCTTTCTACCATACTGGTATAAAAGCCGATTTCGCCATTTCTTCAAAAATAGCTTTGATGGCCGGTATCGTTAATAACTGGGATGCTTTGTATGACAACAATAAATACAAAACAGTAATTGCTCAGGTAAAGATTGCTCCGTCAGATAAATTGACAATGTACTTTAATTATGTTGGAGGAAATGAAACTACCGGTGCGGATAGTTTAGGAACTGCTTTCAATGCGCCTGATACTACAAAATCATTTTTACAATTGATTGACTTCGTTATGAACTATCAGGTAACTGATCAATTCTATGTTGGTTTAAATGCAGTGGTTGGTGGAATGAGTAATGCAGATACTTCAATGAATTGGGGTGGTGTAGCTTTGTATACCAATTATGCTTTCAGTGATATGTTTACTTTGGGTGCACGTGCCGAATACTTTGATAATACACAAGGTGTAAGAGCCGGAGGAAAAGCATTTCAAGCACAGTCGTATACATTAACTGGAAAAATCTCTTTGGCTGATGGTCGTTTGTTTTTCAAACCTGAGGTTAGATTTGACCTATTTGGAAAAGATCAGACCGGTGCGTTTCAATTTGAAGACAACCAAGGAAAATTCACCAAACCATCTCAGTTAACAGTAGGTGCTGCTGCGATTTACAAATTTTAATTACCAATTAAATCCAAATATTTAAAAACTAAAATTTACAATTATGATTGAAAAAAGATGGATCATATCGTTCACCCTCATTGTAGCGGTGGCTTTATTCGCCTTGTCCTGGGAGTTTGTTGCTCCTGCAGCTGAAGCAGTAGTGGATACTTCCGCTAATGTAGTTAGTTCTGATGTTGCATGGATGTTGACTGCAGCTTGTTTGGTATTGTTAATGACACCAGGTTTGTCCTTCTTCTACGGAGGTATGGTGGGAGCGAAAAGTGTTATCTCAACAATGTTACAAAGCGTTATTTGTTTAGGTGTAATCAGTATCCTTTGGGTAGTGGTTGGTTTCAGTTTGGCTTTTGGAGATGACGTTGGTGGCATGGGAATCATTGGTGACCCAAGCACTTTCTTCATGTTTAAAAATGTAGGTGCTATGCCTCACGGTGTTATGGCTCCAACCATTCCATTCATTTTATTTGCAATGTTCCAATTGAAATTTGCGATCATCACTCCGGCCTTAATCACAGGTTCATTTGCTGAAAGAGTTAGATTCATCGCTTACTTATTGTTCGTTTGTTTCTTCAGCTTATTGATTTATGCTCCATTGTGTCACGCTGTATGGCATCCGGATGGGATTTTGTATAATGACTTCCACTTATTAGACTTCGCCGGAGGAACTGTAGTTCACATGTCGGCTGGTTTTGCTGCTTTGGCTGGTGCTTTCGTATTAGGAAAAAGACAAAAGAAAGAGCACGTTGCTGCTAACATTCCTTTCGTATTATTAGGAACTGGTTTGCTATGGTTCGGATGGTTCGGTTTCAACGCCGGTTCTGCTGTAGCTGCTAACGGTACTGCTGCAATGGCTTTCGCTACTACAAATACTGCTTCTGCAATTGCGATGTTGACATGGATTTTCTTCGATAGAATCAACGGTAGAAAAGTATCTGCTTTGGGTGCTTGTATCGGTGCTGTAGTTGGTTTGGTTGCTATCACTCCTGCTTGTGCTTTCGTTACTATTCCACAAGCGATCTTCATCGGATTTATTGCTGCTATCATTTCTAACTTAATGGTAAACTGGAAAGCTTTGAAAAAAGTGGACGATACCTTAGACGTATTTGCTTGTCATGGTGTAGGTGGTATGGTTGGTATGATTTGTACTGCTGTATTTGCTGTAAACGGTGCAGGTGAAAAAGTTGGTTTGATCTACGGTGGAACACATGACTTTATGTTGGCTATTGCTGCTTTGGCTATCGTAGCGGTTTTTGCTTTCGTAGGATCATTCATCTTGTATAAATTAACAGATATGATTATTCCATTACGTGTAACGGAAGAATCAGAACAAATTGGTTTAGATATCTCTCAACACGGGGAATCTCTTACTCCGGAAGCTTAGGTTAGTGAGTTTTGGGTTGAAAAATCCGTCCGTCATCCGACGGACGGATTTTTTGTTTTATGGGTTTTGTAAGGAAAAGCATTTTTTAGCGACTATATCTTAAACTCATATGATGAAGTCAGTCCTTGCTTTTTTGTTTTTTATTTGCAACTCCTTTGCAAACGCACAGCAACAAAAGGTTCATCAACCCTTGCGTTTTTTGGCTTTGGGTGATTCTTATACCATCGGACAAAGCGTGGCGGTTAAAGACAGATGGCCTGTTCAGCTGAAAGATTCGCTGATAGCAAGAGGTGTGGCTTTTGATACATTGAAAATTATTGCCACCACAGGTTGGAGAACCGATAACCTGATCAACGCCATCAACAGCGCTAAACCGGATAGTTCCTTCAATTTGGTATCGATACTGATAGGCGTAAACAATCAATACCAGGGCTATAACATTGCTAATTATGTTCCTGATTTAATCACATTAATCAACCGCGCTATCGCCCTGGCTGGAAATGATACCGCTGCGGTTTTTCTGGTTTCTATTCCTGATTATGCTTACACTCCTTACGGACAAGAAACTTCCAATCCTTCAAAAATTTCTGCGGAAATTGATCAATACAATTCTCTCATGGATTCGGTGGCGCAAACGTATGGAATCAATTATTTCTATATCACTGATATTTCGCGTCAGGGATTGAATGATCCGGCACTGGTGGCTAATGATGGTTTGCATCCCTCGGGTAAAATGTATACTCAGTTTGTAAATGAAATTTTGGATTCAATAAAGATTTTGCGCTTCCAAAACATGGGCGTAAATAAGAAAAACAGTGAAATAGATATCCGTATTATTCAACAGGATTCAAATACTTTGAAGGTCGTTTTCCCTGAAGAATACAAAGCAAAAATAACTAGTGCTGAGGTTATTGATTTAAACGGGAAGTCGATGCTGATTCAGCAATTGATAAAAGATAGCATTGTGAGTTATGTTTCTGTAGCCGACTTAAAAGCAGGGGCGTATATTTTAATTCTTAGAGGAGAAAACAACATTCATGTCAGTGAGAAATTTGTTTTCAAATAAGAAATCCTCCTTCCCTTCGCACATTCAACGCACTCCTCCTTTTTCAAAGGAGGAAGTTAGTTAGCGACCACTTCCTGAAGATGATAATTTCTGGAATTTATATTGAATGGATGAGGTAGCACCTCTCCCTTTGAAAAAAGGGAGAGTGGGGAGGATTAATGTGTGATGGCAAGAGGGATTTAAACCTTCAATTTCTTCTCCGCTTCTTCCGCCTTCGCAAACAAAATATCGTTTTCAATGGTGTGGTGTAAATCCAGATCTTCCTGGAATTCCTTCAATTTGAAATACAACATTTTGTGGGTAGGATCAGCATCGGCAGGAGGTGTGTAATTGTTGCTGAGCTGTTTTATTTTTTCAATGATGTCATGTTCGTCATCATGCTCGTCTTCCATTACTTTCACCGGTTTTTTTAAGGAACCAAAAAAAGCGGGCTCGTAGCTTTTAGGATCGTTGAGGTATTTCCCCAGTTTCTGGAAGTAAGGAAAAAGGATCTCTTCTTCTTTTACTAAATGGCGCGACATATCATCGGTGAATTCCACAAAAATTTCATGGATCTCTTTTATCTCGGGATATTTCTTCGGATTTTTCTCCAATACTTTTTCAAGCAAACGAACGATGATAGGATAGTTCGCTTTAAGATAGGCGTGGTGCGTGCTTTTCACGTGGTCGACAATGTCTTCCAGATCCCATTCCTTCATTGAATTGATGTATTCCGTATTTTTTGCCATGTATCAAATTTATAAAATACATTGGTATTGTAGAAACTACTGGCTAATTTAATGCTCGGGAAAGATAAAATATGAAGACTTACACCTTAAATAAAGTAAAAAGTGCCAGCTTAAAATATTTCAAAGGCGATGAACTGGCCGCTACCACTTGGATGTACAAGTATGCAGTGTTGGACAAAGATGAAAAGTGGACGGAGGCTTCACCCGACGATATGCACAAACGATTGGCGAAGGAGTTTTTCAGGGTGGAGAAAAAATCAAAAACGAAGTCGAAAGGGAATTTATCTCCTTATGGTAAAAAAAGAAAAGCCCTCACCAACGCCTCTATTTACAACTACTTCAAAGATTTTAAATATTTAATTCCGCAGGGAAGCGTAATGGCTTCGCTGGGAAATCCTTTTGTGATCGCCTCTTTATCGAATTGTGTGGTACTGCCCGAAATTTTTGATTCCTACGGTGGTATTTTTTATACCGATCAACAATTGGCGCAATTGTACAAAAGACGCTGTGGAGTGGGAATTGACATTTCTTCTTTGCGTCCGAAAAAAGTATCGGTGTCCAATGCGGCAAGAACCACCAGCGGTGCGGTGTCCTTTATGGAGCGCTTCTCCAATACCACGCGAGAAGTAGCGCAAAATGGGAGAAGAGGGGCGTTGATGATTACGATGAATATCGCACATCCTGATATTGCGGATTTTATCAGTGTAAAGCAAGATCTCACAAAAGTAACGGGAGCAAATATTTCGGTGATGCTCAGTGATGAGTTTATGCGTGCAGTGGAAAAAGACAAAGATTTTGTGTTGCGCTGGCCTGTTGAAGCGAAAACACCAAAAGTGAAAATCAAAGTGAAAGCTAAAAAGTTGTGGGAGCAAGTAATTGCTTGTGCGCACAATACAGCGGAACCCGGATTGATTTTTTGGGACAAGCAACACCATTATTCTACTTCTTCTGTATATAAAATTTATAAAAACACTTCTACCAATCCTTGCTCGGAAATTGCTATGCAGGGTGGTGATAGCTGCCGATTGATGGCGGTAAATTTGTATTCCTTCGTCAAAAAACCTTTTACAGAAAAAGCTTCTTTCGATTTTGAAAAATTTTATGAAGTGGTGTATGAAGGTCAGCGTTTGATGGATGATTTAGTGGATTTGGAAATTGAAGCGATTGATAGAATTATCAAAA
>JAHEZL010000003.1:210705-248585 GCA_023251095.1 Flavobacteriales bacterium
GAAGAGCGATCCTGAGCCGGATTCTATCAAAGAGGTAGAATTGAAAACCTGGAAATTATTGCGCGACAATGGGGTGAAAGGCCGACGAACAGGTTTGGGTTTTACAGCCTTGGCTGATGCTGTAGCAGCTTTGGGTTGGAAATTCGATAGCGCTGAATCTCTTTCTTTTATTGAAAAAATGATGAAAGTGAAATGCCGCGCCGAGTTTGATTCTTCTATTGATATGGCGATTGAGCGCGGAGCATTTTATGGCTTCAATCGCGCTACGGAAAACACTTCTGATTTTGTAAAAATGATGCAGAAAGAATTTCCTGATGTGTACAATCGGATGATGAAATACGGGCGACGCAATGTATCCATCAGTACTGTTGCGCCTACGGGAACCTTGAGTTTAATGGCGCAATCGTCTTCAGGCATTGAACCTGTGTTTTCTTTGGAGTATACCCGCCGCCGAAAAAAATCTGCTAAAAGCGGTAAAACTGATTTTAAAGATGCGATGGGTGATGAGTGGGAAGAGTTTGATGTTTTTCATCCTAAATTACAGCAGTGGATGGATGTTACCGGCAAAAATAAAATTGAGGAAAGTCCGTATTTTAAATCCACAGCAAAAGACATCGACTGGAAAAAAAGAATTGAAATTCAGTCTGTAGTTCAAAAATATACCACGCATTCCATTAGTTCTACTATCAACTTATCAGAAGATTCCACCACTAAAAAAGTAGGTGAAATTTATTTTGAGTCGTGGAAAAAAGGCTTGAAAGGAATTACCATTTACCGCGAAGGATCCCGCTCGGGAGTATTGCTGGATAAGGACGATAGAGTGCTCGATGATAAAAGTGAAATTGTAATTCATAAAGCGCCTGAGCGTCCGAATGCATTGAAAGCAAAAGTAGTCCGCTTTAAAAATAACGATGAAGATTGGATCGCCGTGGTGGGTTTACTGGGCGATCGTCCCTATGAGATTTTTACGGGTAAACAGGATTCATTTGTGATTCCTGCATACATCAACGAAGGTTTAGTGATCAAGAAAAAAGAAACTGCACAAAAAGCGACTTATGATTTTCAATACGTCAATAAATACAAAGTAAAAATTGATGTAAAAGCTTTATCACAATCCTTTAACAAGGAATTCTGGAATTATGCTAAACTTATTTCCGGTGTTCTGCGTCAGGGAATGCCGCTCGAAGATGTATTGCATTTGGTGGAGAATTTAAATCTCTACGATGAAAATATCAACACCTGGAAAAATGGTGTGAAGCGCGCGCTAAAACAATTTGTGGTGAATGGAACAACCATCATTAAACCTTGTGAAAACTGTGGTTACAGCAAAGGTTTGGTATATGAAGAAGGTTGTGAGAAATGCCCTAGTTGCGGATTTTCGAAGTGTTAGGTTAAGTTAGAGGTGTGCACGTCCCACTCCGTCATTGCGAAATTTTTGTACTCAAAAATGAAGCAAACTCATTAATTTAGCTGCATGGAAAATTCACTTAAATCAGAAATAAGAAAATCATTTTTTGAAAAGCTTAATGAAACACTAGCTGGTTTTGGATTTAAATACAAGAAATCATTTGAACCACGATTCGTTAGAAAAACAGATTACGGCTTTGATGCAATAGATTTTTTTCCTTTTATTAGATATGATGTTTTTAAAATAGAGTTTCAATTTAGTGTAAGGCATGATGCTATAACAAGTGTTGTAGATAAATACAGAACTCCCCATCAGTTTAGGAAAAATACAAAACCCGATAAAGATTCCATTACAATGTGTTTCTCCTTGAAAGATGTTAAAGAAGGAGTTAACTGGAATGAGTACATAATTTCTGAAATGAATGATTTTGAAAAATTACTGGTTAAGGTTATTGATGATATTAAGAAATTCGGATTTTCATTTTTTGAGAAGTATTCTGATTTAAAGGAAGTGAACAATTTTTATAATGGAGATCCTGAAAATCCTTTGCTGAAAAGAATGTGGTTGGTGGCAAGAGCTTATTTCGCATTGGTTTTAGCTAAGCACCTTGAGGATAAAGAACTGAATACTAAAATAGAACATTACCGAAAACTTTTTGAAACCACGAATGACAGCACTATAAAGACATTCAAACACATTGATTGCTTTGAAGAGTTGGTGCAGAATGAAATGAATTAAGAGGAGGTTGCTTCATTTTTGAGTACAAAAATTTCGCAATGACGGAGTGGAGTGGAAATGTAAATGGATTTGTTGTGCTGAATTATCTAAGCAAAATCCCCCGGATCCAACTCACTAAACTTTTTCTTCCCTTTTAAAAAGTATTGCTTCACAATGCTACGCTTGTATATCCGCGGAAGATCTTTGTTTTTAATGGTACGTTGAATGTGTCGGCGTTTTTTTAGTGTTTTTGGTAGCGTAATATAAAACCTCATGTGCGCCCGAAACACAGCGTAAAATTGTATAGGATCTTTTTCAGTGAGGAATTTAAAAGCCGCAACTCCATCTAAAATCATTTTATACAACAAATTCGGGAAAAGATTTTTAGTTGGTAAATTTTTCACCAACATAATGAGGTTGTTCCTGAAATTTAAATAGGGTTTCAGCGGATTGTGCTTTGGTAGTGTGCCTCCGCCGATATGATAAATTTTGGAATGTGGAGTGTACATGATTTTATAGCCGAGATTTTTTATTCTCCAGCACAAATCAATTTCTTCCTGGTGGGCAAAAAAATCTTCATCGAGTCCGCCTGCTTCCCAGTATATTTCCGATCGTACCATCATTGCTGCACCGGTGGCCCAAAATATTTCTTCAATGTTGTCGTATTGTCCGTGGTCTTCTTCGAGGTCGGAAAATAACCGTCCTCTGCAAAAAGGAAATCCCATATAATCAATAAATCCGCCGGCAGCACCTGCATATTCAAACTGCGTTTTTTTGTCGTACCACAAAATTTTTGGCTGACAAACGGCAAAAGATTTATCGCTTTCCATCAACTCATAAAGTGGTTCAATCCATCCCGGAGCAACTTCAATATCCGAGTTGAGTAAAATGTAATAAGGTGTTTTTATTTGCTGTAAGGCTAAATTGTATCCTCTCGCAAAGCCTTCATTTCCGGGGTTTATGATGATTTCAATTTCCGGATAGTTGGCTTTCATGAAAGCTACCGAATCATCGGACGATTGATTGTCGGCAACAACGATATTCGCATACGAAGGCAAAGAAGATTTTAATGCCGGAAGAAATCTTTCCAGATATTTTTTCCCATTCCAGTTAAGAATGACAATGGCAATTTTTATTTCGTTTACGGTAGGCATTAGTGGTAAAGATAATAGAAAGAGTTAAAGGGAAGAAAAATTTAATATCTATCGGATCAACGAAACCCTTCCTATTTCTTCACGCCATATTTCTTTGTGATGGCGGCGGTATCGCACTTTCCACACATATACATCCATTTGTACAGGATTGTTTTTGTAGGTGCCGTTCCAGCCTTGGTTGATGTCGTAACTGGTGAAAAGCAATTCGCCCCAGCGGTCATAAATTTCAAGTTCAAATTCTTCCACGCTGATGCTTCGGAAATAAAACACATCATTGGTATTGTCGCCGTTAGGCGTGAAAGCATTGGGTACATAAACCTTACGGATCACATAAACATTCACCGAATCTTTGAAATAACAACCTTTGTCGTCGTACAATGTGTATTGATAAGTGATGTCTCTTTCGGGAAGAGTAACCAGAGGAGAAGCACAATCTGTACAGGAAAGATAAGTGCTTGGCGACCAAACAACTTTGTCTTCAAAATTTGAATTTATTTTTAAATCCTCGCCATATTCTAAAACATAAGCTCCGTTAAATCCGGTGAAAGGTTTTTCGGCCAGACTCACCGTGGTAAAAAGAGAATCAACGCAACCATCGGTATTGGTGATGATGACTTTGTAAGTGGTTTTTTGCTGCGGGAAGGCTGATGGATTGGCAATGCTGTCATTGTTGAGCGATGCTGACGGCGACCATAAATATTTCGCTGCACCTTTTGCCAGCAAAGGGATGGAATCGTCTCTGCAAATAGTGGTGTCGGATGAAATGGTTCCCTGTGCTTTTGAAATCGTTACCAGATAAGGAACAGTATCTTTTCCGCACATGTTGCTGATGATGGATTTGTAGAGCGTTGTAGCTTGTGGAGTAGCGATCGGGTTTTTAATTTGCGCATTGTTTAAGGTTCCCGAAGGCGTCCACTGGTAAGAATAATTTCCGTTTACTCCGGGATCAAGCACCAACGATTTTCCAATACAAATTAATGAATCGGGTTGAATATTAAACGCAGGAACAGGAATAACTTTCAGGAAAACAGAATCGTTGATGTTGCATCCGTCAGGTGATTTAAAAGCAACATAAACTGTTTGTGATTGATTCAGTGTTACCTGTGTGGAACCGGAACCGGCAGAGGAAAAAGACTGTGAAGGTGTCCATTGAAAAGCAGATCCAGGTGAAGCGGAAACAGTGTGTGCCACTCCCGGACAAACAGAGTCCGTCGGACTTATCGTGTGGTTTAAAGAAAATAATGAAATGGTTAGTTCCGCCGAATCTTTGTTGCAAAAACTATTTCCGTTCACAGTGTAAGTGGTATTGGCCAAGGGTGTTGCAATCACTGATGTTCCTGCAGATTGATTTAAAGTGGCTGCGGGTTTCCACTGGTAAATTGTTGCGCCGCTGGCGGTGAGTGTGACGCTTCCTCCCGGACAAACAGAGTCGTTGGGAGATACTTTTAAATCTACTTGCGGTACTACGCGCAAACTCATGTAAGTGGTGTCAACGGGCGGACAACCTCCGGGATCCAGCGCCAGCAAGGTGATGGTGTATAAGCCCGTGTCAGGGTATGTGTACGTTGGTGAAAAATCTGTACTCTTATCGCCGTTGCCAAAATCCCATTCAAAAGATTTTCCGCCGTTGCTTTGGTTGTTAAAAGTAATGGGTTCGTTTTTACACGCTAGTGTATCCACTGTTGCAGCGATGTAAGCAGTGAGTTTTGATACATCAAATTTGATGACGGCTAAATTACAATTGGTGGATTGATTCACATTCGACCATGCGCCTGAAGTAGTGGGAAAATCCGATTTTCCGCCGCAACCGCCACATACGGCTTGGTATACATTTCCTTTTTTATCGAAGCGACTCGTGCCTCCATCCACATGTTCCAGGGTGGTAGCGCCGCCAAAATAAGTTCCGTATTTTAAACTTCCTGCATCCTGAGAAAATACTGCTAAATAAAAATCACTGCCGTCGGTGCTGCTTTGAAAAGCATCAGAAGTAACAGGCATTCCATTGGTGCTTCCCTGAATATTGTTTTGAAAAAGATTAATAATTCCTCCCCACGCGGATATGTAAATGTCTTCGCAGTTATTGACTAAAAAAGCCGAGGGGATTAAATCGATATTATTGGAACCCGATCCTATAACAGTTGAAAATACTGTGGTGGTAAGCGTACTGTTTAATTTGTGAATGAACTGATGGCTACCGGGATTGGAATAAGTTCCGGCAGGAAAAACGGGATATGCTCCTGCACTCTGACCGAAAACAAAAACGTTGTTGTTTTTATCCAGCTGAACGAAATACGACTGATCATACAACGCAGTTCCAATGTAAGTGGAAGCTTTTAAAGTTTGTCCGTTGGCCGATAAATGAGCAATAAAACCATCAATTCCGCCCTGTGCGCTTGTATGTAAAACTCCTGCTGTAGTAGGGAAGTTAGCACTTTTCGTTCCGCCGGTGATGTATAAGTCGGAAGAACTGTCGAACTGCACCGAGTAAATCGCATCATCTCCGCTTCCTCCGATATAAGAGCTCCAGAGCAAAGAAGAAAGATCGTTGTTTAACTTCATGATGATGCCATCGTGACTTCCTCCGGCGAAAGCATTCTGAAAACCTGAAACTATAGGGAAGTTAGCTGAGCTGGTAGTGGTGGCAACGTAGGAATTGCCGAGACTGTCGACTATAATTTCACCTCTGAAAATATCACCGTAGTTGTAATATAATTTTGAAACATTGTATTCGTCGTTTAATCCGTCGTTGGAAGTTCCGCCAATTAAAGTAGAGCCGATGAGGGCACTTCCGGAGGCATTGAGTTTAGTGACAAAAATATCAGTGCCGATGGAATAAGTTAAAACCTGATCAGTGGTGACGGATGTTCCTCCGTTGAATGTTTTGTCGTAAGCAGTGGCCGTTGTAGGGAAGTTAGCCGAACTGGTACTTCCGAAAATCAGCAATTCATTTTTGTTTGAAACTACTAAACTGTGTGGAGATTCAATGTCATTTCCGCCGATGTAAGTAGAGTAAATCAGTGATCCGCCTGTTGAAGAATATTTGGTGACGGATAAATCCACATTGCCCGAAAACGAAGTGCTGTATGCGCCAATAGTGGTAGGGTAGCCGGTGCCGAACACAATTCCGGCATCGTACAGTTTTCCGCTGTCGTCGTAAGTTGCAGTGTAGCCCCAGTTGTCGGAAGTGGAACCCGAGAACGACGCAAACAATACCACAGGATCAATGATTAAAGGAAGAGCACTGTTGTAAGCGCCTGTTTTTATAGAGAAAAATCCGTTTTCGTTTTTGATGTATTGAGATGAAATAACTGTATTGTTTTGATAGGAGCGGGGAGCTTCTTCAATAATATCCCCCACAGCTGAACTTAAAAAAATGTTGTTCTCCTTTATTTCAGCAGAAAGACCTTTGTGTTGAAATTGTATCTGCGCAGGATTGGCGGTGGGTTGTACAATGAAATCGTATTCTAAATGGCCGTTTTTTTCATAGTATCTCAAATCAATTCCGGGATAAATATTGTGTAAATACACTTCCGCGAAAACAGCAGCATTTGTTGCCCATTTAAAAGGATCGTTGCCAATGAAATAATTCACGTAATCTTTGTACATGTATTTTCCTTCGGCTTTGGTAATGCACGAATAATTAAATTCAATTTTAAAGGAATGTGCTTTCAGTTCCTGACTGCCCGGACGGTGGTGGTGAATGTTTTCGTAAATCTGATGAAAGGCTTGCGGATCATAAATATTGAAAGTCATTCCGTTGTTTTCAATGAACAACATTCCTGAGCTGATGCGTGCGCCAAAAAGAACCTGTTTGGGCCACTGACCTTTGTTTTGAATAAATCGGGCAGAGGTTTTTGTTGTTTGAGGGGAATGCGCAAAGGCTGATGCAGCAATAGCTACAGCGATGAAGACTAAAAAAATATGTTTAAGTCCTGACAACATGAAACGGCGAAAACTTTTCCCTTATGTGCTTTAACATTTGAAGATAGTAAATGTTACACAAATTTCCTCCTCAAATTGTTGATAGTCAGGGAAGTTTATGGTCGCAACAATTCAAGTACTTCCACCAAACTGCTGAGTAGTTTCATTTTGTTTTCATCGCCGCCATTTTCAAGGCATTCGTTGATGGTAGAAATGCATTCCACTATTTCTTCGTCGTTCACTTCACCTTCCATGTTTTCAACAACGGTGAGTACTTCCAGAGTAGTTATGTAGTTTTCCTTGCAGGCCAGATCAACCAAAAAAGTAAGGTATTCTTCTGAAGGAATAGAAGATTGCCACAAGGCAGAAACTAAAATATCGCGGTGACCGGCAGAGCTTTCTTTTTTCAAATAATCAACAATGACTTCACCGGCTTTGGAAGCTTTTAGCTCAAACAAAATCGACTTCGCTTCCTGGTAAACCAGGTCGTCATCGGTTTGCAATAGCACTTCAATAATACCCGGCAGTACATGGATGGTTCCTCTTTGTTTAGCGTCTTGCAGCGCCTTTAGTACGAGTCCGTTATTTTTAGCTTTCAGATTTTGCAGGATATTCTGCAAAAATTTATTTTCTTTTTTTTCTTCGCTCATGGCGCAAAAATAGTGATATTTGAAATGTGAAAATAAAATTAATAAAACAGTCGGAACCTTTTCACTTTGAAGCTTTCAATGACGAAGGTCAATCGGTTCACATGGATGCTTCGCCTGAGATAGGCGGAACAAACAAGGGCGTGCGCCCAATGCAAATGATTATCATGGGTTTGGGAGGTTGTAGCGGAATTGATGTTTGCAACATTTTGAAAAAACAGCGACAAGAGTTCAGCAGCTTCACCATTGAGCTGGAAGCCAGAAGAAGAAGCGAACCTGAACCTAAAATATTTGAGCACATCACTCTGAAATTTATTTTTGAAGGTGGAGTGGATCCTATAAAAGCGAGAAAGGCTGTGGATTTGTCGATAGAGAAATATTGTTCTGTATCGGAAATTTTGCGACAATCGGCCGAGATAGAATATCAGGTTATAGTTAACAATGAAATTGTACAATAATGTCACTAGAAGATAAAAAAGACGAAACCAAAGCGATCAGGATACAGGCGGAGCGCTCTCAAAACAGAGAACACAGCGTGCCTTTGTATTTAACCTCCAGCTTTATTTACGATGACGCCGAGCAGATGCGTGCCGCTTTTGCCGACGAGATCGATATCAATATTTATACAAGATTTTCCAATCCGAATGCCGATGAGTTTGTTGCTAAGATGTGTGCTTTGGAGCACGCTGAAGCAGGATTTCCAACGGCTTCGGGAATGGCGGCGATATTTGCCAGCTTTTCGGCTTTACTGAAAACAGGCGATGATATTTTGGTGTGCCGATCTATCTTTGGCGCTACGCATACTTTGCTGAGTAAGGTAATGCCGCGTTTTGGCATTACGCATACTTTGGTAGAATTGAAAGATGCTGCCAACTGGGAAAAGTACATCAAGCCCAATACTAAAATGTTGTTTGTTGAAACGCCTACCAATCCGGGAGTGGATATTTTAGATTTGGAGTGGTTAGGCAAATTCGCTAAAAAACATAAGCTGTTGTTGAATGTCGACAACTGTTTTGCAACACCTGCCTTACAAAAACCAATTGATTTTGGTGCCGATATCGTTGTGCACAGCGCCACTAAGTATCTAGATGGTCAGGGCCGCGTTTTGGGCGGAATTGTATTGGGTAAAAAAGAACTCATTAAAGAGGTGTATTCTTTTTGCCGAAGCACCGGACCGTCAATTTCTCCTTTCAATGCATGGGTATTGTCGAAAAGTTTAGAGACCTTGTCTATCCGCATGGAACGCCATTCCGAAAACGCATTGAAGATTGCTGAGTTTTTGGAAACTCACGCCGAGGCTGAAAAAGTGAGATATCCTTTCCTGCCTTCTCATCCGCAATATGCGATTGCAAAAAAACAAATGAGAATGGGTGGAGGAATTGTGTCTTTTAATATTAAAGGCGGACTGGAACGCGGAAAAAGATTTTTGGATGCATTGGATTTGTGTTCAATGACCGCCAATTTGGGCGATTCAAGAACTATCATTTCTCATCCTGCATCTACCACTCACGGAAAAATGACTCCGGAGGACCAATTGCTGGCTGGTGTTGAACCGGGCATGATTCGTATTTCAACGGGATTGGAAAATGTAATTGATATCATTGCAGATATAACTCAGGCTTTGGAGAAATCGAAATAAAAAGTTAAAATTGAACATATGAAAATAAAAATTACTCTAATCCTTTTGTCCATAAGTATTGCAGCGTTTTGTAAAACGTGGACAGTGGTAAACATAGGAACTACATTTAGTCCGAGCACCTTAAATATTACCGAAGGAGATTCAGTTCTTTTTGTTTTGGCGAGTCCACATGAAGCAAGAGAAGTGAGTCAGTCAACCTGGAATTCCAATGGCAGTACAGCTTTGTCCAACGGATTTCAAACGCCAACAACAGGTGGTTTGGTTTTGCCGGCAAAGCTTGCTGTAGGTACACATTATTATGTATGTACACCTCACGCAGGTTCAGGAATGAAGGGTCAAATTACTGTTCAGTCGGGAGTAGGCGTCAATGAAAATTCTGCTTCAAATGTTTCCGTTTATCCGAATCCGGTGAGCGATTTAATGACGGTGAAAACAAATAGAAATATGATCGGTTCATCTTACTTTATGTATGATTTAACTGGCCGACAAGTATTGACCGGAAAATTGGTAAATGAAATTACAGGTGTTGATCTTTCTCAGTTAAAAGATGGCGTTTACTTTTTACAGATGGGAACTGAAGCAAAACAAACTTTCAAAGTGATTAAGCAATAGTCAGGTTTTGATGAAGTATTGTCTTTTTTTATTTATAGTTTTCTTGAGCTTTACTTCAGTGGCTCAATCTGCTTCTAAAGCAGATTCTTCAAAGAATGTATTTGTTTTCATGCAGGATTTACTTACCAATCCTGAAAATATTGCTATAACCAAAGATCCTGAAATAGATTCAATAGTTCGTAAAGTTAGTGGGGCTCTTGCTTCTGTTGCTAAATGCAAAGTTGAATACGGTTATTTTGTCAATTTCAATATATCTAAAAAAGTCAATGGCTTAGAGATAAAGTTATTTGATTTTGAGGATAAAGACAGTGTTGAAATAGCAGAATTGTCTAGCAATTCGGTCCTATGGATTTTCACGAAATTATCTCAAAATCAAAAAACAGATTCAATCTTTAAAACCTTTAAACTTGAAATAAGTCAATTCAATCGTAGGTTTACAATGGAAGTGCCTAAAAAAGATTACGAAGTTCTGATACAAAGAATGAGATATTGTGAATTTTTCTTGAAGACTTTTGAGGAATTAGAATATCAGGAATGTTATCATATGATGGCGGACACAGTGAAAAAGAGTATGACAGATACAGTATTTGTAAAATATTGTAAGTCTCTTGCCAAAGAGTTAGGATCTTTTAAAAATAAGGGCTTCCATCATTTTTTAATAGCTAATGACGATCGATTGCAAACGGATATTGAATTGTTGTATTTCGAAATAGAATCTGACAAAAGAAAAGGCTTGTTGCTTTTTTCTTTTAAAGCAAATGATCAGAGTAGTGGAATTGTAAATTTTTTAATGGAAAAAGGCTGATTTCTTTTTCCATTGTTTAAAAACAATAAGCGCCAATCTTTAAACATCAAAACCTAATTTACTATCTTCGCCCCTCATTTTACTTATGCCTGAAAATTGCAAATACGTATTTGATTTCGACAGCACACTCACACAGGTGGAAGCCTTGGATGTGCTTGCGGAAATCTCTCTCAAAAATAATCCGAAACAGGCCGAAATCATTAACCAGATCAAACACATCACCGATTTGGGAATTGACGGTACTATTTCTTTTACCGACGGACTGGAACAAAGACTGGCGCTGCTGAAAGCCAAAGAAGAACATCTTCCTTTGCTCATCAAACGCCTGAAAAAAGAGATTTCAAAATCCATTGCCCGCAATAAAAAGTTTTTCACTGAAAACGCGAAAAATATTTATGTGATTTCTGCGGGTTTCAAAGAGTTTATTGTTCCTATTGTTAAAGATTATCACATTCCTGCCGAACGTGTTTTTGCCAATACTTTCGAATTTGAAAAAGGAAATATTGTTGGTTTCGACAGGAAGAATCCTCTGTCACAACACAACGGTAAAATTGAGTGTCTCAAAAACATGAATCTGAAAGGCACCGTTTTCATGATAGGTGATGGCTATAGCGATTACGTTACGCGTAAAGCCGGTATTGCTACTAAGTTTTTTGCCTATACCGAAAATGTGAGTCGCAAAAACATCCTTGATGTTGCCGACCATATTACTCCCAGCTTCGAAGAATTTTTATACCTAAATAAATTACCCATGGCGATTTCTTATCCTAAAAACAGAATTAAAGTATTGTTGCTGGAAAACATCCACCCCAATGCGTTTAACATCTTTACAGAAGAAGGCTATACTGTTGAAACCATGAAAGGTGCTTTGGATGAAGCTGAATTGTGTAAAAAAATTAAGGATGTGCATATCCTGGGCATCCGTTCCAAAACTAATGTAACTGCAAAGGTACTGGAGCATGCCAATAAATTAATGTCGGTAGGTGCTTTTTGCATTGGAACCAAACAAATTGATTTGGAAGCCTGCAAGGAAAAAGGAGTAGTGGCTTTCAACGCTCCGTTCAGTAACACGCGTTCAGTAGTGGAGTTGGCGCTGGGAGAAATCATTATGCTGATGCGTCGTGTGTTTGAACGCAGCACCGAATTACATTCCGGCAAATGGAATAAAACTGCAGCTGGTAGCTATGAAATAAGAAACAAAACTTTGGGCATTGTAGGCTATGGGAATATCGGGTCTCAACTTTCAGTTGTGGCTGAAGCCTTAGGAATGAAAGTGGTTTTTTATGATGCTGTAGAAAAACTGGCTTTAGGAAATGCCCAAAAATGCAATACATTAAATGAACTCTTGAAAAAATCAGATGTTGTTTCTTTACACATCGACGATAGTTCAGAAAATAAAAATTTCTTTGGCGACAAAGAATTCAAAGCGATGAAGGAAGGCGCTGCTTTTGTTAACCTGAGCAGAGGTTTTGTAGTGGACATCGCAGCACTTGTAAAACATTTGAAAAGCGGAAAAATTTCGGGAGCAGGTGTGGATGTATTTCCAAAGGAACCTAAAAACAACGATGAAGCTTTTATCTCTGAATTGATTGGATTGCCAAATGTGATATTGACTCCACATGTGGGTGGAAGCACTCAGGAGGCTCAGGTGAATATTGCTGAATTTGTTCCTCAACGCATTATTGATTACGTAAACAAAGGGATTACTTATAAGAGCGTTAATTTCCCCAACATCCGTTTGCAGGAGCAAGGAAGTTCTCATCGCTTTTTGCATGTACATGAAAATGTGCCGGGTATCATGGCAAAGGTGAATGGGATTTTGTCTAAACAAGGATTGAACATCGTTGGTCAGTATTTGAAAACCGATGAGAAAATCGGCTACCTGATTACCGACGTGAATAAAAACTACAAGAAAGAATTAATTGAAGAGTTGAAAAATATCAAGCACACTATTAAGTTCAGGGTGCTTTATTAAAAATTATAAGTGTGTGATTAAATCACCAGTTTTTTGCTGGCATCATTTTTACCTATATTTATTTAAACCTTTAAAATTAATACAATGAAAAAAATCTTATTCACGCTCACCTTAGTTATTGCTGCTGCCGTAATGATGACATCATGTTCAAAAGAGTATACGCTTAATGCTGATCTGAACGGTTCATGGAATATGACCACCCTAAATGAAGCAACGGTTTCCAATTATGGGTTATTTACGTTTGTAAAATCAAGTGAGACTAAAGGGAATGTCACAATGATATACACTTGGGGGAACTTTTCTGTTACTCATACAGGAACTTATGTGTTAACTTCAGATACTAAGATTACAGTAACTCCTGATGATGGAAGTGATGTTATGATATATACTGTTATTTCACATTCCAGCAAAGATTTGAAAATCAAGCAGGAATCTAACGGAGATGTAATGGTTTTTGCAAAAAAATAATTGATATTCCATCAATAAAAAAAGCCTCTGTCGTTTGACAGAGGCTTTTTTATATAGAATGATTTATTCTCTATTTCACGAAATTATTGTCTTTCCATTTACCTTTGTAAACCAATCCTGTTGCATATTTCATGGTTCCTTTGCCGTCCACTAAATTATTTTTGAATTCTCCTTCGTAATAATCACCGGCAGCCCATTTCATTTTGCCTTTTCCTTGTTGTTTGTCGTCTTTCCATTGTCCGTCGTAAATATCTCCCGTGTGCCAGGTCATTTTTCCGGTTCCGGTTCTTTTGTTTACTTTCCAGTCGCCTGAGTAAACATCACCATTTGCCCAACGCATTGTTCCGAAACCATGTTGTTTGGTGTCTTTCCATTCTCCGTCATATCTTTCTCCGGTGATCCAGATCATGGTGCCATAACCGTTGATCACGCCATTAAGGTAGCCACGGCCGATAAACATACTTCCGTCGGCATAACGAACAGTATCAGAAGTGATTTGAGCAACTGAATTGCTTGAACTCAACAAGAACAAAACAATTGCGAGTAAAGATGTTTTTAAAAGTGCTTTCATAAAATTGGTTTTATAATTAATCGTTCTGATGCAAACTGCTATTCAATTCAATGGTTTTGGGATTCGGACGGCAAATTAGTTTTCCTGATTGCGTATCCTGAATAAAAAGCAAATTGTTTTTTCCGCTGAGTTCGCTTGCTTTCACAATATTCTCACCTTCTTTTACCACTTCACCTTTCATATTTATAGGTTCAAACTTTGCATTCAGCAACCATACTTTTGATCCTGCAGTAACATAAACTCCTGCAGCTATGGTACAACCAAAGCCCAGGGAAATTCCTGTTCCTGAATTTGCTCCCAGCAATGATTTTTCACCGATGGAGATCACCGATTTATTTCCTCCCGACAAAGTTCCCATGATAGAAGCACCGCCGCCTACATCAGAATCTTTTTCCACTACCACACCTGCAGAGATTCTTCCTTCTACCATAGAAGTTCCTTTTGTACCTGCGTTAAAGTTGATATAACCGGAAGGCATAACAGTTGTTCCTTCTCCTAAATACGCTCCTAAACGAACCTGAGCACCTGATGCAATACGCACTCCCGAAGGAATATGGTAATTCACCATGTAAGGAAATTTATCTACGTGAGACACTATCATAGGAGAATGCGAACCGTAGTGACGAATGGCTTGCATAGTAGTATCTTCAGGCAACATCGGGCCTTTACTTGTCCACGCCACATTGTTCAGTTTTCCAAACAAACCGTCGAGGTTTAAAGAATGTGGTTGTGCTTTTCTGGTAGATAAGCAATGCAATTTAAAATAAGCTTCTTCAGCACTTTCTACTGCTTGTGATTTATCAAAAAGAAAGAAAACAATAATGTCGATATCGGCATAACCGTTTGAGGTAGTGTAATTATCGATCAATGCCGTGATGGTTTCTATATTCGGATGTTGTCCCAGTTCATCGTGAAATGCGGCAAAGCGCGAATAAGCTTCACTTAAATTTTCAAGAGTAGTGGTGTAAAAATTATTTTTAAAATCGTGCACCTTTAAAATGTCGATGAGCACTGCAGCTGTTCCGAAAGATTCATTGAAATTAATTACGGGAAAAGAAACGTCTAAAGTTTTGTTATTTTTTCTGCGTCGTATTCCAAGGGCAAAAGCAGTTGGTTTTGTGTATCCGGGGCGACTTTCAACGGAGGCAATATATTCTTTGTAATCTATTAATGTTTGCATCTAAATAAAATTGAGTCGCGAAATTAAGGCTTCTTTGTGGAAAATAAAAGGACATTAATCCCAAAGCAAAAGGAAGCCCGCTTTAAGATTAACACTGATGAAATTCATTTCCACATCCGTGGCTAAAAAAATATTGGTGGTATAACTCGATTCCACTTCAATATTCCACCATCTTTGTTCATAGCCTATGCTGATAAAAGGTGCTACCGGAAAAAGATCTCTTGGTACACCATAATACTGATTAAAAAGCTGTTCACTGGTGGTAGTACCTGTTTCTTTACCATTTGATATGGTGGATCTTTTGATTTTAATTATGTCTTTGACGTTGTACATCATCACTGCGCCGATACCTAAAGTAACACCACTCGAGTTTTTGTATTTCAATCCCAGATAAAAATCCCAGTAATTGGCAATCATCTGAAATTGATATTGAGCGATCAATCCGGTGCTATCCGACATTTTAAAACTTTCGGTGAATCCTCTCGGTGTATAAAATAAGCCCGTGAAAATCATTATTTTGTCGTTAAACGGAATTCCGTATTTCACTCCGAAAGTAGCGGTGGTGGTAGGTAATATGGAAGAAGAGACATTGTATTTCAATCCGCTAAGCTCAGTTTGATAAGTTTGCATGAATTTATTATGCTGATAAAAACTGGCACCGGTAATAAAACTTGACGAAACTCCGAGATTAAAAGAAAAAAAGTTAGTGGCAGTTTCTTTGTCGCGTGCATAAGAGGAAGTACAAAAAATGCACAAAACAATCAGGCTGATATGTTGTATTTTCATTTTCATCTTCTGGAACTGTTGCCTGATTTGAATCCGTATTTATTTAAATAAAGTATCACTGAGGCCTGAAAATAGATGTTGCTTATGTTAAGTTCCGGTAATTTATAGGGCATCATATTCGAACTGTACATCGCCTTTAAGGCTATAGCCATCCTGTTGTCGATGTCATAGCTGGTTCCTATATAAGCTCCCCACAATAAATTTCTTGGTTCTTTTCCGAAATAAGTAAGTACTCTTTTCATTCCCGATAAATCCTGAATGTCTACAGGCGCACCTATATATCCTTGTGGAGAGTATGTGAATTCATAAATCTGATCTTTCATTGAAACAGAAACTCCTCCTCCTGCAAATATTTTGAGGCGGTTGATCGGACTGAAAATAAACTCCAGAGGAAAATCCAGATAGCTGAATCTGAAAGTACTTTGAATGGTTAAAGGAGCTTTGGTGCTGTCTTTATAATTGTATTGATCGCTCACCTGAAATCCGCGTTGTGAAAATCCCGGTGTAAAACCAATAGAGAAAATAGGGTTGATACGGGCTTCAATATATAAACCTATAGAGAATCCGGGTATGCCGCTGATGGAAGAAGTGTAGTTTTTTACTTTTGAGGTATCTACTTCAGGATGTCCGTAAAGCGTGAACAATTCTTTTGTTGTTCCGTTGTTTAGCGGAACGGTATATAAACCTCCGTATTGAATGCCCAGATTGTAGCGTTTTAAATGCTGACGGGAAAATTCTTTACACGATAATATTAAAGCTGATTTTCCTGCGGAGTTTCCTTTAATGAGCCATCCCAGAGTTGCTTCAACACCCAAAGAAGTAAAAAAACTTTGCACAGGAGCGTAAGCAAAATGATTGATGAGGGTGGTTCGGTAAAATGAATTGATTTCGAAATACATGGACTGATCGAATTCTTTACGAAGTCCTATGCCTAAATTGGCGGTTAATCCTAAGTTCCTTTCAACTCTTGCATTTTCATAATAGTTGTAGTATAGTAATTCCTGAGAGGCGTATCCAACACCAACACCGGCAGAGAATATGGGGAAAAACCTTGATTTTTTATCGTCGAAATTTGGTTTTAAACGGAAGGTAAAAGGCACTTCTACTACATTGTATTGAACAAGGTAGTTGTTTTTGTATTGAAGTTTGGAAAATATATGGGCGAGTAAACTATCACTTAAATTATTGGGAGTTACGCTTACTCCTCCTGTGTAATAGCTGAGTCCTGTTTCAAAATATAAATAAGGATTGATGCTGTAGCCGAATTTAATTCCGTAGTGTTCATTCCATGTATTGATGTCGTTGAGTTTTCTTAGTTTAATGTATTCGGCATCACTCATGCCTATGTGCAAATTACTGTCGATGGATTGATGCGGATCATCATACAATTGCAATGAATTATAATCTCTGGAATATTGTGCGCCGAAATAATAAGTAATCTGTTTGCCGTATGCGCTTTGAGAAATACCGCGTTGCGATATTAAAATAAGAAAAAAGAAAAGTGCAATAGCGTAGTATCTCATTTTTATAGTATGCGATTTTTACGACACATTATTTAAAATGGTTTTAAATCGATTCCAACCGGACAATGATCGGAACCCATAATATCGGGACGAATGAAAGAGTCTTTTACTTTAGGCAATAAGGCGTTGCTCACCAGAAAATAATCAATTCTCCAGCCCACGTTCTTGGCTCTGGCTCCTGCGCGGTAGCTCCACCAGCTGTATTCAATTTTTTCGGGATAGAAATGACGGTAGCTGTCAACCAGTCCTGCTGAATGATAGTTGTCCATTCCGTCAATTTCTATTTGAGTATATCCTGCCGATTTATTGTAATTCGGTTTGGGGTGAGTAAGGTCGATGGCTTTGTGCGCAACGTTCATGTCGCCACAAACGATTATAGGTTTTTTACTCTCCAGTTTTTTTAAATAAGCTAAAAAATCTTTGTCCCATTGCTGGCGATAAGGCAATCTTTCCAATTCGCTTTTTGAGTTGGGAACATATACTGTTATCAGATAAAAATTTGGATATTCGGCAGCAATCACCCGTCCTTCCTTGTCGTGCTCGGCAATGCCCATATCGTTTACAACAGCCAATGGTTTTTCTTTAGTGAGAATAGCCGTACTTGAATAACCTTTTTTTTCTGCTGAATTGGTATAAATATGATAACCGGGAATATGAGATAAAGCCTCACGTACCTGATCGTCCTGTGCTTTTGTTTCCTGCAGGCAAAGCATGTCGCAATTTAAATCTTGAATGATTTCAGCAAAGCCTTTTCCTGCGATGGCACGAATACCGTTGACGTTGAAGGAGATGATGCGCATGGTAGTTATGTTTAGAAATCTAAGATAAAATTCTTCTTTGAAAGAACCAGAATAGTTTTAATGTATAAATCCTGAGAGAAAATAAAGGAATACAAATCCCAGAATGACCATAATGAAAAATCCCGCAATTAATCCGAAAATTAACAGGAGGATCAATACTTTTTTAACTCCCTCTGTATCTTGTAAAAGAGTTTTTAATTGTTGGTATTTCGATTTTAAAAAAGCCATTTGTCTTACTAATATCCTTATTCAATCTTAATGAACAAAAAAAAAGAGCCGGACAAGCCGACTCTTTTTTAAATAGAATGAACATTAATTATTCAACCACAAACATACTTACATGATCTTTATCACCACCGGTGAATTTGATGATGTAGGTACCCTGAGCTTTATTTTCCATCGATACCTGGTAAAGAGTTTTGGATGCCTCTATGGAGATATCTTCCACTACTTCTCCAAGCAGATTCATAATCACTGCGTGGCCGCTGTATCCGTCGGTTGTGAAGTTTAACATGCCTTCTGTAGGATTTGGATAAACCATGAATTGCGGATCTTCCAAAACTTCAACGGCGTCTGCTTTTTTCTGAGAAGTACAAATAGAAGTTGGTGTGTAATATCCGTAAGATGTACATCCTGCCGGACTGGTATAATAACAGAAAACTGTTTTACCAATCGGTCTTACTACAGATGTACCTGTTCCTATTTCAACACCATCCACTTTCCAACTGATAGTATAACCAGCATTGTTTGTTACACTTAAATTCACACAAGTATTGGTTCCGCTGGTTCCCGAGCAGGTAACATTTGGTTTAGGTACAGCAGCATTCAATGTGATTAATTTAGTTACCATTGGAGACGCACCGCAAGCATTGAGTCCCTGACAACGAAGGGTAAACTGTGTTTCTGCGGGGTTACCGGGAATGCTCAGTCTGCAACTGGTTGAACCATTTACCGGGAAATTTACTCCGATATCGGCACCATCTTGAATGTTCCATGTGTAATCAGCTCCCGCTACAGCCGGAGATACGCTAAATGAATTGCCGCTTGTTCCGGCACAAAGTGGAGATGGACCAGTAATTACAAAAGAAACTACATCATTAACTGTAATTACTTTAGTAACTTTTGTCGGACAAATACCATTAGTTACTGTATAGGAAATAGTTGTAGTACCTGCAGAAATACCTTTAACAACTCCCGTTTGTTTTACAGTAGCTATTGCTGTGTTAGAGCTGCTCCAAACACCACCTGTTGTAATAGATTCCAGTTCGATGATTTGATCTTTACAAACAGCATCTTTTCCTGTAATTGCAGCTACAACAGGAGTTTGCGTAACGTTTACGGTCACCGCAGTTCTTACAGTTTGACCGCAAGCATTAGAGGAAGAAACATAATAAGTGAAAGTTCCTGCATTTAAAGCCGCAGTAGTGTAAGTTGTTCCTGTTGCTAAAGCAGTACCGCCTGTAGCAACATTGAACCACGAATAAGTATTGCCGGCAGTAATTGGTGCTACTGTTAAAGTTGCGCCATTGCCCGAGCATATTGAAGCTGTAGAAATAGTGGGAGCTACTGGAAGAGGATTAATGGTTACGGTTACCGCAGTTCTTGCAGTTTGACCGCAAGAATTGGAAGAAGAAACATAATACGTAGTTCCTGCATTTAAAGTCGGAGTAGTGTAGCTTGTTCCTGTTGCTAACGCAGTTCCGCCTGTAGCAACATTGAACCATGAATAGGTGTTGCCGGCAGTAATTGGCGACACAGTTAAAGTGGCAGTATTGCCAGGGCATATTGAAGTTGCAGCAACAACAGGCTTTACTGGAAGAGGATTAACGGTTATGGTCACTGCAGTTCTTGCTGTTTGACCACAAGAATTAGAGGAAGAAACATAATAAGTAGCTCCTGCAGTTAAAACCGGAGTTGTATAGGTTGTACCTGTAGCTAAAGCAGTACCACCGTTAGCAACATTGAACCATGAATAGGTATTGCCGGCGGTAATTGGCGACACAGTTAAAGTGGCAGTATTTCCTGAACATATTGTAGTTGCAGCAACAATTGGAGCAACAGGATTTGGATTTACTGTAACGGTAACAGCGGTTCTTTTACTTTCTTTACCACAATTCTCACTATAAGAAACATAGTAAGTTGTAGTGGCAGTTAAAGCAGGAGTCACAAAAGTTGCGCCTGTAAATACGGGAACAACATCGTTAATATTTTTATACCATGTGAAAATCGGGTTCGCAACTTTAGTTGTAGCAGCTGTTAAGCTTGCTGTATTTCCAGCGCAAATTGTCACCGGATTTGCAACTGGTGCATCGAAGGTATTTAAATTGCACCCATTATAAATTCTGAAATTATCAAATTTCCCTGTTAAATTTCTGGCAGAAGAAGAAGAAGTTTGCACACCGGTATGTAAGGTGTTTAAGCCTGTAAGTATTGCAGGAATTGTAACACAAGTTGAATCAATACCAACGTTAGTTGTTCCGTTTGTGCAAACAAGTTTTCCTGTAGTTGCCGATGTTCGCTCAAAGCGAATAATAAAATTCCCAATGGCTGCAGCCGGAATATTAATTGTTTTGGCAGAACCCTGCACTTGATTGTTCGCGCCAAGTTTTGTCCACACTACAATGGAAGTTCCCGATTGCGTAATATCTCCATTATTGGAAAGGATATAAATGGCAATAGAATTTTGATTGGTATTTGCATAAACACAATTTTGAGCTGCTGTTTGATCAGGACACACTCCTGATTGTATTGGATCAAGATTTCCACTGGAAAAAGCCATTGGAATGTGCCCCGGACTACTGCCTGCAGTTAATGAAACGGTACATTCGGCTGCAAATTTTACGTCGTTGATTGCGCCAACATTTACGAATCCTCTGCATTCGCGTGCGCCGGCCACAGCATTGAGTTGAATACCATTTGTATTGGTAATGGTGCCCCCAAAAGCACCATTCGGATCATTAAGCGTAAATGCGCTTGCACCCGCTCCGGAAAAGGAGGAAGTAGGAGCACAATTTTGCCCAAACATTACGTTGCCCCATAAAGACAGGCCAACAATACTCATTAAGATTTTTTTCATTTTTTTCATTTTTAGATTAGGAAAGTAAATTTCAATTAGGTTGCAAGGCGCAATTTTATGTCTTTTAATCCCAAAAAAAAGACAGTATTTATTTAACGGTGTACGCCACTGATTTAACGGTATATTGAAACTTCGCTACATAAATTTGTGGCACATAGCAAAATTGGATTTCCTTTTCTTAATTTTACGACCCTTAAAAAAATGCAATGATTAAAATTACTTTGCCCGATGGTTCGGTTCGTGAATATCCTCAAGCGCTAAGCGTGATGGATGTTGCGAAAAGCATTTCAGAAGGATTGGCCAGAAATTGTCTTTCCGCTGTTGTGAATGGAGAAGTGTGGGATATGTCCCGCATGATCACTAAAGATTCAACTGTAAAACTGAATACCTGGAACGATACGGAAGGCAAAGCAACACTATGGCATTCCTCAGCGCATTTATTGGCTGAGGCTGTGGAAGTTTTGTATCCGGGAACTAAATTCGGCATTGGTCCGGCCATTGAAAACGGATTTTATTACGACATTGATTTAGGAGGAAAAACTATCTCCGATACAGATTTTAAAGCCATCGAAGATAAAATGCTGGAGCTCGCGCGTTTGAAAAATGAATACAAACGTACCGAAGTTTCTAAAAAAGATGCCATTGCTTATTTCACTGAAAAAGGTGATGAATATAAATTAGAATTGCTGGAAGGTTTACCTGATGGTGAAATTACTTTTTACCAACAGGGAAATTTTACCGATTTGTGTCGCGGACCACATATTCCCGATACTTCATTTATCAAAGCTGCTAAAGTGATGAGCGTTGCCGGTGCTTACTGGCGCGGCGACGAAAAACGCAAGCAGTTAACCCGTTTGTATGCCATTACTTTTCCTAAACAGAAAGAATTGACGGATTATCTTACTATGCTCGAAGAAGCGAAAAAACGCGATCATCGTAAGCTGGGTAAAGAAATGGAGTTGTTTACTTTCTCGCAAAAAGTGGGACAAGGTTTACCGTTGTGGTTGCCTAAAGGCGCTGATTTGCGCGACCGACTCACTAACTTCCTGAAAAAAGCGCAAGCACAGGCAGGTTATTTAGGAGTGATCACTCCTCACATTGGTAATATTGAATTGTACAAAACTTCCGGTCACTACGAAAAATACGGTAAGGATTCTTTCCAGCCGATTCAAACGCCGCAAGAGGGAGAACAATTTTTCCTCAAACCGATGAATTGCCCTCACCACTGTGAGATTTATAAAAGTAAACCGCGCTCCTATAAAGATATGCCGGTTCGTTTTGCTGAGTTTGGTACTGTATACCGTTATGAGCAAAGTGGTGAATTGCACGGATTAACAAGGGTTCGTGGATTTACTCAGGATGATGCGCATATTTTCTGTCGTCAGGATCAATTGAATGAAGAGTTTGAAAAAGTGATCGATCTGGTTCAATATGTCTTTAAAGTTTTTGGATTCAATGAATATACCGCTCAGATTTCTTTGAGAGATCAGGAAGACAGATCTAAATATATCGGTACCAATGAAAATTGGGAAGCTGCTGAAAATGCGATTATAGAATCTTCTGCTAAAAAAGGCTTGAAAACCGTTACTGAATATGGCGAAGCTGCATTCTACGGTCCGAAACTGGATTTCATGGTGAAAGATGTAATCGGACGTAAATGGCAATTAGGAACCATTCAGGTAGATTACAATTTGCCAGAGCGTTTTGAGTTGGAATATGTTGGAAGCGATGACAAGCGCCATCGTCCGGTGATGATTCACCGTGCACCTTTCGGTTCACTGGAAAGATTCATTGCTATCTTAATTGAACACTGCGCCGGAAATTTCCCTTTGTGGTTAACTCCTGAACAAGTGGCAATTCTCCCATTAAGTGAAAAATACAATACTGATTCTCAAAACCTTTTAAGTTTGCTAAATAATTCCGATATTCGCGGATTCGTTGACGATCGTAATGAAACAATGGGCAAGAAAATCAGGGATGCCGAAATGCAGAAAATCCCATACATGATTGTGCTGGGAGAAAAAGAAATTGCGGAAGGCGTTGTGGCAGTAAGGAAACACGGAGGGGAAGATTTAGGGAAGATGAAAGTTGAAGAATTTGCGAACTTATTAAAAGAAGAAATAAATAAAGCGTTAGAATATTAAATGGCAAAAGTAGGCGGACCAGGTTTTAACAATACCTATAACAGACCAAGCGGTGGTGCTGGCGGAGGTGGGAACTTCCCTAGAAGAGGTGGACGATTCATTAAAAAGAATCCTCACCGAATCAACGAAGAAATTACCGGACGTGAGTTAAGAGTAGTAGGTGAAGGCATTGAATCGGCAGTAATGTCGGTGAGAGATGCTATTGAGTTGGCAAAAACCATGGAGCTGGATCTGGTGGAAATTTCACCGAGTGCCGAACCGCCGGTTTGTAAAATAACAGATTACAAGAAGTTCCTATACCAACAAAAGAAGAAACAAAAGGAGATCAAGAAAAAAACGCAAAACGTTATTATCAAAGAGATCCGTTTCGGACCGAATACCGATGAGCACGATTTTAACTTCAAGTTGAAACACGCAATCGGTTTCTTGCAGGATGGTGCTAAAGTGAAAGCTTATGTGTTCTTTAAAGGAAGAGCCATCATCTATAAAGAAAGAGGAGAGATTTTGTTGTTGAAATTTGTTCAGGAGTTGGAAGAGTGGGGTAAAGTAGAAAGCATGCCTCAGCTGGAAGGGAAGAAAATGATAGTGATGATTACTCCTAAAAAGTAATATATAAATGTAGAGACGCAAGATTTTGCGTCTTTACCGAATTTTTTAAATTAAGTGTTATGCCAAAAATGAAAGTAAAATCCAGTGCTAAGAAGAGATTCTCTATCACAGGAACAGGAAAGATCAAAAGAAAACATGCTTACAAAAGTCACATCCTGACTAAGAAAGCTAAAAAAAGAAAAAGAAACTTGACGCATTCTGCACTGGTTAGTCCTGGTGACGAAGGAAACATCAAGTTGATTTTAACCATTGGAAAATAGTTTCCAGGTTCATTGTTTAACCCGATTGCTCAGCTTATAAAGTCCGAAAGGCGCTGACCGTCAAAAAACTAGAATTATGCCTAGATCAACAAACTCCGTAGCGAGTAAAGCAAGAAAGAAAAAAGTCCTCAAGTACGCGAAAGGGTACTTTGGCAGAAGAAAAAACGTTTGGACCGTTGCGAAAAACGCAGTGGAAAAAGGTATGTTATATGCATATTCCGGCCGTAAACAAAAGAAAAGAAGTTTCAGATCAATCTGGATTCAACGTATCAATGCAGGTGTTCGTGAGCATGGAATGTCATATTCTGAATTCATGGGTAAATTCAATGCAAAAGGATTGGAATTGAACAGAAAATCATTAGCTGATTTAGCTGCTCACCATCCTGAAGCTTTTAAAGCAGTAGTTGATTCATTGAAGAATTAAGAATACTCTTCGAGATAAAAAAAGCCACGATGAAAATCGTGGCTTTTTTGTTTACACTCATCTACGTCATTGCGAAATTGTCTGAACCTTGATTCACTTGATGGAAGGATTAAAGGATCTGATCAAGATCATCTTTTAATCAGGTGAATTAAGGTTCAGACAAAAAAATCCCCTGCCTTTCAGCAGAGGATTTTCCTTTTCAATATTTCTTTCTTATTTCTTCGTCGCTGTTAAAGAAACTTCCAGTTCCATCAGGTCGCTAATGATGTTTTCTTTTGCAACACTAGCCACGGTTGCAGCATTGTAAGTTACTCCCCATTTCGTTCTGTCAACAGAGAATTTTTTAGATTGTACAATCATGTCAACTTTCCCCATCATTTTCATGCTGTATGGAAAAGTAACAGAATTGGTTTTGTTCTTAATTGTAAGATCTCCGGTTACTGTTGAATCCGTAGCAGAAACGATCACAAAATGAGCAGTTGGGAAAGAATCAACAACGAAAAAATCTTTCGATTTCAAGTGGTCAACTAATTTTGCTTTGCTTTTTTCGTCTTTTAAATCCAGGTTGACGATAGCTGTCATATCAACAACAATATCGCCATTAATTAATTTGCCTTCCGAAAGACCTATCCATCCTTCTTTTATTCTGATAAAACCGTTATGGCTTTTACCTACTGCTTTAGCGCCGGTCCATTTAACTTCGCTGGCTTCGGTTTCAACTTTAAAAGTATCTACTATAATTTGAGGGGCAACTTCCTTAGGAATGGTATCAGTTACAGGAGTGGTTACTACTTCGGGAGCTTGTTCTCCGCCGCAGGAAGCTAAGGTAAGTCCGCAGGCCAGAGTAAATAAAGTAATTTTTGTTTTCATATAAAGTAATTTTCAAATTCTAATGTAATTATTTTAATTCATTTGCATTGTATCCTACATAATTATGCGGACTGATTTTTTTCAGCTGAGTTTTTAATTCTTCCGAAATATTTAAAGTATCAACGAACGCTGCAATAGAGGCCTGTGTTGTTTTTTCATTTTTGCGGGTGAGGCCTTTCAATGCTTCGTAAGGTTTGGGATATCCTTCTTTTCTTAAAACAGTTTGAATGGCTTCTGCAATCACCGCCCAGTTTTCTTCTAAATCGGATTTTATTTTGTCTTCATTGATGATCAGTTTGTTCAATCCTTTTAGAGTGGAAGCGAATGCGATCAAGGTGTGAGCGAAGGGAACACCTATGTTGCGCAAAACAGTACTGTCGGTTAAGTCGCGCTGAAGGCGTGAAACAGGAAGTTTTGCCGCCATGAACTCAAATCCGCTGTTGGCAATACCAAGGTTTCCTTCGGAGTTTTCAAAATCGATAGGATTTACTTTGTGCGGCATAGCCGAAGAACCTACTTCACCTTCTTTCAATTGTTGTTTGAAATAATCGGTGGAAATGTAAGTCCAAAGGTCCCTGTCTAAATCAATAAAGATGGTATTGATTCTTTTTAAAGCATCAAATAAAGCAGCGATATTGTCGTAATGCTCAATTTGAGTGGTGGTTTGAGAACGATTGAGACCTAAAATATTGTTTACAAAATTATTGGAGAAATCAATCCAGTTGATTTCGGGAAAGGCAATTTTATGGGCGTTGAAATTTCCCGTGGCTCCCCCGAATTTTGCACTGAAGGGAACATTTTTCAATTGTTTTATTTGCGCTTCAATTCTTTCAACATAAACATAAATTTCTTTTCCAAGCAAGGTAGGAGAGGCAGCCTGTCCGTGGGTCCTGGCCAATAAGGTGATGTTCTTCCATGCCTTTGCCTGTTCTTTTAATTTCTTTACATTCTCTTCCAGTAAAGGAAAGTAAGAAGCATTCAACGCATCTCTTAAAGTAAGCGGAATGGCGGTGTTGTTGATGTCCTGAGAAGTCAATCCGAAATGAATGAATTCTTTGTATTCGGCCAGGCCTAATCCGTCAAATTCACCTTTGATAAAATATTCAACCGCCTTAACATCATGGTTGGTAGTTTTTTCTATTTCCTTAATGGCTTGTGCATCTTCAATAGAAAAGGAAGTATATATCTTTTTTAATTCGGGATAAACTTTTTTATTCACCTTTTGAAGCTGAGGCAGAGGGATTTCGCAAAGTGCAATGAAGTATTCAATTTCTACCAGAACGCGGTATCTGATTAAGGCATATTCAGAGAAATAGTCGGCAAGTTCATTGGTGATTCTTCTGTATCTTCCGTCGACAGGGGATATTGCGGTCAATTGTGATAATTCCATGTAATTGTGATTAGGGATTAAAGGTAATAAGAAAACAATATTTTTTGCGGGATAAATGCAATTGTTGTGATTTTAATTATCTTACAGCTTTAACTTTCAGGACAATTGTTGACATAAAGTCGCGAATTTTTATATTTTTGTTTTCCGCACTTAAAATAAATAGGCATGCAAAAAAGGTACTTAATTAAAGGAATTGCTATTGTTTTTACGGTTGTTTTAACTTCTTGCGCCACTTACTGGAAGGGAACGTACTCCCTTAACGAGAAGTTGGTTTTGCGTAAAGCACAGGTAAGTGAAAATGATGAAGATTATTCTTCTGCACTTGATTTTTACACTGCAGTGTACAATGAGCACAAAGAGGATGGCTTCCTGAACTATAAAATGGGTGAATGCTATTTGTTGCAGGGAGATGTGAAAAAAGCATTGACTTATTTAGAAGTTGCGGAAGCTAAAAATTCAGGATTAGAGCCTATGTTCTCTTTCCGTTACGGACAAGCTTTGCAAAAAAGCGGGTCTTACAAAAAGGCTGCGGAGGTTTACGACAGATTTAAAAAGGCTGCTAAAGCCGGCGATATAAAATACACCAATGTTGATTTGTACATCAATCAGGTTGCTTTTGCTTCCAAGGCAATTGAAAGTCCTGTAAATGCGGCAATATACAATCTCGGAGATTCTATCAATAGCACTTATTCAGATGGTTTGCCAAATGTTACTGCCGACGGTAAAACTCTTGTTTTCACTTCGGCTCGTCCGGAGGGAAAAGGTGGAAGTGCCGTAACAGACGGTGCTTATTTCCAGGATATTTATTCTTCGACATGGAATGACAAAACAAAAAAATGGTCGAAAGCAACAATGCTCCCTGATTCTATCAACACTACCGGACATGATGCCAACACCAGTATTTCTCCTGACGGAACTTCTATTTTCTTGTACAGAAATATTCAGGAAGCAAATTATCACACTGGATCAGGTGACTTGTATGTTTCAGCCAAAATAAACAACAATAAATGGGGTGCTGCCAAACAGGTTCCTTTTATGAATACCGATTATTTTGAAGCAGGAGCTTGCGTTTCAGCTGATGGTAAAAAAGTATTTTTCATCAGTGAAAGAAATGATGTGTTAAATAAAAATTATGGCAACACGGATATTTTTATGATGGAGTTGAAAGACAGCGTTTGGTCAAAACCATTTAACATCGGCGCTGTTGTAAATACTTCTGAAGATGAAATCGGATTGTACATTCATCCCGACAGCAAAACTTTGTTTTTTGCATCTAACGGTCACGATGAAAATATGGGCGGTTATGATATCTTCAAAACTGTTTATGAAAATGGTGTTTGGTCGAAACCGGTTAACCTGGGTTATCCTATCAATACCTTCAGAGATGAGCGTCACTTTGTGATGTCGGCTGATGGCAGCAAAGCTTATTATACTACTCAACAGGATCCTGCACGCAAGGATTTGGATATTTATCAGGTTAATTTAACCAATTACAATGTGATCACGGGAGAAAACAAAAGTGTTGTTTTGCTGAAAGGAACCGTGATGGATGCTTCTGCAGGAAAACCTTTGGCTTCTGAAGTTTTCATCAGAAATGTTGACAGTACCAATGTAACGAGAATCAATACTTCTGATAAAGGAGTTTTTCAATACAATTTACTGGCCGGACAGAAATATGTAGTTGAAGCCGCTATTAAAGGATTTAAACCTTATTTATCCGAAATTCAGGCTCCTGTTGCAGAAAAGGAAATGGCTTTTGTCGTTTCTCTGGAAAGCGACGGATCACAAGTGAAAAACACTGTAGCTCAGGTTGAAGCTCCTGCCAATAAAGAGGTTTTTGAAGTAGAGCATCTTATTTTCACGGAAAGTATGGACTCTTTGAAATTCGGTCCGAAATCCAGAAAGATCATGGAGAAGGATCTTAATAAACTGAGAAAAGAAGGCTATCTGAAAATCAAGATTACCGGTCATTATTTTGGAGACGGCAACTCAAAAGCATGTATGGAGCAATCTAAAAAGCTGGCCGACTATGTGAGATTTTACTTTGTGTCTCATGGAGTTCCCTTCGACAGAATTTTAGTGGTAGCCGCAGGAAATACACAAGCGTTGACGAAAGATGTTAAAAGCAAAAAAGGAAAAGCTGAAAACACCCGTATCGACGTGCTGTTGGAATACTAAGATCTTTTACTGTGTCGATTGAAAACATCATCCGTGATATAAAAAAAAAGGAAGTAAAACCCATTTACTTTCTCTCGGGTGAAGAGGCTTATTACATTGATTATATTTCTGATTTCATTGAAGAAAACCTGATTCCCGAAGAGGACAGGGCTTTCAATCAATCTGTGTTTTACGGTAAAGACGTTGATTTGCAAAATGTGATCAATCTCGCGAAACAGTTTCCTATGATGGGCGAGCGGCAGTTAATTATCGTTCGTGAGGCTCAGGATATCAAAAATTTCGATTCCCTAGAATTGTATTTAAAACAACCCCAAGCTTCAACAGTTTTGGTGTTTTGCTACAAAGGAAAATCTTTGGATAAACGAAAAGCACTTCCCAAAACCATTGATAAAATGGGGGTTTTGTTTGAATCGAAAAAACTGTACGACAATCAGGTTCCCGACTGGATCGTAAAATATGTCGAAGGAAAAAATTTCAAAATCTCTCCGAAAGCGTCTGTTTTATTGAGCGAATTTTTAGGAAATGAATTATCCAAAATCACCAACGAAGTAGATAAGTTATGCATTCTTCTTCCTGCCGGATCAATGATTTCTCCGGAGGTAATTGAAAAGAATGTGGGCATCAGCAAGGATTACAATATTTTTGAATTGAATAATGCCTTAGGCAGCAGAGATTTTGAAAAGGTGATGCGCATTATTCATTACTTCGCAGCGAATCCGAAAAGCAATCCGATGGTGGTGGTGCTATCTACTTTACATGGTTATTTTTTGAAAGTGATGACCTATCATTTTTCTCCAGATAAAAATCCGGATACACTTGCTACTACTATGAAAGTGAGCAAATTCTTTATCAAGGATTATCAGCTGGCTGCAAAAAATTATCCGCCGAAAAAAATCAGTCAGATTTTTGAATTGCTGAATGAATATGACTTGAAATCCAAGGGAGTGAACAATCCAAGTACCTCTGAAGGAGAGCTTTTAAAAGAGCTGGTGTATAAGATGATGCGCTAAAAACAATACCTTTTTCAAAAATTAATTTGCATTCACAAAACAATAGTGTTAAATTGACACTAATATGAAATATCTTCTACTTGTTTTAAGTGTATTTGTTTTGCAAAATTCTTATGCGCAAGACAGTGTTAGTCATACGAAAAAAATATATCTCAATTTCACTGTTCTGGATATACCTTATCTCACTGCTGCTGCTGCAACAGTTAGTGCAAATGGAAATCCGCAATTTGGCGACTATTTTAAAATGTACGCCAATCCCAGTATGAGTCAATCGCTGGCTCTTTCAAACGATTTATTTACGGCCACACATTATGGAATCCGACAGCTTTTCAGAAAAAAGAAAACCTGGCAAAAAAATCTTTTGTCCAATCTTATCTGTGCGCCGATTTATTTGTTGTATGACTACTCACCTTTTGGAGATGGCTGGCTGCATGAAGAATACCACCGTTCAATGATGACTCTTCATCATTTGAATAGTTTCAACGACATGAATACTTTTCCTTTCGGAAAAGAACTGGTATCGGTTAATTCAGTGCAAGATGCGCAATTGGCGGGGATGAAGGCAAGCTCTAATCCCGATTTTGTTAGAATGATGTGCGCCGGTATTGAAGGGCAATACCATCAGATTCATCAGTTGCAGAGAGAGAATTTTTATTATCATCAGCATCTTCCGAATTTTGTTTTGTATTGGATGTCGACAATGAATTCCATTTTTTATGTGAATATCTGTTCTGATACTTCGTTTGTTAATTCCGAGATCAATTATGTCATGCAGAACGAAGGTTCTAATGTGAAAATAAGAGATTTTACCGGTTTGGATTTCAATGCCTGGGCTTATGATTTATTCCGGCCGGATGAAGTTTATGCCAATCGCGGCATACATCCGTCGGGTGTTGGAATTAAGCGATATATCCGCGCTTCTGATATGACTGCTGAAGAATTGGCTTATCTCGCTAAGCAGGGAAGTTTACAATATCTCAATTTGCTTTCACCCGCAATGTTTGGCTTTTCTACAATTAAATTGAAGACTACTGAAAAGGGTAGTTATTACGGGAACTTTGCTGTTCGGCATTTACTGACTTCTTTCGGTACCGATATTTCCACCAACATCATGTATCAGTCGCCCACAAGAAATTACTTTTTTGCTTATCACCATTATCAGAATTATACTACTGCTTTGCCCGGTATTGAAATGGAAATCATAGATGAACCCATTAAAATAAAAGGAAAAACAATTTTATTGTCGCCAAAAGTAATGCTGTGGCTTCAACCCAAAGATCAGCTTTTTAAAACTGCTCAGTCGGAATTTGGAGGATTGATTGGCGTGAGTGCGAATTACCCTTTGTCGAAAAGAATTTATCTGAACATCGGCATCAGCGGGAAAACAAACGGTTGGGTGATGGGCAATATGTATCTGAAGTCGAATTTCTCTGCTATTGCCGGATTGCGAATCAATATCGCTGCTAAATAGTGCTGAAAAAATTCTCGTTTTGCTTTTCACTTTTTTTATCATCGTTTATTTTTCAACTTCTTCTTTAATAAACAACGAATATTCGTAGCTTTGCACTCGGCAAAATAAATGGAGCCAAATCAGAAGATGCCGGACACAAAATACATATTCGTAACAGGAGGAGTTACTTCTTCACTAGGAAAAGGAATCATCGCTGCCTCGTTAGCTAAATTGCTACAGGCGCGTGGATATACCGCCACCATTCAAAAATTAGATCCATACATTAACGTTGATCCCGGGACATTAAATCCTTACGAACACGGCGAATGTTTTGTAACCGATGACGGTGCAGAAACGGATTTGGATTTGGGTCACTATGAAAGATTTTTAAATGTTCGTACTTCTCAGGCGAACAACGTTACCACAGGAAAAATATACCAATCTGTTATCAATAAAGAGCGTCAGGGTGCATACTTAGGAAAAACCGTTCAGGTGATTCCACACATCACTGATGAAATAAAAAACAGAATTCAGGAATTATCAAAAGAAGGAAAATGGGATTTTGTATTGACGGAGATCGGTGGTACTGTAGGTGATATTGAATCTCTTCCTTACATCGAGGCTGTTCGTCAGTTGAAGTGGGAATTGGGAAATCGTTGTTTAGTGATTCACCTTACTTTGATTCCTTATTTGGCTGCATCAGGTGAATTGAAAACAAAACCGACTCAGCATTCTGTTAAAAAATTACTGGAATACGGATTACAGCCGGACGTATTGGTTTGTCGTGCTGAATATGATGTCCCTGCTGATGTAAGAAGAAAAGTAGCTTTGTTCTGTAACGTTGAACCACACGCTGTGGTGGCTTCTCTGGATGCAGAATCCATTTACGATGTTCCATTGTTGATGATGGAAGAAAAGCTGGATGCGGTAGTGTTGGAAAAATTCGGATTGAAAGTTGGGAAAGAGCCGGAAATGAAAGAGTGGAAGCAGTTCCTCAAAAAATTAAAAAACCCGAAAAAGAAAGTTACTATCGGTTTGGTTGGAAAATATGTTGAGTTGAAAGATTCTTACAAATCTATTGCTGAATCATTCATTCACGCAGGTGCAGCCAATGATTGCAAAGTGGAGTTGGAATGGATTCACTCAGAAGATGTGGATGCTGACACAAAAGATGAATTACTCGGACATTTAAATGGAATACTCGTTGCGCCCGGATTTGGCGAAAGAGGTTTACAAGGAAAATTAATCGCGGTGCGTTATGCACGTGAAAACAAGATTCCTTTTCTGGGAGTTTGTTTAGGAATGCAGTGTGCAGTAGTGGAGTTTGCTCAAAATGTGTTGAAGTTAAAAGCGAGTTCTACCGAGCAGGATCCAAAAACAAAACATCCTGTTATTGGTTTAATGGAAGACCAAAAAAGCATTACCAAAAAAGGTGGTACCATGCGTTTGGGGACTTATCCGTGTAAAATCAAAAAAGGAACTAAAGCCTTTGAAATATACAATGCCCTGGAGATTCAGGAAAGACACCGTCACCGTTATGAGTTCAACAACAAATACCTCAAACAGTTTGAGGACAACGGAATGAAGGCTTCAGGGATCAACCCTAAAAATGGTTTGGTTGAAATTATTGAATTGAAAAACCATCCGTGGTTTGTAGGTGTTCAGTTTCATCCTGAATACAAAAGTACAGTAGCAAATCCGCATCCTTTGTTTTTAGGTTTTGTGAAGGCAGCAATAGAATATTCAAAAAGTGA
This sequence comes from Flavobacteriales bacterium, assembly GCA_023251095.1. Taxonomy (GTDB): domain Bacteria; phylum Bacteroidota; class Bacteroidia; order Flavobacteriales_C; genus JAHEZL01. The sequence continues at coordinate 244,077 of JAHEZL010000003.1, forward strand.
TAATAAAAGATAATGGATAAAAATTCGATAATAGGTTTCCTATTAATAGGTTTAATACTCGTAGGTTTTTCGGTTTATACTGCCAATAGCAACGATGATAAAGAGGTGCCTAAAACAGAAGCAGCTGAGCAAAAACCAACTTCAACCACCAACGCAATACAAACCACCACCACCACTACAGCTCTGCCTGCGGATACCAGCTCCGGCTCGGTTGCTGATTCAATTAGAAAAGCTATTGTTAACGAAGGCTTGAAAAAAGACTTTGGATTGTTTTACAAATCAGCGAAAAAAGAAAGTGCTAAAGATATTGTGGTTGAAAACGAGAAAATGAAAATCACTTTCTCTGCAAAAGGTGGATATATCTCTAAAGTGGAGTTGAAGAACTATTATACTTTCGAAGATAGAATTACTAAAAAACACGATTTAAATCTTTTCATTCAGGATTCTTCTTACTACCAGATTAATTTCAATCATGTTGGCAAGAAAATGAATACCAGAGATTTTTATTTTGTGCCTTCCTCAGAGAGTTTTTCTGTAAAAGGAGATGCCAGTAAAGTCATTTCATTTAAACTGGCCACATCTGAAGATCCTAATAAATACATTGAATTGCAGTACGTGATTCCGGGCAATGATTACAAAATCGGATTCAATGTGAATATTGCAGGATTGGAAAGAGATATCGCAGGAACCGAGAAGGGACTTACTTTCGAATGGGAACAATTTACGCCTAAACAGGAAAAAATTATTTCTGAAGAAAGAAAAGTGGCTACCATGTTTTATTACAACACTGATGAGGAAGAGGATGATTACATCAGTGAAGCTGCCAGTGATGAAACAGAAACTCTTGATTTCAATGTGAAATGGGTTTCTTTAAAACAGCAGTTTTTTTCTTCTTTTATTATTTCCGAAAAAGATGTTTTTAAAGGAGGTAAAGTATCTGCTTATTTTCATGAAGAAGACACTACTTATGTAAAGAGATTACATACTGAGTTACCTATTCCGATGGCTACTGCCGGATTAACCAGTAATAATTATTCCCTGTATTTCGGTCCGAATGAATTTGAATTACTGAAAGACTACGAGGGCGATCTTCATTTGGAAGATGAAGTGAATTTGGGTTGGGGTATTTTCGGATGGGTGAATGAATATTTCATGTTGCCTATCGTTGATTTGTTTGGCAGTTGGGGCGTTGCTGCGGGATTGATTATCATCCTCCTTACGCTGGTAATTAAAATGATCTTATTTCCAATCACCTATAAGAATTATCTTTCTTCTGCTAAGATGAGAGTGATTAAGCCGGAGCTGGAAAAATTGAATGCAGCCAATAAAGATGCTGATCCTTTGAAAAAACAGCAGGCTACAATGGAGCTGTATAAAAAAACAGGTGTTAATCCTATGGCGGGTTGTATTCCTGCTTTATTGCAAATGCCTATTTTATATGCCTTATTCCGTTTGTTTCCAACCTTAATGGAATTGCGTCAGCAGCCTTTCTTATGGGCCGAAGATTTATCGGCTTATGATTCTATTTATGATTTCCCGGGTGATTTTGAAATTTGGGCTTATGGAAATCACATCAGTTTGTTTACCATTTTAATGGCGGTTTCGCTTTTCTTTTATACCCGTTTCACGCAACAGATGTCGCCAAGTGCGAGTGCAACCGGTGGAGGTGAGATGCAGCAGGCCATTCAAAAGCAAATGAAGGTCATGATGAACCTCATGCCTGTCTTAATGTTGTTTTTCTTTAACAATGTGGCTTCGGGCTTAACTTTCTATTATTTCCTGGCCAACGTGATTACTATCGGACAAACATTAATCATCAAAAAATACTTTGTGAATGAGGAAGCTATTCTGGCCAAAATAGAGGAGCACAAGAAAAAACCTGTTACAAAATCCCGCTTCCAGAAAAAATTGGAAGAGTTGCAGAACCAGTCTAAAAGATGATAAATATTTTTATCTTGGAGTAAAATCTGTTACATGACTAAAATTGTAAAAGACGCTCCAAGACTGATAGATGAAGCTTTTGAGAAGGCTCCCGATTTTGCAAAACCCATCATATACAAATTACGTGAAATAGTTCATTCTACTTGTCCTGAAATAAAAGAGGACTGGAAATGGGGGCCTAACTTCAATTACCATGGAATGGTTTGCGGTATCTGGTATTTTAAAAAACACGCCTCTATTACTTTCTTTAACGGTGCGGATATTCATGATAAATACAGGATGTTTACCGACGGCATGGCCAATGAGCACAACCGAAACATCAAATACACTTCCGCAGATCAGATCAGAACAAAAGAATTGAAGGAATATATTAAACAAGCTTGTGCGAATAACAAAAAGGGAATAAAACCTTTGGCTAAAAAAGCAGAACGCACAGTAGAACTTCCCGATTATCTCAAGAAAATATTTAAACAACATCCTAAAGCAGCTAAGGTTTTTGATGCGCTTACCTTTACGGAAAGAAAAGAATATGTAGTGTCTATTGCAGTTGCAAAAAAAGAAGAGACACGCGAAAGAAGAATTTTAAAAATGCTTGAAAAACTGGAGAAATAATATGGAAGGAAAAGTAAATACGTCAATAGAGCAGGGAATAGGGAAAATAGTTTTTTCTCATCCTAAAAGTAATTCTCTTCCCTCTGTATTATTGGGTGAGTTGGCAAAAGCCATTACTAATCTTGCTTCTGATACAAACGTTAAAGTAATATTGCTCACTTCTGAAGGAGATAAAACATTTTGTGCAGGCGCTTCCTTTGATGAATTGCTTTCTATTAATAGTAAAGAAGCAGGTAAAGCTTTCTTCTCCGGCTTTGCAAAAGTAATATTGGCGATGAAGGCTTGTCCGAAATTTGTCATCACAAAAGTACAGGGCAAGGCCATTGGCGGTGGCGTGGGGATAGCAGCGGCTTCCGATTATAGTTTTGCTTTACAATCCGCTTCAATAAAATTAAGTGAGTTAAGTATTGGAATCGGTCCCTTTGTAATCGGCCCGGCAGTAGAAAGAAAAATAGGTGTTGCGGCTTTTTCTGTTTTGAGTATCCGTTCTACGCAATGGCAAAGCGCTCAATGGGCTTTCGATAAAGGATTGTATTCTTCTATATATGAAAGTGAAGAGAAATTAGAGGAAGAATTATCAGTATTATTAAAGAATTTGTCTTCTTCTTCCTCTGAAGCAACAAAGAAAATTAAAGAGATGTTGTGGGAGGGAACCAATCATTGGACAGCTTTATTGCCTGAACGTGCTGCTATCAGTGGTGAATTGGTGTTGTCTGATCAAACAAAACAAATACTTTCTCAATTCAAAAAATAAAATTTATTAAGATGAAATCCCCAAGCACCTAGGCACATAAATGCTGCTGAAGATAACATGGGGATACCATATGACCATTAAAAAATAAATTATTTGCATATGAATGTTGTTGTAACGGGTGCCAGTAGCGGGATTGGATATGAGATTGTAAAGGAATTAGTAAGGCAAAAAGTTGCTCTTATATATGTCATCAGCAGAAATCAGGAAAAATTAAATCATCTAAAAGAAGAATGTAAAAGCATTGGTTCTACTGAAATCATAGTATTATCAATGGATTTAAGTGAAATAGATGCAGATAGATTAAAAACTGTCATAGGATCTCATACAATTGACATATTAATTAATAATGCAGGCAGTCTGGTCAATGCTCCTTTTCAGGAAATTACTTCACAACAACTGGAAGAAGTATATAAAACCAATGTTTTCGCACCTTTTCTACTTTCTCAGGCATTAATTCCCAATCTCCGACAATCAAAAATCGCTCATATAGTTAATATAGGAAGCATCGGTGGAGTGCAGGGATCTTCTAAATTCCCCGGATTATCGGCCTATAGCTCGAGTAAAGCGGCACTTTCCGGATTAACCGAATGTTTAGCAGAAGAATTGAAAGAATATAATATTAAAGTAAATTGTCTTGCGCTTGGCGCGGTAAATACGGAAATGCTGGCGAATGCCTTCCCCGGATATGTGGCAAATATTAATCCTGAAGAGATGGCAAAATATATTGTTCATTTTGCCATAAATGACCATAAATACATCAATGGGAAGATTCTGTCCATATCTTCTACCACTCCGTGAAAAAATTTTCCCACTCAAAATCAGTTGATTAGAACTTTTATTGAAAATTATTTTTCTAATTATTTTGAAAATGAAAACAATGGACTACATTTGCCCTCCCGATTAAAACAGGGGTTGTTCTTTAAAGGTGCTGGGACAGATAAAACTGAAAGACTTGTGAAAAATATTTTTAGTTTTTTTTCGAAAATATTTGCAAGTAAGAAATAAGTAGTTATCTTTGTCGCCCCATTGAAGGGAAAACGTTCTTAAAAACACTGAATCTATCAGGCTGAATAAGCCAAACACATATAGATAAAGTTCTTTGAAATATTGAAGGAATAATGAAACATATACCCGAGTTGAGTATTTATATTCAACGATGAGTAATAATCTACTAGACAAAATTAAATAGATTATATCTACAA
>JAHEZL010000039.1 GCA_023251095.1 Flavobacteriales bacterium
AACAACTTACAAAGAACGAAGAATGGTTATAACATGGTCGGGGGCACGGGCTAAAAGAGACCGCAAGGCACGAGAAGAAGTGATTGAAAAGATCAAAAAGAAATTAAGTGCCAAAAAACCGTGATTACTCAGGCTAAGGTAGCAATAATAGAAAGGCCATCAAAAATATTTTGGTGATTTTTCTTGATAGTATCCACCACAGAGCGTAATACGGAAAATCGCGTAGCTCCTTTTTCCGTTTTGAATTGGCCTGATATTTTCATTTTAACTTTTGCATTCCTTATTGCTCGTTCAGAGGCATTATTATCGGGAGGTACTTTTGGATGGTATAAAAACGGGAAAATATATTGACGATATTTTATTAGCCGCTTAACAAAGGCCTGTACTTTTTTATGTTTGTCAGAACACTCTGCTTTTAGGAGAATGTCCATTTGTTTTTCAATATTTTGAATTGCCGGATTGGGATAAAGATAATCTGCAGGATTTAACTTCTTTTTTAACTCCAATGCCTCCATAAGCAAATCCCGCACTTCAATTGACCATTGACAATCGAGTGCCTGTTGAAAATTTTTCAATTCACGTAGTAAATGTGCAATACAAATTTGATGTTGTTTCGCCGGAGTTTTGATTTGTGCAGCCCAGCAATCACTCACTAATACAGATTCGGGCAATCCTTGCGAAAATAAGTTGGTTATGGTATTGTAATCTCTCCGAAAAGAAGGAGCTATAAACGTAAGTAAAGATGTTTGCCAAGTGTGCAACCACCCTTTCTTATTTGCTATACGTACACCTGTTTCATCGCCACCTACCACTTTACTTGTTTGAATTTTTTCTTTAATGGAAGCATACGTATGTAACGACTTTCGTGTCATTCGCGCTAATATATTATCAATACTTCCTTCGCTCATTGTTATACCAAACACATCACGCAAGAGTTCTGCTATACGCCTATAGGGAACATATTGATATACGGACAAGTACCCTATCAGGGCATCAATGCTGGAGCCGTATTGTAGCTGATTATGAAGATGGGCAGGTGCAGCACCCACTGTTTTATAGCCACAATGATTACAGGTTTTAGCATAACTGCGATGTTCAACGTATTGTGCTTGTATAGGGGGTAAAACTATTTCTTGTTTACGCTCAACGAACTCATCGGGCAAACCAGATAAATCTTCTCCGCAACTGGTACAAAATTCAGGGGTGTGATCAATCACTTTATCCGGATTGGTTTTTATCTCTAGGGTATGACCTTGGTGACCAAGCTGTCCGCCACTTGAACGCCCCGTTTTTACTCGAAGGCTCATTGAATTGGATCTTCCTATATCTTGGGATGGTGGAGTGGAACTGGTACTACTTTTTCTGCCATTGCGCAGCAGTCGGTTCTCTTCTTCCAATTCTTTTATACGAGCTTGTAATGAAACCACCAATGCTTTCAGTGCATTAAACTCACCTAGTGGTATTGTTATTGTTTCGATCTGTTTTTGTTTTCTGCAAAAAAACAACAGATAGTTATGCAAATGACTCCTAATCTTGTTTTATTCTTAACAATGTATTGTTGATAGGGGCTGAGTAATCACAACTATTTTTATATCATGAAGAAATTACTCTACATCGTATCAACAGCAATGTCATTTTCTGCAATGTCAGAGAATAATAATGCACTCGGGGGCTAAAACCTGACACTTTATTTCACTACTGAACGAGTAAAATAAAATAAGGGGATACTCTCCGAGGATTTCCCCCCTAATGTTGTAAGTTTGTTTTGACCAACAAAACAACAACATGAGCAAAAATAGGGATATAAAATTAGTCGGACAGCCGATTTTTAAACAAGTTATCAATTTGGTTGACTCCATCAACCTGAATGGTTTGATAACGAAGCATAAAGCGGATCATTATTATAAGGCGTTTAAAGCAAAAGCACATTTAACAACCATGCTGTTTGGCATATTGAGCAGATGCGATTCAATGACAGAAATATGTGAAGGATTAAGGGCCTTAGGAGGAAAGCTGAACCATTTGGGTTTTGAAAGAGCGCCTGCCAAAAGTACCGCATGCGATGGTTTGCGGAATAGAAACAGTACATTCTTTGAAGAAGTATATTTTAGTTTGGTTAAACGCTATCAGAGTTTTTTGTCGGACAGCCGAACCTTTGGATTAACCTTTAAAGAGGTATTGTTGATCGATTCCACCACCATTCGTTTATTTAGCGATGTACTCAAAGGGGTTGGGCGCAATCCTAAAAATGACGGTAAAAAGAAAGGCGGGCTGAAAGTACATATGCTCATAGATGCAGTTCAGTCTGTTGGACGATTTGTAAAAATTACGGCAGCCAAAGTTCACGATAAAAATTTTCTCAAAGAACTTGAACTCATCTCACACAGCATGGTAGTTTTTGATAGAGCGTACAATTACTACCATCAGTTTGCTTTATGGACAAGTAAGCGGGTGTATTTTGTAACACGCATCAAAAAAAATGCAGTGTACACGATTATAGCAACCTCACAGGATCATCCCGGTATACAGAATAAGGCGATGGTACTAAAAGAAGAAATCATTGAACTCGCATATGTTCCTGAAGGGAAAAAGAAAACGGAAAAGGAGAAATTACAACTTAAAAAAATATGTTATCAAGATGACAAGAACAGGTATTACGAATTTATTACCAATCATTTTGAAAGCACAGCAGAGGAGATAGCCTTTTTGTATAAAAAACGTTGGGGAATAGAGTTACTATTCAAAAAAATGAAACAAAATTTTCAGTTACATTATTTTTACGGGGAAAATGAAAACGCCATTCGTACACAAGTATGGTGTACCTTAATTGCACAATTGCTGCTCACAGTGGTTCAAAAAATAGCGCAGGCAAAAAAAGCATTTTCGGTTGTTGCATCGCTGGTGCGCATTCATTTAATCAGTTTGCTGGATGTAAATGAATTATTAAGAAGTACAGCACGAGAATAGTTGAAAAAACAAAAACCGCCGCCTTCACACTGGCAAACCCAAATGAATTTTTAGGGGGTCGGTTTTCTGAAAGTGAAAAATATTGCGTTTTTTAAACAAAAAATGCGTTGCGGCCTAAATTTGTAATTTAGTCGGATAATAGTGATTTTCAACGTTCAGTTATGAGACGGTGACACTTTTTAAGGAGGGATTCGTGATGTATGCTGCTGCGAATGCGGTGGTAAGCGTTGTGGCTTGTCTATCTATTGTTTATTTTCTTTCGAAAACTACATGAAAAATAACACTGCTGTTTTAATTAGGTTTAGTACATTCGTCGTAAACTAAAATAATCCGAAATGAATACCTTATTGTTAATCGAAAACATTGGAGTCGTTATTGTCTCTGCAATTGTAGCGCTTGTTTTTTTACTCGTGTTCTTCACCTATTTTGTTCCGGTTGGAATATGGTTCTCTGCCTTGCTTTCAGGAGTAAGGATATCCCTGATACAACTGATTTTTATGCGCTGGAGAAAAGTACCGCCTTCCATAATTGTGAATGCAATGATCAACACCACCAAAGCAGGGTTGACCGTATCCCGCGATCAGCTCGAAACACACTTTTTAGCCGGCGGCCATGTACAATCAGTGGTGAATGCGTTGATCTCCGCCGATAAAGCGAATATCTCTCTTGATTTTAAGGCAGCGACTGCGATTGACCTCGCAGGAAGAAATGTACTGGAAGCTGTTCAGATGTCCGTGAACCCAAGGGTAATTAATACTCCCCCCGTCTCTGCAGTCGCGAAAAATGGTATTCAGCTGGTCGTAAAAGCACGGGTCACCGTAAGGACAAATGTTAAACAACTGGTGGGCGGAGCAGGCGAGGAAACAATTTTGGCAAGGATCGGTGAAGGGATCGTAACAACTGTGGGTTCTGCGCACGATCACAAAACTGTTTTGGAAAACCCTGACCAGATATCGAAGACCGTATTGTCAAAAGGTTTGGATGCAGGGACAGCTTTTGAGATCTTGTCCATTGATATTGCTGACATTGATGTAGGGGAAAATATAGGTGCAAAACTGCAAATGGAGCAGGCAGGCGCCGATCTTAAAGTAGCACAGGCAAAAGCAGAGGA
>JAHEZL010000030.1 GCA_023251095.1 Flavobacteriales bacterium
GAGTTGTGGTTAATTGGCTGTAAACAATCAACCGAAGCAGGATACAAAAATTGACAAAATTTATCGTAGTACCAATCCATAGTTTTTCACAAAGCGATGAAGTTTTAAACATTCAATTTACACTTTTGAAAAACAGCGGATTAAAGAATACATGTTAAAGAGTTTAAGCAATAATTTTTTGTAACTCGATATTCTGCCGACACATTAATAATTGAAAGAACGATTTGTGTTTATTCTATTTTTAAACTGAAATTGATCGACAAATTTTAGTGATTCGTCTATCAATGTCCACTCTTCTAAAGTTAGTTCTGAAACTAGGTGGAAAGGGGAAAAGTTTTTTGAAATCACGAACAGGAGAAGGTTAATAAGTCCTGAAACCTTTAGCGTTTGGCTACAGCATCAAGGGCTTCGTACCACTCCTCTCCAAACTTCCGGACGAGGGGTCCTTTCAAAAATTGATACACCGGAACTTGCAATCTTGCACCGCAGGCAAAGGCACCTGCGCAAACCTGCAGCGACTCGAGATTAACGGCAGTAAAAGTTCTGTATTTTTTCAATCGCACAGGAAACAAATGGCAGGAGATGGGTTTTTTGAAAGTGACTTTTCCGTCTTCATATGCTTTTTCAATAGCGCATTTTGTTACTCCATTTTCATCAAAAAAAACATACGCACATTCTCTGTTATTTACCAAAGGAGTTACAAAATCACCATCACTGTCGATAACATACTTCCCTTGTTTCTCTATTTCGGCGATTCCGGCCGGAACCATATAAGGTTTAATATCTTCATAAATATCATCCAGAATACCCAATTCATCTTTTTCCAGCGGAGCACCCGAATCGCCTTCCACACAGCAAGCACCCTTGCATACAGTAAGGTCACACACAAAGCGGGTTTCCAGTAATTCGTCGGAAATAAGGGTATCGTTAATTTCAATCATAGTGCACAAAAATATCACTATTAATTATTGAAATGTATATTTTCGCAGGGATTTAACAAAAGACGGCTTTGTCTTTTTAATGGATGAGGAAAATTTTACTATTCATATTATTACTGCCTTTAGGATTATTTTGTCAAAATAATTGTCCGGCTTATCTCTTTGAAACATTAAGAGATACTGCTATTTGTGAAGGAAGTAATGTGACATTAATGAGTGGTTATTCCAACACTGTCTTTAACATTCTATGGCAGGACGGATCTTCGGATTCTGATTTCTTTATATCAAATGCCGCTGTGAACCAGTCGGGAATATATACTGCACAAATTACTGATGCTGCAGGATGCACAGGAAGTCGCTCGGTTTTCGTAAATATTTATCCTTTGCCTTCATTCGATTTAGGATCCGACATAGCGCTTTGCATCGGAGACGAGGCCATACTTCAAACAGGATTGGATACAATTTATTATTCTCATCAATGGAATAGCAGCGGCATTGATACCTTAAGTACGTTTAGTGTAAAAACCACTGCCACTTATATCGCTATTGTACAAAACAGAATTTCAGGATGTAAAAGTTCAGATGAAATAAAAATATCTTTTGATTCCATTCCTATAGTTAATTTAGGAAATGATATTTCTGTGTGCGAAGGAACAGAGAGAATAATAAGTAACGGATATACCAGTCCGTTATACACTTATCAATGGAGCACAGGCGATACCGCTGCAAGCATAAAAGTAAGCACCGCCGGAATTTTTTCTTTATTTGTATTTAATCAAGGCTGCGTTGATGCGGACCAGATCAAAGTTTCCGTAAATCAAACTCCGAAAAATTTATTGGCAAAGGATACGATCTGGTGTACTGAAGATCAAACTAATTTGCTTTTTTTGGATGCAGGCAATGCGGGCAATAAATATTTGTGGAATACGGGAGACAGCTCCCAACAGCTGCAAATTAAAAGAGGAGGAATTTATTCTGTAAAAATTTCTGATCCTTCGGGTTGTAATACCAATGACTCCATTGAGGTAATTGAACGCTGTCCTTTTAGTATGTGGACACCCAATGCATTTACACCAAATTCAGATGGAGTAAACGATACCTGGGAAATTAAGGGAATGGGAATTGAAAGTTTAGAGCTATTGATTTTCAACAGATGGGGAAACATCGTTTGGCAAACAAACAAAAAAGAAGATCAATGGAATGGAAACCATTATTCAACCGGAATGCCTCTAGAAAGCGGAATGTATGTTTGGGTAAATAAATTTACTTACTACAATTTAAACGGTTTTGTAAAAACACAAACAAGATACGGGCAAGTTACTCTTTTAAAATAAAGAGAATACCATTAAACAGCCAAATCCTACCGTTTACTAATTGGTTCCTACCGTTTAAAAATTCACAACAACAAAAAACTACCATATTTATATGTTTGGCCTCTAAACCTATTCTAAAAACCAAACTCAATGAGAAAGTTATTCTTATGCCTGTCGGCCGTTGCCGTAAATTTTTCTGTTAATGCCCAAAACAATTGGACGAGCACATCAGCAACAACCACAACCACCACAGCTGTAGGGATTGGCACAGCTACCACACCTAATTACATTCCTCTTCATGTTGTGGCCGATGAGAGTTTATTTGGAGGAAGTGGCATTGTAACGTCCTTCGAAAGAATAAGTCCTCAAGCACAAAGTACAGGAAAGTTTAATCTGTTAATCAGCGATATTGATGATGGTTTCGGTGATGTACTTATGGATGCGCAGGGAAATGCCGATATCGCTTTAAGAACTCAAGGCGGAAGTGGCGGAGTATTGGTTTTAAAGAAAAACGGAACAGTTGGAATTGGAACAAGTTCTCCAAGTACTGATGCAGCCGTTAAATTACATATAAAGGGAGCTGCATCAGCTTCTCAAAATGCTCAAATATTAATCGAATCTTCAGAAACACAAGCTTTAAGATTTACCCGATCAGGAGTCAATACTTGGATCATGGGCAGAAGAGCAAATGACAATGCTTTTGCTATTACCGATTCTTATTTCTTTAATGGTTCAACAGAAAAATTTACCATTAACAGTTTAGGTTATGTTGGTATTGGTGTACCCTACGCTACAGCAATGTTAGATGTTGCAGGTTCGGCAAAATTTAAAGACGGAGTATTCATCAACAGAGATGGAGATGGATATCTGGCTTTTGCAAACAATGGAACCAATGTAGGACAAGTTAGAGCGAATGGCGTAAACGGCTTAGGATTTTATTCTACTGTATTGAGTACACATTCTTTGTTTGCCAATAATTCAAATGGGCGCATTGGAATTGGCACTACCACTCCTGACGCAAAACTTCATGTGAATGGTACGCTTAGATTTTCAGGAAATGGTGAAGGTGCTGGAAAAGTTTTAACTTCTGATGCCAATGGATATGCTACCTGGCAATCTATAGAGTCCTTAATTCCATTTGTAAGCGGAGGTCCTCTTGCGGGTTCAGTTCCTGCTGTTTGGAATCAGGATGATGTTACCAATGATATTTCTTTTACACTGGGGAAAGTAGGAATAGGAGTTGAAGTCCCTGAAGCACAATTACACATTGAAACAGATGGTACAAGTCCGGCAAATTCTTTATTGATCAAAACCACTGGAGCTAACAATGCCGATATTGCTTTTAAATCAGGAACTTCCGAATCTGATTTGTTATTTTACGACAACAGCAATAACGCTATTGCTACACTAACAGTAGGTAAAAACATAAATGGCGCAACCTTATCTTTTAAGGATAAAATCAATTCAAAAGAAGTTTTTAAAATTGTTAACGGATCGGTATATGCCCATGAAGTTGTGGTTCAGCTGGCTGATTTTCCTGATTATGTATTCGGCAAAGACTACAAATTGACAACTCCTGAAGTTTTAGAAAACCAGATCAAAACATTGGGTCACTTGCCTAATGTGCCATCAGCTGAGGAAATCGAAGCGAATGGAGTTGGTCTTGCTCAATTGACTAGAATTCAAATGGAAAAAATCGAAGAACTTACTTTGTACATGATTCAACAACAAAAAAGAATTGTTGCATTGGAAGGAGAAGTTAAAAACTTAAGCGAGCAGAAATAATTACATCTAACCTTTTAGTAAATGAAAAATTATTTAATAGCTCTGCTGTTGCTAATAAGCTACAGCACAGCGCTTCAGGCGCAACAATGCCCTACTGCTTCGCAAACAATCAGCTCTACAATTGTTTATCAGGGTGTAGACTATCATGAGGATAAAGACTATCCATTCGATTGGTCTTCATTCAATGCAGATGCTAATCGTTGGATAGGATGGTGGAGACCTAGTACCGTTTCACCAAATACTATTAATGAACATTTTGTAGAATTACGATCTAAAATTTCGCATCCCGGAATAAAGAACAGCCAGATTACAGCAATAACAGTATCTCCTACATTTGAAGTTGTTAATTGTGTCGGTCTTATGTATTCAAACGAAGAGGGCCAGATATATACCAACTTTCAAAATTCCAGCTGCAATTCTATCCCTTGGGATAATACCGCAAATTATCAAACGCTATGGAATTGTATAGGATCGGCAGATCCATTCATAGGATCGAGTGACTGGATGACTGAAGGATCAAGCCATGCATACAATTATTCAGTGTCGTCTGCACAAATCAGCGCACTCAATGCAGGAGATGATTTCTTTTCGCTTACTTTCACGCCTGCTGATGGTACCGGACTAATTAAACTGGTAAGTTTAAACGTTACTATTACTTATCAACCTGCTCCTACTGCTGCTTTTAATGCATCTTCATTATCAATTCCGAAAGGAGCAACAGTGAATTTCACCGACCAATCCAGTAACTGTCCTACACAATGGTTATGGACATTTACAGGAGGTACACCAGCATCATCTACAACTCAAAACCCAAGCGGAATTAAGTACAATAATCCGGGAACTTATGCTGTTACATTAAAGGCTACCAATGCTTATGGATCAAATTCGCTAACAAAAACTGCCTATATAACAGTTACTGCCGGAACCATTGCTAACGCAGGCTCAAATATAACTGCATGTAGCAATCAAAACGTTACACTTTCCGGCTCAGCTTCAGGAGGAACCGCTCCCTATACTTATAGCTGGTCAAAGGGCGGTGTTGTGGTTGGAACAACTGCTTCTGTAGTAGTTGCAACGGCAACTACTGCAACTTATACTTTAACGGCTACCGATGCGAATGGAATTTCTAAAACTGATGATGTGGATGTTTCTATAAGCCTTCCTACTGTGAATGCCGGAACAGATAGGTTTGCTTGTGAAAATACTGCCACCGCACTTTCGGCAACGGCTACTGTTGGACTTGGTACAATTACAAGTTATCAATGGACACCAAGCACCGGACTCAGCAGCAGCTCTGTTCAGAATCCAACCGCCACTCTTGCAAATACTCAGACCTATACCGTAAAAGTCACAGACAATATAGGATGCACCGCACAAGATCAGGTAATTGTAAACATTAGTACTAATTATCCTGCGGTTAATGCGGGTGCAGATGTAACTATTTGCGATGGAATATCTTCCTCTATTGGCGGCTCGCCAACAGGAAGCGGTGCTTCAGGAACCTATACCTACGCCTGGTCTCCTGCAAGCAATCTGAATTCTGTATCCGTAGCAAATCCATCAGCGAATCCAAGCGCTACTCAAACTTATACTGTTACTGTAAAAGATCAGTTGGGTTGTTCAGCAAGCGACGCTATGGTTGTAACTGTATTGCCTAAACCTATTGTAGATGCTGGTACAGACAAAAAGATTTGCGTTGGACAAAGTGTTACTATCGGCGGAGCTCCAACAGCTTCCGGTCCGCTTTCACCTTTCACCTATGCATGGACTCCTTCAGCTTCTTTGAATGATGCAACATCGGCCAATCCAATTTCTACACCATCTGCCGCAACAGAATATACGGTAGTGGTAACAGGTTCCAATGGCTGCATGAACAGTGATAAAGTAAAAGTTGATTTCAGTATTCCGATAAGTAATGTGATGGCCACCCAAACCATTTGCATTGACAATACCACAGGAGTTGTTATCGGAAAACCAGCTACTGCAGGTACACCGGCATATACTTACTCCTGGTCACCAACAACAGGATTGAGCGATCCTAACATATACAATGCATTGGCTAAGCCTACTGTCACCACTACATACACCTTAACCTCCACAGATAATTTAGGGTGCACCGGTAGTGCAACAGTTACTGTAAATGTAAATTCAGTAAAACCTGTAGTAACAGCAGGAACCGACAAATCTTATTGTCCAAATGGATCAATCCAGCTGGATGGTAACGTATCAGGCGGTTCAGGATCCTGGACCATTGCCTGGACTCCTTCTACGGGTTTAAGCAGCACTACAATTAATAACCCTACAACTACTGCAACTTCGGGACAAACATATACCATGACGGTAACCGACGCAAATGGATGTATAAGCACTGATCAGGTGGTGACCACAGTACATGAAGAAATGACTATAACACACGACTATCCTATTTATACCTGCTGCGATAATGTCTTTCAATTGGATCCAACCGTTAGTGGCAGTCAGGGTCCTTATACCTGGATTTGGACCACCTATATACCAGGGGTATTGACAAATGCAAATACTCAGCATCCGACTCTGACCGTTTGTCCTTTATTAAATGGTGTTGGTAATGGGACTGATGGCTATGTTTATGTGAGAGATGTATATTCCTGTCTTAAATCTAAGTATATCTATATTAAAAATGTTGGACCAAAAGTGGGTACAAATAAAACCGAAGATGTGAGTGGAAGTATAGCCGGGACCTATCAAAAAGAAGCTACCTCTGAAATACATACCGGTATTGCATGCACCACACCAGGGATCACCACTATTGAATCTACTTCAAGCACCAACCTTAAGGCAGGATATAAAATTACTCTGTCTGATGGTTTTACTGCAAAAAATGGTTCTTTCTTCCATGCGCAAATTGAAGGTCAATGTAATTATGCAAAAGTGGGAACCGAAGAGATCGCAGTGAAAAATAGCATAAGTGTATTTCCCAATCCATCCGAAGGAATATTTTTCCTCAATGTTGCTGCGGAAAGAGCTACAGACATTCAAGTTGAGGTTTATTCGGCCAATGGTGCTTTGGTATACAACAACGTTTTCTACAATCATGATCAGGTTCAGGAATCATTTGATTTAAACAACTATGCTTCCGGGATGTATTTTGTAAAAGTGGTTTTTGGCAATGAGGTGCAAACCCGTAAAATCATACTTAGCAAGTAAAATCAAGGATAACATCAACAATAAAAAGGTTCCTGGAAACAGGGACCTTTTTTATTACCCTACATTCCGGCAGCTTTTATTCTTAAAAATATATTTCAGTTCTTCATTAGCATATTTTGCGTTAAATTCGCGCTATGGCAACAAATGAAGAAAAATTAAAAACCATCATCTCCCACGCGAAGGAGTATGGTTTTGTATTTCCATCAAGTGAAATTTACGATGGACTGAGCGCCGTGTATGACTACGGGCAACTAGGATCGGAACTGAAATTCAACATCAAGGAATATTGGTGGAAAGCAATGGTGCAGATGCACGAAAATATTGTGGGTATTGATTCCGCAATCTTTATGCATCCAACTACCTGGAAGGCTTCCGGACACGTAGATGCGTTCAATGATCCTTTGATCGACAATAAAGATTCCAAAAAAAGATACCGCGCAGATGTACTCATTGAAGAATACATTGAGAACAAGCTGCGCGCTAAAATTGAAAAAGAAGTAGAAAAGGCTAAAGAGCGCTTCGGTGCTGCTTTCGACGAAGCGCAATACTTATCTACTAATCCTAGGGTTGTAGAATACCAAAAGAAAATTGACGAGATCAATGCCCGATTTAAAAAGGCATTGGAAGATTCCAACATGGTCGAAATGAAGCAAATCATTGTCGATTTGGAAATTGTTTGTCCGATATCAGGCACTAAAAACTGGACCGAAGTTCGTCAGTTCAACCTCATGTTCGCCACTGAAATCGGTTCACTGGCAGAAGGCGCCAACAAAATTTATCTTCGTCCGGAAACAGCTCAGGGAATTTTTGTGAACTACCTCAACGTACAAAAAACAGGAAGAATGAAAATTCCTTTCGGTATTGCGCAGATAGGAAAAGCCTTTAGAAATGAGATTGTAGCACGTCAGTTCATCTTCAGAATGCGCGAATTTGAACAAATGGAAATGCAGTTTTTCGTAAAACCGGGCGAACAAAAACAGTGGTACGAGTACTGGAAAACAGCGCGTTTGAAATGGCACCAGGCTTTGGGTTTATCTGATAAAAAATACAGATACCACGACCATTTGAAAACTGCGCATTATGCCGATGCAGCTTGTGACATTGAATTTGAATTCCCAATGGGATTCAAAGAACTGGAAGGAATTCACTCGAGAACAAATTTCGATTTGAATGCGCACCAGGAATTTTCCAAAAAGAAATTACAATATTTTGATCCCGAGCTGAACGAAAACTATGTTCCTTATGTAGTGGAAACTTCGGTTGGTTTGGACAGGATGTTCCTCTCAATATTATCTGCATGTTATAAAGAAGAAACGCTGGAAGACGGCACCACCCGTGTTGTTTTGAGCTTACCTCCTTTCCTTGCGCCTTATAAAGTAGCCATTCTGCCACTCATGAAAAAAGATGGCTTGCCTGAAAAAGCAAGGGAGATCATGGATCAATTGAAATTCTCTTTCAATTGTCACTACGAAGAAAAAGATGCCATCGGCAAGCGTTACAGAAGACATGATGCTTACGGAACTCCTTTCTGTGTAACGATAGATCCGCAAACGCTGGAAGACAACATGGTAACGATCCGTGATCGCGACACCATGAAACAAGAAAGAGTACCGGTAGATCAACTGGAAAGAATCATTCGTGAAAAAGTTGATTTGAGCACTGCCTTGAGAAAATTATAATGGAAGACGAACGCGGACCAAATAGTGAGCACAAACAAAACAACATGTCCTTTCTCGGGCATTTGGAAGCATTGCGAAAAGTTTTGTTGCGATCGATTTTGGTGATAGGGATTTTCACCGTTGTTGCCTTCATCTATTATTATGAAATTTTCGATACCATTATTTTAGCTCCTTTAAAATCTTCTTTCCCCACTTATAAAATAATGTGTGAAGTTTCGCAAAAGCTGGCCGCTATTTCTCCGGCCCTGGCCGACGCGAACGCCGGATGTTTTGATAAACTTCCTTTAGAAATCACTACCATAGATATGGGCGGCGATTTTTCGGCAGTAATGCTGGTGTCATTGATTTTTGGTTGTTTGGTAGCATCGCCTTTTTTGTTTTGGCAAATATGGTCTTTCATCCGTCCGGCCTTACACAAAAAAGAAGCGGGTAAAGCAAGAGGTTTTGTTTTCTGGACTTCCGTACTTTTTATTTCAGGAGTGTTATTCGGATACTATGTAATAAGTCCTTTATCCATTAACTTTTTAGGAACTTTTTCGGCCCACGAAATGGTGAAAAAAATGCCTACGTTAAATTCTTATATGGGTGTTTTGGCAACCACGACCTTGGCAACAGGACTTGCTTTTGAATTGCCGGTGATCATGTATTTGCTTTCCAGTTTTGGTATTATCACTCCGCAATTTTTACGAAAATTCAGAAAACACGCCATTGTTGTTATATTGATCATTGCAGCGATTATTACCCCTCCCGACGTATTCAGTCAGATTGTGGTAAGTATTCCTCTGATCGTTTTATATGAAATCAGTATCTTGCTTTCTGCAATGATTCAACGCAAAAAAGAAAAACAAGCATAGGCCATGATATTATCCACCCGACATTTAATTAAAACTTACAAGGGCCGCACCGTTGTAAACGATGTTTCTGTGGAAGTAAAACAGGGAGAAATAGTTGGTTTGCTTGGCCCGAACGGCGCCGGAAAAACAACTTCTTTTTATATGATAGTTGGTTTTATCCGTCCGGATAAAGGCGATGTTTTTTTAGATGACGTCAACATCACTAAACTACCCATGTACAAAAGAGCGCAGATGGGCATTGGTTATTTACCGCAGGAAGTTTCTGTTTTCAGAAAGATGACGGTGGAAGATAATATTAAGTCGATTTTGGAAATGACCAAACTCACCAAAAAAGAACAGGCGTTTAAACTGGAAACTTTGCTGGATGAATTCGGCTTACAAAAAGTAAGAAAAAACAGAGGAGATGTTTTGTCGGGAGGAGAAAAAAGAAGAACCGAAATTGCGCGTTGCCTCACCGTTGAACCTAAATTTATTTTGCTGGATGAACCTTTTGCAGGAGTTGACCCTATTGCGGTAGAAGACATTCAGGGTATTGTGAACGGACTCAAAGACAAAAACATCGGTATCTTAATTACCGATCACAACGTGCAGGAAACTTTGCACATCACCAACCGTGCTTATTTATTGTTTGAAGGAAAGATTTTAAAAACAGGTACCGCTGAAGAATTAGCTGCCGACGAACAAGTAAGAAGAGTTTATCTCGGACAGAATTTCGTGCTGAGAAAAATGAGCTAGAACATTATTTTCTGAGTGAAAACCTGCTGGCCTTCACCAAGCACTCTCACCAAATAAACACTTTCCGACAATATAGAATAATCCAACAAAAGCGTTTGAGAAGCTGCTTGCTTATTCAACAAATGCAAAGCAATTAACTTTCCGTTTAAATCATAAATCTCCACAGAAGTAAGATTTTCACCACTTACATTCAAAGAATTTTCAGAAAACTTAGTAACGCTTATATTTTGTTTGTCTTGTAAATAAATCATTTTGGAATAAGATGTTTTTCCATCATAGTCCACTTGTTTCAATCGGTAATACACCAAGCCTTTTTCAAAAGTGTTGTCATAAAAAGCATAATTTGAAATTCCTGAATAGGTTCCTTTCCCATCAATAAAAACAATAGATTCAAAATAAGTTCCATTATAAGAACGCTCCAACTCAAAATGATCGTTATTGATTTCAGTTACTGTTGACCAGGAAAGTAAATTGCCTTCTTTTTCTTTCTGGCCATTGAAATAAAGCAGTTCAACCGGTAAAATAGAAGTGTAATTGGCTTTGAAATTATCCAAGTAAATGAACTGATTTCCTGATTTCGGATTTACGATATCTCCGCTTCCTTTTAAATTGAAAACAAATTTAACCACTGAAGTAGTGCTCATAGTTAAACTGTTCGCTGTAGCTATGGCTGATATATCCACTGATACATTATTCCAAATACCATCGGAATAAGGCAACTGATTTAAGTTCACTAAAGTATAGCTTGCTCCATAAGAAGTTCCGCCATTAGTAGACAAATATACTTTCATGGAATCCATGCATTGAGTTGAACCCGCTCCCCAGTTGGAACCTGTTCCCCAATCCACAATAGAAAACTTAACCGATACCCCTTGTAAAGTAGCCAAGTTTAATGCGAGTTTTGCAGAAAGTTGATTTTCGGTAGCCAAGGTAGAAGTGTTGTAAATCGCCAAACCATTTCCTCCCGTAGAAGTGCTGCTTGCATCAGTGGTAGTACCAAACTGAGGCCAGCCTCCCGAAAGATTTAAAGGAGCAATCACTCCGGCCGCATTGGTGGACGAAGTAGTCCATGAAGCGCCTAATGAACCGGTAAAATTATCGGTAAGTGGAAGAGTGGCATATGTTAATGCCATCAGGTTCCCTGTGATTAGTACGCATGCAAGTAGTAATGCACGCGTTGCGTTTGCCTTCATATTACAAGAGTTAGTTATTCCCCG
>JAHEZL010000031.1 GCA_023251095.1 Flavobacteriales bacterium
AGCAAAAGTGCTGAAATGATTAAAAGCTCTGCTGAAATCGTTTAAACTTCAATTTTCTCTGGAAATCATGTATAGTAAGGGATGCCGAAGTTTTGTTTTTTCAACGTTAGGACGATAGTGCCCTTGTGGTTACCCAACGAATGGTTATCATATTTGATGTTGGGTAACCACAAGGGTTACCCCTACCAATACCTATCGCCCTGAGCTTTATAATTAATGTAGGGAAATTAAAAAGGGACGTCCTTTGGGGAGGAGCGTCCCTTCTTGGGGATTCAATCTACTTTTCTTGCTGTAAATTTATATACAGATGCTCTTTTTAGGAACAAAAGTGCCAAGACAGTGACCGCACAGAAGAAGAAAAACAGCAAGACAATTACTTGACCGGATTTTTATTTAACTGATTGTCAGTGGAATTAAGAAAAGGTGGGTTTTGGGTCTATTGAAAATCACTCAATTTTTTCGTCAACCTATCAAAAACATAAAACTGCAGAATACACAATTCTTCGTCGTTCATTGTTACGCCATAAAAACGATCAACGTCATAATCAATCAGCTTTCCTGAATAATCGGTTTCCCCTTTTTGTGTTTTGCGGGGATAGCCTTTAATACTAGTTTTATTGCCTTCCTTGTCGTTCACCGTTAAAATGAAAACAGGGGTGAGTTGTAGCAAAGAATCCAGTTTCTTTTTATTTCCCTTGGTGATAAAACTTTCGGCGGCCACTTCCTTGAAGTTTAATAAATAGGTTTTGAGTGCGTAAGGATTACTCTTTGCCAGAGGGGTATTGGAATTGAGTTGGTATAAAGATATTTTCCCTTCGTCCATTCCGATCTTAAAAGAAGAAGCGGGTTGCCCCGGGTATTCCATTTGAATACTTTTTATGTTCATTTCCGGAAAATAAATGATGCGGGCATCTCTCCATAAATCGGGTTTTGCGATGTAGCGCTCTGTTAAATAGCCTTCAAATCCTTCAATGTGCGTTACAAAAGGAACGGTAGAGTTGAGTCCGCTTTCCACATCCTGCATCAACATATAAGTGCCTTGTGAATCCATTGTTTTACCGCCAATGAAATAACATTTTATCAAATCACCCTTGGCGTAGATTTCAATTTTTTTGTGGTGTAAGGCAATGTTTTTTACGATTTGTGGCATGCCTTCTTTCGGGATGCGGTTGTTCACTTTTACTTTGTTGATGGTATTCAGTAAGGTTTCAATGGCATCGGGACGCGCAGTAAATTTCCCGTCGACTTTCCATATGCCTCCTTCTTTGGTGAGGGTCACAGATTCTCCGTTTTTTTCAGAGATGAATATTTTGTCAACAGCAGTGATATTCTCCACTGCGAAATCCCGCATCTCTTGTCGGAAAGCACTTTTGTCATCGGGTTTGAGCCAGAAATAAAGAGCTGCTCCAATCAGTAAAAGGACAAAGGATATGAGTAGTTTTTTTTTCATCGCGGATTAACGGGCGTACTTTCTCACCCTGATCCAGTTGTATAGGAGTCCGAACAAAGCAAGGAAAGCCAGCGGCAGAGCGATGTTCAGGATTTGAATTTTTCTTTTGTTTTCCTTCACTTCGGTTTTGTTGAGCAAACGCATTTCAATTCTTTTGCAGCGGGCCGGAATAATATCAGCGTCGTTGGTAAGGTAGTTCAGTGAGTTGAGGAGGAATTTTTTATTGTCGAACAAATAATTCAAATACTTGTCCATTCCCAGCGGTTCCATATGTCCGTTGTTCGGATTGAAATCATTGCGGGCAATGTCGCCGTCGGATATCACAATCATTTGCGTTTCCTTGCTGCTTTTAATGAAAGGCATGTTGCCCGGCGTAATTCGGTTTTTGAAATAGGAGTCGAAAGAACCTTCCAACAAAACAGCCAGCGGTTTCGATCCGTCTTTAAAAGTTTTTTTATCCAGTCCGTTTTGCGCTGCAAAAACAGAGGCTTCCATAGAAACACGGTAAGGCGCTTTTAAAACTTTGCTGTAGTTGCTGGATGATAAAAGAATGGTTTTTTTAATGTGGGCTGAAGGAATAGTATCAATGGTACTTGCGAAATTTAATTTCACAGGATCGATATTGGTATTGATGATGTGGTTGTTTTCCGAAGTAACGATGGGCGAGTAAAACCACGGCACCAATTGCAGTTTAGGTTCTCTGTTGGCTTCCACGCCAACTTGTGCAGGAATGAGCGAGCACTGCACATCCTGAAGCAAAGTGTTGTTGATGCGCACGCCATAATGGTACAATAATTCCTCAATATTCAAGCGACGGATATCGGCAATAAAGAAATTGGAGTTTCTTAAACTATCGGCATCGGCACTCACCTGATCTATCATCCAGATGATTTTTCCGCCACGCATCACAAACTGATCGAGCACAAAAATTTCGGCATTTGAAAAAGGGATGAGGGGTTTGGCTATCAGCAATACATCGGTTTGATCGATGTAATCCATGAAAATTCTTCCGGTTGAATCGGTTAGGCGCACAATAGCCGGATTGTAAAACTGAAAGATGGAACCCGACAGGTCGCCGATTTCCTCAGGAAAAAGCTCGCCGTGCCCTTGAAGCAAGCCGATGTTTTTTTTCTTTTGCGGCGGAGTGCTCAGTATTTTAATGGAAGAAACCAGTTCGTATTCAATGGATTCAATGGATTTTCCTATGCTTGATTTCAGCAGATTAACTGGGAAGGGAGCGCC
This sequence comes from Flavobacteriales bacterium, assembly GCA_023251095.1. Classification (GTDB taxonomy): domain Bacteria; phylum Bacteroidota; class Bacteroidia; order Flavobacteriales_C; genus JAHEZL01. The sequence goes on from JAHEZL010000031.1 coordinate 2,693, forward strand.
TTTGTAGTAAATCATCAAGCCCGGAATCACCTGAATCTGATTCACTCCGCTTTCTGTTTTTTCTACATCGTTGGTGAAAAGCAAGCCTTTTTTTCTAAGGTCGCTGATGAATTCTTCAGGGTGTTCCACCGCGTGCGGATCGATGAATTCATATTCAATGTTGTCGGGATTTAAATTCCTGAATTCTTCCAGTTTGCTTTTAATTTCCTCACGGAACTCCACATATTTTGCAGGAAGGTTTTTGCCATCCAGATACACTTTGAATTCCACAACATCGTTGAGGTTTTGAATGAGATTAACAGTGGCGTCTGTCAATGTGAATCGCTTATCCTGCGTGAGATCCACGCGAAAATATTTTTTGCTTGCCACAAAGTTGATCAGGAACAACAAGGCAATAATGCCCAGGAAGCGACCGATGTCTTTATATTTTCTTTTCACTACCATTTTCTTTCGCTGAGGACCAGTTTGGTAAGTAAAATAAAAAATACAATGGCGCTTAAATAATACACTACATCGCGTGAATCAATTTGTCCCTGACTCACAGAATAATAATGATAAGAGATGCCCAGCTGATCCACAAGCAAAGCGTATTCACCAAAGAAATTCAGTTCGGAAATGTATTCAAAACCCATGTAACAAAAGATACACAAGATGATGGCGATGATGAGAGAGATGATCTGACTTTTAGTCACCGAAGAAGAAAAAATACCGATGGCGATAAAAATAGCCCCCAGTAAAAACAATCCGATGTAAGAGCCCAGCGTAGCGCCGGTATCAATATTTCCTTTTTGCGCGCCGTAGTTGTAAACCGTAAAAAAGTAAACCACGGTAGGGAGGAGCGAAAGAAATAAAATGGTGAGGTTGGCGAAGTATTTGGCTAAAATAATTTGTAAATCGCTGATGGGTTTTGTTACAATAAGCTCTAGAGTTCCCAGCATTTTTTCGTCGGCAATGGAGCGCATCGTCATGGCGGGGATGAGCAACAAGTACAGCCACGGTGCCATCACAAACAAAGGCTCTAAAGTAGCCAGTCCGCTGTCAATAATATTAGCATTGTCGGAAGAAGGAATCACCCACAAGAAAATTCCGTTGGCAATTAAAAAAACACCAATGATGACGTATCCTATGAGGGATCCGAAAAAACTTTTTATTTCCTTGGTGAACAGTGCGTACATAAAAGCTTAATCGAGTTTTAAATCATGACCCATCTTGTTCTTTTTGGTTTCAAGATAAAACTTATTGTGCTTATTGGAGTGAATTTCGATGGCAACATTTTCAACGATCTCCAATCCGTAGCCCATCAAGCCCGCTCTTTTTGTAGGGTTGTTAGTCATTAAACGCAGTTTGGTGATGTTTAAGTCTCTTAGTATTTGAGCGCCCACGCCATAATCCCTGCTGTCCATTGGGAAACCCAGTTCAACATTGGCTTCAACAGTATCGCGACCTTGTTCCTGTAATTTATAAGCTTTTAATTTATTGAGTAAACCGATGCCTCTTCCTTCCTGATTCATGTATAACAAAACACCTTTTCCTTCTTTCTCAATCATTTCCAATGCTTTGTGCAATTGCGGACCGCAGTCGCAACGGCAGGAACCAAAAACATCACCCGTTAAGCACGAGGAATGCACACGTACCATCACCGCTTCGCCTTCTTTCCATTCGCCTTTCACTAAAGCTAAATGATCTTCTCCGGTAGATTTTTGTGTGTAGGATATCAGTTTAAAATCGCCGTATTGTGTAGGCATTTTAACATCTAAATTTCTTTCAATTAAGGATTCGTGTTTGAGTCGGTAAGAAATCAAATCGGCTATAGAAACAACAACTAGGTTGAATTTTTTGGCGATGATCAGCAAATCAGGCAAGCGGGCCATGGTACCGTCTTCGTTCATAATTTCAACAATTACACCTGCGGGATAATGTCCGATCAGTTTTGCGAAATCAACGGCAGCTTCAGTGTGGCCGGCTCTTCTTAAAACTCCACCCTGACGCGCCATGAGTGGAAATATATGTCCGGGTTTTCCTAAATCTTCAGCTTTTGTAGCAGGATCAATCAGTGCTAAAATAGTTTTGGCTCTGTCGGAAGCGCTTATTCCTGTAGTTACGCCTTTGCCTCTCAGGTCCACTGAAACGGTAAAAGGAGTTTCGTGTAAGGCAGAGTTGGAAGTTACCATTAAATCCAGTCCGAGTGCTTTGCAGCGGTCTTCAGCCAAAGGAGTACAAATCAAACCTCTTCCGTGAGTAGCCATGAAATTAATGATTTCAGGCGTTACCGCATCGGCGGTGCAAAGGAAGTCGCCTTCATTTTCACGGTCTTCATCATCCACCACAATAATCACTTTTCCTTTTCTGAGTTCTTCCAGGGCTTCTTCTATGGTATGCAGTTTTTCCGACATCTATTCTTTAAATTTACGCACAAAGGTAACAATGTTTAAGCAATTTTTTCGCAATAAATACACTAAATGGGTCATCCTTTTCGGGATTGTTTCGGGATTGGTTTTAAGTGATTATTTTCTGCATGGATATTACAACACGGAAGGATATAGGGGAGAGCAGCTGGAAGAGAAAAAACCGGGGGAGTACCGTGTGGCTTGCTTTGGCGGAAGTACTACTTTTGGGTTTTGGGTGGAAGCTGAGGAAGCATGGCCCGCGCAACTGAATAAAGATTTGCAGAACAAAGGCAGCTACAGCGTAGCCAATTTAGGCGCTAACAACCAGGGGATTTACGGGATTTCTTACGACATCAAAAATTACGAATATCTTAATTATGATATGGCCGTTATTTACAATGGCGAAACCGACAGGGATCCGCGGATTTTATCCGATTTCAATTTCAGGGGCGATGATCTTTTTTTTGAAGCTTTCGGTTACAAAACAATTTTAGGATTTTATATCAAAGAAGCTATTCGTCGAGTTACGCCTGTGCAGCAAAATGATTCGGTACCTGTTTTTCAAAAAGGGATGTCGGGTGATTCTATTAAAAATAATGTGAGTGCTTATTATGCTGTTTTTAATAAGGAAGCAGAGAAAATGCTCGCAGCAAGAGAGTTGCCTTATCAGTTATACATTGAGCAATTGGATGAGGTTTTGGCTTATTTGGTTCAAAAAAAAATAAGAACTGTTTTGGTTTGTCAGCCGGGGGCTTATCACTCTATTCAACAGCAAAAAGTACGTCAGTTGTTGCAGGCGAAGTATTCAGGGAAAGTAGAATACATCAATCTTTCAGAACTTTTTACCGATATTAATAAAGTGAGTTTTGATGGGATGCATTTGACGAAGGAAGGGAATAGAGTAGTGGCGGAGGCTTTGAGGGATAGTTTGTTTAATTGAAATCCCTCTTGCCCTCACACAATCCTTTCACACTCTCCCTTTTTCAAAGGGAGAAGTGCTACCTCATCCATTTTCATAACACACTTCAGGAAATGCTCGCTAACTAACTTCCTCCTTTGGAAAAGGAGGAGTGCGGAGGATTAATGTGCGAGGGGAAGGAGGATTTTTATTGTAATTATTTTTCCGGATACATTAGCTCATGCACCTTTCTCGCTGAAGCTTCCCAATTGAAATTAGCGTTCACAAAATGCTGTCCGTTTTCGGCAATGGACTTGTAAATTTCAGGATTTTGTAAAAGTAGTTTTATTGCTTTCGCGTAATCTTCGGGGTTTCTTGCCACCAAAATGGATTCCATGTTTTCTGCCCCAAGTGCATTATTAGCCAAAGCCGAAGTAACACAAGGTATTTTCATGGCCATTGCCTGAAGCAGTTTATTTTGCAAGCCCGTACCGATGAGCATGGGCGCCACCATTATTTTTGATTGTGCAATCACTTCGCGCATATCATCAATCCAGCCGGTGATTTCTACGTTTTTTCCGCCAAGGGAAAGTACTTCGTTAGTAGGTTCGGAGCCTGAAATGGCAATTTTTATATCGGGATAGTCTTTTAAAAGAAGTGGTAAAATTTCCTGACATAAATATTTGGCTGCCGATACATTTGGCGGATACGACATGTTGCCGAAAAAAAGCAAGTCGTATTTTTTCTTCATTTCCCGTGGCGCAAAAAAATCGGTGTCTACACCATTGGGAATAATTTTCACTTCCGCCATGTCGGGAATGAACAGGCTGTTTAAATCCTGTTCCGAAATAATCAGTTTGTTTTTAAACCAGTGGTACACGCGTCCTTCATAGTTTCTCAGGCGAAAATACTCCCATTTGTAAATGCGGTTGGCAGGAAAATAAGCTGTTTCAAAGCGGCGCTCCATGCCTTTGGCAAAGGCATCCATGTAATCTAAAGTCATTTCAATGCCGTGAATATTTTTTACATATTCGGTTGTTCTCAGCAATTGAAGAAAGATATGATCGGGTTTTGTTTTTTCAATGAGGGAGGCGATGGTTGCAGCTACTTTTGAATTGTAAAAATAACCCGATTGCAGCGGCAGTCCCATGATAAAAGACTTTAAAATATTTACTGCAATCGACCATTTGGAAACGGGAAAAACATGAATTTCCTTACAGTATTTTTTCAATTCATCTATACTGGATTGTTGTACGGGTTCATCGGAAATGGCCACCAAATGAATTTCTTCCCATTTCGATAATTCTTTAATGAAATGATAGGCCCTGAGTTTATCTCCTTTTTCAAGGGGATAGGGAATACGCGACAATATGACGAGGGTTTTTTTCACAGGCCTTCCAAGAAGATCGATATTTTTTTACAAATAGCAAGATTGTCGTAATCCTTTTCAATTAAGTTTTTTGCCTCTCGGGAAAGATCCTTGCAAAATTCGGGATGACTCAGACAGAAGATGATCTGATTGGCAAAATCCTCTGGAGCATCTGCAATTAATATGTTTTTATTTGGAGTATAAAAAATTCCTTCGGCGCCAACGGTGGTAGAAACAATGACTTTCCCCAGGGCCATGCCTTCCACAATTTTTACGCGCATGCCGCTGCCCGAAAGAATAGGTACCACCATTATTTTTTTGCTGGCATAAAATGTTTTGGCGTCGGGTACTTCTCCTACTACCACTACATTTTTTTGTTTGTGCTGTAAAAGCGATTCGGGCATGTCTCTGCCGGCGATATAAAATTTTGCGTTGGGGATTTGCTCAGTGACAAGGTCCCAAATATTTTTTAAAAACCAATCTATAGCCTCAATATTAGGAAGCCAGTTCATGGAAGCAATATGAAAAACTGAGTTTTCTTCTTCGCTTATTTCGGGAGTGGGAATTGTTGAATTAAGGATAATGCCAATGGGGGCCGAGAATCCATTTCCTTTATAGCCCATGGTTCGGAAGATATTCAGATCTTCTTTTGTCACCGGAATCAGTCCGTCAATTAAAGGAAGAATGCCTTGCTCGTATTTTTTTAATCGTTTGGCAAGCATTGATACATATGGCTTTTTTAAAATATTAGAAGTGTTTTTCGCAATTCTTTCCCATATTCTGTGTTCGGCATTGGGCGCTCTGAATACAATTTTTGCCTTGCTGTATTTTTTTATGGTTTCAATGTATGGTGTAACATACAGGTTTTCCATCAATACCACATCGTATTGATTTTTACTGAAGATATCAATGAGCTTGTTTTCAAAATCAACAGAAATAAATCTTTTTATGTTGTAGGATTCTTCTTCAAATAAATTCAAAAAAGCATCTTTTAAACGAATGGAGGTATCTATATGTACTGATTCAAAGGCTGTTTTTTGCAGGTATTCCGCAGGTATTTTTTCGAGTTGTACAGGATGTTTGTCGGTAGCAATGGTAAGCACTTTTACCTCATGTCCCAAAGCAATTAATCCTTGTGTAAGATTATCCATTGCAATGGCTCCGCCGTCGATGGGCGGATAGGGTGGGCGCTGACACAATTGTAATATTCTCATGAATCTTTCTTTTTCAAAAAGTTAGCCAAAGAGGTGAAGCGATTGAAAAAAGCCGGACGGGAAAATAACTTTGAATCTCTTGTTGCTTTGTAAATCAGAAAAACGCCAACGGGTGCAAGTACAAGTGAAGACATCCACATTCCGAAGGCCACGTCCATGCTGCCTTTTTTACCTAATTTTTCTCCGATGATGGCCAGCACGTAGTAAACCAGGAAAAGCAAAATGGCAAAAACCACCGGCCATCCCAATCCGCCTTTTCTTACAATAGCGCCAAAAGGAGCGCCGATAAAGAAAAGTAAAAGGCAGGCTACGGAAAGTGTGTATTTTTTATGCCATTCAATTTCATAGCGGTAGCGACTGTCGACTCTGTCTTCTTCAAAAGTGTAGGATCTATTCGGATAACCCTGTGCGGAGCGTGCCGACAGTTGGGCTTCCTGAATTACCTTTTCCCTGTTGTCTTTCGCTATCATCGTCATGATTTCCTTGTTCATGGCGTAAGGCTGTATGGTATCGGTTTTTAAAAGAGAGTCTTTAGGGAAATAATAATATTCATTGAGTTCCTTTGTTAGATTGCCGCGGCGCACGAGAACTTCTTTTTTCAGAGAATCGATTACGTATTCCAGTTGCTTCAGATTGAGCATTTGCGAAGAGCCTTTAAACATGGAGCCGTCGGATTGCTGGAGGGCGTAAGCCGACATGTCGATATAAATAATATGTTCTCCAAAAGAGCTGCGCAAAAAGGGCCGGGGCTTGCTGACGGGAACGTTCTCTGCATTTCTATCTTCCTTAAAAGCATGGCCTTTATAAAGCGAAAACTTCATGAATTTGCCGTTTTCAACCGTTTCAATTTTTCCTGAATCGGCAATGATGAAGCTGGAGTTGTCGTCTTTACGGTGATCAAAAAGCATAACGCCCTTCATGGTTTTGTCGCCGTATTTTTTTTCAATACGGATGGTGTAATTTTCCATTCCGTTGTAAAAAACACCTTCGGGAATATTCAGTTCGGGTTTCTTTTGTGTGATGTCATTGATCATGGTTTGCATGCGCAGGGCCGTGAAGGGCAGTACATGGTTGCTGAAGAAAAAAGCACCTACGGCAATCATGGTATTGAAAACAATGAGCGAAAACATGGAGCGCTGCAAGGAAATCCCCAGCGATTTAATGGCAGTGAGCTCACTGGATTCGGCCAGCTTGCCAAAAGTCATGATGGAAGAAAGTAAAATAGAAAGCGGCAAACACATAGGGATTTGCCACAAGGCCCAGTAGCCGATGAGCTCCATTAAAACCGAGAGTTCCAGACCTTTACCAATTAAATCGTCCACATATTTCCATATCCATATCATTAAAAACAGGAAATCGGTGATGGCCAGGTTCAGTATGAAGGGACCAATGAAAGATTTGATTATAAAGAGATGCAGACGTTTCACGATACTTTGAAGCTCAATGTTTTGGGGTTTAGAATGCTATTAGATCCAAATTTATTTAAATTAAATGATTATCGGGAACTTTCTGTACGTCCTTGCGAAATTTTTGTACTCAAAAATGAAGCAATCTCATTTTTATCGTCTGAATACTGATACTCTTGATTGAAAGGATTTAGCGATTGAGGTTGCTTCATTTTTGAGTACAAAAATTTCGCAATGACGTAGAGAGTGTTTGTGATTTGATAATAATCCATTAAGTTTGCAGCCCATTTGAGAATTTACAATCATTTGGCGCGGTAGCTCAGTTGGTTAGAGCGCAGGATTCATAACCCTGAGGTCGGGAGTTCAAATCTCCCTCGCGCTACAAAAGGAAAGCCCTGAGCATTAAAAGCTTGGGGCTTTTTATTTGAAATGACTTGAATTTCAAATAGTGCTGGAGGGATAAATCGGAGGGATAATTTTTTAAACAGATGGTAAATTCTAAAAACTTGTAGTCCAATTTTAATCAGTTTGTAATTGTTCTCTTATATTTAAGCGCTTATAAAACAAACAGGGGCTTTTATGGAAAAAGAGGATAAAGTAATTGCATTAATAAAATATCAAGGTGAACTTGTTAGCGATGGATTTCTTGATGCAAAGAAATCGGGGGAAGCCTTAATTGGAATGGATGAATTAGTAAGATACTTTATTAATCAAGAAAATCCTGATATTGTTAATTTCGAATATGAATTACCGGTAAAAGTTAGACAAGGAAGTTGGGAAACAATTTTCACTGAAAATGTCGAATTAAGATTAATTGAAGGAGTTTTAACTTTTTTTGCTGCAAAATATGGAGGAACTGCGCTTTCCGAAATGGCAAAAAAAGATTTTAAAGATGTAGGATTAAAAGATATTATTAAAAAAGCCTTTTCCTCAATGATTAAAGTTGTGAAATTGGCAAAACACATTGGAACACTTGGGAAAAAGAAGTTTGATAATGTACAGTTTGGAGAGAATAATACTCATTTAAATATAAAAAATGATAACGGTGAGGATTTGTGGATTGAAGCAGATGTTTTAGAATTATACACTAATTGCCCGGCTAATATATTTGATAAATTAACAAAGGTCGTAGAAGAAAAAAGAGAGTTGGTTATTGGTGTGGCCAATGATGTGGAAAATCCTACTAAGCAGAGCAATAGAATCTACACAAAAGTGGGTAATGGAATCCCAAGTAAAGTGAGCAGTAAATCCTGAGCAAAGTGAGCAGTAGTTTTAAGGGATAAAAAACGT
>JAHEZL010000032.1 GCA_023251095.1 Flavobacteriales bacterium
ATTAATGTGGCCATTGCCAATAAATTACTTAGACAAGCTTTTGCTATGGGGAAATATGAAAGAGAATATCAAAAAAATTATCAACCAATATTTGCAAATTAACACAGTTCATTGCGAGGAGTGTACTCACGACGAAGCAACCTCATCATCAAAATGAGGTTGCTTCATTTTTGAGTACAAAAATTTCGCAATGACGAAGCGGTGATCTTTGTTTTGTCATCTCTTTCTTCTATCTTCAAGTCAATAAACTACTATCCATGAAAAAAATCTTACTCCTCTCCCTACCCATATTCATTTCTCTTTCTTTTCATCCCGGCAATGCCGATAACTGCGATTGCCAGTTCTCTGTCTCCAGCATGGAAGAAGCTTTGAAAGCTCCCGAAACAGTGAAATGCCTTGATCTTGGAATGCAGCATTTAAAAGCTGTTCCGGTGGGGATAGAAAAAATGGTGAATCTTGAATGTCTCGATTTATGCTTCAACCAGATTCCTAACCTACCCGAATCTTTCTCAGCTCTTACTCAACTTAAATACATCAACCTCGACGGTACCCGCTACCTTGCCAAGATGCCTCCTGTTCTGGCTAAATTGCCAAACCTTAAAAGAGTAGATGTAAAAGATCACCCTGAATGGAGTAACGCCACAAAGGAAGCTGCAAAAAATCTGCTCCCCAATGTTAAAGTGGTGTTTGAAGAAAAAACAAGTAATGAAGTTAAGATTGTGATTCCGGGGACAAAGGAGTAATATAAATCCCTCTGCCATCGCACAGAATTCCTTCGCGCTCTCCCTTTTTCAAAGGGAGAAGCCCATCCCCTATCCACCCTCAAAATATGTGCTTCAGAAAACGGTCGCTAACTAACTTCCTCCTTTGAAAAAGGAGGAGTGCGAAAGAATTCGGTGTGATGGCAAGGAGGATTTCGTGAATACAGTTTACTGACTCACCTTCAACTTAGTACCTGCAACAAAAGTGGATTTTTTATGAAGTCCGTTCCACTCAGTCAATTGCTTCACAGTAATTCCATATTGAATGGCCACCTTATAAGGATAATCACCTCTTTTGATGGTATGGAAAATTGTTCCGGCAGGATAAGCTGCAAAACCGGTCTTTGTTTTTTTTACCACTACCGACTCACTCAATATTTTCTTGTTCTCTAAATCAATAATGTATCTCGGATTTACCGGATGACCTTTAAATCTCATTTCAAAATGAAGATGAGCACCACGGGAACGACCGGTGTTTCCGCCTTTGCCTAGCAACTGACCCGGATCAACCATATCTCCCGGTTTAACCATGATTTTTGATAAGTGAGCATATACCGTTTCAAATCCATTGTAATGACGTACCACAACAACATTCCCGAAACTTCCATACCACTTGGCTACCCTAACCATTCCGCGAAATGCAGAAACCACTGGGTCTCCTGTATGTAAGGCGATGTCGATTCCATTGTGCATTCTTCCGTCTCTGTACCCATATAAAGAAGTAATGATTCCATTTACCGGCATTACAAATCCGCAATCGTTTTGTTTGTCGATTAAATCAAAAGCATAAGTAGTGTCATTTAAAGGAATTTCAGAAGAGATGTTTGGATTTTCGGTATCCCATAATTCATATAAATCATGAGAAGGAGGATTGGTATCAATGGCTACTTCATAAAAAGCAGAACTGGCCAGTTTTTTATTCAGGGCATCCAACACACAGTATGAAATGGTGTCGCCATTCAAAAGAGAATCTACCAGAAAAACCAGCTTCTCTTTACTCAATTGTGATTGCTGAATCAGATTCACCAAAGCTTCTTCATCCTTTTCGGAAGCCGACTTATCCAGTCCGCCTGAGGCTGAGGCAAACAAAAAGAATCCCAGTATGAATAATATGTTTCTTAAGTAAATCTGCATTAAAAACCCGTAAGTATTTTTATCAAGGGTCCACAAGATAGGAAATCATTTTTTACTGTGCAAGCCTTAAAGTGTTATTTCACTGTGAGCTTGTAAATCGGACTGTTCCAGAGGATTAAGCTAATATTATCTTTAATTCCGAAAATCAATTGATATTCCCCTTTTGCAAGAAGAGCAGGGATTTCAAAAGGAATTTTGTGACCGCTGCGCAAATCCTTTTCCGATATATCGGCAACCTTAAAAACACTTTCGCTACCAATTTTTCTGACCAATACTCCTATCTCTATTTTGGTAGAATCATAGCTGAGTTCTTTCTCCCAGACATTCTTTATAACTAAGGTGTCCCTAAGACTTTGATGCTCAGAAATTTCAAATTCCTTTTTACCCACAGTCAACTGAATGTATCCGTAAGATTTGAAAATCGGTTTTTCGGCATAATAAATATCCGCGGCTTTTGTCTTTAAAAGCTTTGCGCCTTCAAAATTATCGGTCGCCAGCATCATCACTGTTTTACCTTGTAAATCTCTTTGAATAGGCCATTTATCAAACTGATTGCGGCGGTACCAATAAGAATTCAAAGTGAAGGCCGGTGATCCGAAATAGAAATAATACTTGGATGGTTTTTGGTAAGTGTTTAAAAACACAACGGGTAAATCCCCCGCCATTTTATGTATTTCGGGATACAAATCCTTGTCGCGGTAAAACTGCTTAACTACACTAAATCCGATGATGTCATTAGGAAACATCAAAACTATTCTCAAAAGTAAAAGCGCAAACACTACTGTATACAAAGCTATTTTCCATGCCTTAGCCAGATCGGTTTTCACACAGCTGTGAACAAACAAAATCATGGGGATATAACCCGCAGCTCCCCAGTTGGCTTCAATAAAAGTGCGAAAGGAAAACAAAAGAAAAAACAGGAAAACCGAAAGTCCGGCCCACTTTATTGTTTTGTAAAAAGGAGAGGATGTTGTACCTATAAATCTGAAAAACAAAAGAAAGAGTACCGGTCCGCAAAACGCAAACTGCCCCAACAAATACTGAGTAGTAAATTTCAACTCATAAGCTCTGTTCACTCTATCCACTAAATGATACTGAAGCGAAGGGTAATCGTTTTGAATTTGCCACCAGATGTGAGGTAAAAACAAAACGATGGCAATGAGCGTCATTATCCAAAATGATCTTCGAGTGATAAGTTTAATATTAGGGAGTAATGTAAACAAAATGAGCAATATACCATGATACTTACTATACATCATCAGAGCCGCAACAACTCCGAGTAACAATGAGTTTTTTAAAGAATCATTTTCCATGAAGCGCTTAAAAAACAGAAGGTACAAGGTTCCGAAAAACATGAGCGGCACATCAGGAGCTGAGATAAATCCGAAAGCCTGAAAAGCCGGACTCGATAAAAACAACAGGAACATCAGCTTCATGTTTTTAAACTCCGAGATATAAAACAAGAGATATAAAGTGAGCCCCGAAAAAATCACTGTAAAAAAGCGCACTCCCAATTCCGCCGGGAACAACCACCCTCCTGCTTTTATCATCACGGCAATCATAGGCGGATGATCAAAATATCCCCAATCTAAAAACTTTGCAAACAGCCAGTAATAAGCTTCATCCTCTGCCAGATCGGTGAAAGTCGATAATACCAAATTCAACAGCACCCAAGCCGCCACATATATCAGCGCCCATTGTTTGTTTGAGATTTTCTCTTTCATTTGCAGTAAAAATAAGTATTATTGTCCACTGTTATGAAGCTGGAAAAAATATTTGAACTCACCGGTCACAGCGCATCGGTTTATGCTTTGGAAAAGGGACTGAGCGGCGATGAACTTTTTTCAGGCAGCGGCGACAAAATTGTTACCGCCTGGGATAGCGAGAAACAGAGCAATATCAACTTCACCATAAAAACCAACTCCCCTGCCATTTCATTAAAGCACATTGAAAAACACAATTTATTGTTGATCGGTTTATTCAATGGAAATCTTCACGCCATTGATACACGCGACAAAAAAGAAGTGAAATTTTTACCCTATCATAAAGAAGGGATATTTCATATTGAGTACGATGAAGCAGGCGACAGAATATTTCTTTTGAGCGGTGATGGCACAGTATCCATCTGGAACAGCGACTTCAAACTCATTAAAGCCATTGCACTGGCCACCGACAAAATCCGCTCTATGAGCATTCATAAAGAGCTCAACATTGCTGCTTTTGCCACAGGCGACGGAGTAATTAAAATAATGAAACTGTCCACTTTTGAAGTGACACACGAAATTCCCGCGCACGACAAAGTGAATGTTGTTAAATTTCATCCTGAGAAAAAAGTATTGATCAGCGGCGGCAAAGATGCCTTTTTAAAATTCTGGAACATGGAGCAGGATTACCAGAATATCCTTTCTATTCCCGCCCACAACTGGGCTATTTACGGAATTGAGTTCAGTAGTGACAACAATCATTTTGTAACCTGCAGCAGAGATAAAACGATAAAATTGTGGGATGCTAAAACACTGGATATACTGGAACGCATTGATTACAAATCACACAGAGGCCATACCCATTCGGTGAATTGCATTTACTGGCCCGAAGGAAAAGACTATTTCATTTCAGGAAGCGACGACAAAAAAATTATTGGCTGGAAAATCACGAATTAACCCGCTTCAAAACGATTGCTCCACTGTTCCCTTTATTGTCTTTGAAATTTCCGCGAAGCGTTTGGCCATCTTTAGATAAAGTGAGCTCGTGCTCTCCTTCCGTGGCCCATCCGTCGATTTGTAAAGTTACTTTGACTTTATAATTTATGGTTCTTCCTTTCAACTCCCCTTTTCCTGTTTCTACAAAAGATTGCCCGTTAAATTCCAGATAATGACTAAAGCTGATGGTATTTCCATCCTGAGAAATGATGGCATAACAATTAGAGAAGGAGGTTCCGCAGGAGTCTTTCCACAATCCGTTTAAATTAACTTTGTCCTGAGCGTTTGAAAAAAGCGCTGCAAACAAAAATAAAATGCACACTGATCCGAATTTCCCCATAATTTTAGTTCTTTAGTAGTAATGTTTTCTGAATTTATAATACAACTCAAAAAAGCCCTGCAAAATCCACTTCCCGGAAAAGAAGTGCAAATCCGGATGGCCCCCTATAACCACAAAGTAAATGAAAAATTTAAAGACAGAACAGAAAAAGCGAAAACAGCTTGTGTTTTAATTTTAATTTACCCCATCAATAATGTTCCACATCTCGTATTAATGAAGCGCCCGAGTTACGATGGTCACCACAGCGGACAAATAAGTTTTCCCGGCGGGAAGCATGAAAACGACGAAACTTATGAAGACACGGCTTTGCGGGAAGCCAAGGAAGAATTAAGAATTGTTCCGGAAAAAGTTAACATCCTCGGACAACTGACTACCTTATTTATTCCGCCAAGTAATTTTGAAGTATTTCCCTTTATAGGTTTTACCGGCGAAAGGCCCGAATTCATGAAAGACCCTAAGGAAGTGGAAAGCATTATAGAAATTGATCTTCCTTACCTTTTATCCGATGAGTGCATTAAGGAAAAAACAATGAGCTTGTCGGCAGGTTTTGATTTTAATGTCCCTTACTTCGATATTAAAAATGAAGTGGTTTGGGGCGCTACAGCAATGGTTTTATTTGAACTCAGAGAAATACTTAGGAGTTAAGCTTAGATTGATTCCATATTTTCTCCATCTCTCCCAAAGTCATATCGCTTAATGCTTTCCCTTGTTTATTAGCTTCTATCTCCAGATAAGAAAATCTTGAAATAAATTTGCGGTTGGTTTTTTCCAAAGCATCTTCAGGATTAATACCCACAAAGCGCGCGTAGTTCACCAGAGAAAACAAAACATCACCAAATTCCTGTTCCATTTTTTCGGCATCTTCTTTCTTCTCTTCTACCTGAAATTCACTGATCTCTTCCTGCACTTTATCCCACACCTGAGCTTTGTTATCCCAATCAAACCCCACTCCTCTGGCCTTATCCTGAATACGAATAGCTTTTACCAATGCCGGTAAAGACGAGGGCACTCCTTCTAAAACAGATTTTTTTCCTTCTTTCAGCTTGAGCTGTTCCCAGTTTCTTTTCACATCTTCCTCTGAATTCACTTTCACATCACCATATACATGAGGATGTCGGTGAATGAGCTTTTCACACACACCGTTGAGCACATCAGCAACATCAAAATCATTGGTTTCAGAAGCAATGCGGGAATAAAACACCAGATGTAAAAACAAGTCGCCCAACTCCCCTTTGATTTGATTCATGTCCTTTTGCAAAATAGCATCACACAATTCATAAGTTTCCTCAATGGTAAGATGCCTTAAAGATTCAATGGTTTGTTTTTTATCCCACGGACATTGCTCGCGCAATTCATCCATTATCTTCAATAGCCTTTCAAAGGCTTTCAGTTTTTCGTTCATGAGGAAGTAAAGAAATTATTGGGCCTTAGCCATTATCTCTGTAAGGCCGGGAGAAGAATAAGTTTTAAGCTCTCCTTTTTCATCCTTGTAAATAAAGCAGGATTCAAAAGATTCAAAAGGGTTAGTTTCAACAAAATCAATGGCTTCGGTAATACCCATTACCATAAAGGCAGTAGCGTATGCATCGGTTTTAATACATTCTTCTCCAAGGATAATTACAGCTACCATCTCGTTTTCTACAGGCAGGTGATTGCGCGGATCAAAAGTACCGCTGATGATTTCCTTGCCTACTTTTTTTGTTCTGGTATAATTTTCACAAACCGCCATTGCAGGGTAATCGCCCCCCAGTTTAAATCCAAGTTTAGCAGTCACCTTTTTCTGAGGATTGTCTACTTCCACCATCCACGGACTCCCGTCAGGTTTGGTTCCTGCGGCAATCATCTGCCCTCCTACATAAATCAGGAAATTTTTGAGTTTTCTTTTAACCAGAAGGTAATCGTATATTTTATCAACGATATACCCTTTCGATAAAGCACTAAAATCCATTTGCAACAGAGGATCGTCCTTACAGGCGAAATTATCCTGCATGTCCTTATCGTTCATCTGCTCCATAGTATTGTACAACAAATCGCCGCCAATACGCACTTTACTGTAGCCCATGTGACTTTCCATTTGTGCGGAAGCAGAATCAACATATTCCAAAACCAGGGAATCCCTGATATTAGCATCTTTAATATTGGGATAAAGACTATTTATTTTATCAGAACCTTCTGGTCCAAAGCCCCAAACTTTTGAAATGGTATAAACCGTTGGATCAAAAGCACTGTCGGTACATTCATACACTTCATCAGAAATCAAAAACAAATCCAGAAAAACTCCATCTACAAAAACACAGGAATCGGAATGATTGAATTGATATAAAGGAGAAGCTGTATCGGATAAGGAGATGGAAGCATTGATGGTATTAAAAATACTATCGATTCCTTTTTTTAAGTCTACCTCAACGGTATCGTAGTATTTAACCGAATAATCATACTCCTCAAACTTGCCCTTAACCTCATAAAGATTGGCAGTTTTTGGAGCGGTTCTGATGATGTTTAAAAAAGTGGGGAACAAAAAATACCATGCAGCGAAAACCACGACAAATAAGCCGGAGAACAATATCACTAAAGAGTATTTTTTCATCAAATATAATCTGGTGAGGGTAAATTTAATGTAAGTTGGGCATATTCCTATTACTTGTAACAAGGAAGTTATCAAAGTGTGTTGAAAACCTTAAGCAGAAGGCTAATTCAATAAATGCGGCGCATTAAAAAAATCGTTGATCAGTCGTTCCTGCGCACTTTCTTCCTTCAACGCCTGTTTCTCGAATTTCTTTACTGCAATCATTAATTCCTTCAATCGCTGCTTAGCTTCCGGAGTAAATGTGCGCTTATCAATTAATTCAGCAATACTGTCAAGCACTTTAAGATATTCAAATGTGGATTTAATTTCCATTCAAACTCGTTTTAAGCGAAAATAGGCGAAGAAGGACTAAAAGTCAAATTTTTCATTTTGTGTTATAAACATCACCTTGTTAAACAATAACAGAAAATCGCAGCAGCAATAGCTACATTGAGGGATTCTGTTTGTGAATCAGGTGCTTTAGGGATGCTTAATTTTTTTGAAATCAGTGCCGACATGTTCTCCCGGATACCATCTGATTCATTCCCCAGCACCAAAACCCCCTTACCTTTAAATTGAAAACCGGAAACCGCTTCACCATTCATAAAAGCCCCCATCACATCGAAATCCGAAGGGAGATTTGTTTTTTCAAACATTTGAAGAATATCGGTATACACCACATTGACTCTCGCCAATGAGCCCATGGACGATTGAACCACCTTAGCGTTGTAGATATCCACACAATCCTCCGAACAAAAGATGTTTTTAATCCCGAACCAATCTGCGGTACGGATAATAGTACCCATATTTCCCGGATCACGAACACCGTCCAGCACCAATGAAAAAGAATCTTTCCAATCTTCATTTCTCTTCTCCTGAGGCAAAACAAACACTCCCGCTATTCCGGGAGCCGTACTCAGTGAAGACAGTTTTTTCATGTCTTTTTCGGAAATCCATACTATTTTATCTGAAGGAAGAGATGCTAAATCGCTTTGACCTTCTACAACAATTAAATCAACCACCTGAAAACCCGAACGAATAAACTCCTCTACTCCTTTTTTTCCTTCCACAATAAATTCATTGTGCAGCTTCCTGTATTTCTTCTGTTGAAGAGCCGTATAGCGCGAAAGTTTATTCTTTGAAATGCCGGATTGCATAGGCTTTAAACAAGGTCTTGAAAAAATGAATCTAAAATCCGGCTAAAATTAGTTTATTTTGAGGAAGAATTATTTCATTGAAGAAAAGAAAAACATATCTCGCTTATAGTGCATTCATCCTGTTGCTTTTCCTGTCGGCCTGTAAATCCACGCGATTTGTTCCCGAAGAAAAATTCCTGCTCAATAAAAACGAAGTGAAAATTAAAGGAAATTATTCCTTTGATGGCGATGAGCTGAAAATGTATGTCAAGCAAAAACCCAATAACACCATACTTTTCGGAACATGGAAATTTTACCTTACCGCATATAATTTTTTAAATAAAAAGAAAGATGAGACGGAGGAATTTCAAATGCAAAAACACAAACTCTTCACCAATATCCGTTTAAGATCCAAAGAAGCCATTGGTGAAACCCCCGTCATTCTGGACACTACCAAGATCATTTATTCTATTAAACAAATGCAGTCTTATCTGCAAAACAAAGGATACTACCACTCTGAAATACACTACGAAATAAAATACTCGAAGAGTAAAAAAGCCAATGTCATATATAGCGTAATACTCAATGAGCCCTATATCATTGATGTAATTAAAGCCATATCCGATGATCCTTTTATTCTTTCTTCTTATAAGCAGTTTGCAGAAAGCTCTCCCCTACAATCAGGAAGATTGTTTGATGCAGATTTACTCAACTTAGAGCGGCTCCGACTCACTGAATTGTACCAAAACGAAGGCTTATTCGATTTCAGCGAATACTTTATCCATTATCAGGTAGATACTACGATAGGTAACAACAAAGTAAATATTACCTTAATCATTGACAACCCAATGTTTAAATATAAAGGGAGTGATTCAACTGTTGTTGCTCATCACAAAAGATATAAAATCAGAGACATTTTTATTCAAACCGATTTTATTCCAACCAACCCGAACCTTCCTTCTACCGACTCCCTGCTTGTCGACAGCATGTATACTTTTATATACAGAGACACCTTACACTACAAACCAACACCTCTGATCAAAGCCATTTATTTTAAAAAAGGCGATTATTACAAAATCAGCAATCACAACAGAACCTACAGTCAGCTTACAGAACTGGGTATCTTTAACTTTATTAAAATTGACTATAGAAGAATTGATTCTGATACAACTCCAAAAATGGATGTTTTAATAAAGCTGAATGCCAAAAAGAAACACTCCATAAGTTTTGAAGGACAGGCAACATTCAGAGAAGGTTTCGGAGGTGGTGGTATCATTGTATTTAAAACAAAAAATCCTTTCAGGGGACTAGAACAAATAGAGTTTAACCTCCGCGGCTTTGCCGAATCAGTAAAAAACACAGCAACCAATGGCCGCATCATTGGTACCGATATCGGTCCGCAGATATCTATCAGAATACCCAGTTTGCTTTTTTTTCCAAAACTGTCTAAAAGCTTATGGAGTGAAGCTTATCCGAAAACAATCATCTCTACTTATTTCAACTATCAAAACCGACAGGAATACAGGAGATGGATTTATTCTTTCAGCAATACTTATCAAATGAATGAATCCTCCTGGAAAACACATAAGCTTTCCATACCTGACATCACCTTGTCGTACATCGATAAAAACTCCATTATATTAAGCAGTTTGAGCACTTTGAGTCCGCGACTGGCCTTCTCCTTCCAGAATTACGTGAATGCCGGAATAAAATATTCCTACATATTTAACAGCCAGCTGAAAAAAGAAAAAAATCCTGTTTTATTCATGACCAATATTAACATTACAGGATTGCTCGGCTCCTTATTGAATTACACAGGAATGTTCCAGAAAGATGCTTCGGGAGCTCAACTGCTGGCAGGAATCCGCTATTCTAAATTTGTTAAACTCGACGGAGATTTCCGCAAGTATTTTAATTTAAAAAGAAAGGAAGAACAACTTGTATTAAGAAGCTACGCAGGTTTTGCGCTTCCCTTCGGAAAAGGAGATATCGCCGTTCCTTTTGATAAATTATTTTACAGCGGCGGTGCCAACGGCATCAGAGGCTGGAAAGTACGAACGCTCGGTCCGGGTGCTTCACGCGATTCAAACAATATAGCAATCGATAAACTCGGAGAGATTAAACTTGAGCTCAACGCTGAGTATCGTTTCAGAATCACCGATATGATTAAAGGAGCGGTGTTTACCGATGCAGGAAATGTTTGGCGATTGCAGGACAATGACGACAAAGCTGTTTTTCATTTAAATCGCTTTTATAAAGAAATTGCTGTTGCGGGCGGTGTCGGACTCCGTTTCGATTTAAGCTTTCTTGTAGCACGCGTTGATGTGGGCTGGCCCATACGGAAACCATATAAGAACGATGTATGGGAATTTCATTTTAACGAAGCCGAATTTAACGTTGGTATAGGATATCCTTTCTAAGTCCTCTTCTTTTTAAACTCTTTTTATTACATTTGCGTGCTTATAATAAAAGGCCATATAATTTGGAAAAAATGGGATGGTTTAAAAGAATCAAAGAGGGAATAAAAACTCCAACTCAGGGCAAGAAAGAAACTCCTGA
>JAHEZL010000033.1 GCA_023251095.1 Flavobacteriales bacterium
ACTTCATCAAGAAACTGATGATAAACTTCTTTGGATATTTTTTTAATAGCTTTAGCCATAAAGTAAATTTAGTATTTATAATAATTCTCTCCATCTTTTCTGCCAAGGTCTTTCTTCTTTAACCAGCTTTTTTTCACGCTCTTGCTCTTCTATTAGTTTATTTAATTGTTTTACGTTTTCCTGTTGAAAATCCAACTGTAATTGATTGAAAGTTATTTTAGAAAACATTGACAGCTCATACCGCTGAAGCAACAAATCTTGTTTAGTCTCAATTTTTAATTTCAATTGTACATGCTCTTCATCCTGGGATTCTAAACAAAATGCTTTCAGCTTGTCTTTTAGCCGGACAATTTCTTTTATAAATGGGTAATTATCCGGCAACTCTTTAAAATAGGGCGTTGTAATTAAAAACGTAAAAGCATTGGTTAACTCTGCTAAATCAGTCCATTCGACAGTTTTAATATTGGATATGGTTAAAACGGACTCTAATAAACAACGGTAATAAGTACTGATCCATTTTACCTGTTGTGCTTTATCCTTGAAATTAGCCGTCAATGAAATAAATTTTTCATTATTCCCTCTTATATAAGCCCAGTCATACAATCCATTTAACCATTTACATTTAACCGGAACATAAATTGACTTAATTATTTCATTCTTTACCGGTTTCGTCTCTAAACCGTCAATATTAGCAATTGACGGTTTTACGCTTTGATCACTTGACGCTTCGTTTACTTGACGTTTTATGAAAGCCATTTGTTTACAGCTATTCGAGCAGTAACGCTTATCCTTTCGGGAAGCTGTAAATTCTGAATCACAATGAGAGCAATGGTGTACCACTATTATAGTTTTACGTTAATGTCCGCGCCAGTTTACCGTTTCAGATTCGTCAGTGCAAAATGCATAGTAGTCGTTTAAAATATCCTCAATGTTTTGAATCGCTTCCTTATGAAATTTCAGATTGACTTGACTGCTAATACTCAGGATAACTTGACGTTTATTTTCTTTTACCCCAATGATTTCATGTGGTAAATCAGCCTGAACAATGATTTGAGCGATTTCCATCATAACATCATTTGGAATGGTGTAGGTTTCCTGATGGTAGTTTTTACTGTTTTCCGGATTCATTTTATTGACGTTTTTACGTTTTGCTATTTACGGATTGACGTTTCTAAATACGTTTTTTAAAGTACGATCCTTGACCAATTGACTTTTTAACAGGTAAGTAATCGCCGCCGCTTAAATTGTTTTCCAATTGCAGTTTGATGTTTTCAAATTCCCGCTCATACTCTTTGTTTTCTTGCCGGAGTTCTTTTATTTCAAACTGCATTTCGCTCATTTGTTTTGATAAAGCCTCTACTTTATCCTGAAGAGGCTTTACCATAAACAAATAATTGCCACCCAAGCTTGCCGCAGTGCTGAGAATCGAAGGAAGCCACTCAGACAGCCACTCAGGAAGTATTTTGTTATCCTTTTTTTCTACCGGAGGCTTTATCTCCAAAGGAGAATTACTTGGTTGGATTTCTTCTGCCATACTTACATTTTTTATGATTGACTATTACTCATCATCTTCTATTTCCTCAGAAAGTTTCTCTAGGATTCCTTCCAGTTCATCTACAAGCTTGCTTTCATTTTTTTCGTATTCTACTTCAACAATAACTTCTCCCTCCTCTGTAGTTCCGATAAGAGTAGCTATCAGATCACGATTGGTTAATTCCTCAGTAAATTCTACAATAACCTGTGGATGCACATTTAATTCTGCTTTTCTCATAATGGTTGATTTAATTGATTGATACTAATTGACTTTTGTTTTTCGGTTGGCTTATTTTTTCAGTGCTTGATTCATAGTATAACTCACCGCCTGACTTTGCAGTTCATCGGCAGTTTGTACTTTACCTTCCTGCACCCATGCTTGCAGCTCACTTCGATTGAAATAAAGTTTGTTGCCCTTTTTAAAATGAGGAATGATTTTTCGGGATGTTTTTTCGTAAAGGGTAGTGAGTTTCAGCCGGAGAAAATCGGCGGCTTGCCTCACATCGAAAATGTCCGGCAAACTTGGTTTGGAAAAATGAATTGTTCCGCCAATGACTTCAGTGATTGCGGATTTCAGAAAAGTTTTAAACTCTTCTTCGTTTAGATTGGTTAAAAAGGCTACGGCCATAATACTTGCTTTATTTGGTTATAAAGCAAATATGAGGATGAAATCACACGATTTTCGGATTCACGAACCCTCTTGTAAGGGAAAAGACGAAGGCTATTTTTCTTTTAAAGCCTTATCCACGGCTATTCTCATACGATTTAAAAGATGGTCGATTTCCTTTAAGTTTGTTTTATTTTGATAGAGGAGAGCTTTACTTAAATTCTGTCTTAAAGTATGCTGACTGTATCCGGTTAGAATCTCAAAAGCTTTTCCAGCATCCATATCGGTAAGATATTCACCTCTTAAAAACACTTTTTCTTGTTGAAGGTAAAACATCAATAAAACGGTTTGCTCCTGACTTAAAGCCGTCAACTTATCGTGGGCTTCACGTTTTATTCTGCCTTTTCTTGATATTTCTATTGAAGCAGCACTGGCTTTTCCTTCTTCTTTTTCATCGGCGGGACTTTGTGCAAGCAATAGATAATCACGTTCATTGCACAATGAATTCCGACACAAGTAAACGAAAGATGATAATTCTTTAGGACTGAGGGTTTGTTTTTCCGGACTCAGAGCATTCCATTCTTCTATAGTATATATGTCTTTTTCAACAAGCACATTATTGCCATAATAGAGATGCATCTTTTTTTGACGGTAGACCGCTAAGCGCTTCCCATGCTTTTTTAAAAAGTCAGTTTCTTTTTTGGCATAAACATCCCAATTCTCTTTTGATGGATTGGAGATATAAGTATCTATAATATCCAGGCATTCTAATAAATGCTCTATAAACTCAATCTTTTTATCTTCAGGAAATTCAGCAACCGACGCTTCATAATCCTTCATGTATTTTCTTGCTACGAGAGGCGATGCTATCATAAAGTATAAGTTTTCAAGTGCCTAATTCTTCAATTTAATAAATAATAGTGCAGAGAGCTTCATTTATAGGAAATAAAAAGCCCCAACGGAATGTAAGGGCTTTTTATTATTAATGGATAATACGTCAAGCCGCATTCAGACCAGTACCCGAAAAGTCAATTTTAGGCAGTGCTTTTACAGCGGCGTGTTTACGTTTGTCGCGAACCTTGGCGTAAATCTGTGTGGCATTTATGTTTTTGTGGCCTAGCAGCTTTGATACTGTGTAAAGATCACCATCGGCGCTACTTTCCAGTACATTGGTAGCGAAGGTGTGTCTGCCGCTATGGAAATGTAATTTCTTAGGATCAATCTCAGCAGCCCTTGCCCATTTTTTGAGTGCCTTCACTACCCGCTGATAAACCTCCTTTTTGCTTCCTTCCTTTTCCTTTAATCTTGGGAAAAGATAAGGGCTTTTTTCTTCCAGCAGTGATTCTCTTTGCCTTTCCTTTATTATGTCAATAGCATTATCGGAAAGAGGAAGGTATTCGATTCCTTCGGTTTTCTCCTGTTTGAAATACAGGTAGTGTTCCGTTTTACCATCTATTTCTTTAGTGATAACATCATTCCAGCGTAAAGGATTTACATCACTCCATCGCATTCCGGTAAAGCAGGAGAAAAAATACACCTGTTTGATTTGCGGATCAATGTCTACAGAAGTATTCGCAAGCTTTTGAAGTTGCTCTATGGTAAAGGAATTTCTGAATATCTCCTTCATTTTTATTCTTTGGTTGGGAGGAACATCATGCCATGGATTCCGGCTAATGATTTTTCTCCGAACCGCTTCATTCAAAACACAGTTGATCGCTTCTAAATAACGAAGGGTGCTGTTGTTGCTTACTTTTTGCAAAAGATGCTTTTCAAACTCTTTCATCCATGTGGCGCTGATCCTTGCAAAAGGCAAGGGGACTTTACCCATATATTTTTGAAGATTACCTAGTACACTACTATAAATGCCTTTGTGTTTCTTCTCTTTAGTATAATCTTCAAAGAAGCGGACGAAGCAGCCTAGTTTTTTCTTTCTGTCGAGTAGCCCGTTGTCTTCAACAATCAATTCATGTTCTCTTCTGCTTCGGATTTCCTGAGCCAATCGCTTTTTTTCTTTGTCAACGTGGTTTGGTCTATTCTTATTAATATGAATTTCAAGGAATTCATACCATCTTGTTTTGTTGTGGTAAATATCCAGATAAAAGGATACTTGCCCGTTACTCAACTGTTTTTCTCTTAATTTGACACCCATAATTTAAGGTTTTTCAAGGTTAATACTCACCCCGTGGCAATGTCCTAAATAGGAAGCACATTCACTGGGTTCATGAACTATCTTGTAAGTCTTTGGATGCTTTTAGGGTAACAACAGGGTAACAAATAGTGCAAAATCACCTCTGATACTCTGTAACGATCTGAAGCGTGAGATTTTCCAATAAAGTCGCTAAAACTGGGAATTATAGCACTTTCGTCCCATTTTTCTTATGTTTTGAGAATTTCTGAGTACAAAAATTCTCGCAATGACGGACACGAAGTTGAACTTAAAGAAATGGGCCGCTAACTTCGTGCGAGGGCCCGAGCTAAGAGGCGAGCGTGTGAAAGCCTTTTCGCGGGTTGTAGCATCTCTTAGCTCTTGAATTTTTTGGATACTTTTTGTTTCAAGACAAAAAGTATCGATTTGCTTCTTTTAAAAGATGACACTATCCTCCATACTCCATCAAATAAGCCTTAATAAACGACATCAACTCACCATCCATCACACTACCCACATTACTGGTTTCATGACTTGTACGCATGTCTTTCACCATCTTATAAGGATGCATCACATACGAGCGTATTTGCGAACCCCACTCAATTTTCTTTTTATTTCCTTCAACGATGGCCTGAGTTTCCAAACGTTTGCGCATTTCCGCTTCATACAACTGCGACTTCAACATTTGCAAAGCCTTCTCTTTATTTTGAAGCTGAGAACGGGATTCCTGATTTTTAATTATAATTCCCGATGGCTTGTGATACAAGCGCACTGCGGTTTCCACTTTATTTACATTTTGTCCGCCCGCACCACCTGCACGAAAAGTATCCCATTCAATATCGCCCGGATTGATTTCAATATTTAATGTGTCATCAATAACAGGATAAACATAAACTGAAGCAAATGAAGTATGTCGCTTATTCGCCGAATCAAATGGCGATAATCGCACCAGACGATGCACGCCATTTTCTCCTTTTAAATAACCGTAGGCATATTCTCCTTCAAATTCAATGGAACAGGATTTTATTCCGGCCTCATCCCCGTCTTGTACCTCGAGAATAGTGACTTTATATCCGCATTTGTCGCCAAACATTTTATACATCCGCATGAGCATGCTCGCCCAATCCTGACTCTCCGTACCTCCCGCACCGGGATTGATTTCCAGGATGGCACTCATGTGATCTTCAGTTCCCGAAAGCATGTTTTTAAACTCCATGGCTTCCAGCTTATCCAAAGCTTTTTGATAAACAGCTTCTACTTCTTCTTCGGTAGATTCCCCTGCGGAATGAAATTCAATGAGCACATTCAAATCGTCAATCATTGAATGAGCCTCACTATAACCTTCTATCCACGATTTTTTTTGTTTTACCTGACGCAGCATTGCCTCCGCAGCTTTTGGATTGTCCCAAAAACCGGGTGCCTGGGTTTTTTCCTCTTCTTCTTGAATTTCTATGAGTTTCCTGTCCAGGTCAAAGATAGCCCCTTAACTCTCCGAGGCGCTTTACGATTCCTTTATATTGTTCGGAAGTAACCATTAATGTCTTACTTTTGCTGTAAATTTAGAATTATCCGTGGAAACATCATCATTCAATAAAGTATTTAGTCTACAATCCGGCGAATACTGTCATTTCTATAATGAGTTAATCGTCATTAACGACAGGACTATAGTAGAAAAAAGAGATTTGGAAATGGATCTTAATAAAACTGCCGACTATAAAAAACTACAGCTCTTTGTAAATGTACTGTTCACCCTGAGCATTTTAATTATGGTGATCATCACCGGCTTTTACCCTTTGGCTTTATTGGTTTTTGTGGCGATATGGAATTTAAAAAATATCAAGCGACAAACTTTACCAACTCTGGTGAGCAACTGTTTTCCGATAAAAAACATCAGCAACGCTAAATTCATTGCGGGGAAATTAGGCTTTAGTCAGATTGATTTAACCATCACCAACGACGAAGGAAAACAAATGATGAAGGTTTTAAAATTATACGACGGTAAAGAAGAAATACTAAAAGCCATAGGAATTTTCAAAAACCTGGGTTTGATCAACGACAATCCTCTCGACATCAACAAAACCATTTTACTGAACCGCGAATCTTTTAAAATCAACGACAGTGAAAGCTTATATGTTTTGGAAAACGAAGTAGTGATCAGTAAAGACGGTTTATATCCCGAAAAATCGGAATACGCTAGTGTAAACAACGTGATTTTTCTTTTTGTGCAATTACTGCTCACCACTTCTATCCTGATTAAAATATATCTGATGATAGAAAAGGAAAAACTTTTGTTTGCCGATATCGTTGTTTTGATCATATTGGCTTTTCTTTTCCCAATGCCTTTTAAGTATTTCAATAAATCCACTGCTGATCTTATCGACCGCGATTTAATACTGAGAAGCTATACTGAAGAAGCAAAAAAAGGAAAAACAATTTTAGTGATTGAATTTAAAAGCGACTGGAAATTTCCGTTGAAAAGAAAAATACAATTTGACGATGCCGAATCGGCAAAGAAGGCAATGGAAGCATTGAAATAAAAAAAGGCTGTCCGTCGATTGACGGACAGCCTTTTTTCTTTACAAGGAATTATTATTTTTTAGTGTCCCATGAACCGGTAATGTCAGACCAAACACCTTCCATATCCGATTTGAAAGTATCTCCGTACACAGATAATACGTCTTCAGAAGTATTGTCTTTGTAGAAGATGTATAATCTCACTGAGTCAGGAGTAACCGCATAAGCTTTAAGATCACCTATTTTGCTTCCTGCATAACTTACAGTTGCCGTTACGTTAGAATTGATTTGATCTGCTGTAGGATTATCAAATGCGCTCATAGCAGCAAATTTCACAGTAGCATCCACTTGAAAATCATTGAAGCCATAACTTGCAGTAACCAAATCTATATCTTCATTGTTAACGTTGGCATAATCATCAGTAGCCAGATCAAGTTGCACATCTACATCATAAACGCAGCTGCTGTTGTTCGACATATCAAATTCAACTTTAAAAGTTTTGCTGCCCACCATTGTTTCTTTTAATGTAAACACAAAAGGATCAATGAATGCGCTTGCATCAATAGCAGTTGGGATATGCGTAGAGTCGCTTGAGTATTCCATATTGTTCAAACTCAATTGAAGCGTTTTACCGCCATCAACATTCAAAGTGATAGAACCGCTTTTTGGTAAGTGAACAGTGTCAGTACCGTTAACAAAATCCGTCATAATTAATTTAGTAGCTACCAATTCTACGTTGTTAGTGGATTTACTTTTATCAGAAGGGAAGTTGATAATGATTTTATCTGTTGGTGTATTTGCATAGGTCCATTGCTTAGAACCAACACTGTAAGTGTAAGTTCCGGCAGCAGCATCAAAATTAAAACCACTTGACATTGCATTTTCGGGAACCACTGAAGGTAAACTATCCAACATTCCTTTTACCCAGGCTGTATCCAGAACCTCACCGTTAACAACATTGAAAAAATGAACTATTGTTTGTACACCTTTGCCATCATGTAAACTTTTAAGACAGGTAAACATTGCATTTTGTGTGGCGGCTAAATTTGTTTTGTCTTGAGCAACGGTAGTAACCGTGTTCGTGTTATCGTCATCGTCTTTTTTATCGTCCTCCTTTTTACAGGAATAAGCAAACATCAGTGTAAAGGCACTAAATCCTAATAACATCTTTTTCATATTACAATTTATTTGGTTTATAGAAGTATTTTGAACGTGGGAAACGGAATAAGGTTTCCATTATTGTACGAGCTTATCCACCACCTGAATTATAAAATCCATTTCAAAGCCTTTGCCTGCGAGATATCTGGAAATTTTACCTTTTTGAATGTAGGGATTTTCGCCCTTTAATTCCTTTAGTTTTTTTGTTGCGAGTAGCACTATTGTTTCCTGATAAATATCCTTGTCGATTTCTTTTTTCGCTTTTGAAATACAGTACGACGATATTTTTCTTTGTCGGAGTTCATTCTCTATTTTGATCCAGCCCCAATCGTTGTTTTTAAATTTTCCTCTTGCGTATGCGCAGGAAAAACGCTCTTCATTTAAAAAATTATGATTCACCAATTCGGCAATGACGGCTTCAATAATGTTATCATCCAGTGCCAAACCCGAAAGATTTTCACGCACTTCCTGCTGGCAACGCTCCTGATAAGCACAGTATTTTTGCGCTTTCTGTAAGGCCTGAGTATAGGTATAGATTTTCTTTTCCACTGAAAACAAAGTTATCACAAAAAAATTTCCCACAGATTCCACAGATTTTCACAGAATAGCTCTGTGAAAATCTGTGGAATCTGTGGGAAAACTATCTTTCTTAATTCAAATCTATTTCAACACCTTCTTTATCAAAATATCTCAGCTCAATTAAATCGTAAGAATCCAAAGGCTGAACTTCTACTTTACCTCCGTATTTAGTCCCGAGCTTGCGACGTATAGGCCACCAGCCCTTAGTCAGATAAGCAGAAACAAAAGGATGAACAGTAATGATCACGTGTTTCTTTTTCAAATCCTGGAAGATGTATTTCACATCGGCCTCAATTTTATCCATCATCACGATACTTGGCTGAACGGTTCCTGTACCGCGACAAGTAGGACAACTTTCGTTGGTTACCACATCAGTAGCCGGACGCACACGCTGACGCGTAATTTCAATTACACCGAATTTGCTTGGAGGAAGGATGCTGTGTTTTGCACGGTCATCTTTCATGTTATCACGCAAGTGTTGAAACAACTGCTTGCGGTGATTTGGATTTTTCATATCGATAAAATCCACCACAATGATTCCGCCCATATCGCGCAAACGCAGCTGACGCGCTACTTCTTCCGCAGCTTCCAAATTCACCGCCAAGGCGTTTTCTTCCTGACTCATTTCGGTTTTTGAACGGTGTCCGCTATTGATATCAATAACGTGCATCGCTTCCGTATGCTCTATAATTAAATAGATACCGCTTTTCAGCGTTACTGTTTTTCCGAAGGAAGTTTTGATCTGACGCGCAATTCCGAAATGTTCAAAGATGTGTAAACGCTCTTTGTACAATTTTAAAATATTGACAGACTCCGGAGATTTATCCATTAAATACTCCTTCACTTCTTCAAACACAAACTCATCATCAACATAAATACTGTGGAAAGAAGCGTTCAGTAAATCTCTTAAAATAGAAGAAGTACGACTCAACTCACCCAACAATCTGTCGTGAGGTTTTGCACCTTTTAAATTATCGCAAACTTGTTTCCAGCGCTCCAAAACATCAGTCAAATCCTTTTCCAGATCGGCAGCATTTTTCTCTACCGCATTGGTACGGATAATAACACCGAAATTTTTAGGTTTTAAACTGGTAATGATTTGCTTTAAACGGTTTCTTTCGCCGTTATCGCGCACCTTTTGAGAAACCGATACACGATCGGAAAAGGGCACTAAAACCAAATATCTTCCGGGGATAGATATCTCTGATCCGATACGAGGGCCTTTGGTAGAAATGGGCTCTTTGGCCACCTGTACCATCACCTCTTGTCCGGGTTTAACTACCTCAGTAATAGACCCTGATTTTTGAATATCAGGTTCGTTTTTGAAGTACATTAAATTGCTTGTATTCTCCTTCCCTTCACGCACCTTCGCCAAATATTTATTCAGCGAGTTTACCTGAGGACCTAAATCGAAGTAATGCAAAAAAGCGTCTTTTTCATAGCCAACGTCAACAAAGGCGGCATTTAGTCCGGGAACTACTTTACGTACTTTCCCAAGATAAATATCCCCCACTGAAAACTTTGTGTCTCTCGACTCGCGATGAAGCTCGACTAGCTTTTTTTCTTTTAGAATTGCAATTACTACTTCGGAAGGAGAAGAATTGATTATTAATTCATTCACAGCTTCTTAATAGATTAGGGCAAAGCCCTCCAAAAATGGGACTTCACCTGGTTACACAAAATTCAAAGAATTGAAAAACAGAACTATTTTTTCTTCTTGTGTCTGTTTTTTCTCAAACGTTTTTTGCGTTTGTGTGTAGCCATCTTGTGTCTTTTTCTTTTTTTTCCGCTTGGCATAATGTTGTTTTTTAAA
>JAHEZL010000040.1 GCA_023251095.1 Flavobacteriales bacterium
TAAATTCGTTCCGAGTACTCGGGATTCACAATTCGTTGATGGATAATAATACAATTTATAAAATAGGTATCACATTAATTCCGGGCATTGGTGATGTGCTGGCTAAGAATCTTATTTCGTATTGCGGAAGCGTGGAGGCTGTGTTTAAAGAAAAGAAAGCGAAGTTGATGAAAGTTCCGGGCATTGGCGAAACGCTGGCGGATATTATTTCAAAACAAAAAGTACTAAGCAGGGCAGAAGAAGAAATAAAATTCATTGAGCGATACAAAATAACTCCTTTATTTTTTCTTGATAAAAATTATCCCAAAAGATTATCGCATTGTGCTGATAGTCCGGTTATGTTGTATTACAAAGGCAATGCCGATCTAAATCATCCACGGATAATCAGCGTGATAGGAACGCGTGATGCAACTAATTACGGAAAAGATACCTGCGAAAAATTTATTGCTGAGCTAAGCGAATTAGATGTGCTGGTTGTAAGCGGACTTGCATATGGTATTGATATTTGTGCACATAAGGCGGCGGTTAAAAATAATATATCCACTATTGGTGTTATGGCGCATGGATTAGACAGACTGTACCCGTCTGCTCACAGAAGCACAGCTGAAAAAATGGTGAAGCATGGCGGCCTGCTCACTGATTTTATGAGTCAAACGAATCCTGATGCTGAAAATTTTCCGAAACGTAACAGGATAGTGGCAGGCATGTGTGATGCAGTTGTTGTGATCGAATCAAAAAAAGGCGGAGGTTCGCTCATCACTACTGATATAGCAAATTCGTATAACCGCGATGTGTTTGCATTTCCGGGCCGTATCAACGATGAAAATTCGGAAGGATGTAATAATTTAATAAAATCGCATAAAGCAGCTCTTATTCAATCTGCAAATGATCTTGTTTATGTGATGGGATGGCAAAAGGATGAGAAGAAAAAATCTGCATCGAAGCAGCAAAAATTATTGATCGATCTGAATCCGGAAGAAGAAGTGATCGTTAATTTACTTCAAAATAAAGAAGGCGTTGCCATTGATGAATTGTGTTTTAATTCCAAGATGAGTGTGAGTAAAATATCGTCTGTATTATTAACGCTGGAGCTGCAGGGTGTTGTGAAGTCGTTGCCCGGGAAGGCGTATAAACTCAACTAAATCAAAGATGGTATAATAGCAAAAAATAGTTGGTAAAAGCCTCTGTAAGTTACGTCTGGCCTGACTTTTCACCACACAAATATAAAATCGTTTATATTTCGGATTAAAATGATAAAAAAGCTGCTACACTTGTGGTAGTTTTTTTGTAATCAGATGGGGTTTTCAAAACAATAAACAAAGATTTAAATGCAACTCTTGCGGACAATTATTTACTTGGCGCAACAAGGAAAAGCATTACGACCAGCTTTTTATTTGGTTCAAAAAGTGGGTGCTTCATAGGCAAACATTTAGGTACTTGAGCCATGAAAGTGGCTATAGTATACGAACACTTAAGACCCTTTTCCATCATTATTTAAAAGCAGCTCCTGAGTTAAGTTTTTACCCAAAGGAAAAGCTTAATCTATTGATTGATGGCACTTATTTTAGCAACGATATTTGTTTGATTATTTATCGCGACAATCAAATAAAATTCACTCAATTGTATCGAATAACTGATGGAGAATATTATGGGGAAATTAAGGAGGATTTAGAAAACCTATTAAAACTGGGGATACAAATTGAGAGTATCACCTGTGATGGGCATCGGGCAATTTTAAAAGCGATAAAAAGGGCTTGTAAAAATGTTATTCTACAAAGGTGTGTGGTGCATATACAACGAGAATGCAGGATGTGGCTTACAACTAATCCAAAAAGTTTTGAGGGGCTATCGTTACTTAAAATAGTAAATCAACTTCACACCATACAATCGCATAGTCAGAGTCATATTTGGATCAGAGAGGTCTATGATTGGCACACAACACATAAAAACTACATTCAGCAAAAAACTTTTAGTCCCAACACTAAAAGATATTGGTTCACTCACAAAACGGTAAGAAGATCATTTATACATCTAAAAAATGCTCTTCCAAACATGTTTGAATACTTGTTTAATGACAACGTTCCAAAGTCAACCAATGGCTTAGAATCATTCTTTGGTCATCTAAAAAGTCACTTGCTTTTACATCGAGGTTTAACAAAAGAACATCGCAAAAATTTTATTAAATGGTACCTGTTTTTTAAAAACCAAACGTAGGTTTTTTTAGCCATAAAAGATGCCGGTAATAAATGGAAAAAGGGAACAAAACTGCTCCCTTTTTTACCGTATATCTATAAATCCTATTGCTAATAAGTTGCTCCTCAGCAGAGCCTATGTCCTCTTCAGATTTACGGTTGTATAATACAACTTAATTTAAACTTTTCCACCAACTATTTTTTGCACCATTACCTATTTCAGAGAATACCAATTTTTGCAGGTGCTCTTTGATGGATCGTATTCGCAAATTATCACGCCCCGTAAAGTTCCTGAAGCGGCTTCACATTTACATCCAACTTTTTCGTTATGGTTTCAATCATTGCGTTTACTGTAGCCATAGCGCAGGGCATAGTAGTAATCACCGGGGTGTTATGTATGAGCGCCTGCTGACGAATATTCATTTCATCATTAATGGACGTTTTACCTGACAAAACATTAATTATCAATTTAAGTTTGTTGTCGCGGATGTACTCCAAAGCATTTGGATTTCCTTTTTCTAATTGAAGTTCTGTTGATTTTATCTTATGCCCGCTAAGCGTTTTGTGCGTTTCAGGCGAAGCAAAAACAGTAAAGCCCATATCTGTAAGTTGTTTTGCCAATGGCGCAACGCGTTCGTTATATTTTCCTTTTACACTGATAAAAATATTTCCTGAAGTCGGCACATCGTACCCTCCGCCCATTTGGGATTTCAAAAACGCAATTCCGAAACTGTCGGCAATCCCCATTGACTCCCCTGTAGATTTCATTTCAGGAGTGAGCAGAATGTCAGAACCCGGGAAGCGTTTGAACGGAAGCACGGCTTCTTTCACAGAATAATATTTCGGCAAAACATTTTTGATGTTAAGTTCCTTTATTGTTTTTCCGAGTATTACTTTGGTTGCCATTTTTGCCCATTGAATTCCTGTTGCTTTACTTACAAACGGCACTGT
>JAHEZL010000004.1 GCA_023251095.1 Flavobacteriales bacterium
AGCTCTGCTGAAATCGTTTAAACTTCAATTTTCTCTGGAAATCATGTATAGTAAGGGATGCCGAAGTT
The DNA here is from genome assembly GCA_023251095.1 of Flavobacteriales bacterium. Taxonomy (GTDB): domain Bacteria; phylum Bacteroidota; class Bacteroidia; order Flavobacteriales_C; genus JAHEZL01. Next base: position 69 of record JAHEZL010000004.1, read on the forward strand.
TTGTTTTTTCAACGTTAGGACGATAGTGAGCGAAGCGTAACTTGGTGATTTTATGAATGAACGTAGAAGTTTTTAACTTCTTTCCTCGAAGAGGAACAATTGTTTTTCCTGCGGAAAAAGGAAGTTGAAAACTTCCAAGTAGATTTTTGGTTTCGCAAAGTTACGCTTCGCTAAACTTCGCGAGGCCTGTGTAATCTAGCGAGGCGGTGTCCTATTTAACTGTTGCAGGAAATTTAGAATTCATTACATCAAGGAATTCTTTGAAATTGCTATTCCATAATCTAGAACCGGGAGTAAACGTAAAACTTTTAGCTTGACCGTAGATTTCAATTTCCCAAATCATTGAGTCATTTATCATGTTAAAGGTTTTTCTCACCGATTTAATGCTGCCTAAAGAGAAAGATTGCTCGCGATTATTCTTGTCGACGATATATAAGTTTTTTTCGTCAAAAAATATTTCAATACGCTTGGGAAATAATTTGCGAAGAAATGAAATTATTGGTTTAGAGCTTATTCTTTTTTTTGAAGATATTTCTGTCATATAACGCAAATTATTCTACCCCAACAACACCGCTTTCAACTCCTCAAAAGTATTCCCTAACGCAATCGCTTTTTTCTCACGTTTCAAATATTCTTTCAAACGCTCAGGAACTTCAACTTTTGCTTCAATGGCAGGTTCAACTACATCGCCAAATTTAGCAGGGTGCGCGGTTTCAAGGAAGATTCCCTGTCCGCCATTTTTGTTCATCCACTTTTTGAGTCCGGCATAAGCGATAGCGCCGTGAGGATCCATAACGTAGTTCAATTCTTTATATACTTTACGCATTGCAGATCGTGAATCATCATCAGAAAAAGCATAACCCACCATATCATTTTGGATGGCTTCTAAGTTGTGATTGTACAATTCTAAAATTCTTGCGAAGTTGCTTGGATCACCAATGTCCATAGCGTTGGAAATGGTGCTAACACTCGGCCTCGGACGATAAATTCCTGTTTGTAAATATTCAGGAACAACGTCGTTCGCGTTGGTAGAAGCAACAAATTTATTTACTGGAAGTCCCATTCTTTTGGCGAACATTCCAGCTGTTAAGTTTCCAAAGTTTCCGCTGGGGATTGAGAAAGCCAAAGGTTTCTTTTTGTCTTTCAATTGCTCGTAAGCCCAGAAATAATAAAAGGATTGAGGTAAAAATCTGGCAACGTTAATAGAGTTCGCAGAAGATAAATTCATTTTAGATCGCAACTCAGCATCGTTGAAAGCCAACTTCACCATCGCCTGACAATCATCGAAAGTACCATTGATTTCAAGGGCTCTGATGTTTTGTCCCATTGTGGTGAGTTGTTTTTCCTGAATCTCACTCACTTTTCCTTTCGGATATAAAATCACCACTTTGATGCCTTCTACACCTAAAAATCCACTGGCAACAGCGCTTCCTGTATCTCCTGAAGTAGCAACTAAAATAGTCACTTCTTTGTTTTCATTTCTCACAAAGTAGCTTAAGTTGCGAGACAAATATCTTGCGCCTACATCTTTGAAAGCGCAAGTTGGTCCGTGCCACAATTCCAAAGAATAAACATCGCTTTCCACTTCAACAATAGGAAGAGGGAAGTTCAAAGTTTCTTCAACGATCTCTTGTAGTTTTGCATTTGGAATTTCACCGTCGACAAATCTTTTTGCCACTTCAAAAGCAATTTCGTGCAATGGTTTTTCATTGCCGATCAATCCTTTCGGGAGAGCTTCAATTCTTTCCGGGAAATACAATCCTTTATCGGGAGCCAATCCGCGAACTACCGCTTCTTCGTAGCTAACCGCGTCGGCTTTTTTGTTGGTGCTGTAATATTTCATGATTAAATTTCTTTTACCCCATTCGGGTTCACTTTTGAAACGTAAACAATATATTCAATGCCAAAGTTTTCGTACACTTCACTCATGGCTTTTTTTACTTTTTCAGCCGTTGCTTTTCCTTTGCTCAAAGCGAAAATAGATGGTCCTGATCCTGAGATGGAACAGCCCAAAGCACCGGCTTGAATGCTGTTGAATTTCACTTTATCGAAACCGGGAATCAATACCGAACGGATAGGTTCAACGATTACATCTTCTAAAGAGCGACCGATTAAATCGTAATCTTCTAAAAATAATCCGGCTACCAATCCACCAACATTTCCCCATTGTACTACCGCTTTTTTAAGCGGTAAGCTGATGCGTAAAACGCTGCGTGCATCGGAAGTTTTAACTTCAATCTGCGGATGAATTACGGTGCAGTATAAATCTTTAGGAGTGTTGAGTTTTACAACATCTAAAGGAGAGTAGGAGCGAACTAAAGTGAAGCCTCCGAAAATTCCGGGAGCAACGTTATCGGCATGCGCAGTGCCAGAAGCCAATCGTTCACCTTCCATGGCAAAACGAACGAGAGCAGTATTGTCGAATCCGGCTTTCAGTAATTTATTTACTGCCACTACAGCGCCTGCTGATGAAGCGGCAGAGGAACCAATTCCACTTCCCGGTTTAACTCCTTTTTTAATAGAAATTTCTAAACCCTGATCAGAACCAAGTTCTTGCAACAAAGCTTTGATGGCGACGCCCACAACATTTTTATCGGCATCGAGCGGAAGATCTTCAGCACCTTCAATTTTGGTGATGATGATTTTTTTAGTGTTTGTTTTTTTTACTGTTATTTCATCGCCGGGATGTTCGAGGGCGAAGCCTAATACATCAAATCCGCAAGCTACGTTGGCAACGGTAGCCGGGGCGAATACGCTTATACAATCACTTTCTTTTGTCATGTTGTTTATCTTGAAATCTCTGCGTCATTGCGAAATTTTTGTACTCAAAAATGAAGCAACCTTCTGTTGATGAGTTTGCTTCGTCGTGGGTACACTCCTCGCAATGACGTGGAGGGTGTATTGTCATTTTCTAATCTCTATTCGACACTCTAATTATATCTGCAAAAACTCCTGCAGCGGTAACTTCGGCACCTGCGCCTGCACCTTGAATTACCAAAGGTTGCTGAGCATATCTGTCAGTGTAAAAAGATACTATATTGTCTTTTCCTTGTAAGTTGTAAAAAGGATGAGTGCTGTCAACAGCTTCCAATTTCACGAAAGCAGTTTTACCATCGTAGCCGCCAATCACGCGCAATTTCTTTCCTGCTTTGTTGGCGTCGGCATACATCTTTTGGAAAACGTCTTCGTTCTTTTGCAATTCAACAAAGAAATCGTCCACTGTTTTTGCATCGAAACAACTTTGAGGCAGGAAGCTTTCCACTTTAATTTCGTCCATTTCCATGCGGTAGCCGCTTTCACGGATAAGGATAACGATTTTGCGTTTCACATCGGTACCGCTTAAGTCGATGCGTGGATCGGGTTCGGTGTAGCCTTCTTTTTGTGCGATTTTCACGATGTCGTGGAATTTCACTTTATCGTTGAAGTTATTGAAGATGAAATTCAGTGAGCCCGAAACAACGCCTTCAATTTTATTGATTCTGTCGCCGCTGCCTATCATGTCGTTCAAAGTTCCTATTACCGGAAGTCCGGCACCAACGTTGGTTTCAAACAAGAACATCGCGCGGTTTTTAAGCGCCAGCGATTTTAATTTTTTGTAGTTGTCGTATTCAGAAGAGCAAGCCACTTTATTGGCTGTTACTACTGAAACACTATTGGATAGTAGTTCTGCGTAGCTTGCTGCAACATCATAGTTGGCAGTAACATCAACGAAAACCGAGTTTCTTAAATCGAGTTCCTTAATGGCAGATATAAAACCTTTCATATCGAAAGCCTTACCGTCCTTAGCTAAAAGATCTTTCCAGTTCTCCAGGTTCAACCCGCCTTCATCACCCAGTAACATTTTTTTGCTGTTGGCCAATCCAACTACGTTCACATCAATGTGCGCGTTTTTCAATAAAACAGCTTTTTGTTTTTTGATTTGCTCAACGAGCGTTCCGCCCACATTACCAACACCAACGATGAAGATATTCAGTTTTCTGTTTTCCGATTCGAAGTGACGTTCGTGCAAAACATTCAATGCTTTTTTTACGTGTTTTTTCTCAATCACCACAGATATATTTCTTTCGGAAGAACCCTGAGAGATGGCGCGAATGCTGATTCCATTGCTGCCGAGAGCACTCATCATTTTTCCTGAAACGCCCACTTGTCCGCTCATTTTTTCTCCAACGAGGGCAACGATAGCCATTTCTTTTTCCACTTTCAAAGCGTCAATTCTACCGAGCGACATTTCATATTCAAACTCCTTACTAACGGCTTTTTGCGCTTTATCCACGCTGGAGTCGTCGATAGCAATAGTGATAGAATGCTCGGAAGAACTCTGTGTAATCAAAATAACATTTACCGATTCTTTGGCCAAAGCGCCAAACAAACGACTGGAGATGCCCGGTATTCCTATCATACCTGATCCGCTCAAGCTTACGAGCGTAATGTTCTCAATGGAAGTAATTCCTTTGATAGGCTGATCGGTATCGGCAGTGGGACAAATTAAAGTCCCGTGATCCTGCGGAGCGAAAGTGTTTTTAACCAGTATAGAAATATTCTTTTTCAATGCCGGTTGGATGGTTGGAGGATAAATCACCTTAGCACCAAAGTGCGACAATTCCATTGCCTCTAAATAGGAGATGCGGTTGATAGGGAAGGCCGTTGCCACTTTGCGTGGATCGGCAGTCATCATTCCGCTTACATCTGTCCATATTTCCAGCATTTCAGCATTCAATGCCGCCGCAAAAATAGCGGCAGTATAATCTGATCCGCCGCGACCCAAAGTAGTGGCTTCCCCTTTATCGGTAGAAGCAACAAAGCCCGGAGCAACGCAGAGTTTCAAACCTTTAAAAACTTGTTGTATGTTTTTATCTGTTGTTTCAAAATTCACTGCGGCATTGCCGAAATTGCGGTTGGTTTTAATTAACTCTTTAGAATCGAGTAAAGTAGCACCAAGGTAATTGGCAATGATTACAGAAGATAGCTGTTCGCCAAAGCCCACAATGAAATCGCTGGTTTTAGGCGTTAATTCACGAATTAAAAAAACACCGTTTAAAATATCTTCCAGCTTATTGAATTGCACTTTAATATTGGCAATCAATCCGCTTTGTTTATCAATAGAAACCAACTCACGAATGGCTGTGAAATGACGGTTTTCCAGTTCTTTAATAATGTTTTGGTATTCTTCGTTACCTGTTTCAGCCATTGCGCTGGCTTCTAACAATTTGTTAGTAACACCGCCCATTGCAGAAACTACTACAATCAGCTCATGGCGCTCCGCTTTATCCTTTACGATAGCCGCCGTTTTTTTTATTGCATCTGCGGATGCCACTGAGGTTCCGCCAAATTTTAAAACTTTCATTAAAAGAGAATTTGTGCGAAAATAAACAATTCGATGGTTCTTTTCTAAAGAAGCTGATTATAATAGCGTATTTAAAAGGGAAAAATATTAATATTGTGACACGATTTTAAAAGCATAAATGAAAATACTAGGAATATCTGCATTTTATCATGATTCCGCTGCTGCAATTATTGAAAACGGAGTAATTATAGCAGCTGCACAGGAAGAGCGTTTCACGAGAAAAAAACATGATCCGGGATTTCCGGTGAATGCTGTTAAATACTGCCTGGAAGAATCAGGAACTTCTTTGGATGATTTGGAAGCAGTGGTTTTTTACGATAAACCTCTTTTGAAATTTGAAAGACTTTTAGAAACCTATTATGGTTTTGCTCCAGTTGGAGTAGCTTCTTTTGTGACGTCCATTCCTGTTTGGATCAAAGAGAAAATGTTTTTGAAAAAACTGATTCGCGACGAACTGGAAAAAGTAGAAGCATACGACAGAAAAAAACTCAATTTACTTTTCCCTGAACATCATCTTTCCCATGCTGCCAGTGCATATTATCCTTCGCCTTTTGAAGATGCAGCGATTTTAACCATCGATGGCGTAGGTGAGTGGGCTACGGCTTCTATCTGCCATGGAAAAGGAAAAGACATAACAGTATTGAAAGAATTGCAGTTCCCGCATTCAGTGGGCTTGTTGTATTCTGCCTTTACTTATTTCCTGGGATTCAGAGTGAATTCGGGAGAGTACAAACTGATGGGATTGGCTCCTTACGGAAATGCTGATTCGCCACAGGTTAAAGGATACATTGAAAAAATAAAATCCACTTTGGTGGACATGAAAGAGGACGGATCGGTGTGGTTGAATCAAAAATACTTTACTTACGCTACAGGCTTGAGAATGGTGCCGGATGGACGTTGGGAAAAATTATTCGGTTTTCCCCGTCGCGAATCGGAAGCACCTTTGGAGCAACACCATTGCGATTTAGGAGTGGCCATTCAAATTGTAACAGAAGAAATTGTAATTAAAATGGCGCGTGAAGCGCAACGATTAACAGGTTCAGAGAATTTGTGCATGGCAGGTGGTGTGGCTTTGAATTGTGTGGCCAACGGTAAAATTCAAAACGAAAATATTTTTAAAAATTATTTCATTCAGCCGGCAGCAGGTGATGCGGGAGGTGCTTTGGGTTGTGCTTTGGCGGCGTATTATATTCATTACCAGCAAGAGCGCAAGGTGGATCACACCAAGTTGGATGCGATGAAGGGCAGTTACCTCGGTCCGGAGTCTTCCGACAAAGAAATTGAACAGGCTGCGCGTAAGTACTCTGCGAAATACACCAAGTTTGAATCTTTTGATGAACTGGTTAAGGTAGTAGCGGGTTATTTATCTGAAGGAAATGTGATCGGCTGGCATCAGGGACGAATGGAATTCGGTCCGAGAGCGCTTGGAAATCGCAGTATCATTGGTGATGCAAGAAATGAAGAGATGCAGAAAAAACTGAATCTGAAAATTAAATACAGAGAAAGTTTCCGTCCTTTTGCACCATCTGTTTTAGCGGAAGATTGCGGGGAATATTTTGATTATAAAGGAATTTCACCCTATATGTTGTTGGTTCATCCGGTGAAAGAATCGCGCAGAAATCCTTATCCGCAAGGATTTAAGGAATTCGGATTGAAAGAAAAATTATACCACAAGCGTTCGGATATTCCTTCTATCACACACATTGATTATTCGGCAAGGATTCAAACGGTGCACCGTGAAAGCAATGAAAAATACTGGAAATTAATTCAGGCTTTCAAGCAAAAAACGGGTTACGGATTGATTGTCAACACCAGTTTTAATGTGAGGGGAGAGCCTATTGTTTGTACACCTGAGGATTCTTACAAATGTTTGATGAGAACAGAAATGGACTTTTTAGTAGTAGGAAATTATGTTTTCAATAAAACAGAACAACCTGCATGGAAAGAAGGAGCGGAGTGGAAATTAGAATATGTATTAGATTAAAAATTTATTGATATGGAGTTTTTAAAAGATTTTTGGATGTTCTTGAAAGAGAGAAAAAAGTTTTGGTTGGTGCCAATGATTTTGATTCTTGTTTTGATTGGTGTGTTGTTGGTTTTCGGAACGTCGGGTGCAGCTGCACCATTTATCTACACTTTATTTTAGTATATGAAAGGAGCTACGGTTGATAAAGAGAAAATCTCAGAAACATTAGGTACGCTTGCTTTGGCGTGTTTGGTGTTTCAGTTGGTTCTCGCGAATAAATTGCAGATGAATGAAAATCTGCACGATTATTTGTTCCTGCTAATTGCTGGATTGTTTCTGGCGATTTCCCTGTTTTCACTTACAACAGTGGGCGTAATGCTGATAGTTGCTAATTTAAGCATTCCTATCGGGTTCTGGTATTTGGGTATAACAGGTGGAGCATTATTACTGTTGTCGATTTTTAAAGTGAAACTGGATTGGCTGATTTCCTTTGGCTGGCTGAAGCTGGGTGAGGGAATGGGCTTTGTAATGTCGAAAGTAGTTTTGGGCGCAGTGTTTTATGTATTTGTTTCTCCGCTGTCTGTAGTATACAGGATCTTCAATAAAAATCACATGAATAGAGAAAAGAAAGGTGATTCTTATTATGTGACGAGAGATCATCTTTTTGAGAAAAAAGATTTGACGAATACTTGGTAATTATTGCCGAAGAGAAATCCCTCTGCCAACACACAGAATTCCTTCGCACCTCCCTTTTTCAAAGGGAGAAGTGCGCCGCTCCTCATCCACACTCAGAATAAGTAATGCTTTTTAGGGAATGGGCTTCTCCCTTTGAAAAAGGGAGGTGCGAAGGAATTCTGTGTGCAGGCAGAGGGATTTATCAGTCAAAGAATTTTAATCATTCAACTTCAACACCGCCATAAACGCTTCCTGCGGGATCTCTACACTTCCCACCTGACGCATTTTCTTCTTTCCTTCTTTTTGCTTTTCAAGTAATTTTCTTTTTCGGGAAATATCACCACCATAACATTTAGCGGTAACGTCTTTACGCAAAGCCTTCAAGGTTTCGCGTGAAATAATTTTAGCGCCAATGGCAGCTTGTATCGGAATTTCAAATTGCTGGCGTGGGATCAGCTCTTTTAATTTAGCGCAAATCTTTTTGCCAAAGTTGTAGGCGTTGTCGGTGTGAATCAATGCTGATAAGGCATCCACCACTTCGTTGTTCATTAAGATGTCCACCTTTACCAGATTACTTCTTTTGTATTCTGAAGGATAATAATCGAATGAAGCATAGCCTTTCGATATGGATTTCAATCTGTCGTAAAAGTCAAAAACAATTTCACTTAAAGGCATTTCAAAGCTCAATTCCACACGGTCGGTAGTGAGGTAAACCTGATTGGTGAGCATTCCTCTTTTTTCAATAGCAAGGTTCATTATGGCACCAACGTATTCCGCTTTTGTGATCACCTGCGATTTAATCATTGGCTCTTCCACATAATCCAAATGATTGGGAGAAGGCAATTCTGTTGGGTTATTTACAATTATTTTTTCTCCTTTTGTGGTGTAAGCAATGTAGGATACGTTGGGAACAGTAGTGAGTACGTTCATGTTGAACTCACGCTCCAAACGCTCCTGAATGATTTCCATGTGTAGCATTCCTAAAAATCCGCAACGGAAGCCGAAGCCTAGTGCAGCAGAGGATTCCAGCTCAAAGGTGAGGGAAGCATCGTTGAGTTGCAGGCGCTCCATAGAATCACGGAGCTCTTCGTAATCTTCAGTATCTACAGGGTAAATTCCCGCAAAGACCATTGGTTTCACATCTTCAAAACCATCGATGGCTTTTTCGCAGGGACGTTCTTTATTGGTAATGGTATCACCCACTTTTACATCTTTCGCCACTTTAATACCCGAGATGATATAACCTACATCACCTGTTTTAACCACATCGCGCGGTTCTTGTTTGAGTCGCAAAACCCCAATTTCATCTGCGTTGTATTCCTTGCCTGTATTCACAAATTTAACGGGATCACCTTTTCGGATTTCTCCGTTGATCACTTTAAAATAAGCTTCAATACCGCGGAAAGGATTGTATAGAGAATCAAAAATTAAGGCTTGAAAAGGAGCAGCAGGATCGCCAACTGGTGCGGGAACACGATTGATGATGGCAGCTAAAATATCCATCACGCCCATTCCTGTTTTGCCTGAAGCAGAAAGAATATCTTCGCGTTTGCAGCCAATTAAATCAACAATTTGATCTTTCACTTCCTCAGGATTGGCACTGGGAAGATCAATTTTATTTAAAACGGGAATAATTTCTAAATCATTTCCCAAAGCGAGGTAAAGGTTGGAAATGGTTTGGGCCTGAATTCCCTGAGCAGCATCAACAATCAATAAAGCACCTTCGCAAGCGGCGATGGAACGCGATACTTCGTAGGAAAAATCAACGTGGCCGGGAGTATCAATGAGATTTAAAACATATTTTTTGCCTTCAAAAGTGTAATCCATTTGAATGGCGTGACTTTTAATAGTGATACCGCGCTCGCGCTCAATGTCCATATCGTCAAGGGTTTGTGCAACCAAATTCCTTTTGTCGACGGTCCCTGTATATTCCAGCAATCTGTCGGCCAGGGTGCTTTTACCGTGATCGATGTGTGCGATAATGCAAAAATTTCTAATGTTCTCCATGTTTCTCCTCTGACTTTAGGTTCGCAAAAGTAAGAATTTTAAATCTGCCTATCGTTATCTATATTTACGGCTCTAAAAAAATATTTTCGTGAAGGTAATTGACCATCTCAACAAGGCGAAATCCACGCTTTTTTCATTTGAAATTCTTCCTCCTCTTAGAGGGAAAGGAATCAGCGCAATATATGAAGGAATTGATCCTTTGATTGAATTCAATCCGTCTTTCATTAATGTGACTTATCACAGGGAAGAATATGTTTATAAAGAGAGAGAGAAGGGCTACCTGGAAAAAATTGCCGTTAAAAAGCGACCGGGTACTGTTGGGATTTGTGCCGCCATTCAATACAAATACAAGATAGATGCCGTGCCTCACTTGATTTGCGGAGGTTTTAGCAAAGAAGAAACAGAGAATGCTTTGATCGATTTATACTTTTTAGGAATCGACAATGTGTTGGCTTTAAGAGGCGATCCTTTGAAGTCGGAAGGCAATTTTTCACCTGAGCCTAACGGACACGCGCATGCGGTGGATTTAGTACGACAAATAGTAGAATTAAATACAGGAAGATACCAGGAAGAGGATTTGAAAAATCCTACAGCCACTGATTTTTGTATTGGTGTAGCGGGTTATCCTGAAAAACATTTTGAGAGTCCGAACCCTAACATGGATCTTCAATACGTGAAAGATAAAGTAGATGCCGGTGCTGAATATATCGTTACGCAGTTGTTTTACGACAATCAGAAATATTTCTCTTTTGTAGAGCGCTGTCGTGCTGCAGGCATTACTGTTCCTATCATTCCGGGGATGAAACCGATTACCACTTTGAATCATATTAAAATGTTGCCGCGTACTTTCTTTATTGATTTTCCGGATGCATTGATGGCTGAATTGCACAAATGCAAACATGATGATCAAGTGAAGGAAGTGGGGATTGAATGGTGTATACAGCAAAGTAAAGAATTGAAAAAAAATGGAGTGCCTGCGTTGCATTTTTATACGATGGGAAAATCGGAGGCGACGAAGAGGATAGTGAAAGAGATTTTTTAAATTTTATTTTGTCTTCTTTTAAAAGAAGCAAATCGATACTTTTTGTCTTGAAACAAAAAGTATCCAAAAAATTCAAGAGCTAAGACCTGCCTGCCGGCAGGCAGGGATGCTGCCACCGCACAAAAAATCTTTCGCACGCCCTCCTTCAGCTGACGGATCGGGCCTTCGTACGAAGTTACCTGCCCATTCTCTGACAAGGTTGCTGTAAAACAAAAAAAGCTCCTCTTTTCAGAGAAGCTTTTTCAAAAAAAAACATTTTATATTTTAATTGTGAATCACCACTGTAGTATCGCTACCGGTTCCGCCATCACCGCTACCGCCGCCGCCTGAGCCACCACCATCGGGAGGCCAGTTGCCAACGAGGTAATAGTCGTTGTACCAAATCACAAAAGACTGATACAAAACATCGGGTGCATTTTCGTCGAGGGTGTAATCGTAAATAATGTCGAGTAAAGTTCCTTCTACATCGGTGTAATAAATAGTACCAAAATCGCAGCTGAATAATTTATCACCTTGCTGGAAATAAGCAAAAGCTTGTTGGTAGCTTACAGCAACCAAGGCGTTGTTGTGACAAACTTTCATTGTTGGTACAGGCGTTGGTGGAGGTGTCACCACAACTGTGCAGTTGTTTGTACCCTTTCTCCATTTTCCACAACGGTAATAATCGTAATACCAGATGTTGAATGCGCGTTGGATCACTTCATCAGGATCTCCTTTCAGTTTTTTATTTAAAATTATTTTATCTAAAAAACATTGCAACTCATCATAAGTTATTCCTTTGGTGGCATCACAGGAAAACAGTAAATCGGTGCTGTGTTCTTTTAAGTGACTAAAAAGTGCACATAAGGAAATGCTTACCAATTGTCCGTTGTGACAGATCGTTGCTTTTTTACCGTGATTTTTACGATGTGTTTTTCTATGGATGCAACTTACTGTTGAAGTGCAATTGTAACGAACAACTTTGCTTCCGTTTTTCATGCTCAACGTTGATGCATCGTCTTCTTCTTCAGTAGATGTGATTTCTTTTTTATTGTCATTGTTAGTAGCAGGCGGTGTTTCTTTTTTACAAGCCGCAAACATTAAATTCAAGATGAATAGCGTGGCTATCCATCGCATTGGTGTTTTCATTTGATGTAGTTTAAATTAAGATTACAATTTTTCATTCTTTTAATATTTTGTAAGTCGTTAGTGATTTTGCATTGCTCAATTGCAAAAAATAAATTCCCGTCGGCCAGTTATTGCCCACTTCTAAAATGTTGTTAGTGATCGCCGCCGAATAAATTATTTTTCCTAAAGCGTCGCTTATCGTGATGGAATTTTTTTCGTTTGGATTTAATCCGTTGAGCTGAATGGTATTTGTAAACGGATTGGGTGCAATGCTTAAATCAGTAGGATTATTAACGATTATAGCATTGTCGCTTTGCGGACCAAACTGCATCCAGTTGATGTTGAATCCACCTTTGGTGCAATACAAAGTAATGTCCTGAACACCTGATGTAAAAAGCTCTACATCTTTTGAAACTGTAGTCCACGTCTGCCACCCATTTGTTTTCCCCACATCCACAGTACACAAAAGTGTAGAGCCATTTTTTAATTGAAATTGTCCGCCGCCATTCATGGAAGCTACCCTGAACTGCACGGTGTAAATTCCTACCGAATCAACCCTGCAGATATATTTCATGTAATCTGCAGGATCGATGTAGCCTATGTTATAGCCCTTATCGGTATCGGTACATTTTTCCGACATCACGCCCAGTTTTGAGCAATAGTTGCTTGCTTTAATTCTGGAGCGGATATTCAGTGTATCGCAAATTTTTGGTTTTGGAGTATCGATGGAATCGTACCAGTGAATCACCATATCGCGCACTATGGTTCCTGATTCGGTAAGGTCGGTAGAATCCCAATCTCCTTTAATATTTGCACCCGGGTTGAGTGCCGAAGAAGGTTCATCTTTGGTGTACACCGACCAGTTGGCGTTGCTCAACTGATTTTTTTTCATGAAGTTTCTCCACAAATAAAATTCATCCATATCGGGAGGCGATTGCCAGAATCCCCATTCTGTTACAAAAAGAGGAAGTCCTTTATCGATGGCAGCAGTGGCTTTGTCGCGCAGCGATTGCGTATGCATGGGCACATAAAAATGCAGCGTGTAAGCAATGTTGTCATAACCCACAATAGGATCGTTGGCGGCAACATCAACATCCTGCGACCAGTTAGGGGTACCCACAATAATCATGTTGTCGGGATCAATGGCGCGGATGGAATCAATGACTTGTAAAGCGTAAGGTTTAATCACCGTCGACCAGGAAACCGCCAGAGGTTCATTAAAAATTTCATACATCACATTGGGGTATGTGCCGTATTTGGTGGCCATTTCCTGGAAGAAAGCAACAGATTGTGCGGTGTGTTTAAAAGCATTTTCTTCGTGCCAGTCGATGAGCACATAAATTCCTTCAGCGATGCAAGCATCCACCACAGTAAATACTTTTTGTTTTTCTGTTGCAGGATTGGTGAGGTATCCGCCACTGGGTTCAATGCCTACAGGAATTCTAACCAAACCCGATTTCCAATCCTTTTTCAGCCACTTCACCACATCGGCATTGCAAAATTCTCCGGCCCAGTTGGACCAGAATAAACTGTTGCCGGAAATGCTGAAAGCTTGTCCGCTGGAATCCACAACCTTATTTCCCTTTGTGGTAAGGAGGCCGTGTTGATCCACTATCGACTGGCTAAAGGCCGTCGCAGTGAAAAATAAAATCATCGTGGTTAAAACATTTTTCATTTTTTTTCTTTTTTCCGTTGAATGAAGAGGAAAGAGCTGACTTAATTTTGCAAGTTGGAACAGGATCCGACTTTACTAAAATACACTCCCACATGTGCGACAGATTTCCTCTTCTGGGGTAAATATTCAACTAGGGTTTGGTCATTAATTTTTAATCATTTTAAAAGAGTTAGTATAATTGTCGCCATTCACTTTGATGAAGTAAATTCCTGTTTGCCATTCTTCACCAATTTGCATTTGCTGTTGATTCACCGAAGCAGAATAAATTATTTTTCCTAAAGCGTCCCATACTATAACAGAAGCATTTTGCGGGAGTTGGTTCAGGGAAAAATTATTGGTAAAAGGGTTGGGTGAAAGAGAAATTCCGCTTTGTTCCAGAGCATTTAAATTTGTAACCACTTTTGGTACAAACTGAAAAAAGTTGATGTTGAAACCGCCGGCAGTGGCTACTAAATCGATGTCCTGATCTCCTGCTGCCAGAGTGATATCTTTCGTCACGGTACTCCATGTTTGCCATCCGCCTGTAGCGGGAACATCAATGCTTCCTAAAATATTTCCACCGCTTTTAATATCAATTTTTCCGCCGCCGTTCATTGATGCTATGCGTAAATTAAGCGTGTATATACCGGGAGAAGTAACGGAGCAGGTGTAAGAAATAAAGTCGGAAGCATCAATGTATCCAATATTTTCTCCACCCTCGGTACAGGTTTCCAGTTGTATTCCCGACATGGTGCAATATTTCTCAGCTTCAATTTTTGATTCTATTAAATTGTTGTTGCAATTTCCGGGAGTGCCATACCAGTTGAGTACCATGTCTTTCACAATTTTTCCGGCGTCGGTGAGTTGGCTTTCCGACCATCCGCCTTTTGAACTTGCGCCCGATTTTAATATGGAAGAAACTTCCACTTTGGTGTTTACCGACCAGTTGGCGTTGCTTAAATTATTGCCTTTCATGAAATCTTTCCAGGCATTGAATTCGCCCATGTGTAAAGGATTTTCCCAAAATCCCCATTCGGTTACAAAAAGTGCGATGCCTTGGTTCATGGCGTATGAAGCTTTGTCGCGCAACCACTGACTGTGCATTGGAATGTAAAAATGTAAAGTGTAAGCGATATTGGCGTAGCCCGTGATACGGTCGTTGGCGGCAGCATCAACATCCTGCGACCAGTTGGGTGTTCCCACGATGATCATGTTGTCGGGATCAATGGCGCGGATAGCCTGAATCACTTGTAAGGCGTAAGGCTTAATGTCATTGCTCCAGGAGATGGCCAATGGTTCATTAAACAGTTCATACATCACGTTAGGATAGCTTCCGTATTTGGTGGCCATTTCTTTGAAGAAAGCAACGGATTGCGCGGTATGTGTATTTGCGGTGTGATCATGCCAATCGATGATGACATACAATCCCGCAGCAATACAAGCATCTACCACGGCAAACACTTTTACTTTTTCAGCAGCAGGATTATCAAGATACGCGCCCGATGGTTCAACGCCCATGGCGATTCTTACCAATCCCGAATGCCAGTCTGTTTTCAACCAGTTTACTAAATCGGCATTGCAATATTCCCCCGCCCAGTTGGTCCAGAATAAACTGTTTCCCGATACACTGAAAGGCTTTCCGTTTTTATCAATAATTGAACTTCCGCTTGTTGTAAGCAAGCCATGCTGCGCAACTAAATTCTGACTGAATGATTCTCTGATACAGAAGATCATGACAGTAATGATGACTACGATTTTAAATAGTTTTTTCATAAGCAATTTAGGTTAAGGTTAAAGTAAATGTCCCGCAACCAAATTAGCTATGTATCTGAATAACAGTTTATTTTAGCGTTCATCAGCCTTATCTCAGCGTGTTAAGCTGTGATATGTCATGAGGGAAGAAGGGAGGGTTTTTGCGACTGAAATATTGTGAGGTGTCCACTTTTAGGAAAGGGTATTTGTAGAGACGGAAGATTTTCCGTCTCAGAATATGCTTGACATTATTAAGACGCAAAATTTTGCGTCTCTACTTAAGATTTCTTTAAATCCTATACCCTATCCCCAACTTAACCTGGAAATTGTTTGGGAATATTGTTAATGAATAACTTTCTGCGCTTTGATTTTGCGTTGATGGATTGTCAATCACACTGTTTTGCATTTGAGCTTTACACAGTGAAATGGGCAGTGAAAAATGAACAAAAGCATTTTTGTAAACGTTCCAATCGAAGCCGGGTTCAATTTGTAAGAAAGAAGAAATGGTGTTATCGTGGGTTGAAAATGCAATTGCATTGGTTGGCAGATATAAATTGTAAGTCCAATTCATTAAGATGCCCGGCGCGATGAGCGGTTTTATTTTCCAGTTTTTCGATTTGAATAATGCAAAAGCATATTTGTATTTCATGCCCATGGAAAAAGAATAAAGATTATTTCCTTCTTGTATTATTGTGGTTGATGAATTGTTTTGAAGGCTTGCTTTTCTTTGTGTGTCGGACCAGGATAAATTAGTTAATTCTATTTCCTGATAATTTCCGGTTTTTCCGAGGAAGGCAAAGGCAGGGGAAAATTTACTGAGGTAAAAATACTTATTGTCTACAGTATAAGTAGAGAGGCTTGCCGGACTGTAATTGGTTAATGTTGTTTGATCCAATTGAAGTCCGCTGTATAGTTTTAATTGAAAATGTTTTTTATCGTCTTGTGCAGATAAAGAAATGCTAATTAATAACAAAGCAATTAAAGGGATGTTTTTGATTTTCATAAGAAAGAATTTTAGTTGGCTGAGAGCATCAACGCAAGTGAATTCATCTTATTATGTATGGAAGCGGATTGAAGGATGTTTAATTTCTTTACGGTATCAAACTCGAAGGAGCTTTTCCGAAATGCTCACTAAATCGTTTGGTGAAATGCGAGTGTTGTTTGAAGCCTACTTTCCATGAAACTTCGCTCACTGTATATTTTCCTGTAGATAATAATTCAGCGGCTTTGCGCAGGCGTATAATGTATATGAAATCAATAACGGAGTAGCCTGTGTGTTCGGCTACCATGGCGTATAATTTAGTTCTGCTGATGCCAACAGTTTGTGCGAGAAGGGCAGGAGTGAGGTCCACATTTTCCAGATGTGTTTCAATACCTGCGATTAGTTTTCCTACAAATTCATTGGCAACGTTGATGGCCGCATTTTCAGTGTTGGTTACCGGACCTAGGTTTTTCCAGAGTTGTTTTATTTTTTCAATTTGCTGTAAAATATTGCGCACTTTAATTTGCAATATATCCATGTTGAAGGGTTTGGAAATATAATCATCGGCACCGAATTCCAGGCCCGACAACATACTTTCTTCCGATGTTTTTGCGGTGAGCAATATCAATGGTGTGGCCGATAATTCTTCATTAGTTTTAATGGCTTTGCACAATTCAAAGCCGTCCATTTCGGGCATCATTACATCGCTGATGATCAGGTCGGGTCGGTGTTCCAAGGCCACTGCTAAAGCCAGTTTTCCGTTTTCTGCTTCCAGGATGTGGTAGCTGTTTTCCAGTTCGCCTTTGAGGAAGGAGCGGATGTCGTTGTTATCGTCGACAATTAAAATTTTGTAATTCGTTTTTGCAGAAATATTTTTCACCGTTGCCGGAGTGTATTGAATCGGTTCAAATATTTCAGCAACTTTCTTTTCAGAAATTTCATTGTGCTCATAAGCTTCTTTATGAATAGGGATGATGATGGTGAAGGTAGTTCCTTCCCCATTTTCAGAAGCAACGGAGATCGTTCCTTTGTGCAGTGCAATCAGGCTTTTCACCAAGGAGAGTCCGATGCCGATGCCTTCAATATTAGGATTTGCTTTTGATTGATAAAACTCATTAAATATTTTTTCCTGTTCATTTTTTGGAATTCCCGGTCCCGAATCACTCACGGTGACTTTAATGTTTTGGTCGCCGTTGATACTTTCAATTTCCAGTTTTACTTTTCCGTTTTGAGGCGTATATTTTACAGCGTTGGACAACAGATTCATTAAAACTTTTTCCATTTTATCTTCATCAAACCAGGCGTAAACAGATTTGTTGTGAGTAATCACTTCAAAAGCGATATTGCGTGTTTGCGCCTGAAAACGGAAGGAATCAACGATGGGTTGAAGGAATAAAAGAAAATCCTGATGACTGATTTTTAAATCCTGATTTTGCGTTTGAATTTTTCGGAACAGTAAAATTTCATCAATGTATTTTCTCAGTCGCAAAGTATTTTGCTTCATCAGGCCGTAAAGATTTTGTCGCTCCTCATTTTTATCTTCCCTGATCAATTTATCAATAGGCCCTTGAATTAATGTTAACGGCGTTTTGAATTCATGAGATACATTGGTGTAAAATTCCATTTTTGCGCCAATGAGTTCTTCTTGTTTTTCAACTGCAGCTTTTTGTAGTTCCACTTCCTGTTTTAATTTCAGTTGTTTTAAAGTGATGTAGCGGTATAACCACAACAGGAAAATAAAAATACAGAGATAGAAAAAGTAAGCGAAGTTGCTTCTCCACCACGGAGGAAGAATGGTGATGAGCATTATTTTTTCTTTGCCGATGTTGAAGCCGTTTCTGTTTTTTGCTTTTACGCGGAAAGTGTAGTTGCCCGGCGCAAGGTGAGTGTAAGTCACCAATCGGTTGCCGGCAGTGGTGTGCAGCCATTCGTTGTTGAAGCCGTCCATTTTGTAACTGTACTCCAATCCGTTGGGATCTTCATAATAAATAGCTGAAAGCAAAAAGGAAATAACATTTTCTTCGTATTCAAATTCAATGTGTTTTAAATCATTAACGGGAGCCGATAAAATCAAGCGGTTGTTAATGGTGTCGCCGGGAAGAACGAGTTGATTGAACAAACGCAATTCGGAAATTTGTGCTTCCAGTTTATTGTTGCTGGCCTGAATATTTTTAGGATCAAAATAAATTAAACGATTGATACCTCCGAAAAAAATTAAGCCGGAAGAAGTAGTGCAGGCACTTTTTTCGCAAAAGAAATTAATGGGTAAATCGGCAAAGGGGTAGTTGATAAAAGTGTTGTTGCGCACGTTCAGCATAGAAATCCCGCCATTGGAAGTGAGCCATATATTTCCGCTTTGATCCTCTGTCAGCGCGTGAATGGTGTTGTTGATGAGTCCGTGACGGGTAGAGTAATTTTTGAAAAAATATAAATTTTCATCGGTGTTAGTATTGCTGAGCTGATGCAAACCTTTTGCGGTGGCAAACCATATTTTTCCCGATTTGTCTTCAAGGATCTGTGTGATGGTATTATCTTTCAAAGCTCCTATAGCCGTGTCATTGGCTAGAAAAGTGAAAATTTTATTTTTTGCTTTGTTGTATTTGCTGAGTCCCCAAACAGTACCTATCCAGATATTTCCCTGCTTATCTTTTGCTAAACTGCGCACCCAATTGCTGGCAATGGTACCTGATGCGGAAGGATCGTGACGCAAAGTTTTAATGCTGTAGTCATTCGGATTGATAATTTTTATTCCATCTCCTTCGGTGGCGATCCATATATTTTTATCATCGTCTTCCAGAATCGCCATGGTTTGATTTCCCGAATTGTAATTTTTATCGGGAGGAGCAAACGCGAAAGTTTTACTTTTTTTAGTTGCAGGATCATACATGTGAACACCTGCGTTGGCCGAGCCTATCCATAATTTTCCTGATGAGTGTTTGAATAAAAAACAAAGTTCGTGACTTTGGATATTATAGGGAGCTTCGCCCACATTATAACTGGAAAATTTTTTATTTGCCGGATCAAAAGTGATCAGGCCTCTTTCACCGCTGGCGATTAAAATATTTTTTCCATCCTGAATAATGGCGTTTACATAACCTAAGTTTTTATCCGACGAGGGAAGCATGTCTTTCACCACCGAAAAACCCGACGCATTTTTTTGAATGTAAATGAGTCCTTCGCGGTAAGTGCCTATCCATAAATTCCCTTCTTTGTCTTCCAGAATGTAGCGTGTGCCATAGTTTACCAGCGATTTGGAAGAGAAAAAAGTATTGTCGGTGCTTAAACTGAAACCATTGTTTTTGTATGAAAACAAACCCGATTCATTGCCTAAATAAATTTCATTTCTGCTTGATTTTAATCCGCACAACACATTGTTGAGGCGGTATTTTTGCGAGCGATGGTCTTCAATATCCAGCGGGTGAAATTCATCTTTTTGAAGATTTAAATTTCCGGCACCTTTTCCATAAGAACCCACCCATATGGTTTGGTTTTCTTCTTTTGCCAGAAAACTAATGTTGCATTGATGCAATGCGTTGAGATGTGTTATTTTGTTTGTGGGAAGATCCAAAAGATCCAATCCGCCATCAGAA
Source organism: Flavobacteriales bacterium (assembly GCA_023251095.1). Lineage (GTDB taxonomy): Bacteria > Bacteroidota > Bacteroidia > Flavobacteriales_C > JAHEZL01. The sequence goes on from JAHEZL010000004.1 coordinate 20,188, forward strand.
CTTCCGATGAGGATTTCAAAAGGATTTAATCTTAAAACATGATTGATTATTTTTCCTGAACCGGCAGGTTGTTTAAAGGTGTGAACAATTTTATCGTTGAGATTTACCTGAATTAAACCATTGCCGATGCAGGTCCAGAGGTCGTTGATGCCATCGAGGGAAAACATGGTAAAGCGATTTTGATCGCTGTTTTTTTCCGACAAAACATATCCATCATTTTTTTTATTGATGAAATAATTGGTGAAAGTATTATTAGATGCATTATATCGGCTGATGGAAGTGCTTGTTCCAACCCATAGTGTGCCTGTGGTATCTTCTTTAATAAAAAGAATTTTGTTGTGATTGATGGAGCTAGCTTTGCCCGGTTCGTTGCGGAAAACACGGAAAGTATAACCGTCGAAAAGATTGAGTCCGTCATCGGTACCTATCCATATATATCCCGATTTGTTCTGATAAATAGAATTGATAGTATTGCTGGAGAGTCCGTTGTTAACGGTATAATAATGCGTTGCATAATTGGAAAATCCATGAATGGATAGTCCGATACACAATACAAAAAACAGCATTTTGAATGCGTGTGTAAATCTCATTAGTGCCCGTAAGAATAAGGTTATTCCTTTCCTAATATAGAATTAATATCCATTAGAGGCACGGTTTTCCCTATTTTTTTCTGGATGATTTTAAAATGGTGTTCATCTTCGGGAGCGATGAAGGAAATGGCTTCTCCCGGAGATTCGGCGCGGCCCGTGCGTCCGATACGGTGTATGTAGTCTTTGGGTGAGCGGGGCAATTCATAGTTGATGACGAAGGGCAAAAATTTAATATCGATACCGCGTGAAATTAAATCGGTGGCCACCAAAACTGTTATTGTTCCTGCTTTAAATTGTTTGAGGGCTTCGGTTCGTGCGCCCTGACTTTTTTTGCTGTGGATGGCTTGTGCGTTGAGTCCGTGTTTACGTAATTTATCCGCAACGTGATCGGCTTTGTAAGTAGAAGAAGTAAAAACCAAAACCTGTTTCATTTCTTTGCTTTTGATCAAATGGCGCAGCAGCGGACCTTTTCCTGCGTCGTCAACAGCGTAAGCGGTTTGGGTAATGAGATCAATATTTTCTTTTTCTTCTTCAATTTTAATCACCAGTGGATCATGCAAAACCAGTTGGGTGATATTATTCACGTCGGCATTTAATGTTGCCGAGAACAATAAATTTTGTCGTTTTTTAGGCAGCAGTGCAAGTATTTTATTTACTTCCTCTTTAAATCCGAGGTCGAGCATTTTATCTGCTTCGTCCAGTACTAAAGTATCAATGGCTGATAATTTAACGGCGTTAGATTCTAACAGTTCTATGAGTCTTCCAGGAGTAGCCACTAAAACGTGTACGCCTTGCAGGGCCATCATTTGTGGGTTAATAGAAACTCCGCCATACACTGCAAATGATTTTATTTTTTCGGGAAGAGACAAACTAAAAGAGTGAAATACTTCTTGTACCTGAACCGCCAATTCACGTGTGGGCACTAAAACCAAAACATCTACGTGTCGGTTTTTTGACAATACTTTATCTTGTAAGTTGCTAAGAATGGGCAAAACATAACTCGCGGTTTTTCCCGAGCCGGTTTGCGCAATTCCCAAAACATCTTTCTTTTTTAAAATAGCAGGGATGGCTTGTTCCTGAATAGGGTAGGGCTCTGTGTAGTTTTGAGCAGCCAGAGCTTTTAATAAATATGTTGGTAAACCTAAAGAGGAAAAAGACATAGTGGATCTTATAATTTATTAAAGATAGAAAACTTTTAATGCCTATATTTATTCCATCCATAAAAGCAAAATATGTCCTACAACATAAAAAGTGTTTCTTTCGACAGTGTTGTTCTTAAGCGAGAAAGAACAAGGCTTGGCACTGCGCTGTTTACAGGAGTAGGATTGGTTTTTATATGTGTAGGCATTTTTCTTTTTGTGGTGGTTGACGATGAAGAAAGTCCGCTTAACTTCTTTAAGTTCATTACCATTATCATGGGTAGTATTAGTTTTTTTGCCGGACTCAATTACTCCAAACAAATAAAAAAAACAATTCCGAAGTGGGTTATCTTCAACAATCAAAAAGGATATATTCAGGTTCAGCTGGCCGATGATCCCTTGGTTTCCGGGTATATTCCTTATGAAGAGATCAGTCATTTTTATGTGAACATGGAGTCGGAATACAGCTCCACCAATACCCGTAGCGGTAACAACAGAGTATACAGTTACCACGTTATTTTGCGCAAAAAAGATGAAGGCTATTGGTACCTCTACAAATCATCTTCGGAAAAACAGGCCAATAAAGTATTGGATGCGTTGGTTAAAAATGTGAAGCTCGACAGGCATTCTGTCAATTTGCCTAAACCATGGTTGTCGGATAAAATTCAAAAAGAAAGTACGCACAGCAAAAATACCATCCGCTGGAAAAATACGGTGAGTATATGGAGTTTGGTTTTTTTAATAGGCTTCGTAATTTTGTTTTTTAGCGCAGGAAAATTCATTCTGGGTTCTTTCATGGAATTTAAATTGGATGATGGTTTTGTGTATGTGGTTGCCGGATTTATTGGCTTTGTTTTTTTGCTGGTGATGTTCATGACGATAAAAAAAATGGTAAAAGATTTCCGTACTTTTTATACTTTCTCTATCACCAAAGACACTTTTATTTATGAAGAGGAAGATACTCATGGTACTGTGAAGAAAACGGAAAGTGTTTCTTTGACAGATATAGGGGGCATTTCATTTTCTTTTAATCCTTCCAAGGGCTATCAAACGTCGGGAAGTTTATATGTGAAGAGGAAAAAGGACGATAAAAAAGAGGAAACTCCAATTGATGAGATAAAAAAAATATTGGGGGGAGATGGATTATCGCTGGATTTATCCGACTTAAATGTGGTTGAAAAACTAGAGCTCGACAGATGGATAAAAAATACAATTAAGGAGAGATCAGGGATTGAAGTGTTGTGATTTTTTTTATAAAACGAAATGAAAAAACATTTTCTTTTTATTACAATGATTTTGATTTGCTGCTTTGCCAAAGCACAAATGTTATGTGATAGCGCTGAGCTAAAATCGCTGGACCAAATAAATTTCAGCGAAATAATTTATACGAAATGTGATACCACAATTAATGGAGTTAGATATAGCCATCAGGCGAGTTGCTCAAAAAACAAAATGAAAATATTTGGTCATATCGACAAAAGAAAGAGGAGGCAAGGTGAGTGGGTGGTATATGATCAGGAAGGTTTTTTATTTGCAACAGGAAAATTTAAAAACAACAAAAAAACCGGATGGTGGCAATACAATGGCTGTTGCAGAACACTTTATAAAAGTGACAAGATAAAAAGTAGGGTGTGCGTCACGTTTTCATACAATTAAGGCTGCTCAGTATTTTTCGGTATTGACTCGCATATATAACTTTCCTTATTTTCACGGCTGATTTACAACTTATGATCTATTACGACTTTAATCAGGACGAGGGAATCCTCTTGGTATTGATGGAAGGGGCCATTACTACTGAGGATATTTTACGTAACATGGATTTCATCACTGAAACCACCGGAATTCCCCGTAATCTTAAATTGGTGACCGATTTCAGAAATGCTGATTTTGTTTCTCCGACCTCCGACATGGAAGTTATTTTGAAATATTCAGCTGAAAAAAGCAAAGAGTTCACTTTCATTAAAGAAGCCTTCATTACGGCTACTCCTAAAAGTACTGCTTTGGCAATGATTTATGCCAAGGAAACCAATCAATCTTCAAGTTATAAATTCAAGGTGTTTTCTACTTTGGAATCGGCATTGATCTGGATAAATGACTTGGATTTAGTGACTTTCAGAGAAGTATCCTTTAATTAAGATACTCTAATTTTTTCCACAGCTGTATTCCTTTTTTTAAAATCGCCTGTAATTCTTTTTCATTCACTTGTTCTTCCTTTTTAAAATGAAAACAGGTTTTCCCTTTCAAACATTTCCAAAGGTTTGGCGCATGATCAGTGAAAGCATCTTCTTGCATGTATGCGGGAAAAAAATAAAAAACCACAGAATCTTTTCGTTGTTCAACAGATACGAAATACATACCGGGAACAATTTCTTTTTTGTGGCCGTAAGGAACGGGTTTGTTGCCGATGATGGTTACAGATTTGCCTTCGGTGAATTTATCCAATACCATAGGCGGACAAATTTTATCGAACTGATTTTTCAGTTTATTGAAAATGATTTTTCGAGTTTCGTCGGTGATAGCCATAATCATTTATTTATTCTACTTCCAGCACCAATCCTTTCAAATATGAACTCTCCTGATGAAAAATATTTATTGGGTGATCGGCCGGTTGTGATAGCTGATGCATCACTCTTACTTTTTTTCCGGCGAGAATTGCAGCCGATAAAATGGTGCCGTAAAATAATGGCATATCAATCGCTTGCGAACAAGAAAAAGTAAACAGTATGCTTCCTGATTTCATTTGCTTGAGCGCCGTCATGTTTAATCTTTTGTAGCCCTGAACAGCATTGTGTTTCACGCTGTGGTGTTTTGCAAAGGCAGGCGGATCTAAAACAACAACATCGTAAATGGAGCAATCATTTTTTTCAAGGAAATCGAAAGTGTCTTCCGTGAATGATTTGTGTTCACCTGAAGTTGGATTGAGTGCAATATTTTTGTCGGTTAAATCCATTGCGCGTGCCGATGCATCCACGCTGTGAACTAAAGTAGCTCCTGCTTTTAAAGCGTAAACAGAAAATCCTCCCGAGTAGCAAAAAGTGTTGAGTACATTTTTTCCTTTGGAGTATTTTCCTAACAAAAATCTGTTTTCGCGTTGATCAATAAAGAAGCCCGTTTTTTGTCCGTCCTCCCAGCTGATGTTAAACGTATTGCCATATTCCAAAGCGTGATGGGTAGGTTCGGCATCTTTTAATAAATAGCCGTTTTCAATATTTTGCGCGTATTCTTTTGGAAGTGTTTCTTTACTTTTTTGGAAAATGCATTTAAGCGAATCTCCTAAAGAAAGTTGTAAAGCAGTTTTTATGTTTTCCAAAGCTTTGTACATTCCAACGGAGTGGGCCTGAATCACGGCAGTGTTGCCGTAAACGTCGATGATTAATCCCGGCAATAAATCTCCTTCGGCGTGAACGAGGCGATAGATGTTGGTTTCAGCGTTGAGCACTCCGATTTTTTTACGGTAGTCCACTGCATTCTGAATTCTTTTGTTCCAGAAATTCTGATCGATCGCTTCTTCTTCAAAAGTGATGATGCGTATGGCAATGGAAGCATGAGTAGAGTAGTGGCCTGTTCCAAGATATTCATCTTTGTTGGAATATACAGTTACGATGTCACCTTCCTGAGGTTCCACTTCACGGCCGTCGCTATGCTGTCGCGTTTTTTTTATTGCACCTGAAAATACCCATGGATGAAAGCGCTTTGGTGAAGCGTCTTTGCCCGAACCTAAAATTGTTTTGAAATCTGTCATGCTGCAAATGTATTATTTTGAACCAACACTATTGATAGGGAAAATTAATTTTACGCTAATGTTTCTTCCCATGCTGTAAATACCGCTTCTTCCTGTTGAGTTGACGGGGAAAGAATCCATATATTTCAAGCGACTCATGTTGGATTGATAAGCCACATCTGCGAGATTGCTTGCGATGATAGAAAAAGTAAAAATTGTTTTTTCTTTTTTGTTGGTGACTGCTCCGCCCAATCCGGCGTCAATTAAGGTATAACCTGCAGTTGCTGTTTCTGTGCCATAAGCAGTGAAAGCGCGGTTTTGTGCAGCGTAATATTGTACGCCGATTTTTAGATATATTTTACTGAAGCAAGCCAGTTTCTTTTTGATATCTATTTTAATTTCCGAGTTGCTGTGGAAGGGAGGAATGTAAGGCAGGTAGCGTGTGCTGTCGGTGTTTGCTCCTAAATTCAAAGCATATAAAAAGGAAGCGGAGTTCTCGAAATGCAGCCAGTGAATGGGATGCGGATGAATATCCAAAGTCATTTCCCCACCATAAATTTGCGCAGTGGTTTGTTTGAATTTAAAAATGGGATAGCTGTTTCCTCCCTGAACAAACAGAGAATCCGCGAGCTTTTCATTATAAATATAAGAGCTGATGGTGTTGTTGAAAATTTCGGCACTGAAGGAAATGTGTTCGGTGTTGAGAAAAAATCCGAGGTCTTCCTGTAAAGAAAATTCAGGTTTGAAATTGGCATCGCCCAGTTGCTCAAAGCCTGTTCCCGGATGTACCCCTTTGGCCGAAATTTCAGCAATGTTGGGTGCACGGTATCCACGGGCAACATTGGCTTTGATGCATGTTTTTTTATTGATATTGTAAGTAGCGCCAATGCTTCCGCTGCTTCCTGAAAAGGTGTGACTGTAAGCGCTGAAGGAATACATTGCTGCGTTTTGAAAATTACGGGTATCGTAACGCAAGCCACCTGCGACGTTGAATTTTCCGAAGGATTTTTTCACAAAAGCAAAGGGTCCGAAATCAAAAGACTGATAATCGGGAATTACAAATTCAGTAGCATTGTTGTTTTTGTTTTGTTGGTACAAACCGTTGATGCCAATGGTGCTTTCCCAGCCGTGAAAATCGGGCAAATAATATTTAACATCGTAAGTAATGGTGTTGAGTAGCAGGCTGAGCGCCGCAACCGTTGGTTGTTCCGGATATCCGAACTCCTGACGCGAACTTTGTTGAGCGCCGATTTTCACGTTCAGTTTACTTTTTCCTAAAATAAAACTGCTGGCCGAATACAAGCGGTAATGTTGCACATGCTGATGTACATTTCCAATGGTGTAGGAATTTAATTCTTTAGCGCTCACAATCGGACGAATAGTGTCGTCTTCCGAAATTTGTTTGGTGAACTGTCGCGTAGCCGAATCTCTACTGCCATCGGGAATTTCCTGAAGATTATCATAAATACTCAAATTCAAATAAGAGAAGCCCCACGATTTGTACAAGCCCATGTGCGCATTGATATCTGTTTCATCGTATTTGGTGCCGAATACTTTCCCGTCGAATTTATTTTGATAATCTCCCGCTTGTTTTTTAGAAGCACGAAAGCCCCATGCAAAACCATTTTTATTGCCGTCGAAAGCAAAAGAACCAGCCGCCTGATTGTTGTTGCTTTGGTAGTTGGTGAGTATTGATCCTTTAATGGATCCGGGCATTACAGTGTTGATAGGTAAAAGATTTACAACGCCGCCCATGGCATCGGAGCCATATAGGAGGCTGGCCGGACCTTTCACGATTTCTATCCTGTCGATTAAAAACTGATCCACTTCAATGCCATGTTCCTCGCCCCATTGCTGGCCATCTTGTCGCACACCGTCGAAAAGCGTGAGCACGCGGTTGTATCCCAATCCGCGAATGAAAGGTTTTGAAACATTTGGTCCGGTGGAAAGTGTGCTGATACCAGGCACTTTCGTTAATCCTTCCATAATATTGGTAGAAGCATTTTCCTGCAAATATTTATTGTCGAGAGTGATAGTGGGCGTTGGATTTTTTTTGAATTCAGTTGCTTTGGAAGTTCCCGTGATCACAATTTCTTTGGTCTCGGTGACTTGTTCTTCCAAGGAAAAATCTTTGGAAGTCACGCTGCTTAAATCAACCATTTCGGTGTGGGTGGAATAGCCCGGAAAGCTGATTTGTATCAATGCGTTTATTGCGGGAAGATTGCCGATATAGTAGCTTCCATCGGCTTTGGAGGAAGTTCCTGTTCTTAAATCGGGAAAATATAATTCAACATTTTCTAAAGGTTGTAGTGTTCGCTGATCCAGTATTTTTCCTGAAAGATGAGTAGTATCTCCATTGGAGAATACAGTATTTATAAATGCACAAAGGCATAAGAGTAACAAGAAGTTTTTCATGATGAGTTGCTTAATAATTAATAAAATGATTGTTCACGCTGGTATAGCGTGAATAAAGAAATATTAAGCCTTAACGGGAGGAGCCTTGTTGTGCTGATTTAAAACAGAGGGAGAGAAATCATTCTCCAAAAGAAAAGGAGAAGAATAAATGACTTCGTTTTTTTGAAAGTGGAGTTCATTAGAATGAAGCTCAAAAGTTTCATTGGAAATGAGCTTACAATAATCGCAGTTTTCTTGTTGGGAATACGACAATGATTTTTCGGCGTAATTCTTTTTGTGACTGTGCCAATGCCCCGCAGAAAGATAAACACCCGAATACAGCATCAGGAAAAAGATGCTTAGCGGAAGGGTAAATAATTTCTTTCTTAGGATTTTCATCTTCACGAAAATATAATTTTTCCTGCACTTGTAACAATACCTTTCTTTGATTGTTTTAGAGCGGGGGTTTTAATGTTGAATTAAAATGTAGCGTAACAAAAGTCAATTTACTACTTTTGCCGCGACACACTAACTTGAATTGATTTATGAACTTTTGTAAAAGATTGTTTGGCGCTTTTGCGCTGACTCTTATTTCTATAGCTAGCGCCCATGCTCAAGCCGATGTATGGTTTTTAGGGAATAATATTTCAATTGATTTTTCATCAGGCACCGCAGTGGTTGGTACCGGTATTGTTATCGGAGCTGATATGACGGAAAGTAGTACCTCTATTACAGATCCTAGTGGAACGTTATTGTTTTCTGTAGTTGGCGACAATGTGTATGATGGAGGGAAAAACAATGTTTTGAGTTTGCCAACTGGTACCTGGGATGTGTCGCAAGGCACCATGGTTATTCCGGTTCCTGGAAAAACAAATGAATATTATTTAACGGTTTTAAAAAATGGAAGTGGTGCATCAACAAAGCCAATGGCGGTGTATTATACCATCAAAACAAGTGGAACTGGATCTGGCAATTTAACTATTACCGGTCCGGCAAATTTGGCTGCCAACTTAACTCAAAGTCAAACGGGTGTTCCTAAATTAAATCCGGATGGAACGGTATCAAGCGATTTTTGGTTAATTAGTCATCAATTGTGTAACAATAGTTTTCAATTGTTTACTGTTTCAGGTACCGGAATTACAAATTCAGGTACATCAAACACAGGGCCTAATTTTGATTGTATAGGCACATGGCCACCTAAATATGATGATATCGGTACTTTGAAATTTAATGGCTGCTACACTCAGGCGTCCTACATAATGGGCGATAAGGTTATGTTATTTGATTTTGATGCTAAAACTGGTCAGTTTACTCATAAAAATACCATTACTACTGGTTTAAGTTCTGCCTATAGTATGGAGTTTTCTCCCGATGGTAAATATGCTTATGTACTTACCGGACAAGACAACAATAATCCGGGGCATTTATATAGAATGGCTGTAAATGGTGCAGGCTTTGGAGCTCCTGTAGATTTGGGAGTGACTGGAGGTATGAGAGGTGGACATTTGCAATTGGGACCTGATGGTAATATTTATTTTGCTGCTCCTACAGCATATGGAAATTTAGGAACTGGTTACATTGGTAGAATTACAAATCCCAATGGGGGTGGTGTTGTGGATAAAACGTGGTACAAGGCTGCGGCTGAAGATAATAATACCACAAAAATTGAAGGTCAGGCTGTTAACATGGACATGCCTAATTTTTTGAAGTCTTTAGTTGTTCCTCTTCCTAAATTATTAGTTGATGGTGTTGAGTTAAGTCAAACATCGGTATGCCAGGGGCAAAGTGTGAAATTTGAATTATCAGTTTCTGGTTCAGTAGCGGCTAACGTTGATTGGGTGGAAACAGGTGCAAACACGGGCAGTCAGAATGGAGGAGCATCATTTACAAAAACAATGACGAATGCAGGAACTACCAATGTAACCGCTACAGTTACCGATGAATGCGGACGACAAAAAGATGTTCCTTTTGTTGTTGAGGTAGAACCCTATCAAAATGCCAATGGAACTTTGGCAGCTTGTCCTTCAAGAGTGGTTACAGGAACAGGATCCACTTCGGGCAATTATGCTTGGTATACAGCCGATCCGGCAGGCAGCGGAACTTTTTTAGGATATGGAGCAACATATGATGCGGCGGGCAAAACTTCTGTTTGGGTGCAGCCTGTTGGAACAGTTACCCAAGCTAGCGTTAATGATAACCGATCGGCACAAAATTACGGGGCAGCGTCAGGCAATACTTCCATTACTTTATCTAAGGGAAGTGCAAATATTACTTCTTTAGATGTAGGGATGTATACTTGGGGATCTTACTCAGGCAATTTGACAGTTGAACTTAGAAATGGAAGCAATCAAGTGATAGGCACTCCATTTACTCAGGCGGTCACGGGCACAGGAGTGAAAAATGTAACGATCAGTCCAAGCGACTGGAAATTGAGTGCTGCCGGGACTTATTCGGTGGTAATCACATCAGCTCCAGGTGGCGCAAGTTTTGGCGATTTAACGGCTGCTTCCTACTCTTCAGGCAATGTTGCTATTAACGGTGGGAGAACAGTGAATTACAATATTACTACTTATGAAGAAAGTGCTACATCAAAATGTATCAAGGGTAAATTGGTGACTATCACGTCATGCTGTACTCAATTGGCTCCGGTAGTTGCAGGTGGAACAACTGTGTGCGAAGGAAGTTCTAATATTACTTTAACTGCTACTAAAAATGTGGCAACAACCGGCACCATTACTTATCAGTGGTATAATGATGACGGAGCTGTTAGCGGTGCTACTTCTTCTACCTATTCTGTTTCAGCTGCAGCAGCGGCGACTAAAAATTATTGGGCTACAGTAACCAGCTCTGCTTCTTGTAGTGGTGAATCACCAATCAGTAATAAAGTTTTGGTAACTATCAATGCTAAACCAACGACTCCTACAATTACTGTATCTCCTAACAAAACTACGTTTTGCAAAGGTGAGGCACATACTCTAACAGCAGCAACAACAACAGGTTCAACCTTCCAATGGAAATATGATGGCACTGGAACGTTGGCTACAACAGCGGGTTTAACAACAGTGGGCACGCACAACTACAAAGTGGTTGCTACCTTAAATGGTTGTGTAGATTCTTCGGCTATGAAAACAATTACTGTAAATGCAGTACCCGATTCCACCATCACCCAAGTAGGTCCTTTTTGCAGCAACGACGCAGCGGTAAACCTTTCAGCAGCCACAGCAGGCGGAACCTGGAAAGTAGATGCAACAACATTGGTCGGCAATAGTTTTAATCCGGCATCGTACTCCCTGGGTTCTCACCAAATTCATTACAACGTAACAGCGAGTGGATGCGGCTCACACGATACAATTACGGTACAAATCAATCAAAGAAAAAGCGCAGCAATTACAGCGGTAACTGCGATGTGTAAAAATGCAGCAGCAAAAACATTAACAGCAACAGATGCAGGAGGTACCTGGAGTGGAACAGGCATCACGAACACATCAACAGGAATCTTTACACCTTCGGTAGCAGGAGCGGGAACTTTCACTATCACCTATACCATCTCAGGCACCTGCGGCGACAGCAAAACAACGAGCATCACAGTAAATCCAACCGACAGCGCGAAGATATTGCCTGCAGGTCCTTTCTGCAGTGTAGATCCTGATTACAATATGAAACTCACCGCAGGTTCCACTACTGGCGGTACCTGGAGCGGAACGGGAATAACGAGTGCGTCATTGGGAACTTTTAGTCCGGGCAGCCAGATCAACGGCACTTACAATGTTGTATATACTACGGGCGGAGCCTGTCCTGTAAGTGATAACATCAATGTATCGATATCCAATAGCGTTACCTTAAATATCACTTCTACTAAATCAACTTATTGCCACAATGCAGCAAAAGACACCATAGAAGTAAATACTCTGGGCGGAAAATTCAGCACGTGGAGTGGAAAAGGAATCACTGATGTTGACTTTGGATATTATGATCCTAAGCTGGCGAACATAGGCAATGACACGATATGGTATATGAAAGCAGGATCGTGCGGAGATACAACGTTTAAAGTAATCACAGTGACCACAATAGATACAGCAAAAATCACGATTCCTCAAGGTCCCTTCTGTCAATCACAAGGCACGGTGACTTTAGCTAAAGAAGTAGTATCGAATGCAGGAACATGGAGTGGCACAGGAATCACCAACGGCGCCACAGGTACTTTTGATCCAAGCTTAGGTCAGGGTTCTTATCTGATCACTTACAAAACAAACGGAGCTTGTCCTGTACAAGACACAGCCACAATGAAAGTAGTGGGACAAAAAATAGCGAACATTTTAACACAAGATACATTGATGTGTAAAAACGCCACTGCATCACAAATCAGATTGAGTAGCAACAGCACAACAGGTGGAACATGGTTATCTTCTCCAACCTTAGGCTTGGTAACAAACACAGGTGTGTTCAATCCAACTACAGCGGGAGTGGGCGTGTTTAAAGTATATTACGGAATAGCAGGAGCAACATTGGGTTGCAGCGCTCTGGATAGTGTTATCATCACGGTATCGGCGATAGATACTGCAAAAATCACAACAGGTCAGGGTCCGTTTTGCTTGAATGATCCTGTTCAAACATTACAAAAACAAGTAGTGTCAAACGCAGGAGTGTGGAGTGGTACAGGGATCACCAACACAGCCACAGGTGCTTTTACACCAAGCACAGCAGGAGTGGGAGCTCATTTGATCACCTATAAAACGTCGGGAGCGTGCTTTGTGCAAGACACCCTGACAATTAATGTAGTGAATCAGATGATAGCAAACATTACGCTCACAGCGGTATCGATTTGTGAGGACACAACGTTGTATCAAATTCAGAAAAGTGTGAATAGCACTCCGGGCGGGACTTGGACTTCCATCCCAACAGGAGTTGTAAATGGCACAGGACAATTTAATCCTGCAGCGGCCACAGCGGGTACAACTTATAAAGTACTTTACTCAGTATCGGGAGCCACACCAACCTGCAGCGCTAAAGACAGTATCAACATCACTGTAGTGAAAAGAGAAGATGCTAGCATAACAACAGCAACTCCATTAGCGATGTGTGTTTATGATGCACCAAAACAAATTGCCTCTACTAACACCGGTGGAGTATGGAGCGGTACAGGAGTGAACGGTTCAGGTTTGTTTACGGTAACAGCACCTGGAACTTTCAAAGTAAAATACACAATGGCCGGAAGCACAGGCAGATGTCCGGATAAAGATTCTATTAATGTAGTAGTGCTCGATACGCTTAATTCAAGCATTCAGCCAACTACAAGTTTCTGTCAGAATTTACCGGCTCAACAATTGATTCCTGTAAAATCAGGCGGAACTTTCAGCGGAACAGCAGTGAGCGCGCAAGGTGTGTTTGACCCATCGAAAGCTCCTGCCGGAACCTATACCATTACTTATACTCAAAGCGGAGCTTGTCAAACAGTGGGTCATATCAATGTGACTATTGATTCATTGCCTTCGTTAAGTGTAAAACCATTGATAGGCGGTTGTGTTCCTATTACTGTTGCTTTTGCTGATTCATCTTCGGCAAATGCAGTTTCATCCATCTGGAATTTCGGAGACGGTTCTTCACCGGTGACTGTTACAACAGCTGATGCATCTACCACACATACTTATACTGCATTCGGTAATTTCAGTCCGCAATTGTCGGTTAAGTTTGCTAACGGCTGTTTGTCAACAGCAACAGGGGCGGTATCAATAGCAGAAGTTCCTGCAGCTGATTTTAGTTTCGATCCTATTCCGGCCAGCACCAATGATCCTACCATTACTTTTGTCAATCAATCAACAGGTGCAGTGAATTATTTCTGGAATTTCGGAAGTACAGGAGCGCCGGATACATCTGTAAATACTAATGAAATAGTATTGTTTGATGCTCCGAACGGCGATACTATTCCGGTGACTTTAATATCGTACAATACAGTTTGTGCCGATACCATAACAAAAGATGTGTACATCAAAGATGCCTTCACTTTATATGCTGCAAATGCCTTCACTCCGAATGGCGATGGCAACAATGATTTGTTTTATCCGAAGGGAAAAAATCACAAATGTGATGTGTGTACCAACTATGAGTTTTTAATCTTCGACCGTTGGGGAGAAGTGATTTTCAGATCTACAACAGTGGATGAACCATGGAACGGAAAGCGCGCCAATATTATGCGCGACGCGGAAGTGGATGTGTATGTGTGGCGTTTAACTTACACCGATTCATTCACGGAAAAACAAGCGGTGACTACCGGGCACGTGACTTTGTTGAAATAAAAAACAAGCCTTTTTGTTAAAGCCTCTTCACAAGGGAGGCTTTTTCGTTTCCTAAATTTAGTGAAACCTAAATAATGTTTTTTCGTTAAATCAAGCTCATCAAAAAAAACTATTATGGGTAAAAAAATCTACGCAAGCACATTGTTATGTTGTTTAATGGCATTTACAGGGTTTTCACAAATGGATCCCTGCGCAGGAATGCCCGGTTGTCAAAACGGAGGGGGAGATATGTTGAATGCTCCAAAAATGGATAGCGTTCCCTTCAATAAAACTTTTTTGCTAATGGTTGCTGTTACTTCAAAAAACACGATGAAGATTGACACATCAAGTAAGCTCATAGTAACAATTTCAAAAATAAGTGGTCCTGGTACTATTAGTGGAAATTTATCAAAACCAATTAATAAGTGGGTTGAATTTAATGATTTGCAATGCAGTGCAGAAGGGCAATATGTTATAAATATTACTGCCAATGGTTTGCCTAACGATACAATGACCTTTATTTGCAGCAGCAAATTTTCTGGCATGGGTGGAGGCGGAAATAATGGAGGTGGCAACAATGGCGGCGGCGGAAATCAGCAAAATTGTATTTCTTCTTCAAAAGGAGCAAGAACAAATTTGGGGTTGTATGGCGGATCAAGTTTAGATTTATCTTTTTCACAAAGCGGCAGATTGTTTGGCGCTATTTCTACTCCGGCATCTTTATTTGCCACAGATGACAGCGCAAAAACATGGTATGCTTGTTTTCCTGCAGATTCATTGGATTTTGGTTGTGGCAGAGGTTGGGGAGGACGAGGAACTAAAGTGTTGACGAATTCAAACGGATGGGTAGGTGTTCAAACTTCACAGGAAGCAGGCACACTAACTTCTTCCGTAATTAGTTTTTCAAACGGAGATAAAGGAAGCTGGAAAACGGCTTTAGACGCACAAACTTTTAAAGACAATGGATTCAATCAAGTGCAATCGGTGAGCTTAATTGCCTTATCGGATTTTTGGATGTACACTTCTGCGGGAAGTGCGGTAGGTAGAATAAATCAATCGGGAGTGGATAAATCAGGATTTATCAATGTGAGCACTTTATCGGGAATGAACAGTAATTCACGTGTAAATGCAATGGCTGTTGCCAATCACGCATCAGGATATCCTTTGTTTTTGGTGATTGATGCCAATGGAATGAATCAGGGAGGCGTTTTATATAAATACAACGGGACAGCAATTACTGCGGTAGGATTACCGGGTGGAGTTATGAGTGTAAGCGGAGTATTTACGCATCCTAATCAGGCGGGTGGCGATACTTTATTTATTACAACAGCAGGCGGTGGAGGATCAAAAATTTACAGAACTTTTGACGGTGGAACAAACTGGACAGATATCAGTAATGGAAATGGCAACTGGTCGCTCACAGATGTGGATTACAGTGCGAGCTGGAAAAATGCAACAGCAGGATTAATCCTTTCAATTCCCGGTTCGGCATTTTCTTTCGACCTTGGAACAACATGGGAATCGGTACAATTGGTCAACAACGGAATGGCAGTTCATCCTGCTAATGAAACTGTGATTTTTGGAACGATGGGACGAGGTGTGGTGATGAGTACTTTTGGAACATCGGGACCATTTTTTATTCAACAAAACTATGGGTTGGAAGCGGTAAAAATCAATCAGATTGTTAGAACCAAATCGAAAAGTATTTTTTACGTTGCTACTCAGGCGGGCTTAGCCTACACAACAAAATATCTGGATCAGGGAATCAATAATTTTGATAAATGGAATACGCCTTACGGACAGTTTCCTGTTCCTAAAGTTGGAGATGATGCAGGCGTTAGCGCTGTAGCAATTGATCCTAATGATTCACTGCACGTTATTGCCGGCTATTCTAACGGATTTTCTGTAACAACAACCGGTGTTTTAGGTTTTGCCAACGTAATGCCAACAGGTTGGGGAACCACCAATGGTAAGGCTGATCCGCGAGTGAGAGACATTGAATTTGTAACAAGTTCAATTGTAATTGCAGTAACGGGTGGAGACAATTCCAGTCATGCGGGGTCAGGAAATATCTGGAGATCTTCCGATGGCGGAGCTTCATGGACGGCAGTAACTCCTTCGGGTGCCGATAAATTCACCAATGGAAATACAGTGGTGGTGGGTTATGGCTCTGATACAGTTATATATGTTGGAACAGGATTGGGGCAGGGCGGAACCGCCGACGATAAAGGAAAATTGTGGAAATCAACCAACTTAGGTGTAACATGGACGAAAGTAAATGTTGGTCCGAGCAACAAATCCAATTCAGTTACCGAAATGCCAATCAACGACATTGATGTTGATCCGCGCGACAATAAAGTGATTTATCTGGCTACAGGTATTAATTTGGATAACGCCTTTGTGAAATCAACAGATGGCGGAGTGAACTATATGCAATTGAATGTTTTTGGCGAAGGCGCTTTTACTTCAGTAGCGGTTAGCTCATACAATCCTGATACAGTTTATACAGCCATCAGAAGAGAAATGTATGTGTATGTTGCAACCAACGACTCAGTGTTTTTAGGCTTTAAAGGTTTGCCGGGTGAGTTGATTCCTGATATCGTGATAGGATCGGTCATTGCGGGAACAAGCACGGGTATGTATACTTTGAGTCTGGATTTGCAATCTGATGGTACGACGGCAATTGATTTGCCATCACAAAATGTAAGCGACAGGATTGCTATCTATCCAAATCCAACTACAGGATTGTTGAATCTGGTTTTAAATTCAAGCGGAAATGAAAATTATAAAATCGCTCTCTATGATTTGCTGGGCAATTCATATGCACTGCCGCTAAGTCAGGTTCAGGTAAACGGAAGTAAACAACTTACGCTTGATTTAAATGAACTGTCTACAGGTGCTTATTTTTTAAGCTTAAGCGGAACGAAAGACAGCGCTGTTAAAAAAGTGTTGATTGTACGTTAAATGAGCATTTACAATATAATCCCTGCCGAAAGGCGGGGATTATATTATCTCTAAAGGCTTGACTGGTGAATAGAAATAGAATAAGTTTGCAGCACGGTAAATTAGAAAAGGATAAATCATTATGAAAAACTCTACAAAAACATTTTTAATTCTTGCTTTAGGAGTAATAATAGTAAGCTCTTGCAGCAAAAACAATAAAGTGGCTTATGAGGATTTGCCGACAATAAAAACAGAAGACAAAGTGGTTTTGGATACCATGGAACAGGCTGATGCCGCTTACACTCAGGTATACACTGTTGTTCATACAGAAGTAAGCAATGTAGAGGATCAGGCCTTTAAAACAGGAGGTTCTTCGGGTTTGGCTTCAGATCCAAATGCTGTTGTTACCTGCGAAATTGATTCTACCGATAAAGCCAATAAGTATGTAAGTAAAGTCACCATTAGCTATCCAACTCCAAGTGTATGGAACGGTGTTACTAAATCAGGAAAAATCATTGTTACTAAAAACGGAAAAATTACTACTCCGGGAACGATGTGTTATATCACTTTTGAAAACTTTACAATCAATGGTATCTCTATAAGCGGAACACCAACTTTAGAAAACAAAGGTTTTGTAAATGCAACTTATACTATGGCGCTTAAAATGAATGATGGTATATATGGATCTATTTTTCATTTGTCTTTGGATTTAACTTTAGGTTTTACCATTTCCAACGGATCATATGCGTTGACTATGTCGGGAACAGAAACGCTGACTTTCAATGGCAGAACGGTGAAATCCAGCTGCACTTCTCCACTGATGCGTGCATTGGATTGCGACTTCATCAAAAAAGGAGCAAAAGAAATTGTTGAAGGTTCTGATAAAAAGATCTTGGATTATGGAGATGGAACTTGTGATGCTAAGTCAACTTTTATTGTAAAAGGAATAACTTATCAATATACTCAGCAGTAGTAAGAGAAATAAATTTTAAAAAATCCCTGCTGAAAGGCGGGGATTTTTTTTTGCTAAAATTTTTAAGGATCATTTTAATTGTAACCCATTTGTCTGATGTCCGTTAAATAGTTTTGAGAAATAAATCAATAATTCATATTTTAGTCCTGATTTTCCAACAAATAAAACAATTATGAAAAAAATTACCACCTCAATTTTCTCGCTGGCCCTTGTTTTAACAGTGGCTTCTTCTTCTTGTCAGAAAAAAGCAGTTGCTTATGATGACCTTCCAACGGTAAGTACCGATGTAGATACAACACTTAAAAATTCAAATACAGTTAATCAACAGGCTCAACAAGTATTTACTGTTGTGCACACCGAAGTAAGCAATGTTGAAGAACAATCGTTTAAAACTGGTGGAGACTTTGATCATAATCCAAATTGTACTCGTTCAAACGATATAATTGATTCTACATTGATCAATGGCAAATACGTGAGATACGTAAAACAAATGACCCTTACTTTTCCTTATCAATACAAGGATACAAAGTATTTGGATCACACCTTTTATGGTAAAATTGTAATAACTAAAACAGGTAGATTGGACACAAAAGGAACTGTTTGTACTATTGTTCTTTCAAGTATTGCTGGTTTTGGGAATAATAATTATTTAGTAGTTGATGGTCATTGGATTTCTGGTACTTTGACTTTAGAAAATCAAGGCTTTGTTAATGGCGTTTATAATATGAAATTAGATTTGACTAATGGTAGGATAGATAATTTTGATCAATTGAATCTTCACTACACTTTAGCGGCATCGGTATCAAATAAAATTTACACAGTTTCTGTGACAGGATCACAATCCTTTGGCTACGGCGGGTTCCTTGGTACTGTTACTAGTGAAATCACTTCACCTTTAATTTTAAGTTCCGACTGTAATTACATTAAAAAAGGATCAACCAAAGTGACAACCACTAATTGGCAGTCAAATCAAGTTACTACGACTGATTATGGAGACGGAACTTGTGATGCTAAATCAACAGTTATAATTGGTGCGACGACTTATAAGTATGATTTGTTTTAATATAATTCCGAATTAGATTTCAATAAAAATCCCCGCGCAACCCGCGGGGATTTTTATTTATGCCTTACTCAAGACAACCTTTTTTAAAACCCTTCGTCTAAACTGCAGAATTCAACTCACGAACTATTAAATTATATAGATATGAAAGTAAAAAGCACCTCCTCCTTATTATTGGCTTCGGCCCTTATGCTTACTTTAACTTATTCTTGTAAACAAGACAGAGATGTTGCTTACGATGATCTTCCTGCAGCAAGTGATGTGGAAAGTTCTGATGACAACACCACTTCTGATGCAGCCTACACTCAGGTATATACTGTAGTGCACACGGAAGTAAGCAATGTGGAGGATCAATCATTTAAAACTGATGGTGGTCCGTCACCCGATCCTTGTGCTAATATTACTTATGAAGTAGATTCAACAGACAAATTCAAAAAGTTTCTTAAAAAGATGACCATCGATTACGGAAACAGCGGATGTACCTGGGATGGCAAAGTGAAAAAAGGAAAAATCTTAATTACAAAAACCGGGAAACTTGCTACAGCAGGAAGTATAACCACTGTTACTTTGGAAAACTTTTATATTGACGGCGCTCGTGTAGAAGGTACTGCAACCATTGAAAACAAAGGGTTTGCATCAGGATATTACTCTATTAAATTTGATGTAACAGGCGGTAAAATCAAAGCTACTACAGGAGATACAGCTACATGGGAATCTCACAGAACTATGGATATGTACTTAAGTCCAGGTTCAATAAAAACTTTGATGAGAGGAACTTCAAGTGGTGTTAACCATAAAGGAATAGCGTATTCTGTAACTACCACAGAAGATTTAGTGACTGAGTTTGGTTGTGCTTACGTGAAAAAAGGCGGATTGAAAATCACCGCAACAGGAAAACCTGATATCAATATTGATTTCGGTGACGGAACCTGCGACAATAAAGCAACTATCACCATTAACGGTGTGAAATACAAAAAGAGTTTATAAAACCAACAACTACTGAAACAAGAAAATCCCTTCGAGCAATCGAAGGGATTTTCTTGTTTGAACAAGGTTCTGATTTACTTATTAATATACTCAATCACCTGATGCGTAATATCCAACGCTGAATCTCCATACAACACATTGTTCATCGGCAATATAAACTGATATTCATTTTCCTTACCGAAAGCCAGTATTTTTTTATCCATCTCTTCGGTTACCTTTTTATTATACACATCAGAAGAATCAGAAATGGCTTTCATTAGGTTTTCCAGCTTCCAGTGCAAATGGTTTCTCTTTTCTTTCAACTCATTCATATAATCAGCTTCCTGAATTTTGCTGTTGGCGATTTCCGCTTTCACACTTTCCAGTTCTACCGACACCTGATTAATTTCAGGTTGTTTCTTTCCGCGCATTTCCGCCAGCTTCACATCTAAAGCTTTTCTCATATTCATTTTTTCAGCCACATGCGCAGTGTTGACATAAACTGTTTTGTTTTCAGCAGTTGAAGGCTGACATGCTGCGAACAGCAATACGGGAGCAATTTTTAACAGAGGGTGCATCTTAAAATGTTTTATCCAATAAATTTAATGCAATTTTAATCAGTTTCGCATGACATTCACTATAAAATTAGTAATTTTCCTCCCCTATGGCTGCAAATACTTTTGGCGAAATATTCAGGATAACAACGTTTGGAGAATCTCATGGAATAGCGCTGGGTGGCGTTATCGACGGCTGTCCTGCCGGATTGGAGATTGATTTTGATTTCATTCAGCAAGAACTGGACAGAAGAAAACCCGGACAATCGAAAATTGTAACCCAACGCAAAGAACCCGATACAGTAGAATTTTTATCGGGCATTTTTGAAGGAAAAACTACCGGTGTTCCTATCGGATTTATTATTAAAAACGACAATCAACGATCTAAAGATTACGATCATATCAAAAATTCTTTCCGTCCGTCGCATGCTGATTTTACCTACGATACCAAATACGGCAATCGCGATTACCGCGGCGGAGGCAGAAGCTCGGCGCGTGAAACCGTTGCCAGAGTGGTGGGTGGAGCAGTGGCAAAATTGCTTTTGAAAAAACTCGGCGTAAGCGTTCAGGCTTATGTTTCACAAGTAGGATCTTTGAAATTGAAAAAAAATTATACCCAACTCGATTTAAGTAAAACAGAAAGCAATATCGTTCGTTGTCCAGATAAAAAGATGGCCGAAGAAATGATCACGCTGATTGATTCTGTTAGAAAAAAAGGAGATACCATCGGCGGCCTCGTAACCGGCGTTGCCAAAGGAGTTCCTGTAGGATGGGGCGAACCTGTATTTGATAAATTACACGCCGATTTAGGTAAAGCCATGCTGAGCATCAATGCCGTTAAAGGCTTTGAATACGGTTCAGGCTTTGAAGGCGTGGCGCTCAAAGGCAGTGAACACAACGATGCTTTCTATGCTGAAAAAGGAAAAATAAAAACCAAAACCAATCACTCCGGAGGAATTCAGGGTGGAATTTCTAATGGCGAAGACATTTATTTTTCCGTTGCTTTTAAACCTGTTGCTACCATCATGATGGATCAGGATTCAGTAGACAAAAAAGGGAAAAAGACTGTTGTTACAGGAAAGGGCAGGCATGATCCTTGTGTGTTGCCGCGTGCAGTACCTATTGTTGAAGCAATGACAGCTTTGGTGCTTGTTGACCATTATCTGAGAGCTCGTACTAACCGAATTTAATTTTACCTTATGTTGAAGAAAATCCTCATCGGACTCCTGATAACTCTTGTGTTGTTGGTAGGAGCAGTGATTGCTATCCCTTACTTTTTTAAAGATGAAATCATCGCCAAAGTAAAAGAGGTGGTCAATGAAAAAGTGAATGCTCAGGTGGATTTCGGCGATTTCGATTTATCCATTATTTCTACTTTTCCCAATCTGCTTTTTGAAATTCATGAAGTGAAAGTAATTGGTAAAGGCGCTTTCGATAAGGATACCATTATATATATAAAGGATTTGAATCTGGAACTGGATATCAATTCGGTGATGGATGGCAAACAATATAAAGTGAATTCTTTTGAAATAGATGGTTTGGTGCTCAATGCCCTCTGGACCGAAGAAAATGCTTTCAGTTTAGATATCATGAAACCTTCTACAGAGAAGGAAGAACCTGAAGAGGAAAGCACCGATCCTTTCAAAGCATTGGTGGATGATTACTCCATTAAAAATGCGCGCATCGTTTACGATGATCCTACAATTCCTTACCGAATGGAATTGATGAACATGAATCATTCGGGTAAATATGAACTCATCGGTGAGGAACACATCATGAAAACTGTTACCGATGTGGCTGCTTTATCTATGGATTTTGACGGAACAATGTACATGAACAAAGTGAAATCCAATATCGTTGCCGATATCATTATGGATCTCGCCAACTGGAAATTTACTTTTAAGGAAAATGTTTTTAAACTGAATAACCTTACGCTTGGATTGGACGGCTGGCTCACTCTTCCTGATGAAGGTTTCGGTATGGATTTGAAATTCAAGGAAAGCAAAGCGGATTTCGCCGATTTGTTTTCTATGCTTCCTTCCGATTATAAAGCGGATCTCGCGAATGTAAAAACCACCGGTAAATTTGAGTTCAATGGTTTCATGAAAGGGATGTTCATCAGCGATAAAGACAAATATCCTGCTTTCGGACTCAACTTAAAAGTTCAGGATGCAAGCTTCCAATATCCTGATTTGCCTAAGGCGGTAAAAAATATTCAATTGGATTTAAAAGTGGAAAATCCCGATGGTGATCTCGATCATACCAAAACCGATATCAATAAATTCCATATGGAAATGGGCGGTTGTCCGGTGGATATTGCTTTGCAATTGCGCACTCCGATTTCCGATGCGTACATCGCCGGAAATATAAAAGCGCAATTGAATCTGGCGGTGATTGGCGAAGTGATGCCTCTGGATAAAGGTGAAGAATACCACGGAAATGTGAAAGCGGATATTAACCTTAAAGGAAATTATTCTTCTATTGAAAAAGAGGAATACGAAAAATTTGATGCCAGCGGTTCTCTCGATATGACCGATCTGATCTACAAAACCGAAGGTATGCCAACGGTAATGATCAGCAAAGCTAATTTATTGTTTACGCCGCAAGCGCTGGATTTAACTGCTTTTGAAAGTAAAATCGGTACCAGCGATTTAAGCGCTCACGGAAAAATTGAAAATTATCTGGCCTATGTTCTTAAAGATGAAACGGTAAAAGGAGCTTTCAGTATTTTATCTACTTCTTTTGATGTGAATCAGTTCATGAGCAAGGATACTGCTAAAACACCTGAGGATACTACTTCTTCCGGTGCGTTTGAAATTCCTGAAAATGTGGATTTTGTCCTGACTTCCGATCTCAAAAAAATTAAATACAGTACTTATGATATTCAAAATTTTGCCGGACAATTGTTGATGAAAGACGGTGTTTTGAAATTTGAAAACAATACTTTCAAATTATTGGATGCCGATTTTAAACTGGCCGGACAGTATCACGCTCTCGACATTAAAAAGCCTTACGCTAAATTGAATTTTGAAGTGAAAAATCTCGATATTCCGAAAGCCTACGCCAATTTCAATACCATTAAAAAACTGGCGCCCATCTGCGAAAACACCGAAGGTAAACTGAATTTAGCTTTGGATGTTGAAACGCGTTTTACGGCTAATATGGATGTGGATTACAACACTATCACAGGTAAAGGAAATCTCTTTATTTTAAATGCGAAAATCAAAGATTCTAAATTCACACAAGGTTTGAGCGATATTATTAAAAGCGATAAATTCAAATCCTTTGAATTGAAAGATCTCAAAATTTATTTCTTCATCCACGACGGTAAATTAAGTGTTGATCCTTTCGATATCAAAATCAGTAAATCGAAAGCTAAAGTGAGCGGATGGAATTCGGTGGACATGAAAATGGATTATACTTTGGCTACCAGCATTCACAAAGATGAGTTTGGTGGCAGCTTAAATAAAGAAGCTGCAAATTTAATCGGTATGCTCAATCAAAAAACCGGAGCTGGCGTTGCCATTCCCGAATTCATCAATGCCGATATTAAAGTCACAGGCGATGTAACAAATCCAAAATTCAGCATTCATCCAACGGGGGCCGGTGGTGATAGCGGTAAAAGTGTTGCCGATCAGGCCAAGACCGAACTGGAAAAACGAGCAAGAGAAGAAGCTGAAAAACTGAAACAAAAAGCCGAAGAAGAGGCACGAAAAAAAGTAGATGAGCTGAAGCAACAGGGTGAAGCCGAATTGCAAAAACAAAAACAAGCTGCTGAAGCAAAAGTTAAGGAAGAGGCTGATAAAGCTAAAAAGGACGCCGAGCAAAAATTGAAACAGCAAGGTGAACAAAAGGCTAAAGACGCATTAAAAAAATTCGGATTTTAATTCAATGAGAATAACATTTCTATTAAGTATAGTATTTTTTTCTTCTGTTGCTGCGGCGCAGAGTGAAGGAAATTGCGCTCATAAACCATCCAAGAAAATTCAAAAAAAATACGAGCAGGCACTTAAGCTGATTGCTACCGGACAAAAAACGGAGGGTGCTGCCATCGCCAAAGAAATAATTGAGCTGGATCCTGCTTTCCCTGCTCCTTATTATTTGCTGGGCCGACAGTATTATAAATTTGTTTTTCCTGAAACGGCCAATCAGGCGGAGAAAATGACCAACGAACAGGAAAAAACTTTCAAAGAAAAAGCAAAGTTTTATCTCGAGGAATCCAACAAGGTTTGTCCGGCTTTTAGCGGGCATCTCGCCAGCTATTACCTGGGAACTTTGAGTCACATGGAAAGAGATTACGATAAGGCGGAAGCGTATTTTAAATATTATGTCGACAATGAAGGCGAGCTGCTGGATGAAAAAACAGAAATCGCCAAGCGTTTGTATATGGAATGTAAAACACGTGCTCATCTTTTGAAAAATCCTGTTCCTTATGATCCAAAAGCGGTGAAAGGTGTGTGTACAAAAGATGATGAGTATGTGCCTATGCTTTCGCCCGATAACGAACAATTGTATTTCACCCGCCAGATGGTGGGCTCTTATGATCCTACAAAAGTGGGCGGTGCCGGAAACGACAATCGCGAATATTTTACCGTGGCGAGCAAACTCTCTGTAGATTCTTTCAGCACAGGTGCTCCTTTGCCTTTTCCTTTTAATGATTTTTTAGGTCAGCTCAATGGCGAAGATATTTGGGGACAAGGCGCTGCCTGTATCACTCCCGATAATAAAAGAATGTATCTCACCGTGGTGACGAAAACTGTTTTGAGAGAGGGTCCGGCAGCGAATGCAAGTATTTATTATTCGGATTTAATCAACGGAAACTGGACGCCTTTAAAAAGCATTGGTAGAAATGTGAACGATGAAGCCAACAATCCAACCTGGGAAGGTCAGCCTACGATTTCATCGGATGGCAAGATGATTATTTTTTCCAGTGTGCGTGAAACCTGTATGAGTTCTCCCATTCCAACGGGAACTAAGTTGAGTATGGATCTTTTTATGATCACTAAAAAAACCGATGGAAGCTGGTCGGCGCCAAAACCTTTGAGCGATGTCATCAATACCAAAGGCGATGAAAGAACTCCTTTTTTACATACCGATAGTCATACTTTGTATTTCAGTTCCGACGGTCATCCGGGACTCGGCGGAACCGATATTTTTTATACCCGCATGGATGATTTCGGAAACTGGATGACACCGGTGAATCTGGGAAGTCCGATCAACACTCCCGTTGCCGATCATGGTTTCATGGTGAGCTTGGATGGTCAGTTCGGCTTTCTTTCTTCCGGGAAAAAAGGAAGTGTTGAAGGCGGATTGCAAATCATTCATTTTCCTTTGTATCCGCAAGCGCGTCCCGAGCAAGTGGTGTTGATGAAAGGTAAATTAACCGACGATAAAGGCGCTCCTTTGAAAGATGGAAAAGTGGAAATTAAAAACACAAAAACCGGACAAGTAACGGAGGGCATCGTTGATAAACAAACGGGCGAATACGTTGCTGTGCTTTCGGTGCCCGATCCTGAAAGAAATAAATTGGAAAACAGAAAAGTGACTTTAACCGTGGAAGGAAAAAAGGTGGAAGCTGATTTCGGGAGTCACGTTGAAAAAGTAAACGGACTGGAAAAAATTATTGAGCCGGGAGCGAAAGTCGATTCTATTAAAGGCGTACAAATCATTATTCCTGCCGATCATAAAAAGGTGAAAATAGGAGGAGAGGAAATGGTGGTGGCCTTAACTCCCGAAGAAATTGCTGCTCCCAAAGGAGAGTTTGTTGTTACGGCAAAAGCAGAAGGCAAAGCCTTTTCAAGCAAAATAGTGGAAGTAGACACTAAAGATCCTAAGGCTAAAAAAATCATTCGCGGTGCTTCGGTTACGGTGGAAGCGCTGGAGGTTAAAAAACCAATCCGACTCAATGACATCGTTTTTGGAAACGACTCTTACGAGCTTACCCGCAAATCGAAATTGATTTTGGATCAGCTGCATGATTTCTTAATTGCCAACGGTAAAATTGAAATTTCCATTCATGGTCACACGGATAACGTGGGCGATGATGCGAAAAATTTAGAACTTTCTAAAAACAGAGCGAAAGCCTGCATGGAGTATTTGCTCAGCAGAGGTATTATGGTTAAGCGACTTTCTTCCGAAGGCTACGGAGAAACAAAACCTAAAACGGTGAATACTACGGAAGAAGGAAGAGCTGCTAACAGAAGGGTGGAATTTGTGATACTGAAAATGTAATTCAAAACAAAAAATGGAAATTTTAGATGAAGGGATAATACTGGAAGGACAAGCTAAAAAAAGTGGTCCGCTATTTACCTGGTGGGTACTTTCTATTTGGATATTTTTTCTTTTAATAGCTGCGGTGTTCAGAATTCAGCACTGGCCGGGAGGTGCGTTTCTCTCTGTATTGTTTAGTGGAATACTCTGTGGTTATATGGGATTAAGAATGATTCGCCATCCTAAATATTCAGGATTGAAAATCGGACTTGCCGTATTGTTGGTTGCAGGATCCGTTGCTTTATTGTTTTCCTATAATTTTTTCATCAATGCTTTACTCACCTTTTTTGGAATAATGATTGTTTCGGGTTTTGTAACGTGGTTAGGCTCCAGAAAGGAATTTAAAAAATAAAAACCCCAAAGAATTTAATAATTCCTTGGGGCTGATTTTTACCTGAATATTTTTACAAACGCTCCGCTTTTTTCACCAGTTCAACAAATTCCTTTTTTGTATTGTCATCTGAACTTGCGTCGGAAGCCCATTCAATTACTTTATCGTAAGTAACATTTCCTTTGTACTCTGAGTTTCTCAACAGCATTCCGAAACCTGTTACCGAAGCGGTGAATCGCATGAACTCCGAAGATTTTTCAAAACTCTTACCGGTATTCACCACGTCCATTTCAATTTTTTTACTTTCCTCTTCATTTGGTTTTTTATAACGGAAATCAATTTTGAAATAGGATTTACCAAGCGTGTTTTCTGCAGGAATTATTTCATAGAGCGCAGTAACCGATTGTCCCATTCCAAGATCTCCGGCATCTTTAGCATCATTTGCGAAATCTTCGTTTTGCATCATCCTGTTTTCATAACCTATCAATCGGTATGATTTTACCATTTCGGTATCAAACTGAATCTGAACTTTTACGTCTTTCGCAATGGTGAACAATCGATTGAAGTTGCTAACGAAAATTCGTTCGCCTTCTTCTGCGTTGTCGATGTATTCATAAGTTCCATTGCCATGATCGGCCAGCGCTTCCATGTTGGCATCGTTGTAATTTCCCTGTCCCACACCAATCGTAGTTAAAAATATTCCCGATTTTCTTTTTACATCAATCAGCTCTATCAAAGCTTCCTGACTGGTGATGCCAACATTGAAATCGCCATCGGTAGCTAAAAGGATTCTGTTGTTGGCGCCTTTCAAAAAGTTTTCTTCGGCGAGTTCATAGGCTTTGTTGATGGCGTCACTTCCGTTGGTGCTGCCCGATGAGGCCAAATCATCAAGGGCTGCAAATATTTTGTTTTTGTTGCTGCAGGAAGTCGGCGTTAAAACCACGCGATTTTCTCCGGCATAAGTAACGATGGATATTTTATCGTCTTCACCCAAACGGTTAACCAGTTTTTTAAAGCATTGTTTTAGCAGAGGTAATTTATTTTCATCCGACATGGATCCTGAAACATCGAGCAACAAAACCAGATTGGATTTCGGGAATTTAGTTTCCTGACCTTTGATGCCGATGCGCACCAGTTTGTGTCCGCTCGTCCACGGACAATCACTAATCTCGCCATTTACAGTAATATTGTCGGCAGAGTTTCCGCTGTAGTTGTAAGAGAAATAATTGATAAATTCTTCAATGCGAACGGCATCTTTATTGGGTTTTTCTCCTGCCATAATCATTCGTCGCACATTGCTGTATGATCCGCCGTCGGCATCAATAGAAAAAGTGGAAATTGGTTTTTCACTGGCTTTTACAAAAGTGTTTTCTGAAATTTCATTGTATTTTTCTCCTGTGTTTATTTCTTCTACGCTGGGAGTAGCGGCAGCTTCCGACATGTCCATTCTTACTTCTTCGTTGGATGCTGATTCGTCGCGACAGCTGCTTACTGTTAGGATTATTCCCGCTCCCAGAGCAAAAATAAAGGATGAGTTACGTTTCATATATTTTATGTTTAAGAGATTTTCAGTTGATACCTCCTAAATTGAAAAGGTAACCCGTCATTCTTTTCTTATTTTAGTGCAATAATTTCATCGCATGAGAAACGCCCTTTTTATTCTTTTGTTATTTCCTTTTACTTTTTGTTTGGCGCAAACTCCAAAAAAAATATTGGAGTGTATTGCAGCACAAAAGGGGATTTTCATAGGTGAGTTTGTGTATGAATCAAAAACATTTTATTTGGCGTTGAAGCAGAGTAAACTTTCTTCAAAAGATGTGGCTTCTTCAGTCAGTGTATATACTCTTGAAGCAAAGGGAAGAATAAACGATACAGTTCTTGAAAAGCCTTTACTTATTGAATATGATGAGCTACTTGCGCAAAAGATGGACTCCGTTCCTGCAATTCATTTTAATCAGGAGCAGTCGGTTTTGTTTGTTCCGCGGGTAATAGATGACAGGTTAACCAATGACTATCTCCAATACAAATTCAATGGCAAATATTTTGAGTGCAAGGAATTTGAAAATGCTTTGGATGAGGTGATGCTCACTTTAAAATCCGGCAGCGTTCATAATGTTGTGAATCTCGAATCCAGTATTATTAAAGACAAAAAAACCGCCATAGCTGTTGCCGAACCTATTCTTTTCGGAATTTACGGAAAGGAAAATATTGAAAGACAAAAACCTTACGATGTGCAGTATGTGGAAGTGTATTGGGTGATTTCAGGGACTTTGAAAGAAGGTGGTTTTGCTTTTGGTGGAACTTTTTTAATTATTATGGATTCTCGTAACGGACAGGTATTACGGATGACGCATGGGAAGTAAAAGAATGTGAAATGGAAGAAGTTGATAAAGAAAAGGAAAAGCTTTTACAAAATAGCAAGTACGGTTCAACAGAAGAAATTCGAAAAAAAACCTTGGAGCAGGCAAGCCTAACATCTCATGTGCTCAATTTATTGGGTTGTATAATAGGTGTTCTTAGTTATTTTGATGTATTTGTTGATTGGCTTGTTTTGCTTGCTTGGTTTTATTTGGCGGCAATAGTTATTTATTCCTTTTGGTATAAAGGATTGATAGTAATCGGACCAACTAATAAAGAGAGTCCTTACGAGTCGCATTTTTTGGGACTTTTTATTGGCGCAATGTGGTTGATGTTTTTAAGTTTCGATTTCAATATCATTGATTATTCATATGCTCTTTATCTTACTTTAATTTTTTCGGCGATAATAATGATTTTAGTGTTTTTTGCTACTAAAGAACTTAAAGGTGAAAGTGCTATTTATAAAATTGTAAATGTGTTTTCAGTTTCACTGTCCCTGGGTTGTTTCGTTTTTGGATTAATCATTTCCTACAATTGTATTTATGATTCTTCAGAAAAAGCAGTTGCTTATTATGAAACAGTGGTAGTAAACAAATACAATACAGGAGGGAAAGACTCACAGGATATTTTATCGGTTAATCCCTGGGGCGATGAAAAGGAAGAAAATGATGTGCTGGTAGACAAAGAAACTTTTGATAAAGTAAATGCAGGAGACACTGTTGGAATCTATGTTGAAAATGGAGCTTTTGGTATTCATTGGTATCATGCCGTTCATTAACTCAACATCCCAATTAAAATAAGCAGCGGCAGAAATGCCACCGGATATTTAAAAGTTTGCGTGAACCACCACGCAAACTCTTTGTCGATAAAATAAATCACGTAAGTGCCCACCCATGTCAAGGTGTAAAAGAAATTAAAGATGAAGGTCCCGAAAATAAAAATCATGGTGTCGTTGTGGCTAATACGATTATTGATAAATCCATCGTGATTTAGCTTGGGCAAAAAAACCGGTATTAATGCGGCGGCGATCCATACCACATTAAAGAGGATGCGGTTTTTCTCCCAAATTTTTAATATGTCGAGAAACTTAGGCGGCTGGTTTTTCATAAGAATGGATGTTAGTAGTGTCGTTGTTTTGATCTTTTAGTTTTTGTATTTTTTTCATCAGAACGCTTATTCTCCATAGTACTCCATAGCCAATTACTCCGAAAGAACAATCTATAAATCTCCACAACATTGGGATTTCCCGAATTTGTCCGAAGAGCAAAGCAGTTGGAATAAGTAAAGCACAAGCCATCATTCCGAAGCGGATGATCCATTCATTTTTAAAAGGATCGCGGAGCGGACCAACAAACAACAGCGCGAACATAAAGTGAGCAAAGGCCAGCCAGTCGGTGCCGTAAGCCATGAAGGGAAAATGCTCATCGTTGTAAACCAGCGCTTGTCGTACTTCACTCACAAAGGAAAATATTGTTCCATGCGCTTGAATTTCATCGAGGGATTCCACCAGTACGTCAACACCCCAGAGGAGAGGAATAGCGCTGAGTCCGCTTAAGAACAATCCGATAATAAAAATCCATAAGTATTTACGGAGTTTTTTTTCTGCTGAAATAATTTCAAGTGTTTTCATATTATTGAAGTTTAGATTGTATTAGTTCTTCTGTTCTTTTGTATCCTTTCGAGCGGAAGTAATCCACTAAATACTGATCTGATTTGTTCCACGACATTAAGGTGAGTTCGTTTTGAGTTTCCAGGTAATTTCGAATTCTATATTCGAAATCAATAGGTTGGTAGTTTAACGCATCAGTATCAGTGGAATCAATAACTGTTGGTAAGGTTTTGTGATTGTATTCATAAAAAGTTTTGTTTTCTAAAAGTACCGGAAGTGTTTTGGTTGATAATGAAATCAGGTATTCATAATCAGCAACACCTGATTTTGATTGAGAAAGATTGTATTCCGCTATCATCACATCCCAGTTCACCAGCGATGCGCAAACGAAGAACAAATACACAAACCATGAATTGCTTCTGAGTAAAAAGTAAACACTTTTTCTTTTTTCTACTTTAAAAAACATCATGATGAGTCCGAAGATGGTTAAGCTCAAAAACATGAGCACGCCTATTCTTTTATAAGTTAAACTGTAGTAATTGATGTAGTACAAACATTTTAAAAAGGCAGTGATGGCCAAAGCGATATTTTGCACCAGCCAGATGAAGCCCAGTATTTTTAAATGTTTGTTTTTTTGCATGAAGTTGATGTTCCCTTTAAAGAAGTAAACCAAAATGCCAATCGACAAGAGGAGGGAGAGGATCAGTAAATAAATTCCCTCGTGCAGTTCGGCCGACAGGCTTACGCCTACTTTATAATCAAAGGCTATCCATACTTTCCAAACATCCACCGCATTTACCATTAGCAGCAAAAGGTTGAGAGAAATTAAAGTGATGAAGGCAATTCTGTATTCATTCATCAAAGCATTTAAGGCAAAGGGGAAGGAATGTTTTTTTCTTTTTCTTTCAATGTCGTCGGATTGCTGGTCTTCCAGTTTTTGAAAGACTTCACCTTTTTTGTAAAAGATAAGGTAGCAGGCGATCAATGCGCCCCAGCCAATAAATACAAAGCGAAGAGGAGGGTAGTGCTCAAAAAATGCGCTGAAATATTGCCATATGCCGTCGAACACTTTTATGCTGAATTTTTCGACAAAGGGATTCGATCGAAAATAAATCAGGTAGAAAACCAAAGTAATGACAACAGGAATCACTAGTAATTTAGCCCATTTCCATGCTTTTTTGCCTGAAGCTGTTTTTTGAGAAATTCTTCCTGCCGATTCAAAAAAGGTTCCGAAGGAATAAAAAAAGTTGATGGCTGATGCCGGCACCACATAATAAATGGACCGCAGTTCCTCCTGATAGTAAAAGGTGATGAACAAAACCGCAGAGGAAAAAAACATAATGATACTCAGTACACTATTGATGTAAACCAGCGCAAAAAGAGAAATCAGAATCCCGATGAGCGACACCAATACATATTTTCTTTTTAATTTCTGAGGTTCTAAAAAAGCCAGTACGCCAATAAATAGCAGGGAGTAAAGGGCATAGTTGATTCCCGGTTTTTCCTGCCAGAAGAGGAAGTTGAATGCTGCGCTTAAAGTGAAGAAGGTGGCTACCCGGATTTTTCTTTGTGTGATTTCCATATGTATTGTATTAGTTATTTGTTTATTTAAAGTACTTTGTAATTCAAAGTAAATGGGTGAAAAAATAATATTAACTCAGTGTTGGTTGGTAATATTGTGTTGTTGACGTCATTTATAAGTTTTGTTTAAAGTACTTTGAAATACAAAGTTAAAATGAAATTTGAGATGTGCAAGAGAAAGGAAGAAATATTTTTTGCATGTAGTTTCAGATTTTTAATCTGAAACAAAACTTAAAGCGATTTTTAATCGCAATGAACTATGTCCTATCTTTGTTTCACAATGATTATTCACGCAGTAAAGAAAAAAGTAGCCATCACCGAAAGGGTTTTTGATCCTTGTCCGGATTGCGGCAGATCTAACGCCATCGATATTACGATATACCAAAGGTATTACCGCTTGTTCTGGATTCCTTTTTTTCCATTGGGCAAAACGGGGGAGACGGTGTGCTTGAATTGCGATAAGGAATACAAATCGAAAAAACTCACGGGATCATTAAAGTTGGCGTATGAAAATTTAAAACGACAAACGCCCGTGCCCAAGTACCTATATTCAGGATTGATCCTTGTGTTGGTTTTAATTCCGGTGATGATTTATATGTCGATGAATGGCCGTGCAGAAAAACACCAATTGATCTCCACACCTCAATTGAACGACGTTTACAAAGTGCAGCTGCCTAACCGAAAATACGCTTTATATAAAGTGGCGGAAATAAAAGGAGATACTGTGTTTGTCAGGAAAAGCAACAAGGAAGCCGCTAAGCTGTTTGGTATTTCAGCTCTCGACAATAAAGGTGATTCTTCTTTTTTCCGCGGGAAAATACCTTTTCTGAAAAAGGATTTGCAAAGCATGAATGAGCAAGGGGATATTTTCTCCATCGACAGGGAATAGGAATAAATACTTTTAATTTTAAATTTGCCCTGCCTAAGAATGGATGTTAAACACAAATTTTATCACATGCCTAAATATTTTAAACTTCTGCTTGCTGCTGCAATTTTTTTGAGCACTCAGCATATGAATGCTCAAAACGGATCAGCTGATTATTATAAAAAACCAACACCCGATACACTTAAAAAAGACAATGATTTTCCTCATTTCCGCTTCGCTATAAGTGGAGGCCTTAGTGCTATACCGGTTTCGGTGTCGAGTAGTGTCCCTTCTTATCTGACGTCATTTGTACAGGGATTAACAACAGGTGGAAATTTTAGTACGGAGTTGAATTATTTCTGGAACAGGAACAACGGTTTTGGATTGAAATACAATGTTTATTCTGCAGGCAATAGTGCCCTTATAGATTTTCCTGCATCGGGAGGCGGAACAGTTTCTGCTGTAGTATCTGTTTCTAATGCTTACAGCTTTATCGGTCCGGAATACTATTCGCGGCTGATCAGTAAAAACAAAAAAGCAGCTTTAATTTTAGGAGTTGGACTCGGTTACATGGATTATTATTCTCATATTTTTGTTGGTACTTTAGAGGCACAACAAACAGGAAATACATTCGGATTGAGTTATGATTTTGCTTACGATTATGCGGTGAGCGATAATTTTTCGATAGGTGTGCAACTGTCGTATATCAAAGGAACTTTGTTTTCATACCAGGAAAATGATGGCACAACAGTGAAGACTGTTACGTTAACTCAGGGCTCTTATGAAAGTTTGAATCATTTGGATATTTCAATCGGAGTAAGATATACACCCATTCCAAAAGCAGCCAAGAGCAATGTGCATACTTATATGTAAGCGCTAGCTTTTGTAAGCTGTAAAAGCTTTCCAGTAAGGATTATCAGGAACAGGGGCTTCAATAGTAATTTTCTCGTTGCTTACCGGATGCATAAATGTGAGGTAGCGCGCGTGTAAACAAATCGATCGGTCTTTATTTGGAGTGGGGGCACCATACTTGGTATCGCCCTGAATGATGCAACCTATTTTCGACAGCTGCACTCTGATTTGATGATGGCGTCCGGTTTTTGGATACACTTCTACCAAAGTTTGATTGCCTTCTGTAGTGAGCCATTTGTAGGATAAGATGGCGAGTTTTGAATTTTTTATTTCCTGTTTGAAAGCGAAGGATTTATTTTTTTCGCCATTCTTCACCAGGTAATTTTGCAGTGTATCTTCTTTTAGCGGCGGTGCCTGAATCACTATTGCCCAATAGGTTTTTTGAATGGTTTTTTCCTGAAACATCAGATTCATTCGCGCCAAAGCTTTGGAAGTTTTTGCAAAGAGAACAATGCCTGTAACCGGACGGTCGATGCGGTGCGTGATGCCCAGATAAGCCTCTCCGGGCTTGTTGTATTTTACGCGTAAAAATTCTTTTACTCTGTCGGCCAATGTTTCATCGCCGGTTTTGTCGCCCTGAACCAAATCTGAAGAAGCTTTGTTCACAGCAATCAAATGATTGTCTTCGTATAAAACCTGAACCATTAATATTGTTCTTTTTCGCTTGGGAATTTATTTTCCTGAACATCCTTGATATAGTTCTTGGTGGCTTTTGTCATATCATCGAAAAGATGAAGGTAGCGGCGTAAAAAACGCGGACTGAATTCTTCGTTCATTCCAAACATATCATGAGAAACCAAAACCTGACCGTCCACCCATTTTCCGGCACCGATACCGATAACGGGGATGCTTAATTTTTTTGCAATTTGCTTAGCGAGCACAGCCGGAACTTTTTCTAACACTAAAGCAAAAACGCCGGCTTGTTGTAAAATTAAAGCATCTTCCATTAATTTTTTTGCTTCCACTTCTTCTTTGGCTCTTACTTCGTAAGTTCCGAATTTATAAATGGATTGAGGCGTTAAGCCCAAGTGACCCATCACCGGAATTCCGGCCGTTAATATTCTTTCAATGGATTCTTTAATTTCTTTTCCGCCTTCCAGTTTCACGGAGTGCGCTCCTGATTCTTTCATGATGCGGATAGCGGAGTTCAAAGCTTCCTTTGAATTTCCCTGATAAGAACCAAAGGGAAGATCCACTACCACTAAAGCGCGTGATGTGGCACGAATTACCGATGCCGCATGATAAATCATTTGATCCAGCGTGATGGGTAAAGTCGTTTCATGTCCGGCCATCACATTAGATGCAGAATCACCTACCAATATAATATCGGTTCCTGCTCCGTCAATGATTTTCGCCATCGTAAAATCGTACGCAGTAAGCATAGAGATTTTGTGCTTTTGGCGTTTCATCTCCTGAAGAGTATTGGTGGTTACTCTTTTTATAGTGTTGAATTCTGCTGACATTATTATGTATTAAGTAGTAAAGTTAGTAGTTTATTCCCCTTCTTTTTTTCCAACTTCCTTATTGATAGGAGTGGTAGTGTTTGTTGGATTTTCGGGCAAAGTTTCTTCCGTTTTTGCATCCAGCATGTCAATCACTTGAAGCATTCGTTTGTTTTCTGCTTCCAAACTATCCACTTTTTGCAAGAGCATTTTCATTGCATTGGCATTGGTAGAAGTGACTTTTTTCTTCAGGGCTGCATTTTCTTTATAAGAGATTTCCAATTGTTGCTGAAGAATTTTAATGGCTGCTTCAGCATCCTTAACATTAGGATTGGCGTGTGTGCTGAGCTCGAGTTTTAAACTGTCGTTCTCTTTTCTCAAACTGTCCATGGCTGCTGCCAAAGCTTCTTTTTCATCTACTTCGGGCATGCTTGCCATGAGTTTATATACATAGAAATAATCTACTTTTCCTTTTGCTTCGGGTCCGATGAGTAAGCCCATTCCGCCGTTTTTAAAGCTGGCATTTTGAAAAGAGAAATTGTAAACGTCGTTGATATAAATATCATATTTACCGGCAAAGCCTTTGATTACAATTTTATTGAACTCGTTGCTCACCAGGTTTTTTGATTTTACCCATCCGGCTTCACCGGTGGTAATATATTGTCCCGAAGAAACGATGCCACGCACACGGAACTGTTGTTTTCTGTTGATTTCCATTACAAATCCGCCTGAGCCGTCACTTTGAGTCATGAAGAGTATACCTAAGGTTTGTGCATCGGTATTTCCTGGTCCGAGTAAGAGCGCCGTTTTAATCATGAATTTATTACTCACATCAGGAAAACTAGGCATTACCGCTCTCGATTTGTTACTTCCCGGTCGCTCCATATAATAGGAACCCTGCAAAACCATAGATTTTATGTTTGCTTCATTAAGGGTTGGCCAGTTTTGCGTTTCATCAGTGAAATCGTCGAAATACATTTTTTCTATGGTTTCATTTGTGATGAGAGGTTGCGCTAACACTGATAGCGGTAGAAGAGCAGAGACAAGAAGGTGTACAAATAATTTCATGACAATCCGGTTAATTCGCTAAAGGTAAAAAAAATAGGCAATTGGAAACAGTCCCCTGATTTTAGGGGCTGAATGTCGTTTTGTCAGGACTATCCTCGGACTTTTAAATCTTTGTCGGATATATAATGACAAAAGGTGTCAACCTGTCTATTAAAAACCAATGGCACAGGCATTGACAGTAGCACAGCATAACAATTTAAAAAACACAATAATGGCTAAAATTATAGGAATCGACTTAGGAACAACCAACTCATGTGTGGCTGTAATGGAGGGAAATGAACCGGTTGTAATTTCCAACAGTGAAGGTAAAAGAACAACACCTTCTATTGTTGCATTTACAGAAAACGGAGAAAGAAAAGTGGGCGACCCGGCTAAACGTCAGGCGATCACCAATCCAACAAAAACTATATTCTCTATTAAGAGATTTATGGGGGTTACTTTTGATCAGGTGACTGAAGAAATCAAAAGAGTACCTTATACAATAGTAAAAGGTGACAACAATACACCAAGAGTAAAAATCGACAATAGAGATTATACCGCTCAGGAAATTTCTGCGATGATCCTTCAAAAAATGAAAGGAACTGCGAAAGACTTTTTGGGTACTGAGGTAGTAGATGCTGTTATTACAGTACCTGCTTACTTTAACGATGCACAAAGAAAAGCAACTAAAGAAGCCGGAGAAATTGCCGGTTTGAATGTAAAAAGAATTATCAACGAGCCTACTGCTGCTGCGTTAGCGTATGGTTTGGATAAAAAAGGAAAAGATATGAAAATCGTTGTGTTCGACTGTGGTGGCGGAACACATGACGTATCAATATTAGAATTGGGTGACGGTGTATTTGAAGTAAAATCTACTGATGGTGATACTCACTTAGGTGGTGACGACTTTGACCACGTGATCATCGACTGGTTGGCTGCTGAGTTTCAAAGCGAAGAAGGTTTGGATTTGAGAAAAGATCCAATGGCTTTGCAACGTTTGAAAGATGCTGCTGAAAAAGCAAAAATCGAATTGTCAAGCACAGCTTCTACTGAAATCAACTTGCCATACATTATGCCGGTAAACGGAATTCCTAAACATTTAGTGAAAACCTTAACCCGTGCTAAATTTGAGCAATTGGCAGATAGCTTAATCAAAAGAACGATCGAGCCTTGTAAAACAGCTTTGAAAAACTCTGGTTTCACTGTAAGTCAAATCGATGAGGTTATCTTAGTAGGTGGATCTACACGTATTCCTGCTATCCAGGATGCAGTTAAAGCTTTCTTCGGAAAAGAGCCTTCTAAAGGTGTTAACCCTGACGAGGTAGTGGCAATTGGTGCTGCAATCCAAGGTGGTGTATTGACCGGTGAAGTGAAAGACGTATTGTTATTAGATGTAATTCCTCTTTCTTTCGGTATTGAAACTTTAGGTGGTGTATTGACTAAAATGGTAGAAGCAAATACTACTATTCCAACCAACAAAAAAGAAGTTTTCTCTACTGCTGCTGATAACCAACCTTCTGTTGAAATTCACGTATTGCAAGGAGAACGCGCAATGGCGAAAGACAATAAATCATTAGGAAGATTCCACTTAGATGGCATTCCTGCAATGAGAAGAGGTGAAGCGCAAATTGAAGTTACTTTCGATATTGATGCCAACGGTATCTTAAACGTAAGTGCTAAAGAAAACAAAACAGGTAAACAACAAAGCATTCGTATCGAGGCTTCTTCCGGATTATCTAAAGAAGAAATCGAAAAAATGAAACGTGAAGCTGAATTGAATGCTGACTCTGATAAAATAGCCAGAGAAAAAGTAGACAAATTAAACCAGGCTGATGCTCTTGTTTTCCAAATTGAAAAACAATTGGAAGAGTTGGGTGATAAATTGGCTGATGATAAAAAGAAACCTTTGGTTGATGCGTTGACTGCTTTGAAAGCTGCTCACCAATTGCAGGATTTGAGTTTATTGGAATCGGCTACTAAAGGTGTTAATGATGCTCACCAAGCCATAGCTGCTGACATTCAAGCTGCTTACCAAGCTGGTGCAGGTGCTGCCGGACAAGCGCAGGGAGCTGCTCCGGGTGGTGCTTCTTCTACAGGAAAAGATCAGGAAGTAACTGATGTTGACTTTGAAGAAGTTGCTGACGAGAAAAAATAAGAAGTGATTCTTAGTATATGAAAAAAGGAGAGTAGAAATACTCTCCTTTTTTTGTTTTATTTGGTTGATTGGGGAATCGCGATTCCTCTCTACGTCATTGCGAAATTTTTGTACTCAAAAATGAAGCAACCTTATGTTGGTTAACTAATTAAAAAAATAAGTATAATGAGGTTGCTTCATTTTTGAGTACAAAAATTTCGCAATGACGTAGGGGGAAATGACGAAGTATCCGGAGATGATAAATGTTGATTTACAACTTCATCATCTCCTCCAACACCACTCTCAAATCAATTTTTATTTCATGTAAATCTTCGCTTGAAGGTTTGTTCTTAGCGAATATGATCAGGTAGTCCTCGGTTACCTGAATGTTTTCCATGTAGCGGGCATCAGGAAATTTGCTCAATAAAAATTTGCGGTTGAGTTCTACAATTTTTCCTCTTTTCCAATCTACAATAAACAAACTGTTTTGAATAGCGGGGTAGGGTTGGTTGAGAACAATCACATAGTCGTTGTAAGTTTTTACATCAATGATACTTTCCCATTCCACTTTTTGAATGTTGTTGTATAAAGCACCGTCACTTACGAATACCCAGGAATACAAAGAATCTTTTTTAATAAAAATTCCATGTGCCGACTGGAAGAGCTGGAAGTTTTTTGCACTGTCGAGTCTTATAGGATAAACAGCATTGACATCATTTCTGTTGAGTGAAATGGCCGACGAGTGATATTTCCCGAGATAAGTAACATAGGCAGCGGAGCAAGTGTCTTTCAGTTGGTGAGAAGAGTAAAGTCCTTTTAATAAAAGAGTATCGGTAATGAGTAATCTGTAGTTTTTGGGAAGAGCAGGTTTTTGTTTTGTCCATGCCGATTGAAAAATACTGTAGCCGGTGAAGTAGGTATTGTTGAGTATTGTTTTGGTAACGTAATTATCCAGAAGCCATAATAATGATTGGTCGGCTTTTTTAGTGAGCGGTACAGAAAACATCAGAGAATCAATTTTTGGTAAAGCTTTCGCTCCGATACTGTCTGTAAAATAATTTGGAAGAGGAGTGACTTTTACCAAACTGTGTTTTGTTTCCTGGCGCTGATAAGGAAGTTTGTATTGTGTTTTTGTTGCGCCGTCGGTATAGCTTGCAAAATCAAGAGTTCCGATAAAGTAAGTTACGGTGAGTTCATCTACAATGCCGTCTTCGTTAAAGTCGGCAGAAAAATATTTGGTATCATTTTGGGCAAAGGCAGAGCAAGTGAACAGGAAAAATAAAATGA
Organism: Flavobacteriales bacterium; assembly: GCA_023251095.1. GTDB lineage: Bacteria > Bacteroidota > Bacteroidia > Flavobacteriales_C > JAHEZL01. The sequence continues at coordinate 60,636 of JAHEZL010000004.1, forward strand.
AGCAAATTGTTTTCATCTGGAATTCTCGTTTTCTTTTTATTGTCATATGGAATGCCATCATTGTTATTTTTTTTCTTTTTGGAATGATGGGCATTTCATATTCCTTCGAAGATAGATTTTTGCAAGCTTACTCTGTACGAATAATTTGTATTTAGGTTTTCTCATTCTGATGTTGAAAACAAAAGTGTTGTTTAGTGAACTTGCAAAGCGTGTGCCGCGTATTACAAGAAAACTACATTTATGACTGTAAAGCAATACCGGAAATTAACTACTACAGAGGGATACCTCTTGTTGAACCGACATGGAGTAATGTTGGATGAGTTGACTCTTTATGGAATGCTACGCTTAAGATTGTACAGCTTTCATAATTTTTATGTGCAGGTGGTTTTCAATAAACACGACAATAAATTACTGGAGGTAAAACCTCTTCAGGATGAAGATGATTGGGAGCCGTATCTGGAATCAAAAGATTTGAAATCTTTTTTCTAACGTTGATGATCACCTTTTATTAAATGGTAGGCATTCATCCCTGAAAGAAATACATTTAATATAATTACGGGCACACTTACTATAAATATTCCATATACTACAAACAATAGCGCTCCCGCTAAGTTCCATGCACGCAAGTGTTTTATCTTTTAAAGGATAAAGAAATTCCAACGCATATCATTGCTATGTATCCTATTATTTCTGAGTATTCCATGAGAGGTATACTTCATTTGAGAAGTATGGTTACTTGGTGATTTTTTTACATGATGCCAGCTAACTAACTCTCCTCCTTGAAAAGGAGGAGAGTTAGTTAGCGATTCATTCTCTGAAGTATATTTTTTAAAAATTGTAATCACAAAAAAAAGACCCGTGTAAACACGAGTCTTTTTTTTAATCTTCGGTTTCCCGTTGAGATTACTTCTTTTTAGCAGGAGCTTTTTTAGCGGCAGCTTTTTTCGGTGCAGCTTCTTTTTTAGGAGCAGCGGCTTTTTTCTCAGCAACTTCTTTTTTAGGAGCGGCAGCTTTAGCAGTAGCTACTTTTTTAGGAGCAGCAGCTTTTTTAGTTGTGTCGTCCTTTTTAGCACCTGCAGCTTTCTTAGCAGCTACAACTGTTTTAGACGGTTTTGCCGGTCTGGAATTTCCTCTTGATCCTTTGAATCTTTTTCCTTTTGCGGTTTTTTTATCTCCTTTTCCCATGATTAAAAATTTAATTTTTTATTGGTTGAATACTCAAATGTAATTAAAATATTTTTGCTGTATCAATAAATAGTTGGAATGGTGTTGTGGGGGTGATGGAAAAATAAAGGCACAAAAAAAAGGTTCATGTAAACATGAACCTTTTTTGTTTGCTTTAAGCTAAGACTATTTTTTCTTAGCAGCGGCTTTTTTCGCTGGAGCTTTTTTTGCAGCAGCTTTCTTAGCTGGAGCAGCTTTCTTAGCAGCAGCTTTTTTAGGAGCAGCTTTTTTCTTAGGAGCAGCTTTAACAGCTTTTTTCGCAGCACCTACTTTTGTAGTTTTTTTCTTAGCTACTACTTTTTTTGTTTTTGCTTTTGTTGCCATAATTTTAAAATTTAAATGGTTGATTTAGTCAAATGTAATTAATTAAACTTAGCAATGTCAATTTTTGTTATCATTCATTTCATTTATTTTAAAAAACTCTTTTTCAAGCAATTCCGGTTTCTTAAGTACTTGTTTTGTCCAGTCGGTTAAAATTTCTGTTTTCTCTACATCACTTAATTTATATGGTGTTTCTGAAGAATTTATTTTCCATTTTAAGTGATGTAAACAGATCGCTGCACTCACTGAAATGTTGAAACTTTCCGTAAATCCAAACATTGGAATGTTAATAAATTCGTCACATTCTTCCATTGCAATTTTTGAAAGTCCGGGTTCTTCCGATCCAAAAACCAAAGCAAACTTTCCTTTTGTAACATCAAAATCTTCGAGCGCACAACTTTTTGAATGAGGAGTTGTTCCAACAATTCTGTATCCTTCTTTTTTTAAAGCGCGCAAACAATTTAGGGTGTTGTTTTTTTCTTCGTTGTATTTTTTTAGTGTGATCCATTTTGTTGAACCCATAGCAACATCAGGGTTTATAAGATATTCGTTTTCATTTTCAATAACATGAATATCCTGTATGCCGAAGCAATCGCACGAGCGCATCACAGCACTTGCGTTGTGTGATTGAAATAAATCTTCCAGAACAACAGTCATGTATTTTGTTCGGTGTTCAATATTTTTCTGAAACAAATTTTTCTTGTTGTCGGAAATAAATCCGCTAAGAAACTCGAGTAATTTTTCTTTTTGGTTCATAGGAGTATAATTTGTTTTTTCATCTTGATAAACAAGATTAATATTTTTTAGGGTGCATTGCTAATAGTAAAAAAAGTTTCTAACTTAACGTAGATTTAAAAACAGTACTGTATGAAAACTTTGGGAACCACATTTTTTTTAGCGCTAAGTTTTACTTTGCTTTTGAACTCTTGTAAATCAGGAGACCGACAAGCGGGACATCAACAGAAGGTGGATAGATTCCATATGGAAAAAGAAGTGAAGTAGTTTGATGATCATCAACAAACAAAAAAAAAGAGGCAATATATATTGCCTCTTTTTTTTGCCGGTCAGCTTATATTAATGTTCTCCTTCTTCGTGTTTGATGTCTTTGTTGTTATCATTTTCCTTGAACAATCTTTCGTCCTGAGGAATTTTCAAATCCCATGTTCTAAGTAGAAAGTCGTAAAGTCCTTCAGGGTCTAATCTCTTTGCAATGATTCTTTTGTCTTTGTCTAAAAGGTACATTACAGGAGTGGAGTAGATGTCGTAATAATCTCTGAAGCGTGATTCAAAAGTAGTGTCGATGACATTGGTCCATTTTTCCAATCCGGTTTCTTTCACAAACTTTTTATATCCCACTGTTTCATTTTCAATGTTTACGGCATATACTACTATGCTGTCTTTAAAAGGAGAGGTATCGGTAATTTTTTTAAGTTTTGGTGTTTGTGCTTTGCAGTGTCCGCAATCCGAATCCCAAAACCAAACTACGGTATAAGGGGATTTTATTTTACTCAACTGATGGTATTTATTATCGAGGCCGATTAATTTTAAATCATGTGCCACTTGTCCGCAACCAACATACTGTAAACTTTTAGCGCGTGTTTTCATTTTTATCAAAGTGGTTTCATTTACCCACGGACAGCTTTCTTTGGAATAAAATTTATTTACCAGATGAACGAATATTCCATCAAAGCACATGATTTGTGATCTTTCATATTTACTGGTGAGGGTTTGTAAAATGAATCTGAACATTAATGGATGTGCTTTCGATTTTTCCACTAAAAAATCTGCAGCAACAATTATGGAGTCGGGATCTTGAGAAATAATTTTATCGAAATAGCGGGTTACTTTAGGTTGCAACATCGGAGTGCGCAACAGGCCTTCTTCTGAAAAATCAACTTTGTCCCAAAAATGATTTTTATAATACTGGTACTTTAAAGTGTCGTTGCTCAGGGTTTCGGGAATTTCAACTTCCTGCAACATTAAAAATATTTTTGAGAGCAAATGATCAGGATGGGTTTTGATGTAATTTTTTTGTTCGTTCTCCACTTCTTTATTGAGAGCAATGAGTTTTTCTTCAGTACTTTTTACTACGTCTGCTTTATTTTCTTTTTTTGCGGCTTCATATACTTTCATCAATGAATCTCTTTCTTTTCCTTTTGAACTTATCCAGCGATTGTGTTCCAGGAATAAAGTGTTTTGCTCCGAACCTTTAAATTTTAGGTTTTTAGCATAATCAGTAGTGTCGGTTGTTAAGGTGAAATGCTGTTCATTGTGTATGATAAATTCGAAGTAATTTCTTTTGTTTTGAGGTACTATCATATAAATACCATGCTCGAGTGCGCTATCTTGTTTTATGGTAGCCCATCCTTTAATAAACGGAATGGTGTCCTGAATATATAATTTATCATCGCCATAGTTGTGGGCCAGATAAATTACAGAGTCTTTATAATGATTGATTTTAATTTTGATCTCGGCGCCTTTTTGAATTTGGGCGGAAAGGGAGAGGGTCAATAAAAGTGAGCTGAATATTATTGCAAACTTCTTCATATATATATATGTATTAAAAATGAGCTCGGTAAAAGTAAACAAAACTGGTGCCACTATAAAAACAATTAGCGAAGTTAAAACGTTACCGGCTTTTTCGCAATTAACAAGTCTTTAACACAGCGACGACCGCTTTTTTATTTTTTGGTGTTTTCTTCTTTCTGTAATATAAAAGAGCTAAATTTAAAACACGGTTCTTTGACCATAAGATATTTAAGAGTGTCCACACAGACGTGCTCGAGAAACTTACATTTAATTCATTTGGAGTAGTGCTCATGCGAGCACAGGGCGTGCCTGACTTGCCTGCCTCTGGTAGGCTGGTTTCAGGATTACCGAATTTCGCGGCATCTTCATTCGTACCTTTAAAAGTTTCTTCAAGTTAGTTCTGTGTGGATTTTTTGTTTTAAAACACCCATACATATATATAGGTATAAAAAAAGGGTGTAAATCAACCATTTAGACTAGTCTAAACATTTCTTTGAATTAATCTAATATATTGTTATTTTTGATGGAAACTGGCATATTATGAATTCATCAACAGAAGAAGATTATTTAAAGGCTATTTATAAATTAAGTCCGAAATTCCCTGACGGAGTGCTCACTTCAGCGATTGCTGAGGTGTTGGAAACCAAAGCATCATCGGTTACCGATATGCTTAAAAAGCTTTCTGAAAAAGGCTATATCAATTATGTGAAATACCAAGGGGTTACTTTGCAGCCTATCGGTGAAGAAGTTGCTATCCGCGTTATCCGTAAACACCGCCTGTGGGAGGTGTTCCTGGCGGAAAAGCTGGATTTTACGTGGGATGAAATTCATGAAATTGCCGAGCAGCTGGAGCACATCGTGTCGGTGAACCTAATCGACAGATTGGATAAATATTTAGGCTTCCCTAAGTTTGATCCGCATGGTGACCCTATTCCCGATAAAAACGGAAAATTCCAAAAGATAAAAGATGTGGCTTTGAGAGATTTAAATGTTGGCGACATCGCTATTTTAGTAGGTGTTCGTGAACACTCCAAAGAATTTTTACAATACCTGGAGAACATAAAATTGTTATTGGGATCGAAGATAGAAGTGATCAATAAGTTTGCTTTTGATGAATCCGTATTGGTGCGAATCAATGGCAAAAGCGAAATTATGTTGTCGAGTTTACTGTGCAAAAACATAAGTGTCACTCATGAAAAACCTAAGAAATAGCATACTCCTCGGAGTTTTGGCTTTTCTTTTTTCATGTGGAGAGAACGGAAAGCAACACTCTTCAAAAATCTATATTGTCACCACCACCGGCATGATTGCCGATGCGGTGAAAAACATTGCCGATACTTTGCTTGAAGTGGAAGCTTTGATGGGACCCGGTGTTGATCCTCATTTGTATAAAGCCAAGCAAAGCGATACCAAAAAATTACTGGAAGCCGATGTGGTGTTTTACAACGGTGTTCATTTGGAAGGCAAGATGGCAGAATCATTGGAGAGTCTGGCCAAAACAAAAGCTGTATACGCAGTAGCCGATGGCATTCCGGAAAGCAAATTGATCAGTACTTCCCAATTTTCGGGGACGCATGATCCACATATCTGGTTTGATGTGAATTTATGGATGGATGTAGCAAAATACATCAGCCATCAACTACAGAAAAAATATCCTGAACATCAGGAGCACTTCAAAAAAAATACGGAGGAATATCTTAAAAAACTGGAAGAGTTCAATGTATGGGTAACAGAAGAAATTAAAAAAGTTCCTGATTCCGTTAGGATATTGGTTACTGCCCACGATGCTTTCGGGTATTTTGGTAGAGCCTATGGAATGAAGGTAGAAGGGTTGCAAGGAATATCAACGGTTTCTGAGCCGGGCTTAAAAGACATTACCGCGTTGGTGGAGCACATTTCGCAATTAAAAGTGAAATCAATATTTATGGAGTCCTCCGTTTCGGCACGTTTTATTAATGCAGTAGTAGAAGGCTGTAAAGAAAAAGGGCACGATTTGAAATTAGGAGGCACTTTATATTCTGATGCGATGGGTGCGGCAGGCACTGAAGACGGAACTTATTTAGGAATGATTCGCCACAACGTGAACACCATCGTTGGCGGTTTAAAATAAAGGCTTATGATCATCCACGCAGAAAATCCAATTATAGAAGTGCACGATTTAACGGTGAGTTACAACAACAAACCGGTGTTGTGGAATGTTGATTTTACGCTGCCCGCCGGACAAATGATTGGCATCATCGGTCCCAACGGAGCTGGGAAATCCACCTTGCTTAAATCGCTCATGAATTTAATTCCCAATAACAGCGGCTATATTAAATTGTTCAACGACGATTTAAATAAAGTGCGCCATAAAATTTCTTACGTTCCGCAACGCGAATCGGTGGATTGGGATTTTCCGGCAAGTGTAATGGACATTGCATTGATGGGAAGATACAAGCCGGGAAATATTTTTAAAAGATTTACTTCTGAAGACAAAGATATTGCAGCCGATTGTTTGAAGCGTGTGAAGATGCTGGATTATGCCAAGCGACAAATTTCACAATTGTCGGGAGGGCAACAACAACGCGCTTTTTTGGCGCGTGCTTTGGCGCAGCAAGCCGATTTGTATTTAATGGATGAACCTTTCGCAGGCGTAGATGCCTCAACAGAAAAATCCATTATTGAATTGTTTCTTTCCATGAAAGAAGAAGGAAAAACCATTTTGGTGGTACACCACGATTTACAATCTGCAGCCGATTATTTCAATTGGATACTTTTAATTAATACCCGTTTGGTGGCCTCCGGACCAACGAGTAAAATTTTCACTCCCGAAATGTTGCGTGAAACATACGGCGGTAAACTCACCGTGTTAACGAAAGTAGGGGAGATCATAGCCGAAACTCAGTTCCCAATTCGCGAACAATAATGATAGCTTTTGAAAATATCATTGATTTTCTTTCTCTGAAAGAAGCCAACGTTCGCTACGTGGTGCTCGGTACTATATTATTAAGTATCGCTTCTTCGGTGATTGGTTGTTTTGCTTTGTTGCGCAAACGTGCGCTGATTGTAGATTCTATTTCGCATTCTATTTTACCCGGCGTGTGTATGGGCTTTATGATTTCGGGCACCAAAGATCCTTTGTTTTTATTAGGAGGAGCAATGCTCACAGGATGGCTGTCGATTTACTTTATTGATATCATTACTCGCTATTCAAAAATAAAAGCCGATACTGCAATCGGTTTAAATCTCTCGGTATTTTTTGCTGTGGGAATTTTGTTGCTCACCATTATTCAGAATTCAGGAAATCCTAATCAATCGGGTTTATCCGATTTTCTTTTTGGAAAAGCAGCAACGATGGTGGAGTCGGATTTGTATACTTTCGGAGGAATGGCCTTGCTGGTTATTTCAGGAGTGGTGCTGTTTTACAAGCAATTTGTGTTGGTTTCCTTTGATATGAATTTTGCGAAAACAATAGGATTGAATATTAAATTCTACGAATTCATTTTATCGATATTGACTGTAATGGCTGTAGCTATTGGTATACAAACAGTAGGAGTGGTGTTGATGGCGGCGATGCTAATTACACCTGCGGCAACAGCGCGTTACTGGACAGATAATTTAAATAAAATGCTGGTCATCGCTGCGCTCATCGGTGCCTTGTCGGGAATAGCCGGAGCCTTTGTTTCCTACTCTTATGAAAACATGCCAACCGGACCGTGGATCGTTATTGTGTTTTCGGTGATTGCCATGTTGTCGATGGTGTTTGCACCTAAAAAAGGAATTGTTTCAAAGTGGTTGCGACAAAAACGCAATTCGCACAAAATGATGGAAGACAATATCCTCAAAGCCTTTTATCGTTTGGGTGAAAAAGAAGGAGATTTTTATAAAAAACGAACAGTGGAAGATTTGATGAATCTGCGCAAATTCGAAAGAAATAAATTGCTCACAGGTTTGAAATGGCTGAGTGCAGAAAATACTATCGTGCACATCAATAACACTTATGTACTTTCCAAAAAAGGAAAAGCGATAGGAGAGCGGATAGTGAAAATTCATCGTTTGTGGGAGTTGTATCTCAAAATTTATTTGCGAGTTGCCGATGATCATGTGCACGATGATGCCGAAACGATTGAGCACATTATCACACCGGAATTGGAGTTGCTATTGGAGAAACAATTGGATTATCCGACGGAGGATCCGCATCATCAAAAAATTCCTTATTCAAAATAATATGGATTTTAAATTTGAATTAATCATAATTATCACCGCCTGTCTGGTTGCTGTTAGCAGTAGTATCATCGGTTGTTTTTTGATTCTGCGAAAAATGGCGATGGTGGGTGATGCCATTTCACATTCGGTGTTGCCGGGTATTGTGATTGCTTTTATGCTGGGTGGTAAATTAGGTTCGTGGTATTTGTTGGTAGGTGCTGCAGTGTTTGGAATCATCACTACTTTTTTGATAGAATTTTTTAATAAAAAAGGAGGGATGCAGCACGATGCAACCATTGGTGTGGTGTTTACATCGCTCTTTGCTTTCGGAATTATTTTGGTGACGGTGTATGCGCGCGATGTGGATATTGATCAGGATTGCGTGTTGTATGGAGAGTTGGATCATGTGGCTTTTGAGGAAGGGATAACCATGTTCGGACAAATTATTCCTTACACGATCGTTCGTTTGTCGGTAATGTTACTGTGCATTATTACCATGGTAGTGATGGGTTACCGCGGATTATTTCTTACCACTTTCGATCCGGCTTATGCTGCAACAATAGGTATTTCAGTGATGGCCTGGCATTATGTGCTAATGGCATCGGTGTCGCTTTCCACCGTACTTTCCTTTGGATCGGTGGGCGCAATTTTAGTGGTTGCGTTTTTAATCACTCCACCTGCCACAGCGTATTTGCTCACCGATAAATTAAAGCAAATGATTTTTCTTTCTGTTGGATTTGGAATTACAGGATCTGTTATCGGTTATTATTTCGCAACAGCGATTGATGGTGCTACTTCAGCAGCGATAGCAAGTGTGCTGGGAATGCAGTTTATTTTGGTGTTTGTAGGGAAGATGGTGGAGAAGAAGTATTTTAATAAAGTAGCGGTCACAGGGGAGTAATTCCACATTCACGAAATCCTCCTTCCCTTCACACATTCAACGCACTCCTCCTTTTTCAAAGGAGGAAGGAAGTTAGCTGGCATTTCCTGAAAAACATATTTTGAGAATGGATGAGTATGGGACTTCTCCCTTTGAAAAAGGGAGAGTGCGAGGGATTCTGTGCGAAGGCAAGAGGGATTTTTTTATCTTTATCCCGCCAAACTAAACATTTTACTCAGTGAAAATCCATTATAAAAACTACTTGAATCGCTATGCGAAGAATTTGAGGAATGTCTCTACTTATTCCGAAATATTATTGTGGAATGAATTAAAACAAAAACAAATTTTGAATATGCAATTCAATCGTCAAAGACCAATTGGTAATTATATAGCGGATTTCTATTGCGCTAAAGCAAAGCTGATTATTGAATTAGATGGAATTACTCATCATAGCGAGGAGCAGTATAGTTTGGATGTGCTGAGGCAAGCGGAATTAGAAAATATGGGGTATAAAGTTTTAAGATTTTCGGATGAAGAAGTGATGAAGGATAGACAAAATGTGTTGAGGACAATTGAGATAGAGTTAGAAAAACGATTCGGGTAAAATCCCTCTTTCCGCCGCACCATAAGCCCTCGCGCTCTCCCTTTTTCAAAGGGAGAAGTTAGTTAGCGACCATACTTTGAAGTAGTGGATTTAAAAATCACTCCATTTTAGCTACTTCATCAATCCAAATGGATACAGCGTATAATAATTATTCATTTTTTTGAAATACTTTTCGCTCATTGCTTTTTGATTAATGTCATTGGCGGTAACAAACATGTAGCTGTATAATACATATCGTTGAATGGAAGTTTCTTCCTTTTTCAAAAGTTCATTATCGATGGTGTTCAATAATTTTGAAGCGCGTTTTTTCAAATCTTCCATGGAGCCTTCAAAGTAATTTTCTTCACTTTGCATGGAATCATAAATTAGTTTTAGTTCAACAATTTGTTGCGTTAAACGACGAGAGGGAAGAGCTGCCATTAATTCCTGAATCATTTCAATATTTCCGTTCCATTTCGGTTGAATAACTTCTGAGTATGCGATATAAGGCCAAAGTTTGTTTGGGTCTTTTGCCACAGCTTTAGTGAAAAATTCTTTGGCTTCTTCTACTTGTCCATAGCCCATGTGTGCTCTAATTAACCGGGTGTATGCTTCGGTGCTTAATTTTGAATGGTCAGAAATTTCTGTCAGTTGTTCAAAGGCTTTATCCTGATAAAATTGAAAGCCGTCTATTCCTTCCGGTGATACATCCTCAGCTACTGAATGTCCTCTGGAGAGCCATGCCTGATGTATATAATGTACGCCTAAAAGTAAGGTGGGAACTTCTGTAGATGTGGAGTTGTTTTGCCATTTCATTATTTTTTTCTCATTTACAGAAAGCGCAATGTAATCCAGTGCTTGCGTGAGCATGTCGGAATTTAAACTGTAAATTTCAGTTTCTGCATCAGCGTATGCTCCTGAATCAATTAAGGATTTGAGCTTTTTAATGGTAGGATCACCGAACGAATAATCTACTTTTTTACTTCCTCTGAACCATTTCAGAAATAAGAATATTGCAACAGCAGCAATTAGAACTAGGACTAGAATAATTAATTTCATTTTAATTAGGATTAAGCAGTCGCAAAAGTACAGTAATACTTTTGGTTTTTTATAAGCAGAAGCTGAAAGCTTCAAGAAAATATTCCGCTAAGTTGAAAACTTAGCGGAGCGTTGTGTTATTATTCTTTATCCATAAACGGATAAGGGTAATCCTTTGGCGGATTTAAATTTTCTTTGATGGTGCGTGCGCTGGTCCAGCGCAATAAGTTGATGAAAGATCCCGCTTTATCGTTGGTACCCGAGCTGCGCGCACCGCCGAAAGGTTGTTGGTTCACCACAGCACCTGTTGGTTTGTCGTTGATGTAAATATTTCCGGCGGCGTGTTCCAGTATTTTTAGTGCCTGAACGAGAGCAAATCTGTCTTCGGAAATAATGGCGCCGGTGAGTGCGTATTCACTTGTTTGATCAATGAGTTTTAAAGTTTCTTCAAAGAGCTTGTCTTCGTAAACATAGATGGTGAGCACCGGACCGAAAATTTCTTCGCACATCGTTTTGTATTTCGGATCCTTGGTCAACACCACGGTTGGTTCTATAAAATAACCGTCCGTTTCATCATAACCCCCGCCAATTAATATTTCAACTTCGGGAGATGATTTGATGTATTCTATATAACTAACAATTCTGTCGAAAGCTTTTTTGTCGATGACGGCATTGATGAAATTTTCAAAATTTTCAGTGGGTCCGATTTTAAAAGAAGCCACATCTTTCAGTAAATTTTCTTTCACTGCAGGCCATAAGGATTGCGGAATATAAGCCCGTGAAGCCGCCGAACATTTTTGTCCCTGGTATTCAAAAGCACCTCTTGAAAGTGCAGTGCTAACAATTTTAACATCGGCAGAAGGATGAGCGATCACAAAATCTTTTCCGCCGGTTTCACCAACGATGCGCGGATAGGTTTTGTATTTTTCAATGTTGTTGCCAATGGTTTTCCAGAGTTGTTTAAATACTTTGGTGGAGCCTGTGAAATGCAATCCTGCAAAATCGCGGTGATTAAAAATTACTTCGCCTACTGCGGGTCCGTCGGCAATTACCATATTGATCACACCATCGGGCAATCCAGCTTCTTTAAAAATTCCCATGAGGAAATAAGCCGAGTAAGCTTGTGCTTCATTTGGTTTCCAAACCACTGTATTTCCCATGAGTGCCGGTGCAGCAAATAAATTTCCTGCGATGGCGGTGAAGTTAAAAGGAGTGAGGGCAAACACAAATCCTTCCAGCGCACGGTATTCTACTTTGTTGCTTATTTCAGTGGTGGAAGAAGGTTGATCATTGTAAATTTTCTCCATGAAGTAAACGTTGAAACGGAGAAAATCGGCAAGTTCACACGCCGCATCAATTTCGGCCTGGTAGGCATTTTTCGATTGTCCGAGCATGGTGCTCGCCAAAATTTTATAGCGCCATTTTTGTGAAACAAGATCGGCAGCTTTTAAAAATATTTTTGCTCTTTCCTGCCATGGCGTCGCGCTCCATTTTGCTTTGGCAGCAAGGGCAGCATCAATGGCTTGTTGAACATGCTTTATGTCTCCAACGCTGTAAGTTCCCAGTTTGAGATTTAAATCGTGAGGAGGAAAAATATCAATTTTATGATCGGTGAAAATTTCTTTTCCGCCAATGTATAAAGGGATGTCGATGTGTTTGCTTCTGAGGTGGAGTAATTCTTTCTGAAGGAGTTCTCGTTCTTTGGTACCGGGAGCAAAGGAATAGGTGATTTCGTTTTCGGGGACTGGAAAATGAAAAGAAGAGGTCATGACATTAGTTTAAAACAAATTTAGCCAGTAAATCGAATTTAGGAATGAAAACATCAAATTCTTCTCCTGTATCTAAATTTAAAAAAGTGTAATGTCCTTCCATGGTACCGATTCCTGTCTTTAAATCCGTGCCCGACTCATATCTATAAACATCGCCGGGATTTAAAACCGGTTGCTGACCAACAACGCCTTCGCCTTCTACTTCGAGCTGTTCGCCAACGGAATCAATGATGTACCAAGAACGGGAAAGCAGCTGAACGCGGTGTTCTCCTAAATTACGGATGGTGATTTTATAAGCAAAAACAAAAACACCTTCACGGGGCATGGAATGCTTTTCCTTGAAAATGGATTCCACTGCGACTTCTATATTTTCTGTGATTAGTTTTTCCATACTCTTGTCATCTTAACGCACTTTTTACTAAAGAGGTTCCAAGTAACTGATAATAATCTCCGACAACACTTTTGAAATACACCAACACCTGATAAACGTTTTCGGTTTGGTAGAAATTGCCTTCGTAATAACCCTCGTCGGGCTTGAGTTCTTTGTCGCGAAGCACCACATATTTATAATTGTAGTAGCCTTGTTTCAGCAGTAAAGTATTTTCGTAAGCTTTGGCTTCTTCGTTGTATTTCATTTTCGCTTCAGGCAATAGTTCCCAATTGGTAAGTTGTCCGAAAACATACACATTGCCATCTTTCAAAGGAGGAATAGTATTGAGTTTAAAATGCACATAGGAATAATCAGCTTCTATTTCCGAGCGGTTTCCCACTTGCACTTCAATGCTTCTTTCGCCATCGATATCTCCGTAAAATCTGTATTGTTTGAAATTTCTTTTATCGTCGGGTTTTAACAAAGTATGATAAATACCATCGGTAAATTCGTAATTTAAAATCCTTTCGGATTGATAGGTGAGTGAGCGGATATCAAAATAGCGCCATTCATTACCGGCATCAAAATTATTTTCACCATCGTAATTGTAGTTCAACGATTCATTGCTGATGAAACGTGGTTTTAATCCTGTTATGGCATGGCTCCAGTTGTAGTTTTGAAGGAGCACTACTTTAATTTCGGAAAAGGGATCGGTAATGTCTTTTTGTGCGGTAAGTAGATTAAAATCCAATTCATGTTTGTAGTATTGATCGGCCGGAATGCTGGATGGACGAAGGGTGGGTTGAATTTCAAATTGTGCGTCTACCATCATGAAGCGCATGGTGAGCACAATGTTTTCGGGATTGTAATCCTGATATACTTTCACGATATAATTTCCCGATTTGCTGATTTGGAAATTCTCGTGAGGAAAGGCAATGGAGTAGTGAATGTATTTTTGAAAAGTGTTGAAAGAGTATTCGTAGCCCGAAATATTTTCTTCGGTATAGCCTGATATATAATCGGAAGTAAAAAGATTGGTGGTGGGTTTCCAGTCGGGAGTACAATGAATAATGGTGTAAGTATAATTGTTGATGTTCGGACTCAGATCATCGAAACTCAGTAAAAACTGCTGCCCCGAATTTAAAGCGATAACCGGAAAAGAAAGCGGCGCATCCTTAGGATGAAGGAGGGGAGTGCGGATGTTTTTTTTGTAAGCATGATTGTCGTAACGCAAATACTTATCGCTATAATAACTGCTGTCTTCTGCTGTTTGCGAAAACAAAAACAAAGGAGAAATCAATAAAAAGAAAAGTATTCGCATTTTTAAAAGTGTTCAAAAACCACGCCAGATAACATATTGCATTAATTTAGAGGTGATTTTCTGATTTTGATTTTGCAGTTAATTCAAAGATAGATATTTTGCACTCACTTTAAAGCCAACGAAAACAATAGGTATGAAATTTTTAAGAATATATATTCAGTGTGTTTTTCTATTATTGACAGTGGTGTCCAACGCTCAGTTGCAATGGAAAAATGTATCAATAGTGCCAGATCCGAGGATATACGGCAATTCATATAGGTTTTCTGAAAACAAAATTTTACTCCATGGCACTGAAAATTTAAATTATGAGGCTTTGTATGTATTGGATAATGACAATGTGAAAGTTAGTTTTTCTAGTGCGCAGTATAATTATATAAGGGATTTTTATTTTGTCGATAACGATTTGGGATGGTTGCTTACCTCTAATGGTAAGGTTTATAAAACCATTGATGGAGCTGCAACATGGGATATTATTGGGATGTGTGCTGCAGTTAATAGCGGTCGTGATATATTGTTTGTTGATTCTTTGGTAGGTTTTGTTACTGGAGATAAAATTTTTTATAGAACACTGGATGGAGGTAAAAATTGGGCGTTAGATACCGTAGGTATGAACTTGAATTCAAGTGTCAGAATTCAAAAAGATAATCAGGGAGGGTTGTATCTTGATAGAGATGATAATCATTTTTCATACTCTTTAGATAGTGGGAAAGTATGGGCAGATATGTCTGTAATAACTCAAAACAATGAAAGATGTAAGCTGAAAGTGTTTAATGATTCTGTTTTTTGCCTTTATGGTAAAAGTCAGGGGTCTTCGAAACCGGATTCTTCACTTTTATATCTTACTTACGATAGGGGAAAAAAATGGGTCAAGTATAAATTCCCTAATAATAGTCAAGTACTTCAGGCATATAATATTGGTGCTGATTCTTTGTATTTTGCTACTAGTGAAAAATTATTTTATTCTTATAATAGAGGACTTAAATGGACCGAAGTAGGGATTACGACTATCTTAGGTTCAGGCGAGAGTATTATTTCTCTTTTTTACGAAAAAAATATTTTCACTTTAACTACTTATTTAGGGAATGTACTTACAAGTAAAGACTTTCATCAATGGAAATCCATTGTAAAAAGTATTGATTTCCCCTATCTGAAAATTCATTTAATAGATAACCATAGAGGAGTTGCCATAGCGAATGATTCGAATTTATATGCAACTAATAACGGAGGGGTCTCATGGATTAATTACCTTAATGATATTGATCCCGTACTTATGAGTTTCCCTAATGATACTTTAGGATTTGTAGTATCGAATAATTCAATGATTTATGCTACCAAAGATGGAGGAGTAACCTGGAATAATCATCCTATGGTAATGGATCAAAAGCCTCAGGGCGTTAAAGGTCGATTTGAGGTATCATTTAGCAATGATAAAATAGGCTGGATGTCTTTTTATCATGATTTTTATAAAACAACAGATGCTGGTGCAACATGGAAAAAAACAGATGTGAATTCCAGTTTTGTTCATGGTTACTTTGGTGTAGCTTTTGGTTCTGAGAGCAATGGATGCGTGGTAAAGGAGGAGTCTTCTTGGTGGGAAACTATATACTGTACTTCTAACGGAGGTTTGACATGGAATAGCAAGATGAATCTGACTGCAGCTAAAGTATACTTTTTGGATAGCCTTAATGCATGGGCAATTGGAGTGTATAATAATGATTATCCGCAAATACAACATAGTAATAATGGAGGAAAGACTTGGAGTGTACAGTATACAGGAAATACTGGGGGGCAATTTTTTGATATCTGTTTTTTAAATAAAAATGTTGGTTATGCTGTTGGTAAGGATGGGGTTATTTTTGAAACAATTAATGGAGGGATAGATTGGAAGTCCTATGCTTCTTCAACGTTTTTTAATTTAAGGAGAATCTATATTAAAAATGACTCTATTGGGTGGATTACTGGAGATGGGAATACAGTATTGAGTTTGAGTGACATGAAATCCGAAGGCAATTATTCCTGTGATCCGTTTGATGTTGGATTTACTTATGAAAACACAAATTACACTGTAATTGTTCATGATGCCAGTCAGGGTAAACCTGGTATAATCTGGGATTTTGGAGATGGTACAATTACCAATGGAAAAGATACGGTGCATGTATATAATAAAGAAGGGAATTATAATATCTGTCAGCTCGGAAAGAGTTTTTGCGAGACGAAGTCCTTGTGTTATTCATTGGCTGTATCTAATGCAATAGAAGAACAAAATTCGTTTGAAAGTATTACAGTGTTTAATACCGCTAATGATGTCCTGATCAAATTAAACCAGGAAAATGATATGAAAACACGGCGTTTGATTTTTACAAATGCTATCGGACAGCAAATGCAGGAAATAGTTGTTTCAGGAAACAGTACCGTGGAAATTTCAAAAAACAACTTGCAAGAAGGTGTTTACGTCATTGCTTTTTACAATGAGCAAAACGAACTGGAAGCCAGAAAAAAAATTATCCTACTGAATTGATTTATTTTATAAGTTTCGCGTAATCTTTAGCGAAGTAAGTAAGGATAACATCGGCGCCGGCTCTTCTCA
This sequence comes from Flavobacteriales bacterium, assembly GCA_023251095.1. Taxonomy (GTDB): domain Bacteria; phylum Bacteroidota; class Bacteroidia; order Flavobacteriales_C; genus JAHEZL01. Next base: position 77,443 of record JAHEZL010000004.1, read on the forward strand.
TACTGTACAACGTTTCGGGCATGGCTTTATTGAAATCGAGCCAGCCGTTTTTACAAGCAGCAATGAGCATGGCACATTCACCGCTTACATGATAAGCAGCAATAGGAATATCAAATTCATCTTTCAGTGCTTTCACCACATCCAAATAATGCAAGGCAGGTTTTACCATCAGAAAATCGGCGCCTTCATTAAAATCCAAATGGGCTTCCAGTAAAGCTTCACGGATATTTCGTGGATCCATCTGGTAAGTTTTTTTGTCGCCTTTTTTAGGAGCCGAATTCAAAGCATCTCTGAACGGACCGTAAAAAGCGCTGGCGTATTTTGCGGTATAGGCCATGATGCTGAGATCAGGAAATCCGTTGTAATCCAATGCCTCTCTTAAAAATCCAACTCTGCCGTCCATCATATCCGACGGGCCGATGATGTCAATTCCCGCTTCCGCTTGCGCCAAAGCCATGTTGGCCAAAATAGGCAGGGTTTCATCGTTGAGGATTTCGCCGTTTTTCACCAATCCGTCGTGGCCATCGGAACTGTATGGATCCATCGCCACATCGCTGATCAGAATAATTTGAGGAAAGCGTTTTTTTATTTCTTTGATGGCTCGTAAATAAAAGTTTTTAGAGCTAAAGCTGTAGCTGGCTTTTTTGTCTTTGTGCCGGTCTTCCACACTTGGAAAAAGGATGAAAGAATGCAAGCCGAGTTTAACGCAGGAATCAATTTCCCGCAATAAGTGTTCAATGGAGAAGCGGTAGTTGCCAGGCAAGGAAGCAATTTCTTTTTTAACGTTTGTTCCGTCTACCAGAAAAAGAGGATAGATTAAGTTAGAAAGTTCCAGAGTTGTTTCGGCAACCATTTCTCTCATTGGAGCAGATGATCTTCGGCGGCGTGGTCGGATTTGCATAGTTTGAGTTTTCAATTCCTAACAATATTACTAAACTGTTGGGGATTAAAAGCGAGTATTTTAAAAAAATAAGCGGAGGATATTTTTATGTGAAATTCTGATATGCTAAAAAAAATAATATATTTTTAACGTTTCCAATTAACAACAGGCATGAAAGTAAATAATCCTGAGAAGAGACTAAATCAGTTTTGGGGGCTAGTGGATCAAAAGCACGTGGAGGTAATAGCTAAAAAAATTGTTGGTAAAAATGTATTGGATATGGGGTCAGGATTAGGAACCACCACCAAGCAGCTTACGGATAAAGGGTTTAATTGCATTGGATTTGACTATGATTCTGAATCGGTTGAATATTGTAAAAAAGTATATCCTGATTGTAAATTTGTAGTAGCCAATGCTGAGCACTTGCCTTACGATGACAATTGTTTTGATACTATAATATTAAGGGATGCCTTGCATCACTTTTATTGTGAAGGAGATTTCGAAAAGATAGCCAAAGAGATGGTGAGAGTTTCTAAGAACAATGCCCGCATTATCTTTTTTGATCCCAACGTCAATTTCATGATAAAAACCCTGCGTAAAATTTCTGCGCATAAAGATGTGGAATGCAAGTTTGAAACCGCTATGGAGATCATGAAAAAACTAGGCGCTGTCAATATTGAACATCGTTTTAACACTATATATAGTCTTCAACTCAGTGGTGGTTATGTTGGGGTAAATTTCACGCCTAATGTAAAGTTCATTCAGAAAATGATTTTAAGCAGTGAGCGGTTTTTTGAAAGTATTTTCAATAAAATCGGACTAGGGCGTTATCTCTGTTGGCGCTACATCATCACCGGTGATTTAAAAAAATAAACCCCACTAAGGTTTATTTTTTTTTGCACGGTAACTTTTCCTTCCTTAAATTGTTCTACGATAGAGGCATCCCAAGATGCAACTATGAAAAACTACTGATTTGCTGATGTAAAGAAATCTTCTGTTCTGTGAGAAATTATTGATGCAGATTGCGACACTACTATTTTTTTGAATTTTATATTACTACAAATGACAACAAATCTTAGGGGGCTAGGTCTTGTTTTATTGTTTGCTTTTTCAGCAAACTTAAAGGCGCAAAACGATTGTGCTGCATATCCTAAAACAGGAAAATTCGATACACTTACTTATATTAAATCTTCGGTTCCTACTGATCCCGGAAAGGGCGCTGGGATCTGGCTCGGACAAGGGACCATCTTAAGAAACGGATCTGAGGTGAGACCTGCCTTTATTCCTTCTAACCATCCTGAATGGGCCATTGCCATTGCGGTAGCTTGGAATTACACCAGAAATACTATTAACCGGGTGGAGTATCCGCAAATAGGATACTGGCTGGGAACCGTGGTGCAGGAAACCGAACTGGCTTGCGTTACAGGAACCACCTGGTCAACGCCCGCTCAAACATCCAACAACATGGCAAATGCAACAACCATTATGGGGCACGACGGTTGTTTTCAAATAGAAGGTCCGGGTTCGGCTTACGGACAGCTCAATCAGAATTACCCGATGGGACGTTTTCCATCCTCCTTACATCCCACGTTAATCATGGGGCCTACCAATTTTGAAACATCAGCAATGGTGAAATCTTATTTTGATGTGTATACTACTTCTGTGTACAATGACCATGTGGGTTGGGATGTGTATGAAAGCATTGATTGTACTACTGATCCTTATGCTTATATCAAAACATCGGCATCGGGTTATAACGGAGGTATCAATGCTTTTGCCGGAAATGCAGGGAAGTTCAACGGGAGTCAGGACGGTAATAGTTGTTGGGGAGGAATGGCGGCCACCACTGCCAACTATGCCAACGATGTAGCAAAATGGGTATCGGTGTTGGAAAATACTCCATCGTACTGCGAGTATCCAACAGGAAGTTCTTTCGATTCTTATTACAATGGAGACATGACTTGGACGATGGTAAGTAATTACATCAACTCTATTAAAGTAATGTATCCGGAAGTAAATTGGACTACAGTAACGGCGGCCGTGCAGGCAAAGTTTAATTCATTAGCCGTAGGCGGAAAAATCAAGTTCCAGCAAATGGGTGATGTAATTGATGCAATCGTCATCAATCTTCCCAAAGATTATCCTCAAACAGTAGAAGGGTCTCCTGTAGGAGTGGATGTTTTTGGTTGCTCGGGAAATAAAGTGCCTTACGGTCATTTTCAAATTTTAAATGGAGCGCAAACGGTTTGCTTAGGAGAATCGGTGACTATGAATATTGTGGTAGATGCAGGAGGTGGAGCAACGCCTACTTTTAAGTGGTATAAATCCTCGGCACCGGGAACGATATTAGCAACTACACAATCCTATACTATCACACCAACTGCCGTCGGTAGTGTAGTGTATTCGGCAGAGGTTTGTAATTCGGCGGGATGTTATAGGTTAAACAGTAATGAATGTAATGCCTGCATGGATTCTCGTAATTTATGCGGTGTTCAGATTAATGCCAAACAATGTTCAAATTGCACTTTTACTGCAGCAGCAACTTCTACAAATACGCCTTGTAAAGGAATTCCTGGTGGAAAAATCAATTTAACGCTGACCAACACTCCTGCAAACTATACTGTAAATTATACAGGTACCACATCAACAGGAACAGTTGTAGGTTCTTTTGCTTCAACAGGAAATTCAGTGCTAATAGATCAATTGCGCGATGGATCATATAATGTTGAGTTGGTAAGCGCCACCGATCCTTTGTGCAAAGCTACCACAACAGTAATTGTTGGTTATACTACAAACGTTAATTATTATTTGGACGCCAACGTTACCGGTACCGCCAACTGCGTAGCCGGTGTGAAAGCGGAGGTGAAAGAATTGCCATCGCCATGTAACTGGAAAGTGCGTGTACATGTGCCTACTTATTTTATGTGGGAAAATCCTGTAAACTTCGGAGTGAGCACAACAACAGGATTGACCAATGTTGACCGTTATACCCGTACTGCAGCAAAACCTGAGATTGATCTATGGAACGACGCGCAGATTTACGAATCGGTTTTTTCTTTGAATACCGGTGATGTCATGACTTTCAAGTTCGGCTTAACCAACACTCCCGGCGCTACGATGTGGAGAGATTATCAGATTACGGTTTTTGATGAAAACAACAATCAGGTATATACCAAACTTGTAGCGGCAGGATCGGCAAAACTGGATTTGCCATATACAGCAGGTACTTACGGCGTAACCTGTCCGGCTACCATACCCAATTATACTTTTTCATGGTCGCCTTCCTTAACCGCAGTGAACACCACCACTACTACTTCTACCGGAACAGTACCTGTGGATAAAACCACCGATAAAACGTATACTGTAACGGCCATTAATTTGGCGAGTCCGCAATGTACTTTAACTGATACAGTAATAGTTCGCAAAAACCCTGCGTGTACCACAACAGCTTGTGTGAAGCCATCGGCGGTGATTTCAGGAAGTGGATCAATTTGTCCGGGCGACAGCATCAAATTAACGGTTACTTTAACCGGAAGTGCCAACTGGAAACTGCGCATTAAAAACGGAGCCAGCATTACCAAGGTTCAAAACATCACGGCGAGTCCTTATACTTTTTATGCAAAAACAGCGGGGACTTATTCCATAGATACCGTGTGGGATGCCAATTGCGATACTTTAGGAAAAGGAGCGGGAGCAGTGGTGACAGTGAAAACTGCGCCAACGGCAACCATCACCGGAGCGGCAACCATTTGTCAGGGCGACAGTACCTTGATGACCGTTGCATTAACAGGAACAGCCAACTGGAAATTAAAAATCAATAAAGCAGGAGTTGTTTCAACAGTAAGCAATATCGCTTCCATTCCTTATACCTTCTGGGCAAAAACAGGAGGGACTTATACTGTAGATTCTGTTTGGGATGCCAACTGTTCGGCGAAAGGAATAGGCAGTCCGGTAGTAGTTGCGAATCCGCAGCCAACCATTGCAACAGCAGGAAGCACCACTATTTGTCAGGGCGATACTGCAAAAATAACGCTCACCTTAACCGGAACTGCACCTTTTACCATTAAAGCAAAAGTGGGAGCAATCACCGGAACTTATGTGACCAACACCACCAGTTTTATAGTTCCTTTAACCACCGCCGGAACAGATACTATAAATGTTACTGATGCCACTGGCTGCAAGGCCGTCACAAAAACAATTACAATTGTGGTTAATCCTAAAGTAACAGTTGCTTTTGCAAAAGACACCATGAATATTTGTGCGGGAACTCCTGTGAATTTAACGCCTGTTGTAACAGGTGGTACAGCGCCTGTTACTTACGTGTGGACGGGCTTAGGCTCGGGCGCCGGAACCAGCTACAATGCAAATGCGCAAGGCTATTATTATGTGGCCGTTACCGACAACAAAGGTTGTATTGGTAAGGATACTGTTTATGTAAAAGTGAGTTCGAGTTTAACGGTCAACCTCGTAAACAAATCTATTTGTGTTGGTGATTCATTGATCCTTGATGCCGGTTATGATGTGGTGAATTATCATTTGCAATGGAATACTCCTGATACCACTCAGACTATAAAAGTAAAAACCGTAGGGATTTATGGCGTAGTGGTGCAAACCCGAACGGGCGGATGTACGGGAAGCGATAGTATGAATCTTTCGATGTTTGCAATGCCTGTTGTTAGCTTGGGAGTCGACGATACTATATGTATTGGCGCTAAAGCAACCTTGAATGCGGGCAACGGATTTTCTTCTTATTTATGGTCCACAACCGATGTTACGCCTACCATTTCAAAAGGAAACGGAACTTACAATGTAACGGTAACAGATGCCAACGGATGTAAAGCCAAAGACACTATTCAGGTAACAGAGATAGCAAAACCAAGTCCTGATGTTATTCAGGATATCGCCACTTGTGCCGGAACCAATCTTACTTTTAAAGAAGGATCTTACAATAATTTACACGGACCATATACTTACAAATGGCTGTATGACAACAGTACTGCCGACAGTTTGAAATTCACCAATTTGAGCAACGCCCACAATCTGATGACTTCTTTTGGAGGCTGGGTAAAAGTAGATGTGAGTGATAAATTTGGTTGTAAAGGAAGAGACAGTGCGCGTGTTACCATTAATTCGGCATTGCCTGTTCAAATCAGCGGAGTGCCTGATACCATGATGTGTGCAGGAGGAGCGGCCATTACTTTGAGTTCGCAATATACTGCTGCGGGAGGTTATACTTTCAATTGGACGGGCACCACTCCGGCAACAACAGAAAGCATTTCGGTAACGAAAGCAGGATTGATTACGCTTGTTGTTTCCAGCGGTGGATGTACCGGAACCGATGCCATTACTATTGTGGTGAATCCTTTGCCGGATATGAATTTAATTACTACCACCAAATCCATTTGCAGTGGTGATGCTGCTTTACTGGGCTACAACTACGGAGCCAATCACAGTTATTTGTGGGAAGATAATGCGCCGTCAACACTAAGTACAAACACCATTTATTCTACAACAACAGGAGGTACTTATACAGTAACGGTTACCAATACTGTAACAGGTTGTAAAGCCGATACCAATATTGTGGTTACTGCGCACGCAAAACCAAATGTGGGCATAGGAAATGATATTGATACCTGTAACAATGTAACGCTGACTTTGAGCGAAACCACGGGGCAAACAGGTGTGACTTACAGCTGGACAAAATTAAGTACGGCGCCAATAGTGCTGGGAACAACAGCGACACTGCCGGTTTCAAACAGTGATCAGTATAAATTAACAGTGACCGATGCTTTTGGTTGTTTTAAATCCGATAGTTTGAATGCACTTTTCAGAATTATGCCCGTGGTGAATTTACTAGGAGCGGATACGTCGACAATTAAAATAATATGTGAAGGAGAAATCTTGCCACTTAATGCAATAAATGCTGCTTCAGGCATGACTTATCTGTGGAATAATTCATCGGTAAATCCGGTGTTGAATGTTAATCAAAGCGGAACCTATTCGGTGACGGTGAGCAATGGAAATTGCGTTGCCAAAGACACACAAATAGTTCAGCAAATAGTTCTTCCTGATGAGGTTTTAAATGATACTATTTTTCCAATCAAATCCATTTATTGTTTTGCTGAGGAAGGTCCGGTGGTACTATCGGCCCTCACCCATGATCCTGCAAGCAGCGCTTACAATTATCTATGGAACAACGGAGCAACTACACCTCAGATTAATTTAACTGCAGGAGGATTGTACAGCGTGAAAATAGGTTTGGATAAATGTAATGTGATAGATGAAATTGCTGTGACGGATTATTGTCCGACTACCTTTTTCGTTCCTAATTCATTCACTCCGAATGGCGACAATACCAATGATGTATTTTATGCTGTAGGATATTATGTGAACGATTATCAGTTGTTGATTTTTGATCGCTGGGGGAATCTTATTTTCAAAAGCAACGACATGGCAACGGGCTGGAACGGAATGGTGAATGGCCGACCGGTGCAGCAAGATGTATATGTTTGGAAAGTGAATTACAGCATAAATATGGATACCGGAAAAACCAAAGCGAAAGAAAAAATCGGACACGTAACAGTGATTTATTAACCCCCGCTGTAACATTTCCTCTCTTACTTTGTTTTACGTAGACTACTTGCTGTTTTAACAGATCTTCTTTAGATTTAAGGAAACTCTTAACAGCCGATGCGAACACTACTATTTTTGAATTTTATTTTATTACTACAATGGGGGCAAAAAATTTCTTTACAAAGAAGTTAAGAGCATTATGTGTTTTCTCTTTTCTTTCTTTTTCTTCTCTTCAATTATTTTCAGCAGATATTACTGTTTCTTTTTGTCCTGTTTCTAAGATTCAGGCAGGAAAGCAGTGGAATGCAACTATTCAGATTCAAAACAACACTGGAGTTATTCTTGATTTAAACAACCCGGCTAATTTATTTACTTTCAATTGGCCAAGCTTGGTTTCTTTGCCATACCCTTATCAAAACGGGACGCAGGCGGGTACTACCTGGAAATTTAATATAGCGGGTGTTGTTACCTGGGATTCTAAAATGCCTGTTGGTGCTACGTGGTCACAAGCTTTTACAGGTGCTTTGTTTTCCGGAGTTCTTCAGTTTCCTACATCGGGTACCTTTAAACAAGGCGCTACCACTTATACCGTGTCGGTTGCAAACTGTAATCAAACTCAAAACTATGAGTTGTACGATGCTACTTTCGATTTCAAACGGGAATGCTTTATTTATTCTCCAACAAAATTATGTTTAGGTCAGGCTGCAACTGAGATTTGGCAAGGTGAAGGAGTGTTTGATGCGATGGTGCCTACCAATAAACCAAGCTGGGCTATTGCCGATATGGTGGCGCATCGTTTGTTTACCAATTTAGTTGGACAAGACATTGTATCTCCTAACTTTTGGATGGCGACGGCGATGAACGAATCAAGAATGACTTGTGATCCAACGATTACTCCGAATTTAACAGGCGGACATACTTACATTAATGCGAATGCCAGTTCAGGGGTTCCCGGCGCAGGAATTTCCAATACAACCGACAACTGTTTTCAGGTTTTAAATATCGGGTATACCCAAATTGAAAACAATCAACCCGATTTATTCGCACAAACAAATGCCTACGGAACGGCCAGTTATTCCACAGTAGTGGATAACGGAAACTGGGAAACAGGTGCTTTGGCAGTTGCTTATTATCACTATCAGGATTTGAGATATTGGGATCAGATTTACTGTTTCAATGTTCCTAAAACATGGAAAGATGCCAAAGATCCATATGCGATAGAAAAGATTTTTTATCATGCTTTTCATGATGGCCCGAATGCAGGTATTTCTTTATTAAACGACATTAAAGCCAATTATGCAGCGGCTACAAATGCTGTCAATATGAATACTGTTATTACTACAGGCGGTACGTGGAGTGCGCCAAATGGCGGTAGTAGTATGAAGGTGGGGAACTTTACAAGTTTATTGGATGGGGGTAGCGGACTTCTTTATCCCGGACAAACAAAAACAAATTACACTACTCAGTATTTGGGTTGTTACAATGCAGCTATCAAATGGACTGATGTGGTTTACTACCTGGGAAAAATTAAAATTCTTTATCCTAAGTTGCAAACGGCTGCAATACAAACAGCAATTAAAGCTGTGTTTGATGGTATCAACGGCGGAGCGAATGTGAATTTCGAAGACCTCGGTCCGGTGATTGATGAAATCGTTATTCAAATGGGTGGGCACGATCCTTCAAAATACATTGCCACACAATTCAGCGCATCTCATACTTGTCCTACTAATGCATTGGGTATTTCTTTAAGAACCAACGATACTATTTGTCCGGGCACAACAGGGACTTTACAAGTATGGCTGTCGGGAGATGCTAATTTTAAAGTAACCATTAAATATCCTGATGCTTCACTGCATACTTTTTCGAATATTAATTATTCTCCTTACAATGTTCCTATTACTCAGCCGGGAGCTTATGAAGTGACTTATTTTGAAGACAATTCCCGAATTGGTGATTTGAACTGCTTGTTCAGCAAACTCACTGTTCAAAGTAAAAACGGAAATGTGGTGACCTGGGATAAAACCAATGTCACCGGAGTAGGTGCTGCGAAATGCGCAACGGGTGATTTGATTTTAAAAAATACCGGTCCGAATGCAGTAGCCATTACTTATACAAAAGACGGGGGAGCTCCAATCACTGTGAATTTCACTGCCGGACAAACAACAAAAACCATTGCTTCTCCGGGTTTAGCCGGACAGTATATCATCAAAACAATGACGCCCAATACATGTGGAACATCTATTCTCGATACCATTACCATTTGTAATACTTCCTGTACCAAACCAACTGCTGCTATCAGCGGTGGCGCTCCAATTTGTCAGGGCGACAGTACTCAGCTGAGTGTAGCGCTGACAGGAACTTCTCCATGGAAAATTAAAATCAATGATGGTACAATAGTGAAAACTTATAAATCGGGCATCACTACTATTCCTTATACTTTTTATGTGAAAACTGCAGGAGTGTATAAAATAGATTCAGTGTGGGATGCCACCTGCAGCAATGTTGGAACCGTTGCTACGTCAGCCGTTACAGTAAATCCTTTGTCAACAATTGCTATTGCGGGAGATACCAGTATTTGTCCGGGAGGAACTGCTACGCTCACCTTGACTTTAACAGGAACCGCACCCTATGCTATCAAGGTCACTACAGGTGTTACTATTGTTAATCTAGTAGCGCCGGGTAATACTTATGTCGTTCCTTTAACAACGATTGGAACTTATACTTTAGATGTTACCGATGCCAACGGATGTAAAAAATCGAAGACAGTAAAAATCATCAATGAAACTCCGCCAACGGTGACGATTGGCGATACCATTAAATTTTGTCCTGGTGGAAGCACACCTGTTTCAGTGCCTGCAGGATTTACATCTTATTTATGGTCGACTAACGGAATTACAAATTCCATCACTGTGAATGCAGCAACAACTTCTCCGGTGTGGATTGAAGTGACCGATGCCAATGGTTGTAAAGCCAGAGACAGCGCGGTAACCAAACAAGGACAATTGTCGGTGAACATCGGTCCGGCAGATACTACTTTGTGTTTCGGATCAAGCATCACTTTAGATGGTGGAGCAGGATTTTCTACTTACGCGTGGACGGGCGCAAAAACAGGATCGGCACAAACTTTAGTGGCTACCACTGCGGGAACTTATAATTTAAGTGTTACCGATGCTTCAAGTTGTACTGCAACAGATGCGATCAATGTACATATCAATGCGGCCATCACGCTGAGTCTCGGGACTTCTGATACTTTGTTTATTTGTCCGGGAGGATCCGTTACTATAAATCCTGTTGTTCCTGCGGGAACTTTAACTTACTTATGGTCAAACATAGCGAGTGGATCAGCCACTACTTACAACGCTACTTTAGAAGGATGGCACACCGTAAAAATTACCGATGCTTTGGGTTGCAATGCCAAAGACAGTGTGTATGTGAAAGAAAACAGCAAGTTGGTTTTTTCACTCGCAGATAAAACAATTTGTGTTGGCGACAGCATCGTTTTAAATCCGGGATATTCCGGTGCAGGTTATACTTTTGCATGGAATACGGGTGATGTTACACCAACCAAAACTGTGAAAACAGCGGGGATTTATGGACTGGTAGTCACCTACAATGGATCTTGTTCGGGAAGTGATTCAATGAATTTAATTATGTATCCAGTGGCTGATGTTAATTTGGGTGCTGATACCATTTTTGTTTGTGCAGGTGCTACAACATCTATTGATGCAGGTGGTGCATTTACAAATTATGTTTGGTCGAGTTCGGAACAAACAAAAGTAATCAACAATAAAGCACCGAATAAATATGTGGTGAATGTTACCGATGCAAACGGATGTAAAGACAAGGATTCGGTAATAGTATTTGCGCGACCTTTGCCAATTGTAAATATCGCTAATGATATAGATACTTGTGCGGGAGTGACTGTTACTTTATCGAATAGCGTTAATCAAACAGGCATCACTTATAAATGGACTAAAATAAGCACGGGCGCGAATTCACAGGGCGCTACATCTACTTTGGTCATTACACAAAATGATACTTATATTTTAACTGCTACTGATGCTTCTTCCTGCAGCGACAGCGATACAGCATTGGCCAATTTCAGAATAGTTCCTGTTGTGGATTTATGGCCTACTGATACTGCTGTGATGTGTTCGGGTGATGTGTTGCCGCTGGATGCTGCTAACGTGGGTGATACTTATTTATGGAATACTACTCAAACTTCACAAACGATTTCAGCCACCAGCGAAGGGTTATATTTTGTTACCGTAAGCAATGGAATGTGTAAAGATCAGGATTCCCTTTACGTTAAAGAAATTACACTTCCGCGCGGAGTATTGAATGATACACTGCTTCCTTTGTTGCCTTATTATTGTTTCGCCGAAGAAAGTGCAACACTGTCGGCAGCAAGCATGGATAACGTTACTTACAATTATTTGTGGAGCACGGGAGCTACTACACAATCCATAGCGATAACTGCGGAAGGGACTTATAGCGTCACGGTAAGTGCCGACAATTGTTCGGTGAAGGACGATGTTTCGGTGATTGATTTTTGTCCGACTACCTTCTTTGTTCCTAATGCCTTCACGCCAAATGGAAATGGAAGCAATGAAACTTTTCAGGTGGTGGGACAATACATAGAAAATTTTGAGCTATTGATTTTTAACCGATGGGGAGAAATCATTTATAAGAGTACTGATTTTCACCAGGGATGGGATGCTACTTGTCACGGCAGAAAAGTACAACAGGATGTGTATGTATGGAAAGTGCACTATGCCGTAAATTTACCGAATGGTAAAACTCAGGAAAGAGAAAGAATGGGGCATGTGACGGTGATTTATTAAGCTCCTCCTCGTCATTGCCCTCTCCGTCATTGCGAAATTTTTGTACTCAAAAATGAAGCAAACTCATTACATAATAAGTTCACTTTTTTTAGCTACTTCCCATTATGAGGTTGCTTCATTTTTGAGTACAAAAATTTCGCAATGACGGAGAGGGCAATGACGGGAGTGTAATGTTTTACCCTTTCACTTCTTTCTTCACTTCAGCTTTTGTGTAAGCAGGACAAACTTCATGTGATCCTGTGCAAGAACTAAGGATTAATGACAATAGGAATAAGCCCAATAAGATTCTGGATGAGTATTTCATAAGTTAAGTTTTAATTTAGGTTCGACAAAAATAGGAATTTAAAATGAGTATTATTTTTGCTGAATCATAATTGCTCGTCCATTGTTATTAATTTAGCACCAAAATTTTCGCATGCGTCATTGTCTCACTTTTCTTTTGTTTTCGTTTTTCTTCTCTTTGCAAGCTCAGCAAAATGCCTTGCTGTGGGAGGTGTCGGGTAATGGATTGGAGAAACCTTCTTACCTTTTCGGAACCATTCATTTGCAGGATAAACGTGTGTTTTGTTTTACCGATTCCATGCTGATTGCCTTTGATAAATGCGATATTCTGGCTTTGGAAATTGTAATGGACTTTAGTGATCCAAAAGCTATCCTTGATAAAATAATGATTAAGGATGAAAGTAAATCTCTCAAAAATTTATTGACCAAACAGCAATATAAAAAAGTAAAAAAGGCAGTGAGTAAAAATCTCTATGTGAGCATGGTTTTGCTGATGGATAAAATTCTTCCCGTTTTAATTGCTGCCGAATTAATGAGTTCGCAAACGCACAAGGATGAAAAATATCCAATGGATTTATATTTGCAAAAGCAAGCCGAGAAAAAAGAAAAAAAGTTGTTTTCACTTGAAAGTGTAGAATCCCAGTTTGCTGTTCTGGACAAAATATCTATTGAAAAACAAAAAGAAGAATTGCTTGCTGTTGTGGATAGCATGGAGGTTTACAAACAAATTACCGACAGTATGATTACTTTATATCAGCATCAGGATATTGAAGCTTTGTATTGTATTACTAATTCGTACAATTCGTCTTTTGATGAGGCCTGGCAGGAAGAATTGCTGGACAAAAGAAATGTGGCAATGGTCACTAAACTCAAAGAAAAAATGAAAGAAGGATCGGTGTTTGTTGCGGTGGGCGCCGGACATTTACCGGGTGCAACCGGACTCGTTTTTTTATTAAAAGCACAAGGCTATACAGTGCGCCCCGTTTATTCAAGTTGTACAAAATGAAGATAGCCGACAATACCATAAAAGCTACCGAAAAATATCTTCGCGATAATTTGAAAGAGATTTATGATGAAAGAGAAATCGCTTCTTTTACTGATATTCTTTTTGAAGATTTATTGGCTATTTCCAAAACCGAAAGATTTTTAAATGCAGATAAGCGATTGAGTGAATCGGAATTGTTGTTGTTTGTTTATGCCTGCAAAGATTTAAAAAAACATATTCCCGTTCAGCACATCACTGGCAAAGCATTTTTTATGGATTTGGAATTGGAAGTGAATAAAAATGTTTTGATTCCTCGTCCTGAAACAGAAGAACTCGTGAGTATTGTTATTCGCGAAAATAAAAATCTCTCAAAAATTATTGATTTCTGTACGGGTAGCGGATGTATTTCGCTGGCGATGAAAACAGCATTTCCTGCTGCGGAGGTAATGGCTACTGATGTTTCTGATGAAGCTTTAAAAGTAGCAGAGCGTAACGCGCAAAAAAATAAACTCGAAGTAAAATTTTTGAAAGAGGATGTTTTACTTTCTTCTTCACAATTTGAAAACGTAGATATTATCATTTCCAATCCGCCTTACGTTTTGGAAAGTGACAAAGAAAATATGTCATCCAATGTTTTGAATCACGAACCACATTTAGCACTTTTTGTTCCGGATCATGACGCATTGAAATTTTATAAATCCATCACTGAAAAAGCAACTCAAATTTTAAAAAAAGGAGGGAAGCTCTACTTTGAAATTCATGAGGAGAAAGGAAAAGAAGTTGCGGAGTTGCTGGTGAAAAATGGTTTTTCTGAAGTGTGTATTTTGAAAGATATGTATGAAAAGGATAGGTTTGTGGGTGGGATTTTTTAAATCTGTTCGTCACGTTCGCTCCGCGCTCACGGCTTTGCCGGCGCGGAATCTTTTTTCTTACGAAGCTTTGCTTCGTTAATTAATAATGAAATACGAGGCGAAGCCGTGAGCGCGGAGCGTGTGAACGACGCCCGAAAAAAAATTACATCCTCTCCGGCATTTCAATCCCCAGCAAATTCATCCCCTGCGCTAAAGTATCACCTACGGATTTTGACAATACCACACGGAAATTTTTGATGTTGTTGTCTTCCGCTTTTAATATCTGATGATCGCTCCAAAACGCGCTGTAGTCTTTAGCTAAATCATAACAGTAGTTTGCAATAATTGCCGGACTATGCAATTTTGCAGCTTCCTTAATCGCATTCGGGAAATCGGTGATTTTTTTGATAAGGTCTTTTTCTTTGGCTGAGATAGTTTCAATACTCCAGCTTAAATCCTGATTTTCTATTTTGCGCAGCAATGATCGTGTACGCACATAAATGTATTGTATGAACGGCCCTGTGTGTCCGTTAAAATCAATCGACTCTTCAGGGTTGAAAAGCATGCTTCTTTTAGGGTCCACTTTCACCATGTAGTATTTCAAAGCGCCAATTGCGATTTTTCGAATCACATCATTTTTTTCTTCGGAACTTAATTCATCCAGCTTTCCTTTTTCTGCTGTGCTTTGCGCTGAGGTGGCAATCATTTCATCAATTAAATCATCGGCGTCAACAACAGTTCCTTCGCGTGTTTTCATTCGTCCTGAAGGGAGTTCAACCATTCCGTAAGACAAGTGGAAAAGTCCTTCCCAAAAGGAATAGCCGAGTTTTTTCAAAATCAAAAACAAAACTTTGAAATGATAATCCTGTTCATTCATCACGGTGTAAACGATACCGTCTAATTTGTAATCGTTGTAGCGATCAACGGCAGTACCAATGTCCTGCGTGATATAAACAGATGTTCCGTCGGAGCGCAACAATAATTTTTCATCCAGTCCGTCGGCAGTTAAATCGATCCATACCGAGCCATCATCCTTTTTGAAAAACACACCTTTTGCTAAACCTTCTTCAACTATTTTTTTGCCGAGAATGTAAGTCTGCGATTCATAATAGATCTTTTCAAAATCCACTCCGAATTTTTTGTAAGTGGTGTCAAATCCTTCGTAAACCCAGTTGTTCATGGTTTTCCAAAGCTCCACTGTTTTTGCATCTCCGGCTTCCCACTGACGCAATAAATTGGAGGCTTCCTGAAAAAGAGCGGCTTTTGTTTTGGCGTCTTTTTCCGACATGCCTTCTGCTATTAAAGCCTGTTGTTCTTTTTTATAATATTGTTCAAACAGCACATAATATCTTCCCACAAAATGATCTCCTTTTTCATTTGTTGATTGCGGAGTTTCTCCATTTCCCCATTTCATCCACGCCAGCATCGATTTGCAAATATGAATCCCACGGTCGTTGATGATTTGTGTTTTGATCACTTTATTTCCGGCAGCTTTTAAAATTTCTGCAACTGAATGTCCTAAAAAAATATTTCTCGCGTGACCTAAGTGTAAAGGTTTGTTGGTATTTGGTGAAGAATATTCCACCATTAATATTTTGCTGTTCGGATTGGGAAGAGGAAGTGTGTTGTTTAAATTTTTAAAAGCATTGAGCCAGTATTTTTCGGAAACCGATAAATTCAAAAATCCTTTTACCACATTGAAAGCAGAAATTTCGGGACTTGAATTTTGAATAGCCTCGCCTAAATCCTTGGCGGTTTCTTCGGGTGATTTTTTGGAGATCTTTAATAAAGGAAAAACAACGATGGTTAAATCGCCTTCAAACTCAGGTTTGGTGTTTTGCACCTGAACTTGTTTGTCAGTGATATCGGTATTGTATAATTGTTTAACGGCTTTTATCGCTGCTTCAACAAGGATTGCTTCAATGCTCATGAAATTATTTTTGAGCCGCTAAGTTAGTAAACTAAGCTTAGTTTTTAATGGGGCAGAGTATAGGATCTAAAGGATGTCCCAAATTTACTCCAAATCCAGGGTGATCGTACCGGATGGTTTTGCATAAGAGTCCGTTTAACCTTATTTCTAATTCAATATATTTTTGGTTGTCCCGAAAAACATAAGCCGTGAAATACCCGTCGGCAGAGCTATGGAAAGTATCGCTCTTCTCTTGTTTTCCATCGGGATATATTATTGTAAGCGTTGCTCCTGAAATTGCTTTTCCTGCTGCGTTTAACAATTTTCCTGAAATAGTGGTGGGGCCGGGAGGAAGTGCGTTCTCTTGTTGTGCAAACAAAGATCCGCTGATGAATAAGAGTAAAAACAATAATCTCATAGAAAGTATTTTCTTTTTGAAGACGAAAATTATGCCATAGCTACCCAACCTTTCTTTTTCAGCATCCGTAGTTTTTAGAAACATCAATTATGAAGAATATAATTTTACGAAGTTTAGTATTTGTGTCAATGTTGTTGAATAGTGTTAATCTGAATGCGCAAGCCGCTTCGGGTCCGCTCGTTTATAGCGGAAAATCGAATATTATTATCAACGGTAAAGCATTCACCTCAGGTACAAGTGGGGTGGCTATCACCTTAACCAATTGCTCAAAGGTGGTGATTTCCAATTGTGAATTTATTCTTACTAAAGACATTATAGGAATTCAATTGAACAATTGTAGTAACGTAGAAATTACGGGTTGTTATTTTGAGAATTTTCGCTCGGGGGTATATGCTGTAAATTGTACAGGCGGCATTAATATTCATTGTAATTCATATAAAAATATAGCGGGAATAAAACCACGCGGACAAATGGTGCAGTTCAATACCTGCAGCGGTGCGGGAAATAAAGTGAATTACAATACGCTGGATCATACTTTCGGATCGGGCACTCCCGAAGATTTGATTAATATGTATGCGTCGTACGGAACTACTGCCGATCCTATTCAGATCATAGGAAACCAGTTGCGTGGTGGCGGACCGAGTACTTCGGGCGGAGGAATTATGGTGGGCGACAACGGCGGACATGATGTGCGCATAGAAGACAATATTCTGGTGGATGTTGGTCAGTATGGCATCGGTGTGCCTGCCGGATACAACATTACTGTGATCAATAATAAGGTGTATGGCGCAAAACAAACCTGGACCAACGTGGGGCTTTATGTTGGTTTACAAGGAGAGGTGGATGGTGGCTATGCCTGTACCGGAAGCAGTATTCAGGTAAAAGACAATCAGATTAAATTCACCAATAAAAGCAATGTGGTGAACGGCTGGTACAATTGCACTTGTTGTTCGGGAGTGGTGCAAAGCGGAAATAATTTTAAAGCGAGTATTACTTCCTCTGTTTTGCCTGCCAATTTAAGTTTGAATACCACACAATGTGGAAGTGTTGCTACTGCTGTTGCAGAAAAAAAATCATCAGATGCTTTTGATGTGTACCCCAACCCGGCAGAGCATCTATTAGTAGTGACTAATCTTACGGGAAGTGAAAATGTTCAGATTTTCAATTCTTTGGGTCAGGAGGTGTTTACTGCGAAAAACAATCTTGAAAATTCGCTGATACAAATTGATGTCGATGGATTTCCTTCAGGAATTTATTTTATTCAAATCAATAATCAGGTGAAAAAATTTATAAAGCAATAAGAGCAACGATAGATCCTGAGGGATAATCCACGGAAGATGACTATTCTTAATTACCCCTCATATAGTTCATTATAAGTGTCCTAATGATTCTTCTAATTCCAAAGGGATCTATCGCTTTTCCACTTAAAAATCAGTTCTTTTTTTCCGGTACGGATCACAGGGTCATTAGGTTGGGTAGCATGAAATAATAACGATTTTTCTGTTTTTATATCGATCTAAGTCGTATTTTTTCCTTCTTCAATATCTTATGAAGGAAAAGGGGCTTTCATAGGCATAAGAAAATTAACTTGTAAATTCTTGTCTTTTAATCAACGTCTACGTGATTACAAACGATTTAATAGATAAATGTGTTCGTCAGGATATCCGTGCTCAGCTTGAAATGCATGAGTGTTGTTTCCGTATGCTGATGCCTGTTTGCTATAAGTTTGTACGCAATGAAGAAATGGCGCGTGAGTTATACAATCAAGGATTTTTAAAGATTTTGGATGCCTTGCAATATTTCGATCAAAATAAAGATTTTACGCAATGGGCCAAAAAGATCATGATGAATAAGCTGATCGACGATTATAGAAGTAAGAAGTCCTTGCAGAAACTGATCGATGACAATTTGCAGCCCGATTTTGCTTCAAATACCATTCGTTTAAAAGATGAAAACACATATCTGAACCAGGCTGAAGAGGAAAGAGTAAACTACTTGCTGGAAAAATTGCCTGAAACCACCCGTCGTGTTTTTAGGCTCTTTGCCCTAGAGGGTTATTCTCACCAGGAGATCAGCGATTTGATGAAGATGTCAACCGGAACTTCCAAATGGCATGTGTCGAATGCGCGAAATTTATTGAAGCGTTTTGTTACAAAAAAATTAAATGTAGTGAGTCATGAATAGTGGGAATAACGACATACCGTCTTTTGAATACAAACCTGAGTTCAGACAGGAGATGGAAAAGATTTTGGTTAAAAGGAAATCGAAAAAGCGTTTTCTGTTTTTTTTAACCTGGACTTTAGGCGGGCTTGTCCTTGCTGCGGGATCCTTCTATTTCATGCAGGAAGAGCAACAAATACCGGAAGAAAAAATACAGAAAGAGCAAAATGTTCAGGAGATCTTTACATCGGAATCTGTTGCTGATGAAAGTGCTAAAAAGCAAATATTGACTACCGTAAATTCCAATGGAAGTACTACACCTGCGGAACAGAAAATTAAAAAGACCTTGGCTCAGAAAAAAACTGTAAGCACTTCACCTTCAATAAATACCTTTCAGCAGCAAACAAAACAAGAAGCAACAACACCGCAGGAGATACCGATAAATGCTATTGTTTCTACCGAAGTTGTTCAAAACGATTCTTCTTTATTGGAACAGGATAGTTTGCTTTCAACTACCGAAAACAAAATTTCTTTTGAAGATTCGTTAATGAGTTTTGCGCATAACAACAGCGATACTAATTTAACTGATACACTGGCTAAAGTTCCCGAGGATTCTGTAAAAAATTCATCAGATCATCAATGGCTATTGTACGTTGGTGCAGGAGCGAACAACAGCATTGGAGAAGGAGAATACAGCAATGGAATCGCTCCTTCTTTCAAATTAGGGGTGCATTATCTCAAAGAGTTCACTAAGGAACATGCTGTGGGAATAGGCTTACAAAGCAAGTTGTATAGGGGTCTATACAACTGGGGAGGCTACGATACGGTGAAGACAAGTATTACCAATCCTAACAACTCCGGCTACGATAAAATGGAAGCACGTGTGGTAACGCACAATCAAAATAAATATGCAATGGCTTTGTCGCTGCCTTTGTATTATCGCTATTCCACTCCTAAATTCAGTTTCAGCGTTGGCGCGAGCATTGATTATCTGGCGGCAAATTTGTACGAACAAACTGCAGATTCTTCCAAGTATGGCATCAATACTTTTGTTTTTTACACAGAAGTTTTAACGGAGAAAACAAGTGCTGCAAAAGTAAAGAAACAGGATTTCAGAGGAATCAATCAACTCAATTTCGGTCCGTTTATAGAAGTGGATTATCACTTGTCTCCCAAAATTTCTATGGGACTTACGGGGCAGATGCTGGTTCAGGATATTACCAATAATGCTGTTGTAAACGTCAATAAAAACAGTCCGATTTATTCTTTAAATGTAAGTTTGAAATATCATTTTTGTAAATGATGTTTTGGTATAAATTGATATTGGAAAAAACACGTTTTCCTGCAAGATTACTTGTGTGGCTTTTTCTGCTTTTGTTTTTACCCGACACTTATGCCCAGCAGTCGAAACAAGGATCTGCAAATATTTCTACTGCAAAAATTGTAAACGAATATGCTTATCTCACCACCGATGCAAAAAAGGGAACAGCCTTACTTAAGCTGAACAATGCTCAGCTGAATTCCAATAGTCGTTTTGCTTCCAATTTATCACCCGGAGATTTATTGTTTGTTCTTCAGGTACAGGGAGCGATAATATCTACAGCAAATGATGCTTCTTATGGGTCGGTATTGTCGTTCAACGGTGCGGGCTTGAATGAATTTGTGCAGGTGAGATCTGTGAGCGGAAATAACGTGACCATTGATTGCGCATTAAAAAACGATTATAGCGCTGCGGGAAAAACAATGGTGATTCGTGTGCCCCGCTATCAAACGCTTACCATTACTAATACAGGTGTGTTGAGCGCTGATGCATGGAACGGAAACAAGGGAGGAATTGTGGTGCTGGAAGTTGCAGGAGATTTAAAAATCGACGGAAAAATTGATGTTAGTGCAAAGGGATTCAGAGGCGGCGGCTATGATAACGGAACTTATAAAATCACTGATTCAATTGATCACAATCTCTTCGTTACTCCAGATTCTAACGCCAGTGCTGAGAAAGGAGAAAGTATTGCCGGATATCAAAGTGATTATGATTTTATGGGAGGAAGGTATGGAAGAGGAGCAGCGGCGAATGGCGGCGGTGGTGGTAATACGCATAATGCCGGCGGTGGTGGCGGAGCCAATGGCGGAGATTTGTTGTTGTGGACAGGCTTAGGAAATCCAAATCATAGTCATCCTCATTGGGTGAGTGCCTGGAATCTGGAGGGAAGTGGTTTTGCTTTTCAAATTTCTTCAGGCGGAGGAAGAGGAGGTTATTCTTATTCAAAGGTTCAGGAGGATCCCCTGATTACTGCGCCCGGTTCAATTGATTGGCTGGGAGATTTAAGAAGAAATATTGGTGGTTTTGGTGGACATCCCTTGCAATATGATGCAGCGGGTTCTCTTGTGTTTTTTGGTGGTGGCGGTGGTGCAGGCGATGCCAATAATTACGCTGTTGATACCACCGGCGGGAATGGTGGAGGTATTGTTGTTATAGTGGTGAAAGGGAATATAAGCGGTAGCGGAATAATTATTGCCGACGGAGGAAAAGGTGGCGATACCAGTCCGGCCGGAACTTTGAACGACGGTACAGGCGGTGGTGGCGGTGGCGGCGCCATTATTTTGACTGCTTCAGGAACTATTTCATCACTGACTTTGCAAGCCAACGGAGGAGACGGAGGGAGTCAGCTCATTGGTACTTTACTCACTAAGCAAAAGTACGAGGCAGAAGGAATGGGCGGTGGCGGCAGTGGCGGATACATTGCTACTACCAATAGCTTAGTCTCTGTTTCTGTGTCGGGAGGGAAAAACGGAATTACCTCTTCGCAGGCGATGCTCAATTTTATTCATAACGGTGCAACTAAGGGAGGATCGGGATCGGTAGTTGTTATAGGTACTTCCAATTATCAGTCGGTAAAAGTGGAAGTAAAACACGATACGGTGTGTGCCGGACAAACGGCTACGCTTATCGCTAATCCGGTGGGTGGCACGCCTTCTTTGGTGGAGTGGTATAGCGCCCCCGCGGGAGGAGTGCCTATACATACCGGTGGAACTTATTCTTTTACAGCCAACAATGCGGTGTGTTATTATGTGCAATATTGTCCGAATATTACCAGAGATACAGTGTGCGCGAAAATAGACCTTCCACCTGTTTTCGATTTAGGTAAGGAAGTCTACGTTTGTGCCGGCTTATCAGTGGAACTGGATGCGGGCAGCGGATATTCCTACACCTGGAATACGGGAGAACATACCCGGAAAATTGCTGTGAAAAATGCCGGTAAATATTGGGTGTCGGTGAATGCATCAGCTTGCGCAGCTTCCGATTCAGTCAATGTATATCTGTCTCCAAATCCTTTCGATTTGGGAGGAAATATAAGTGTGTGCGAAGGAAATCTGGTGACTCTGGATGCAGGATACTGGAGTTCGTATTCGTGGAGCACCGGCGCAAATACAAAAACCATTGCTGTGCTAACAGCGGGAGTGTATAAAGTATCGGTTTCTTCGGTATTGTGTTCAGGTATTGATTCTGTGAAAGTAACTTTGCTGCCTCTTCCTTCTTTTCAGGTATCCAGCGAAACCATTTGTGAGGGAGAGACAACAGAGCTGGAAGTGAAAATCACTGATCCTTTGAACAATCCTTCCAACTGGATTGTACAGTGGCAGGGAGGAGGAACAGCATTAAAAAAAACGCTGAGCAGCGAAGGGAAAAATCTTGTGAAAGTAACCAACAAAACCACCTTATGCGCCGATACTTCTTCGGGATACATATTCATTGATCCTCCTTTTGAAATTGATCTCGGACCCGATCGCAATATTTGTGA
Organism: Flavobacteriales bacterium; assembly: GCA_023251095.1. Classification (GTDB taxonomy): domain Bacteria; phylum Bacteroidota; class Bacteroidia; order Flavobacteriales_C; genus JAHEZL01. Next base: position 100,145 of record JAHEZL010000004.1, read on the forward strand.
AGGAGATTCCGTGCTGTTGAAAGTTCCGGGAACCTATCCCAAAAATATATGGAACGACCTTTCTCAGGGAACATCATTGCTCGTGAAAAAAACGGGATCTTATCGGGTGGAAGTCAGCGATGCAGTGGGATGCACAGCCATTGATAATGTTCAGGTGAATGTATTGTCGTTTACAGGATTTACTTTGGGCGATGATATTGTCGCCTGCACCGGACAACAGGTAAGCATCGGAACAGCCGTCGAGACCGATTATTATTTATGGTCGGATGGAGCAACTACTCCTGAAATTGTTGTAGATGCCAACGGAGATTATATTCTTACCGTCAGCAATGAAATTTCCTGTTCGGCAACAGACACCGTCAACGTTCACTTTTTGCCTTATCCACAGGTATATCCTGCCAACGATACTACTTTATGTTTTCTGGATTCAAAAGGTGAAGTTACGTTGAGTGCCGAATCCAAACCGGGCTATCAGTATTTGTGGAGTACAGGTGATACCAGTGCTGCCATAAGCATAGATGAAGAAGGAATTTATTTGTTGGAAATTCAATTGCCCTCGGTAAGTTGTGTATACAATAAAGAGGTAAAAGTGAATGATTACTGCGACGCGAAAATATTTTTTCCAACGGCTTTCACACCCAATGGAGACGGAATAAATGATATTTTTTATACTCCCAATTTTGCTTTGAAAGGTTATCGTTTTTTGATTTTGGATCGCTGGGGAAAGGAACTTTTTATAACAGAAGATCCTTCGTTGGGCTGGGATGGCAGATATCAGGGAAGAATAGTTCAGGAAGATGTGTATGTGTGGAAAGCATATTTTGATATGGAGCAGGAAAACGGACAAATCAAAAAGCAATCCCGTGTGGGACGGGTTGCTTTATTGAAATAAAATAAAAAATTACTTCTACCCAACCTTTCCGCTTTCACAAACGGTATTCTTGTTTAAGGGGCTATAAATGGGTATAATTTAAAATTTCAACTATGTTAAAATCATTACTGTTTACTTCAGTATTGCTGATGTCTCAAATTTTGGTTCCCGCACAAACGTGGAGAAGCGCTTATTATCCTACTACCTGGAAAGCGCCGGTCACAAAGAATTTTTATACCGATGCTTTTTTGCAGGATTATTCTTACGCCGGATATCAGCGTGGCGAAGTAGATGTACCCGCACCAACCGGAAAAGTTTTTGATGTGACCAAGACGCCTTACAACGCCGATAAAACCGGAGCTGCTGATGCAACTGCCGCCATTCAAAAAGCCATTGATGATGCTCAAATCAATAATGGTGGTGTAGTTTATCTTCCTGCGGGAACATATAAAGTGAGTCCGGGTTCCAATCCTCAGGCTTTGCGAATTTCCAAAAGCAATATTTATTTGAAAGGCGATGGTATCGGAAAAACATTTATCCTCAACTCTTCTTATCAGATGAATAATAAATCGATTATTAAAGTTACTGGATCGGCATCATGGACAAATATGCCTTCTTCAAAAGCTTTACTCACTGCTGATGTGATGAATCCTGTAAATGTTTTGCCTATCGACAATCCTTCATTATTTAAAGTAGGCGATTTGATTATGGTGCGAAATGTTGTGGGTGATGCATGGATCAACGAGCACAAAGAAACAGATTGGATTGGTGCAGGAGCAAACTTGCGTGGCTTGATGTATTGCAGATATGTTACCGCAATAGATGCAGCAAAAAAAACAATTACCATAGATGTGCCTTTGCGTTATGCACTTAAAACCCGCGATGGTGCTTGTGCATTTATATTGAACGGAATGATTAGTGAAGTGGGGCTGATGGATTTTTCTATTGGAAATATTCAGCATCCTGCTACTACAGGTTTTGGTGAAAATGATTATACCACTTCAGGAACTGCAGCTTATGATTGTCACAGCTCTTATGTTATCAATTTAAATGCTGTGTTGAATGGCTGGATGAAAAATATTTCTACCTATAAACCTTCAACAAATACAACAGGAAGTCAAATGTTGTCGAATGGTGTTTTGGTGCAGTATTCAAAAAATGTAACGGTTGACAATTGCACCATGCGCTATGCGCAATACGGAGGTGGTGGTGGAAATGGTTATGCCTACAGGGTTTCAGCGAATGAAGTGTTGATTAGTAATTGTACTGCAACTTATACGCGACACGGATTTGTGTTTTCCAGCATGTGGACTTCCGGAAATGTTTTTCATAAATGTAACGATGTGCACACTGGATTTCAATGTGGAAATACAGGCAACATGAGTACTTCGGGTTATGGAAGCGATCATCACATGCATTTCAGTCAGTCGAATTTAATTGATAATTCCTACACAGAGAACAGCGGTTTTTATGCTTATTACCGACCGTATGGTTCTGATCCCATGCATCTTTTAACGGCAACACACACAGCTTACTGGAACATTGCTTCGGGTGGTACAAAAGCATATTGTGTGTGGACGCAGCAAAGCAGATATGGTTATGCCATCGGTACTTCGGGAACAGAGTCGGCAGTGTACACCAAAGAAAACGCAACAGGATCGGCGGCAAAAACCGATCCGGTGGATATTGTAGAAGGAGTGGGTAAAGGTGCAACACTGCAACCGCAATCGCTGTATTTGGATCAGTTGGAAAAACGCACGAACGCTATCAGTACCGATATTTCCGCAGAAGAGGTAAAACGCTCTTTCATGATTTATCCCAATCCGGCCAACACTTTGCTGATAGTACAATTGTCGGCAGTAGAAAAAACAGAAGTGCATATTTATGATGCGCTCGGACAAAATGTTATGCAAAAAAGTTTTGCGAATGAAGCTCAATTTCAAATCGATTTAAGCCAGTTGTCTTCGGGTGTATACTATCTGCAAGTCAATAATGAAGGGCAAAAACTAATCATTAATAAATAGAATTATGAGAAATAAAATTTTGTTTTTCCTGCTCGTGCTATGCTCTTATGTGAACGCTCAGGTTCCTGCAGCAACAGCCGATTTTTTTAAGCTGATTGATTTAACCCGGCCTGATATGAAAAACATTTCAGCTTTGGTAACTGCTGCAAAGTATGACGCTGCGCTGGAAGTATGGCGAGATACTGTGGTGAATCGTTTGCGAAGATTGAATCTCGGACAGTTCAACTGGCACTCTAATTGTCAGAATGGGTATTATATCAACTGGTCGAAAATGCTGGTGGAAAATATTACACCTGCAACTTATAACGCCGGCTCTACGAGTTATAATGATTATTTTGATCTCACCAATTCACCTTACAAAACAGTAAAAAATGTAAAATGGATTGCTTCACCACCAAGCGGAATGCAAGATGACGACGGTGAAATCGCCAGCTATATGATGTTTGTTCCTTTGCCTGCAACCTATCATAAAATGGGCGATACCATTTATTTAAAAAAGTTTATGCAGGTGTCGAGTGATTTTGCAGTGCGACAAAAAACTTTGTTGAAAGCATTATCTGCTGCCGATCAAAAATTATATTCTCCCAATTGGAGCACCGGCGCTCAGGAAGTTTTATGGCAGGGCGACAGAGTAGCGAACATCGTAAAATGTTTGGGAGTGCTGGCGAAAAATCTTCCGGGTGAAACAAAAATTTCTGCATGGGATGGAGTGATCAGCACGGTGAGAGGAAAGGTGACTACACAAAACACAAAATGTATTTCAGCTAAACAATTGTCAAATATTGCTGCGGCTTTGGTGGGTGATAATCCCGATTTATTATTGTCGGTTTACCGCTATGCAGGTAAAGTTCCCAACCAACGTTTCAACGGATTGTATTCTTTAATGATGATGTGTTTAGCTTTTCCCGAGTTTAAATCGGTAGCGGTTGATGAAGTGGAAGTTGTTGCCGGACTCACCGATTTCATGAATACCATGTGCGCAAAAGACGGTGGATTTTTAGAGCAATCTTTTAATTACAATCAAACCGATGCCGGTAAAATGAGTGATTTGGTGGATATGGCGGCGTCGGCAGGAAGATCAAGTATGCCGGTGATTGCTTTGATTTCAAACGGAGTAGATGATTTTTATAGAATGTTGTGGGCACTTAAAACTCCTTTGATGGCACAGCCTTTAGTGGGCAACTGTGCACATAGCGGCGCAACAAATGTGTGGACGAGCACTACAGTTGCTGATACGTATAAAAAAACAATTACAGCTTCGTCGGATGCTTTATCCAAACAAATTGTAAATGCTTTCAATGGTAAAACTCCTGCGCCTAAATTCACTTCCATTTCATTTCCTTACAGCGGATATTATACGCAGCGACAAGGCTGGGAAATTGATGATGCTTATTTATTTTTTATGGGCGGGCGTGCGGCACGCGGACATAAAATGGGCGATAACAACAGCATTCAAGTGGTGGCCTTCGGTAGAGAATTACTCGCTACCGACGGGCCACCCGATTATTTCGGAGATCTCACCGGTGACCAGGGAACTTACATCAGTGAAAATTCTTCATTGAAAGCCAACACAATTATTGTGGATGGAAAATCACAAAACAAAAATTCTATTTTAACCAGTCAGGCTTCTGCACCAATTACTTCACGTAACTACAATTCGACTACGGAAGATTTTGTGGAAGGAACTTTTGATAAAGGCTATTGCACGATTGGCGCAACGTCGGCTTCGGTGACTGATGTAACGCACAACCGACAAGTTATCTTTTTAAAAGAAGCAGGCATTTGGATCATGACTGATTTTATGAATCACACAGGAACCAACACGCATACTTATGCGCAAGTGTGGAATTTTGAACCTTATCTTACCGCTTCAAAAATTTATGGCTTCACTGAAGCTCAGGTTTCTTTTGATAAAACAAACAAAAGAATTGTAACTGTTGATCCATCCGGACCGAATATCCGATTGCAGAATTTCGGGAAAATCTCCACTCTCGATTATGTGAAATATTACAATCAGGCTTCTCCTGCAATGGGTTGGTATGCGCCGAGTATCAGTACTATTACTCCTGCGGTGGATATTCATGCAACATGGACGGGCACAGGGAATCAGGCTTTGGGAACCATCATCATGCCTGCAAAAGGATTGACGAAAGATGTGGTGTACAAAGATTTATCACCCGATGTAAAAACTACTGCGCTTTCTCTCACTTTACCGAATGGAAATAAACTGATGTATTCATCGGGCTTCACTGCAAAAGCAACAACGCAATTCAATTTCACTTTCAACAGCAAAGGATATTTGTTGCAGGAAAATGCAAATGGCGATGTGACAGGAATGGTGATTGGCGGCGATAAAGCGGCGTTGCTGTGGGATGGTAATTCCATTGATCACGGATTTTCTGATTACGGAATTTCTTATGACGTAGCAATGCAAACCATTACTTTAACTCCGTTTGAAGTACCCAATACTTTTGTGTGGGACAGTAAACCTATGGCGTCTATTGTTTCTCCGGCAAAGGCGGATGTGGTATTTGTGATTAGTACAACTGCTGTAAATTCAGTGATTACAGAAGGAGTGGTGGTGTATCCGAATCCATCCAACGGAGCTTTCTTTTTAAATTCTGCGCAAGATGTAAAGCAAATTAAAATCTATAATCTTCAGGGAAAAGAAATGGAGAATATTCAAAATGTGGATTTTGGTTTTGGAGAAAATTTAGCGGAGGGAATGTATATTCTTCAGGTGGAATATATGAATGGAAATATCTTTTATAATAAGATTGAAAAGTTTTAGTGGGGTTTTTTAGGTAATGGTTTTTGTAGAGACGCAAAATTTTGCGTCTCGTGATATGGTTTGTCGGAGACGGAAAATCTTCCGTCTCTACAAGAAACATACACTCTCTCTGCTTCAAAGGGGGTAATTCCGATAAGTACTTGTTTGCCGCAACCCTAAAATTTTCAAAACGTAAACGTTTCCCATATTTGTTTTAAATTGCAGCTGGGTTTATCCGAGAGAAACAATGGGAATGAAGATTTGTTGGCGTATATTTTTCTGTTTTTTATTGAGTACAATAAATATTATGGCTGCTACCAAAACGTGGGATGGCGGAGGGGCTGACGACAACTGGCAAACTGCAGCCAACTGGGATTTGGATGTGGCGCCTGTTGCAGGAGATGCTCTGGTTTTTGCGGGTTCAACCCGAACAACGCCCAACAATGATTTTGCAGCCAACACAAGTTTTGCTTCCATTACTTTTTCCAATGGAGCCTCTTCCTTTACTTTATCTGGCAATGATTTAACACTCAGTGGAGGGGCTACGGCCATAACAGCCAGTAATGCAAGCAACGCAATGGTAATTAGCATAAACATTACTTTCAGTACCGCAGCTCCAACTATCACCAGTACTTCAGGAGGAACACTTACACTATCGGGAACAGTTGCTAACGGCGGATTTTTGCTAACAATAGCCGGAGATGGTGTTATTACCATTAGCGGAGTACTTAGTGGAACAGGAGCATTGTATATCAATACTATCCTTGATAACGTTACCATTCTCTCTGGAACAAATACATTTACGGGGAATGTTACGATAAATGTTGGAGGAATAAGAATCAGCAGTGCAAGCGGATTGGGAGCGGGTGCAAAAACGATCACGATGACTAATGGGGCGTCATCCAGTTTGAGGCTGGATGCATCAGGAGGCGACATCACTCTCCCCAACACCCTTTCTTTCAATATCAGCGCCGCATCGGGAACTTATGGGGGAATTATTAATGAAGCTGGTAATAGCATTATTCAAAGTGATATGTCGGTACCTACTGGTGGAGGAGGTGTTCGGCTGATGTCATCTGTAGGTACAATATCTGCCAGCGGTACATATACTCCTACTGCTGCTGGAAGAGTACTAGCTTTATATGGTGCTTCAAATGGCACTTTTAGCGGTACATGGTTGGATGCAGGTTATACTACTACGGAATTAAATAAATTTGATGCGGGAACGTGGACTTTAACCAATACTGGAAATAGTTATGCAGGAAGAACATACATACAAGTGGGTACATTGAAACTAGGTGCAGCGGGTGTTATTCCTGATTTGAGTACAGTTACAGGTGCCGGAACCTTTGATATGAATGGTTACAGCGAAACAGTGGGTTCAATGGCTAGAACAGGGATCACTGATATTGTTTCTGCCGGCGGTACTTCAACACTAACTTGTGGTGGTGACAATACGAGTACCACCAATTCGGGAGTGATAAAAAATACTACCGGAACTTTGTCTCTAACGAAAGTAGGAAGTGGAACGCTTACTTTATCAGGTACCAATACTTACGCCGGTACCACTACAATTTCCGCTGGTACAATTGCGGTGGGAGCGGGTGGCACTACTGGAGCCATAGCAGGAAACATTACCAACAACTCCGCACTGCAATTTAACAGAACAAATTCGTATACTTATAGTGGTACTATCAGCGGCTCAGGAACGGTGCTGCAAGCTGGCTCAGGAACCACTACTTTTTCGGGCTCCAATTCTTACACCGGTACCACTACTATTTCAGCAGGTACTTTGCAGCTGGGTGCTGCGGGTGTTATTTCTAATTCAAGTAATGTGGTGCTGAATGGTGGTTATCTGTCTACGGGCTCAGGTGCAGGATACAGCGAAACTGTGGGGACATTAACACTCACCGCTAATAGCAGAATTGCACTTGGTACAGGTAGCCATTCTTTAAATTTTGCAGCAAGTGACGGAACTGCGTGGACAGGTGGTACTTTGCTTCGAATCACAGGCTGGCAAGGTGGATTTGATTGCAGCTCGGGTACTTCCGGTAAAGTTTATACAGGTTCCAGTAACGAGCTTGCTGCCGGAAAATTAGCACAGATATTTTTCTCTCATCCTATTTCCGGTTTGCCTTTTACGGCCTGTCAGCTCAATACTGGAGAAATTGTGCCTACTTCAACACTTCCTGTGGAACTGGTGTCGTTTAATGGCGAACTGAACAACAGTGTTGTTGATTTGTACTGGCTCACTGCTTCAGAAATCAATAGTGATTATTTTGAGATATTGCGATCTTCCGATGCCATTCATTTTGAGTCGATAGGCAAAGTGGAAGCTGCCGGCAACAGCAATGATTTTATATCATATTCTTTTCACGATGCTGAACCACTTTCAGGTTACAGCTATTATAAATTAGTTGAAATTGATATTGACGGCGCTCAGCAAAATTCAAAAATAATTGGAATTAATCGTGCTTCTGATGAAGCTACTTTATCCATTTTCCCCAATCCGAATGAAGGCAGTATAATCGTTAGCTTTAATGCCCTCTTTGCAGGGATATTCAATTTAGTAATATACAATATGGAAGGACAGCAAGTGTATCATGCAATGGTTGCTGCAAACGAAGGGAGCAATAAATTCGATTTGAGCTTGGCTCAGTTGACAGCAGGAAATTACATTGTTGAATTAGTGGATTTCAATCAGCAAAAACAACAAACAAAAATCACGAAGAAAGAATAATTTTTATTTTTTTTTATCCTTCCTGTTTTTAATAATGTAAAAATAACACTATATTGGTGTGCTGCTAGCTTGTAAAGATCAAGGGGAATTTATTTACATTATACCTTATCTAATGAAAAAGTTAGTTTTAATCTTACCTCTTTTTTTTATCAGTATCACCGGAGATGCGCAAGGTCTCAAAAGTTTTTTGCCTTCAGGTAAATACATTGGTACTGCCATCAACGATACTTATTTCGATAATCCATCGGCCAACGGAGCGGATTATGAAAACATTGTTAAAGCCGATTTTAACGTTGTTGTTGCTGAAAATGCTTTTAAGATGAGTACTATTTTAGCCACTAAACCTTCCGATCCTTTGAACTTAAAACTGAGCGATTTGAATTTAAGCAAAGTGGATAAATTAATCACTTTCACTCAAAACAATAACATCAGATTAAGAGGTCATAATTTTGTATGGTATTCCTATCCGCCTTATTGGTTAAACTCCGAAGCGGCAAAATGGAGTGAGGTTCAGTTGTATTCTTTTACCAAACAATACATTACTTTATTGGCCGGCTATTGCAAAGGAAAAGTGAAAGAATGGGATGTGGTGAATGAAGCAATTGATGACGATGCTACCACTCCTGCTTACCGCAGTATTACCTGGTATTCAAAAGCAAGCTCTGCTCAAACGTTTATCGATAGTTGTTTTTATTACGCTCATGCAGCCGATCCTGATGCCGAACTTTTTTACAACGATTACAGCATCGAAATAAGTTATTTTAAAAAACAGGATTTTATGCTCGCCATGGTTCAGGACATGGTGAATCGCGGTGTTCCAATTAATGGTGTTGGTTTGCAATGTCATTTTGAAAGTGGTGCGAATACAAATGATTGGGTATACAATGAACTAAGAATATTGATGGATAAACTGGCGGTGATGGGATTGAAATGCAATATCACCGAATTGGATTTGCGTATTTGCGGCAGCGGATCATCTTCTGTTGAACAAGCCGATGAGTATAAAAAAATAACAAAAATATTTCTCGATAAAAGCAATTGCACTTCAATGTTGCTATGGGGATTTACCGATAAATCATCTTGGATTCCATCGTTTTTTTCAAATTGTGATGATGGTTTAATTTACGATGATGCTTACCAGCCTAAACCTGCTTATACTGCAATTAAAGATGAGTTGGAAAGTAGTAATGCGGTTGAATTGCCTGATAATGCTGCTGAAGCAAACGCAGGTGTTTATCCAAATCCTTCTTCACAATCTTTCTTTTTGAGAAGTTCTGCTGATGTAAAACAAATCACAATTTTCAATCTGCAGGGAAAAGAAATTTCTGTTGTTGAAAATGTTAAGGAAGGCTTCGGAGAAAATTTAGCGGAAGGATTTTATATGGTAAAAATTCAATATTTTAACGGAGATATTTCTTTCCAAAAAATTGAAAAAATGTAAATCGATGCTGAAAGCTCTTGCTTGTTTTATTGTTGCAATATGGTGTGTTGCATCGCTGAATGCACAAACGGATGTTTTTGGAATTTCAAAACTCTATCCTTCCAAACAAGGGTTTGCCGAATGGACTTCCGCACACTGGAACAATGGCGTGGATCGCACTATTACTTATGCTTCCGATGCTTATGATCCTACCAATTGGACGGAAGATCACAGCGGTAGCAGTTACGGTTTTCACATTGACGGCAAAGGTGTAATGACGATGTACGGTACTCCGCGTTTTCATGTGAATCCGAAAATAAGTTCCAAAGTTTCCGCTCAGGTTTTTACCAATATTGAATTCACCGCTTACTATAAAAAAACAGGATCGCAAGGTGCAAGTTATGGCGGAATGATAGTGGGCATGCGCGGTGCAGCCAATGGTCACGGTTCTTCCAACGGAAATAATTGCGATGCGCAATGTTACATGGGGCGTTTTCGCAACGATGGAAAATGGGATTTTGAAAAAGAATTGAAACATCCTGCCACCACTTATTATTCAGGATCGGGCTACATGAAACAGGATCCTTTGTGGGGTGGAAAAAAGTTGCCCGAAGACAAATGGATAGGCATGAAATATATTTTGATCAACGTGAATAATACGGTGAAAATGACTTTGTATATTGATACGGTATCCAACGGAAATCCCGTGAATGGCGGTGTTTGGCAGCTGGTGGGAGAGGTGATTGATAATGGTAGTAATTTTCAGGGAGCTGATATTTCGGGCTGTTCTTATTCCGATAAGTATATGCCGATTACAGCAGGTGGAAATGTTTTTTGGAGAACCGATAACGACACGGCTCAATACAAAATGGTTTCTATCCGCGAGATAGATCCCGTTGCGAATGAGCTGATAGAAGTGACAGGAAATAAAGAGAAATTTTCATTGCGCTTTTCATCTACAGAAATAAATATACTGAGTGAAGCGCAAATTTTTAAAGTTGAAATTATTGATGCTGCGGGTCGAATGGTATTGAGTGATTCCTCAAACAATAATATTTTTGATATTTCAAATTTAGCAACAGGTGTTTATTTGCTGCGCGCTACAACAAGCGATGGAGTTTTGGTAAAAAGATTTGTGCATTGATTAGTTCAATACAATTTTTTTATTGAACGAGCCTTCCGCAGTATTAATATTTACAATATAAATCCCCGCCGGTAATTCCCCGATAAAGACACTATTGTTTACCCTTCCCGAAAAAACTTTTTTTCCTGAAAGATCAACGATCGTAATTTGATATACATCACTATTGTTGAGGTATAAAGTTTTTTCATTCATAAATAAATCAAATTGCACAGCGCCATGTTCCTTGCTGCTATTGGGTCCGGCACAAGTTCCTGCGGGAACGCTTCCTGTAAAACCTGTTGCTCCTGAAGTGGTGCAGGATAAAATTAATTTTCCGTCCTGGGTTCTGATGTTGTTGGGATCGTAATCCACCAGGTTGCCATCAAAGGTCCAGTTTGCCTTTGCCCATCGCGAAGAGTTGTATGTTGTAAAATCATCTTTCCATGAAAAAGTAAAGTCGGTGCCATTGTCGCCGGCGCCTTTGGTGTAAGAAGAGTAGGAAAGCCAATCCACAAATTGATGTTTGGGTAAATCGCCGGCGGTAAAAGCTCCCACCCATGGCACCGAATTGGAAATCCATGTATTAAAACGATACGACATTGCACTGCTGCAAAGTGTTACTTGTGCGCCTGTGGTTTTTCTGAGTTCAACGCCATCTAAATACCAGGCAATGTAATCGGGTGTCCACTCCAAAGTATACACATGAAAGTCATCGGCCAGAGATGTAGCGTTGGTATGTACTTGCTCACTTTTTGTAGCGCCGCCGGTGCCGGTAATAATATTGGATTGAAAACTCAGGGCATTGTTTTTTCCGAAAATTTCAATGTCGATTTCCTCCCATGCAGCGCCTTGTTGTTCGGAACCATTTTTATACAAAAAGAAAGTAGAAAGGAGTCCGCTTGCTTTTGATGCCTGCATGCACATTTCAAATTTTCCATATAGTACAGATGAAGTAGAGTAGAGTTCACCTCCTTTGTAAGCTTTGTTTTGCGCTTGTAACTGTAGGGACAAAGCAATAGCGGCGAGAATAAATATTTTTTTCATTTTATAACGAGGGGTTAGTACCGGTGCGTAATAAAAATAGGGAAAAGAGTTTAAGAAAGCAATTAATCGCGGGAGGCATAATATCCTGCAAACCATATGATGAGGAGTCCGCTGCAAACGCCCGTCCAGAAGTTGCTATAGAGTCCGTAAAACGTAAGGACAAGATTAGCATCGGGAAAATCGCGCATATAAATTAAATGTACTTTTTCGTCCTTTCTGAAATCGTTGGTAAAATCCTGAAACATCACCGGCACTCTGCTGTTTTTTGGAAAAAATTCAATCACCGAACAAAATTCATTGTGACCTGCGCTGAAATAATGTTTAATGCATTTTCCTTCGGCATACTCTCCTTCAGAAAATTCAGAAAGTGTTGCTACGGCAGGAGCGATGAGTAAAATAATCAATCCGATGATAAATATTTTGGTGTTGAATAATTTAAAATCGTAGTCGGGACTGACATGCAAAAACTTTTCCCACCAGGTTCTTTTCTTAGGAACCTCATATTTAAAATCCTTGTTTTCGGGAACTATTTCGTTGCCGTTTTCCCGGGATTTTTTTTTGAAAAACCAACTCATTTTGTTCTCTGTTTTAGCCAGAGGTTTATTCTGTGGCAGGCATAAGCAGAGCCTGCGCCCACAAGCGCTCCAACCAATACATCAGTAGGATAATGAACTCCTAAGTGCATGCGTGAATATCCCACTGCACCTGCCCACACAAAAGACGGAGCGATGACATACCATTTTGGAAAAGCCAATGACAGGGAAGTGGCTACAGAAAAGGCATCGCTGGTGTGTCCTGAGGGAAATGACGGACTACCTCCGTCGGTCATTTTTTGAATGTCGGGGTAATCTATAAAAGGTCGCGTTCTCTTGATGCTGTATTTTAACAAGGTGGAAAATCCTCCGGCTACTATTACAGAAGCTCCTATGTACAAACCTTTTCGGGTGAGTAAGGAATCTTTTTTAAGGAGTCCGATTCCTGTAATTAAAACAGGAGTACTAATGACAACAGGAGTGACCGAGTTGGTGAAAAGTAAAAAGGTGCCGTCGAGATTTTTGTTTCTGTTCACGTTGATTTCCCGGAGTAAATCAATGTCCCAGTTTTGAGAAAAAGAACTGCTGCTCAACGAAAAACACAATAACAGGAGGACTAGTTTTTTCAATGCAAATGATTATTTTTAAACCTCTAAGCTACAAAATCCCAATGTAAAGTAATTTCGTAGTTTACATAAACTTAATATGAATTCTTTCATTCACAGTTTTGTAGCGCTTAGATTTGCATTTTTAAAATTATGGCGAAAATACCTGTTATCAATAGAGAAGTAAGCTGGCTCTCCTTCAATGAAAGAGTGTTGCAAGAAGCTGTGGATATTAAGAACCCTGTAATTGAAAGATTGCGTTTTCTGGGGATTTTCTCCAATAATATGGATGAATTTTTCAGAGTGAGAGTAGGGTCTTTGTTCAGGAAAATTTCTGTGGATCACGACAAAAAAGATAAATTGCTCCTGGCGCAGATTCATAAAACCGTAGTGCGTTTACAGCATTCGGCTGAAAAAATCATGAGCGATTTAAAAAAAGAGCTGGAGAAAAACAATGTTTTTTTAATTGACAATACCAAGCTGAATAAGGAGCAAGGCGAGTTTGTTAAAGATTATTTCACTCAGAAAGTACGACCGTTGCTTTTCCCCATCATGATTAAATCGGCGCCAAAGTTTCCCGATTTGCATGACGATACCCTTTATCTGGCGGTACTTTTAAGAGATTCAAAAGAAGATGAGGAAGATGAATATGCCATTATAGAAATTCCCGACTCCATTCCCCGTTTTGTGATTTTGCCCGATAGCAACGGAAAGAAATTTGTGATGTTTGTGGATGACATCATTCGTTATAATCTGAAAGATATTTTTACGCTGTTTGAAGAGTATGATACTTTTAAAGCATACTCCATCAAAGTAACCCGTGATGCCGAATTGGATATTGCTGCCGATGTATCTAAAAGCTTGTCGGAACTGCTTTCTTATAGCATTAAGCAAAGAGCTAAAGGAGCAGCGGTACGATTTGTTTATGATTTAAAAATTCCGGACAACTTACTTAATTTCATTCTCAAAAAATCAAAAATTACTGAAACAGAAATTTTAATTCCGGGAGGAAAATATCACAATGCCCGTGATTACATGAAGTTTCCTTCTTTTGGTATTGCTACTCATGAATATGCGGTGCAAAAACCTTTGGAACATCCCGATTTAAAATCGGGAGTGAGCATGTTTAAAGTGCTCAAACAAAAAGATGTTTTGCTGCAATATCCTTATCATTCATTTACGCATGTTTTGGATTTTTTACGTGATGCGGCGATCGATCCGAAGGTACGTACCATTCGCATGACGATTTACCGTTTGGCTAAAGAATCGGCAATTATTAATGCATTGGTAAATGCGGCGCACAACGGAAAAAAAGTGATGGTGCTCATGGAAATTCAGGCGCGTTTTGACGAAAGAGCGAATATTAAATATGCTAAAACTTTACAGGAAGCAGGAGTGAACGTGGTATTCGGACTCAAAAATTTAAAAGTACACAGTAAGCTGATATTAATTTCCCGCAGGGAGCGCAACCGCACTGTACGATACGCTTGTGTTGGAACAGGTAATTTCAATAAAGACACTGCGAAAGTGTTTTCCGATGTTTCACTATTTACCTTGGATAAACGAATTACAGTGGACCTTCAAAATCTGTTTAAGTTTTTTGAAGATTTATATAAGCCTTATAAATACAAGCACATTATTTTATCGCCTTTCAATACCCGAAAGAAAATCAATTCATTTATCAATAAAGAAATCGCCAATGCCAAGTTGGGAAAACGGGCAGAGATTTTTTTGAAGATGAATAGTTTGAATGACGACGGAATGGTGAAGAAAATATATTCTGCTGCTGCAGCGGGAGTAAAAGTGCGTTTGCTGGTGCGTGGTATTTGCAGTGTGGCGCAGGGATTGGCCAATTTTAATGAAAATTTAGAAGTGAGAAGTTTGGTGGGTCGTTATCTGGAACATTCCCGTATTTTTATTTTCCATAATGCGGGACATCCTAAATATTTTATTTCTTCTGCCGATTTTTTAACGCGTAATCTCGATAATAGAATAGAAGTAACTTGTCCGATTTACGACACCAAAATAAAAAATGAAATCAGGGAGTTTGTTGAAATGCAATGGACCGATAATGTTAAAATGCGCGTGCTCGATCACAAATTAAGCAACTCGTATTTTGTTGATGGAAAAAGTAAAAAAATTGAAGCACATATAGATTATTACAATTATCTTCGGAAACAAAAATAATCCGGGATGAACCTTCTTAAATTTGCTGCCATTGATATAGGATCCAACGCCATTCGTTTGATCATTTATCATGTGGTGGAAGATTCCAGAGGAGTTGTTTTCAATAAGAATGAAGCGTACAGAGTGCCCATTCGTCTCGGAAATGAATCCTTTGATCATCAGCATATTTCTCACGTTACCATTTTAAAATTGGTGGATGCCATGATCGCTTTTGAAAAGCTGATGAAAGTGCATGAAGTGATTGCTTACCGCGCCTGTGCTACATCGGCGATGCGTGATGCCAAAAATAATCAGGAAATTGTAAAGGAAGTAAAAGAGAAATCGGGCATTAAAATAGAAGTGATCAGCGGACAGGAGGAAGCGGATTATATTTATGAAACGCATCTTTTTCAATCGCTGGCCATTGACCGCCCCTTCTTATATATGGACGTTGGCGGAGGAAGTACCGAGCTCACTTTGTATCACCGCAATGTTCCCGAAGCATCTACTTCTTTTAAAATAGGAACCATTCGTTTGTTGCAGGATAAAGTTTCGGAAGAAACCTGGGACGAGATGAAAAAGTGGGTGAAGGAAAAATGCAAAGACAAAAAGAAACTGGAGATCATCGGGTCGGGTGGAAACATCAATCAATTGAGTAAGCTGGCCGGATCACGTAAAAAATCAGAACTGACTTTTGAAGTCATGAAGGATTTATATCAGGATATTAAAAAACTCACCTACGAAGAGCGCATCAGTGAAATGGGAATGAAGCCCGACAGAGCGGATGTTATTGTTCCGGCTGCTGAAATTTTCCTTAATGTAATGCGCTGGTCGGATGCAGAAGTGATCAATGCTCCCAAAACAGGAATGGGTGATGGCATCATTCGTAAGTTGTATCAGGAGTATAAGAAGAGGTAGTTAGCTGGTATTTCGTGAAAAGGATAGTTTAATAATTGATGATCCACAAAAAAAGGAAGCTGGCCCCAAACCAACTTCCTTTCAAACTACGAAACCTAAACCTATTATTGAACAACAACCTTTGTCACAAACCTGCTTGTATTTCCATTTACTTCTAAAAAATAAATTCCTTCTCCGAGTTCTTCAGTAGAAATGGTGAACGTAGCGGATTGAATATTGGAAAACGCCTTAACTTCTTTTCCTGTTACATCTATCAATCGAATATTTACTTGTTCTTTAATAGAATAAATATTCACTTCGGAAGTAGCGGGATTAGGGAAAATAATCAGGCTATTTTTTTCATGAGCATTGATCTCTATAACTTCAGTCATCGATACCGGATCAATATGAATAAAATCAATTTTTGCGTTGCTGGCTCCCGATACGGTTTCGGGTTTTATGGTGAGTTTGCCATCGCTTACATAAACAGTGTCGCTGCCATAAACATGGCGTTTAGAAGAGTAAACAGCATCTTTTACAATTAATTTTCCTTCGGCACTTATGGCATTAAAACTATCAAAAGAAGTAGGGTCTCCCGCTGCGATGCTTACTTTGTAATAACCTTCGGGCAAAGCGATTTCCCAGAAATTATATCCGTTATTCAATTGCATGTGCATAAAAGTGTCGAAGGTTTTTGGCGACTCCACTTTTCGCTCGCGTGCATTTGCAGTAATGGCCTGGTTCCATCCGTAGGAATATCCGTTGTTCCTGTTGCCATAAATATTTCCGGCATCTTTCAAATAGCCCGATGGAGTGGTGGTAGCCGTCATTTCAAAATTTACTTGAATTGCGGCGGGAGCTATATTAATAGTGTAAGGTCCGTTGAACTGCCAGTAGCAAGTATCGTAATGAGGCACTCCGTTTTTATAAGCAATGATAGAAACCATGTTGATACCTCTGGCCAATGTTACGTTGGTCCAGCTGTAAATATGATCGTTGCTTGTTTTTGTAGCGAGTTGATTTTTTCCCACTTTCATTTTTACCGAATCGCAATTGGAATAAACTTTTGCAGTGAGTACTGAATCATAGCGAAGGGTAAATCTTCTGCTGGTGATGTAGCCGAAAGGAACTGTTGACCAGTTGGCTTTGTAATAATAAAAAGCATCTTTTTTTGTGAGGCGATCCCGGGTCACTAATCCTTTATCATTGATTCCCGGCTGCATTCCTTCTTTTCTTCCGTCGGAAGCAAAATCAAATCCTACCCAAACAGAAGTCGACCAAAGAAAAGGTCTCGCCAGAATTTGCTGCCAGTGTGCTTCATGAAAAAGGGCCTGGTATTCTTCGGGATGCCACGGACCATAATTTAATGGTTCAACAGGATTCAGCGGTTCGTGCTGATTGATATTTGCGCCTGCACCGTATTCGCTTACGCCCACACTATTGCCGGGGTGGGCGTTGTGTTGAGTGGTGGCCCAGGCTCCAAAGTCGTTGTAAGTATTGTAATACCAGCCGTTGTAAACGTTGCAGGAATAAATATCAGAGTAAAAATTTAAAGCAGCATTGCTGCTCATTGCTGCGCTGGCAGTTAAGCGGGTGCTGTCTATCTGATGTGCCAGCGTATTTAATTGTTGCACCAATGGCGCTGGATCGGGACCTGATTTGTAAGTAATTTCATTGCTCAATCCCCAAACAATTACGCTTGGGTGATTGTAGTTTTGATACATTAATTCTTTCAGTTGCAGTTTTGCATTATCACTAAAAGTTTGTGAAGCATCCACTCTGTCGATCAATGGAATTTCCGTCCACACTACAATACCGGTGGAGTCGCAATAGTTGTAAGTGTATTGTCCGTGTTGATAATGGGAGAGACGAATGTAATTGCAACCCAGTTCTTTCAAAATATCAAGATCCTGTTTTCTGTTGGCATCAGAAATCGCCCTGCCTTTATCCAAGCGGTCTTCATGATGAGCCACGCCGTGTAAACGACAGGAAGTGCCATTGAGGAAAAATCCGTTGTTGGCGTCCACGGAATAATAGCGAATTCCCAAAGGTTGAATTACTTCATCTATTACAATTCCGCCAACCTTTACCTGTGTTTTTACGGAGTACAAATAAGGATTAGAGAGCCCGTTCCACAAAGTAGGATTGTTGATGGTGGTGGAAGAAGTATAGCTGGCTTGCGCGCCTGCAGGCAGAGAGGCTGAGGTAGTGAGCGTTTGAATAACATTTCCGGCAGCGTTACTGATTAAATAATTTACAGTAACGTTCGCAGCAGCGTTTTGATCATTTTTTACCTCCGCCTTTAAATAAATATCTGCTTTTGCAGAGCTCACATTTTTTTGTGTGATATAAACTCCGGGAGAGCCAAAATCCAAGGGTGTAATATGAATGGGATCGGTAAATAAAAGCTCTACAGATTTAGTTATGCCGCCAAAAAAAGTAAAATCAGCTTCCAACGGAGCGGCTAAAATATTTTCTGCATTGCTCACTTTTACTGCTACTACGTTGTCGGTTCCAATATTTGCAAAGCTGCTAATGTCAAATACAAAGGCAGAGTATCCGCCCACATGCTGACCTACAAAATTGCCATTTACATAAACATCGCTTTGCAGGTTGACCGAGTTGAATTTTAAAAAAATCCTTTTTCCACTCATGCTGTTACTCACTGTAAAATGTTTTCGGTACCAGCCTATGCCCTGGTAATAATTGTTGCCGCCATCTTGCCCGTCCATGTTGTTCCAGGTATGAGGAGTAGTGACTGCATCCCATCCGGCGTCGTTAAAATTGCTGGCCTGCGTTCCGGCTGCATCGCATTTGCAAAATTTCCAGGAGCTGTTAAAATCCAAAAGGATCCGGTTTTGAGCCTGTATTGAAATAAATGCTGACATTACACACATCAAAAAAAGTAATTTTATTTTTTTCATCTGACTGGGTTTAATTTTTATAATTTGCCTTTAAATTTTAACTTACAGCAAACTAATTGTTTTTGATGTGTCAATAGTGTTCAGCTCTTGTTCTTGTTTTATTCAAGTCTGAACAGGTTGATTTACTTAGCTTTTTAAAATGACTAACCGGGAGTATATAGAGATTTGTAAGGGTTTGATTGAGAAAAAATTCAATCAGGGGAGCTATTTAAAATGGACGAATGGGGATTATGAGAAGTTGAGTGAACTCATTTCACAAGATATCAAGGAATATATCAGCTCCTCTTCCCTGAAAAGAATTTTCGGGAAAGTAAATTATTCTTCCGAGCCTGCTGTTTCCACATTGAGTGTTTTGGCAAAATATGCAGGCTATAAAGATTGGTACGATTTGGTGAATCAATCTTCTTCCGATGCCCCAAAGGTTGTTGCGCCGGAAAATGAAAAAGGAAGCAAAGTATGGAAAATCGTTGTGCCTGTTCTTGTCGCAGGAATAATACTATTCTTTTTTTTTCTACTGAAACCGGAGCATCTGGAACATACTTTAACTTTCCATGTTTCAAAATCGGTGGCTCCTTCTAATGTTGTTTTTGATTATGATATTTCTAAAATGTCGTCTAATGACATCAGCATAAATTTCAATGATCATTTTGCCCGGGATACAAGGGAAAACAAGAAACAACTTTCTAAGGATAAAAAAACCATTACACATACTTATATGGTGTCGGGGGTTTATCATCCGATTTTGCTGGCCGATGGTGAGCCTGTTGATACTCTTACAGTTTGTATATATTCAGACGGTTGGGAATATATTTTGGCACGCTATGAGGCCAATAGCAAAGATTTTTATCCTCTTGCTGCTGCTTCGGTTCTGAAAAAAAACGGAGTACTCAGTGTTCCGAATTCCGAGATTTATAAATATTTAAAAGACACGGTTTCCGATTACCGGCTTAAGTTTAGATACGTGAAAGATTTTAAGGTAAGTGCCGAGGACATGACTTTTAAACTCAGGGGCAGAAGTGTTTCGGCCATTAAAAATAACTGCAATGAATTTGATATCTGGATTTTAGGCAGCAACAATAATATTGTTTTTAAAATATTTGATCCGGGTTGCGGAGGAGAATTTTCAAAGGTTCAGTTGGGGACTAAAATAATAGATGGGAATTTCAACGACTTATCTGCTTTCGGCCATTCTTTATCGGTTTGGAGAGACATTAGTTTGAAGGTGCTGAATAAAAAAGTCATGATATTCATTGACGGAAAAGTAATTTACGAAGGAAAGATAGAAGGGGAAGTTGGTTCGTTGAAAGGATTTGTGATACATACCAAAGGCTCGGCGGAATTTGATGAAGTGAGTTTGGAGGCTGGGGGGGAAGTGTTGTTGAAGGATGGGTTTTAAGATTTCAGAATATCATTCAGTGCGTTTTCACCCAGTACGTCATTGCGAAATTTTTGTACTCAAAAATGAAGCAACCTCATCATCATTTTTAATTAGTTAACCATTATAAGTTTGCTTCATTTTTGAGCACAAAAATTTCGCAATGACGTACTGGGTGAAGGAAGAGAGGAGTGAATATACCCTATCTCACAACCTCAATTTTCTTCAATACACTAGAGTGAATAAAATTCACTCGCACAAAATAAGTGCCTTGCGCCATCTCTGATAAATCAATAGTATTCTCAATATTTTTCGAATAAAATATTTTTTGTCCCGCAATATTAGTGATTTCCACTGATGATATTTTTTCTGATGATGTTATATTGAATCTGCCATCCGATGGATTCGGGAAAACAGAAAGTTCCGCATTTCCATTTTTACAATTTTCAACTGCTATAACTTTTGAATATTCATATCTTCCGTCAAAATCGCTTTGTTTTAAGCGGTAATATATGGTTCCCGCTAATTGATTTTTTTCTGTCCCTTCATAATGTAAAATAGAATTTGAGTTTCCGGCTCCCTGAATGGAAAAGGATGATGCCCAGTTTTTAAGATCAACAGATTTTTCAATAGTAAAAAAATCGTTGTTGAATTCGCTGCCGGTTGACCACATAAATTTTATTTCATTATTGATGCAATCGCCATTAAAATTTAATAATTCAACAGGTAAGCTGACCAAAATTTCATAGGCTCCGATTTCAGGAGGAGTTCCTCGGAAAGATTCTACAATGTCTACAGATACCAATCCGCTCACGCCTTTGTTTTCAGCAGGAGATCCGGCAGGTATGGCTAAATTCCCCGTTGCAGCACTAACATAATTTGGATTTCCTGTTACTGAGTTTACATCATGCGTATAAGTGTAATTTTTCCAGTTGTTGGTTCCACCACTTAATGCATCCATATTAATACCATTCCATTTTACATAGTAGGAACCAGCCTTGAAATACAAATTGTAATCACATACAATCTGATTGCTGTTGTTGGCCATATACAAAGGATAATCGGAAGCAGTACTTCCGTAGCAATGCAAAATATTATTTTTCACAGTAGTCCCTGCGCCAACGCCTCTTAAATCCAGACAATAGTTTTTGCAATAAAAAGAGTTGTTGTAAATCAAAGGATCGTACTGACTTTGATCCTGGCGGTATCCGGTTAAAAAATTGGAGAAAAAATTATTCTGAACTTTTAATCCTGATAGGGAAGATGTGTTGTAAATAGCGATAGAAGCTTCGGAACCATTTACTCCGTCGAAATAATTTTCTTCAATGGTGAAGTTGCTGGCAGCCGTGGCCTGACTGAAAAACATGCCATACGAAGCCGATGAAGTAACGTTGATGTTATTAAGTTTTATAGTAAGATCGGTGGTGGCGTTAAAAGTAAAAATGGCTGCAGCACCTGATCCTGTTGCTGTGATGATGTTGTTGGATATGGTTATAAAATCAGGTGATCCCAGATAAAATACATTAGATGTTGAAGCTCCGGTTAATTTCATTTTGTCAAAAACGATGTAATCAAAAGTGTTGGAACTGAAGGGGAAATTGAATAAAACACCTGAACTACTTGTAATGTTAGTGATGTAAGTTCCTGAGGAACCTGCGCCTTGAATGGTTAAGGCATTGACTCCAGTTCCCGATCCGTAATCATTGGAGGCGCTGGCATTCCAGTCGATACCGTTCCACGAATAAGTCCCGTGATCTATGTATACAATGTCTCCTGCACCCAAATCATAATTGGATAATATTTCAAGTAAAGTTAAAACAGGAGTGCTGATGCTGTTGCCCGGATTGGTGCTTGCGTTGTATGTTGCGCCTGCCTGTGAGCACCATTTGTCGCCACTGTGGTCATTGTCGTTGACATAATAGTTGGCGGCATTTGCCTGAAAACCTACCATCATAAAAAACATATTCAGTAATAATATGTTGTTGATGATTTTCATTTTTAATCCTTTAACAAAGTAACATATCCTGATTGTTCGAAGCTTGCGCTTGTGAAATCAGTGTATTTAACGGTCCAGAAATAAGTTCCGGCTGAAGCAGGATTGCTTTTGAAATAGCCATCCCATATTGGAATTTCAGGATTAGAGTTTTCATACATTTTGATGCCCCATCTGTCGTAAACCACAAAGTGCATGAAAGAAATATGGTCATTGTAATAGCCTTTGTTGCCATTGTCAATTTGTTCTTTATCAATTCCGCATGGTCTGAAATCATCATTGAATCCATCGCTGTTTGGCGTGAAAACATTTGGGAAGCATAATTTTATTTCAGCACAATCACTAATGTTAATAGTATCTGTTGCCGCACACGAGCCGTTGCTAACAGTAACCGATATTTTTTCAGCTTTTGAAACAGCTACCGTATTGCTCACATCACCGGTTGACCATGCTATGGAAGTGTAAGTGTTGGGAATAGTAAGGTTGTATGTTTCTTTACCGTTAAAGCAGATGGTTGTATCTGCTCCCAAATTTATGGTAGGAGCAGCGTTTACGGTTAAAACTCCGCTTGCTGAGCCCTTACATCCTTTCGATGTAGTTACGGTAACAGTATAATTTCCGGCAACATTTCCTGAAGTGGTTTGGGAAGTTCCTGTTCCGTTTGCAGTCCATTTATAGGAAGAATATCCTGCTCCGGCATCAAATGTTGCAGCGGCAGCTCCGGCACAAATAGAATGATTGGCTATAACAGGCACAGGCAGAGTATCAACTTTTAAAGTGGCAGTGGCTGATCCTGAACATCCTTTTGCATCTGTAACAGTTACAGTATAATTTCCGGCTGTTGATCCTGAAGTAGTTTGTGCTGATCCTGTTCCGTTGGCTGTCCATGAATAAGAAGTATATCCTGCTCCGGCATTAAAAGTAGCAGCAGGATCTCCAAAACATATAGATTGATTTACAATGGATGGAAGGGGTGCAGGATTTACTGTTAAAACTACAGTGTCTTTCGCGCTGCATTGCTTATTGTTGGTAACCTTAACAATATAAGTTCCTGAGCTTGACTTTGCAATAGTTTGGGAAGTTTCTGCGGAAGACCAAAGATAGGTGCTGCCGGCATTTCCTGCATCAAAAGTAATGGCAGGTTCATTTGAACACATGGTTTTATCGGGTCCGAGTTTAACTACAGGCAAACTGTTTACAGTTACATTCACAGTGTCTTTCCACGACATGGTACATCTGGTAACATCGGAAATATATTGAGTAAACACAGTTGGGAAAAAAAGCGGGTGAGAGGGAGAGGTAGCATTAATTTTTGCTGCCGGTTTCCAGGTGCGGATATCCTTATCAGAAAAATCAAGTTTAAAAGTATCACCTTTACAAATAGCGACATCAAATTTTTGAGAAGGCGATACGAAAGAAAAACCACGAACCAATTGATCATTGTGTGATCCTCCGGTAGCTGCAGTAAAACCATAATATACATTTGGATTTCCTCCGAAAACATTATTAATAATATCACCGGTGTAGGTTAATCTTAAAATGCAATCAAAATAAACTTGAAATGTTTTGGATGGAGCATCCCATTTCACTCTTGAATTGTGCCATTTGCCATCTTCAATGTTCAAGGAGTCGGGAGTAGCGTAAATTGGTCCGGCCAGATTATTAGCTGTGTTATGGTTTACATCCCCATTTTTTTCAATGGTGATATGATCGTGAATCGGATCATAAGCAGTGTTGTCAAAAGTATCATATTCAATAATTACAGAAGGCTTAACACCTCCGGCTCCAATTCCTTGTCCGGCGCTACCTGCATTGGTTCCTTGCTGCTGAAGGGTAAAAGTAATTCCATCGGCACCTTTGTCGGCATCTCCGAAATAGAGTTCAAAATAAACTTCAAACGATTTGTTGAGATCATATTTTGTATTGTTCCAAACACTTCCATTCTGCCAGAGAGAATCTTTTGTGAGTTGGAAAGTGGTTGTATTTACCTGTGTCGCATCTCCTACCAATGAATATTGTGCGCTTAATGAAACGGATGTAATTACAAAAAATACAGTAAGCACAACATATATTGAACTTTTTATTTTTTTTTGAATATCCATAATTGACATTTTTTTTCGTTTAAGAAAAACTATATCTTCAAAGATAGGTTGGCGGTGTTTCGTCAGGAGAAATTATCGTTCAGAAAGGGGGTGAAAATCGTTCGTTTGAACAATCTTTTATGAAATAGGAAGATTTGGGTAGAAGATAATACGCGAAATTACTTATGTTGGGGCGCTTTTGAAGAGCTAGCGGACAATGATTTGTTTTCCGCTTATTTCATTGTTTGAATTTGTAATTCTTACAAAATAGTTTCCGTTGCTAAGGTTGTTCAAAGGGATAATAAATTTATTTTCTCCTTTTATACTTGCAAGCGGGGCAGAGTAAACGGTTCTTCCCAAAGCATCATAAATGAATAAGTTGACGGTGCCTTGTTGTTCGGTTTGAAAATTAATTGAAATAAAAGAGGACGCAGGATTGGGATAAAGAGCAGAGATTTTAAAATCAGATGAAGTATTATCAATAGCAACAATATTGAATTCTTCATGAGCCCCGTCAAAATCATACTGCACTAATTTGTAATAGTTTATACCATTAAGAGGAGCACTGTCAACAAAAACATAAGATAAAAAATCAACGCTGTTTCCTGTGGCGTTTACTTTGCCGATACTTTCAAAATTTACTCCGTCGGATGAGCGCAAAACTTCAAAATAGTCGCTATTGATTTCTGATGCGGTGATCCATTGCAATTGAACAGTAGTGCCAACTAATTTGCCATCAAAAAAAATGAGTTTTACAGGCAGTGTACCGGTTGGTACAATTTCGCCATCACTCAACTGACAAGCAGTATAAGGTAAAGCACTAATAGGATGAGAGAAAAATATTTGTGCCAGTTTTCCTGCAGAGAGTTCTGCACTTGATCCTGTGTAAATTTTGCCTGAGGTACCACTTGAGCAATTATATGCACCTTGCCATCCGGTGATGCGCAAAAGAGTACCGCCTGTCCATGAGGTTCCATCACTTGCCGCAAAATTTAAATTATGAGCACCTGTTCCCAACGCAATTTTAGTATTGGCATTCAAGGTAAGTGTTCCTACGGTTTCAGAATATCCTGCGGCCGCTCCAGTAGAGAAAGTTCCTCCTGCCGCTAAAAAATTACTTGAGTTGGAAATTACACCTGCAGCACCCAATTGCAATATACCAGCGCTTGTAGTAGTAGCTCCTGTATAGGTATTTGTTCCACTTAAGGTAAAAGTACCGCTGCCGCTTTTTGTTAAAGCAATTACGCCACTGGTGTTTTGAATGACACCTGAAAAGGTGGTGGAAGTATTGTCGGCGCCGGTAGTAAGGGTAGGAGTACCACCGCCTGAAACGTTATCCACTGTGCCTGCTCCTGCTAAAGAGCCTATCGTTTCACTATAGGTATTCATATCTAAAATACCTGTTACAGTTACTGCACTGCTATTGGAAATAACTCCTGATGCACCCAATTTTAAAGTACCGGCACTTACAGTAGTTGCACCTGTGTAGGTATTGGCTCCGCTAATTATTAATGTTCCTGTGCCTGCTTTGGTGAGTGTTCCTGTAGTTGTTCCTATCACTCCGGCAATGGTAGTATTTCCTGAACCCTGAATAGTTAAATTCATTCCGGCTCCTGAAACATTTCCTGTTAAGGTTGTCAGAATATCAGGTGCTCCGGGATCCGTGACATCAATGGTGCTGTTTCCGTTGAGGGTGGTAGTGCCTCTTACAGTAATATTATTGGTACCGCTGGTAACATTTGATCCAGCGCTTACATTCAAAGTATAGGCACCATCCATAACAAGATTGTTGATGCTGTGGGTATTTCCTGCTCCGCCCGTAAGTCGATCGGCAACAAGGTTTGCGCCTGTACCGTTTACGGTTAAGCTTCCAATAAAGCTTACGCCTGCATCACTTACCAGCCGCACTGTTGTACCGGCAGATGGGTATAGCTGATCAGTAGCGGCATCACCCCACCCGTTGTTCACGCGAAATTCCATAGTTCCTGCCTGCACATAAACTCCTCCATCTACAAAACTTCCGTCTCCGCCTTGTATCCATGTGCCTGTACCGGTTTTGTAAACACCACCGCTTCCGGCCCAGGCACGCAGGGCTCCTGTTTGAGTAAATGTTTGGGCCGCTGCTACATTTACAGTGATACTGCGGGCGGCACCTTGCGCAATCACTTCTCTTGCTGTTGAAAAAGAGGAGGTTATATAAAGAGTGGTGTTGCCAGTGAATCTGATCAGTTCTGTTGCGTGTGCACCTAAATTATTTTCGGCACTTATACTGAAGGCCCCTGCAGCTAACTGTGTTTGTCCGGTATAGGAGCTGGCGCCGCTTAAAGTAAGTGTTCCTGTTCCGTACTTAATTAGTGTAATTGTTCCGGTGGTGTTTTGAATAACACCTGAAAAAGTAGTGCTGGTATTATCGCTCCCAACATTGAAATTAGGAGAACCTCCGGCACTAACAATATCAATGGTGCCTGATCCTGTGATGGAAGGAACAGTTTCTTCCCATCCGTTCAAATCTAAAGTGCCGTTAAGGGTTAATGCGCTGTTATCGGGAATGCGTTCATATAAATCCAATTTTACAGTACCGGCCGAAATAGTGGTAGCTCCTGAATAAGTATTGTCGCCACCTAACAATAAAGTTCCTGTACCTGCTTTGGTCAAAGTACCAGTTCCCGTACCAATAACTCCTGAAATGGTACTGTTTCCAGTTCCTTGAACAGTCAGGTTTGTATTTGTTCCTGACATGTTGCCGGTGAAGGTGGCTAATATATCGGGTGCTCCTGGATCGGTCACATCTATTATAGTGGCACCATTCAGAGTAGTGGTACCGCGAAAAGTACAACCTGCAGTTCCGCTGGTAACATTTGATCCAGCACTTATGCTTACAGTATATGCTCCGCTTACTGTAAGTGTATTCAAACTATGCGTTACTCCTGCACCGCCGGAGACTCTGTCTACTACTATACTTGTTCCTGCTCCTGATAATGTTAGACTTGGAGCGAAGGCTACTCCAGCGTCGCTTACCAAACGGATAGTAACACCTGCTGAAAGATAAATCTGATCGTTGCCATTGTCGCCAAAGGAATTTGCTAGTCGGCCTTCCATAGTTCCCCCCTGAATATTTATACCACCATCGGTCCAACCACCATCTCCACCTTGTATCCATGTTCCCGTTCCTGTTTTATAAACAGGAGGGTTCGTACCATTGTAAGCGCGCAAAGCACCTGTTTGAGTGAAGGTTTGCCCGCCTGTCACATTAATCGTAATGCTTCTGGAGGCGCCATTGGCAATCACTTCTTTGGTGGTAGAAAAAGATGCGCTAACAGCTAGTGTTCCGTCGCCTGTGAATTCTATGAAATTAGCGCCTGATGGAGCGCCCAGATTATTTTCCGCACTTGCACTGATTGTTCCTGCTGAAATTTTAGTGTCACCGGTATAAGTATTGGCACCCGAAAGGGTTAAAGTTCCTGCGCCCGATTTTGTGAGTCCGCCTGTTCCGCTGATTACTCCGCTAAAAGTAGAAGTTCCATCGCACGCCACTGTTACAAGAAATCCACCATTGGTAATAGTTCCTGAAATATTGAGGGTTCCGCCTGATGTGGAGGTAATGGTTGGAGCAGCAGTACCAAAAATAATATTAATACCAATAGTCATTGTTAAACTGGTGTTGCTTGCAGTAATGGCTGATGCTCCGCCACTAAGCGTAACTGAATTTCCTGAAAGGGTAAAGGCACTTGCGCCCGATGAAAAAGTGATGGAAACAAAACTGGTGGCCGCCGCGAAGTCATTGCTTGGTGAAGTTCTGGTGCTTCCTGCAAAAACGAGTGCGTCTCCTGCAACAGGTGCAATATCGCTATCCCAGTTTGCTGCAGTGGTCCAATTATTATCGCCTCCGCCGCCATCCCATGTTTTTGTAGCTGCATTAGCGTTGAACGCTAAAGAGCATAATAACAAGAGTGATATTGTGATTTTACATATCATGAACGTACAAAAATAATATTAAAAGATGTTTCTTCTAATATTTAATAATCAAAGTTATGTTCTTGGCTTACCATAGTAGAGAAGTATTGTACGGAAATAGGATAAAATTATCCTTGGATTTACCTCAGCGTTTCCATTTGAATCAACGTTCAGATAAGTTAAGCGGGCTTATTATCATCCCTATACTGTGAAGGATGAATACCAAAAGTATCTTTAAAGCATTTACTGAAATATTTTGGTGTGTTGAAACCAACTGAGTATGCAATTTCGGAGATGGTTAATTCGGATTTCACCAACATATTGGCAGCGTGTTTTAAACGAATGGTTTGGATAAAATCGTTAACGGTTTGGCCAGTGATATTTTTGATTTTAGCATAAAACAAGGTTCTTCCGATTCCAATTTCAGTAGCAAATTTGTTGACATTGAATTCGGTGTCGGCGATGTTTTTTTCAATAATCTGAATGGCTTTCAACATTAGTTTTTCATCCGTATTGGTAACCGTAATTTCTTTTACATTAATCATTGCATCTACAGAAATCTTTTTTCGCAGAGTTTCTCTGTAGCTTAAAATATTTCTGATTTGTAATTGCAGTACACTGAAGTTGTAAGGTTTGGTTACATAAGCATCGGCACCGGTTTCAAAACCTTTTACTTGATTTTCGGTAGATGATTTTGCGGTCAATAAAATCACAGGAATATGACTGGTGCGGATATCGGTTTTTAAGAGTTTGCAAACCTCGGTGCCATCCATTTCAGGCATCATCACATCGGAGATGATCATATCAGGAAGGGTCTGAAAAGCTTTTTCCAAACCTTCTTTTCCGTCGGCTGCCTCTTCAATATTGTACTCTCCAATCAATTCGGTTTTGAGGAAAGTACGTACATCCTCATTGTCTTCGATGAGTAATATTTTTAATTTCCCGTTGCCTTCTTCCTGTTCAGCTAATTCCTCTTCATAATTCATTTCCTGAGCCACACTTATATTTTCATGGAGAGCAGGAATAGTTTTTTCAGGTTCTTTTGTTAAAGGTAAATAAATATGGAAGGTGGCACCTTTGCCTGGTTTGCTTTCCACTTCAATTTTTCCGTTGTGCAGTTCCACTAGTTCTTTGACAAAGGCGAGTCCGATGCCTGTTCCTTCGGCATTGGCTGTTTTGTTACCTGATTTATAAAAGCGTTTGAAAATATGAGGGAGGTCTTTTTCTTCTATACCAAATCCATTGTCTTTTACGCTGATCACCACAAAGGTGCTTCCCGAAATTTCTTTGGTTCCTATGGCTATCTCAATGGTGCCGTGGGCTTTTGTGAATTTGAAGGAATTAGATAAAAGATTTACCAAAACTTTTTCCAGTTTTTCGGGGTCGAAGGCGAAGTGTAGTTGTTCCATATTTGAACGTATTACGAGTTGTATTTTTTTCTGTTCGGAAATATACTCAAAAGTTGTTGCGATATTTTTAATGAAGGGAATAACGTCGGCATTTTTTTTATAGATAGGCAGATCCGTTGCATCCATTTTATTGAGATCCAGCACTTCGTTGATGAGTTTTAGCAAGCGCTGACTGTTTCTTTGTATGAGTTCATAATAATATTTTTTTTGAGCCGGATTGCTGTCGTCTTGTAGGAGCCGGTCGATAGGACCGATGATCAAGGTCAACGGAGTTTTAAATTCATGCGACACATTGGTAAAGAAATTGAGTTTCATGGTACTTATCTCCTTGGCCTTCTCGGCATTTATTTTTTCCATCTTCAAATCATTCTTTAGTTTTTCCCTGTTGATGATAAATTTTCGGGAGAAATAAAGTGATAAAGCGATAATTAAGAAGTAACATATATAAGCCCATTCGGTGCGCCAGAAAGGAGGTAAAATAGTAACTTGTATATGAGCGGGATCACTGTTCCATATTCCATTTTCAATAGAATTACTTACGAAAAACATATAGTTTCCCGGCGCAATGTTGGTATAGGAAGCGATATTTACAGATCCATTGTAAATCCAATCCCGATCGAAACCGGCCAATTTATATCTGTATTGTGTTTTTTTAGGGTTGGCATAATTGGGGGCAGCGTATTCAAAGGCAAAAAGAGACTGGTCATAATTTAAAACAATTTCTTTTGTTGCGCTGATGTCTTTTTTCAGGAGAGAATCCAAATCCCCGATTTTAACCGGTTTATTAAACACGCGAAATTCAGTGAGAGTGATGGGAGAAATGAAATTAGAGATTTTTATTTTGTCGGGATTAAAAAAGAGCAAGCCATCAGTGCTTCCGAAATACAATTTACCATTGGCTCCTTTAAAAGCGGAATTTTCAATGAAGTTATTGTCGGGAAGCCCGTCCGTAATATCAAAATTGACAAACTTATTGGTTTTGAAATTGTAAAATGATAATCCGTTGTTGGTACTGATCCATAAATTATTTTTGCTGTCTTTTAAAATTTCAAAAACAATATTGTCCGGTAATCCATTGGCTGTAGTGAAAGTTTGAAAAGTATGCGTTTGTGGATTGTATTTTTTGAGTCCTAGAGTAGTGCCAAACCACATATTGCCATCGTTGTCTTCGCAAAGAGAATAAGCAGTAAATTCTTCTTTGCCATCGGTATAAATATTTGTAAAAGATTTTTTTTCGATATTAAAAACACTGATACCCGTTACCGTACCTATCCATAAATTATTTTTTTTGTCGAGATACAATGGTCGAATCCAATTGGTAATTAAAGTTTTATTTCTGTTTTGCCAGTCGGTTCTGTAGTTTTCTGTTCTTTTTCCATCAATGGTAAATTTGCTGATTCCATTGCCATTAGTGGCTACCCAGATGTTTCCGTATTTATCGCCAAGAATAGATCGTATGTCATTGGCTCCACGAAATATAGCAGAATCGGGATCTTTAAAATAAATGAATTTTTTTGTTTTCGGATTTAAAATACTGATGCCTCCGGTAGAGGTGCCCATCCATATTTTTCCTTCTTTATCTTCATAAAGGCATTGTACGGTATTGTCCGACAAACTATTATTTCCACCTTGTTTGTAGTAGGTAAAGGTTCCGGTTTTTTTATCGTAAAAATTTACTCCTCCACCATCAGTCCCTATCCATATGTTTTTGTTTTGGTCTTCAATAACACTCAATACAATTTTATTGTTCAAGCTTTGACTTTCACCTTGTTTGCATTGAAAAAAAGAAAAAGATTTGCTGTTGGTGAGTAAATTCACTCCTCCGCGGTAGCAGCCTATCCATATGTTTTTTTCTTTATCAAGATATAAATTTCTGATTTGATCATTGGAAAGACTATTGCTGTTTGCAGCATTTGATTTGATGCCGGTGAAAGATTCTTTTTCGGTATTGAAGATAAAAATTCCGTTGTTCTGGGTTCCTATCCATAAATTATCATTCTTGTCGAGCATTAATGAATATAGCTGTTGCAGTTTATGATCTCCTGTATTAAAGGTATAATTTCTGAAAGTTTTTGTTGCGTCTAATTTGTCCAGTCCCTTTTTAGTGCCTATCCAAAGCACATTTGTTTTTTTATCAAAAAATAAACTTTGAATATAATTGTCGGATAAGCCCTTTGTTTTATTGTCGCTTTTATAATAGCGAGTGAATTTTCTTTGGGCGATAGAAAAAACATTCAATCCTGTTCCTCCGCGTGCGATCAAAAGATTTCCATTATTATCTTCAGCAATAGAGTTAATAGCATTAGAGCTTAAATGCACATTGGGTTCATTATTTAAAAAGAGATTGGATTTAAAATTCACAGGATCTAAAAGGTGTAATTCACCATGGTCGGTCCCAAACCACACATTTTTTTTAGAATCTTCAAAGATTATATTGACAGGTGCTCTGAGAACAATGTTTTTGAAACTGTTGGTAGTCCTGTCGTAAATGCTTAGGCCTTGATTGGTGCCGGCCAGAATAAAATGCCTACTGTCCTCAAACACGCAATTTATTCTATCATTAACTATAGAGGCGGGGTTTTGATCATGTCGGTAAACCTGTAAGTTTTGTCCGTCGTATTTGTTCAAGCCATTTTCAGTTCCTATCCAAATAAAACCCAAATGATCCTGACAAAAAGAATTAACTGAACTGTTTGAAAGTCCTTCATTGATATCAATGTGTACAAATCTGTAGTTGTCGGGTGAACCATAAAGGTTACCAAACAATGTAACAACAAGGCAAACTGAATACAGGATGTTTTTGATCATAACAATTCAGTACTTAATAAGAATGAAAATAACAATAAATTATTACTGTACTCCCCTTGAATACAAATTCAATGTATAATATTTTTCATTGCCATATTAGGGCTTGTACAAAAGTGTACTCTTTTTGGATGATCCTCGCACACAAAAAACGAGATTGCTAATACCTTTAATTTCATAATCATTAACAAGAGATATATGAAACAAAACCTTTTAACCGCAATTCTCGTTTTTGGGATACTATCTGTTTATGTAACCATTGTTTATCACTTGAAAAAATAGAGATATTATATGAAGAATAATTTACTGAGTCTTGTTTTTTTATCCGCAATTATGGCGCCCTCTGTAAGCAGGGCCCAAAGCTATCAGCTTTTCTGGTCGGATGAGTTTAACGGTACTTCACTCGATGAGAATTACTGGAACTATGAAACAGGAAATGGAGATTGGGGTTGGGGAACCGGTCAGCTGGATTATGATACTAAGCGCGACACCAATGTAAAAGTAAGTGGCGGTAACTTAATCATTCAAACCTTAACAGAAAACTATTCGGGATTTAATTATACTTCAGGCCGATTGACTACAGCTAAAAAATTATCCTTCAAACATGGAAAAGTAGAGATCAGGGCCAAAGTTCCAACAGGCAGTGGAGAAGGAGTGGCTTTTTGGATGTTGCCCACCTGGGAAAAGTTTGGCGGTTGGCCGAGAAGCGGAGAAATCGATATTCTTGAAATATGTGGGAAATCTACCACGCAATCGCAAGGCACGATGCACTTTGGCGAAAACGGAAATGATGTAAGCAGCTATGCTATTTATAAACCAACAGGCGTAGATCTTTCAGCTGATTTCCATGTTTACGGTGTGGAGTGGGACTCAAAAACCATTAAATGGTATGTAGATACCACAGTATATAAAACAGCCAATGTGGACGTGCCATACGGAACGCAATATTATTTCCCCTTTTCCGAAGAGTTTTATGTTATCATCAGCGCAGGAGTTGGAGCACAGATGTGTGGCGCTCCCGACGGATCCATCTTACAATCCAAATATGTAGTAGATTATTTTCGTGTGTATAAAACAGCAGATGAAATTGTGACTATCCCTGCAAAAATTGAAGCCGAAGCGTATACCTCTCAAGGAGGAACACAGCTGGAAACCTGCACCGATTCGGGTGGAGGGAATGATGTTGGACAAATTGGAACAGGAGATTTTTTAAGTTATAATTTGGTAGCACAACAGGCCGGAGTATATAAAGTTACTTTCAGGGTAGCGGCAGGAACAGGTTATTCGGGTTCTATTAAAATATTGAGTGGCGCTACTCAAGTTGGTACTATCAATGTGCCAACCACCGGCGGCTGGCAAACCTGGCAGGATGTTTCAACCAACATTACCTTAAAACAAGGTGTTCAAAACATCACTTTAAATTTTACAGGTGTATTCAATATTAATTATGTGAATTATGAATGGATAAGTACATCTGTCAATGAAGTTGCTGTTAATTCGGTAAAACTATTTCCAAATCCTTTTTCTTCCAAAATCAACATTAGTTCTGATAGTGGTGAGGGACTTTTTAGTGTTTATGATTTATCGGGAAGAGAAGTGTTGAATGATAATTTCAAAAAAGGGAATTCAATATTTTCTACAGATTGCCTGTCTCCGGGCATATATCTCATTCAAATAAAAACAAATAGTGGAGTGACACAACAAAAATTAATCAAAGAATAATTTATAATAAATAGAAGATATGGTAATTAAAGGATTTTTGGTGGCGGTATCAATCGTATTGATTCAGGGCCTTGCTCTTGCAAAAACAACGGTTAAGAAAGAAAACGGAGGCTGGAAGTTATATGTGAACGATAAACCCTTTGAAGTAAAGGGTGTCACTTTTGGCGGCGATGTGACAAAAGAAAATGTTGGGAAATATATGAAAGACTTTAAGTTCCTTGGTGTAAATACCATCAGAACATGGGGAACCAATGACAATACTCAAATTCTTTTAGATAGCGCTGAGGCTTATGGTGTCAAAGTAATGGTTGGGATTTGGATGCGTCATGGCCGACCGGGAATGGAAGGGGACGATAGCTTTGATTATTTGAAGGATGCCAAGGGAATGGACGCTATGTATGAAGGCGCTATTGCAACTGTGAATAAATATAAAAATCATCCGGCCGTACTTTATTTTGGAGTAGGTAATGAAGTGTACTTAAACATCGCTACCAATGAAGAGAAATTAGCCTATTCTTTATTTCTTGAAAAAGTTTGCAGCAACATAAAACAGATTGATGCTGATCATCCTATAGTATCTGTTGATGCCTGGAATTTCGGATTTAAATGGTGGAAAGAATATGTTCCTTCTGTGGATATATATGGTGTGAATTCATATGGTCCGGGAGTAAAACAGATTCCGGGAGAGCTTACTAAAGCGGGTGTTGATAAGCCTTATGTGATTACAGAATTTGGTGTGAGTGGTGAATGGGATTCAAAACTCGACAGGAACGGATATAAAATAGAACCCGATGATAAAGCAAAATACAAAGCCATTGCGCCGGGAGTTAAAGAGTGGATAACACCTAATCCATCTTGTTTGGGATCTTATGTTTTCCATTATGGTAACGACGATACCTTTGGTTCTGTGTGGTTGTTGTTTCGTTATGCCGATTACACCCGTCCGCAATACTGGGCAACCAGGGAGGCCTACACAGGAGAAAAACCTATTAATAATGTGCCTGATATTTCTGCTTTCAGCATTCCTGATACCAACGCTGTTCAAACGGGAAGCTGGGTAAAAGTTAAGCTGGATGCGTCGGATATAGAAAATGATCAGTTGGATATCAGCTTTCATTACAACCAGCGCTCAGGAAGTAGGGCACGAAAAGATCAAATCAATCCTCTTGTGTTTAAAGGTAATTTAAAAGAGGGCTATCAAATCAAAGTTCCGGAAGAAAATGGTGCCATAAAAATTTACGCTTTCGTTAAGGATACCTACAAGAATATTGGCATTGCCCAAACTTCTATCATGATAAAAAACAAAGGCTTTCACAGTGATTTCCTTCCGGGGGCGCGCACAGCTCTTCCTTTTTATGTGTACAACGATTCTTATAAAATGCCATATTCTCCAACAGCCTACATGGGTAATTTTGCAGAAATGAAAGTGGATGCGGCAAATAAAGAACAGGTTCATGGAGGCAAGGAATCATTGAAAATTACTTATGAAGGATCCGACAATTGGTTTGGCTTAGGATTGGTTGATCCTCCGAACGATTGGGGTACACGTCCCGGTGGCTATAGCGTAAAAGGCGCAAAGACATTTACTTTTTGGGCAAAAGCAAGTTTAGATAATGTGGATGCAACTTTTGGATTCGGAATGATAGGCGATGACAAAACGTATTACGATACCGATAAGCAATCTATTAAAATATCTTTGACTTCCACCTGGACAAAATATGAAATTGAACTGGAGGATGCCGACTTGCGTTGCATTCGCTCAGGATTTACCATTTATTCGGGTGGTATTGGTCAGCCGTTTTCAATTTGGGTGGATGATGTTCAGTTTAAATAATAGAGACGAGTGTAATTTCAGATTTTCAATCTGAAATCCATTTAAATGCATTTTTAATGCCTATTTAATTGCGATTGAAAATCGCTTTAAGTTTTGTTTCAGATTGAAAATCATTACTGTTCGGAACATATTGAACTTCACACCCAGTAAGTCCTTGCGAAAATTTTGTACTCAAAATTGAAGTAATTTCTTTTTTTTAGTTTAGGTGTTGTCGTCACATTCGCTCCGCGCTCACGGCTTCGCCGGCGCGGAATTTATTTGTGTAGAGGCTTCGCCTCGTATTTCATTATTAATTAACGAAGCAAAGCTTCTTTGAAAAAAGATTCCGCGCCGGCGTAGCCGTGAGCGCGGAGCAAGCCCCTTGCTGAGTGGGCGTTTCAAGTCTTTATAAGGTTCCGAACAGTAATGATTAAAAATCTGAAACTACATATAGTGTAGAGACGCAAAATTTTGCGTCTCTACAAAAAAAAGGCGCACTTTAAAAAGCGCGCCTTCATTCACTATTGATTTTATAAATTATCTCTTCAATATTTTTTCACAGCTTATGCCATCCATTGTTTGTATTTGTACAACATACAAACCTGAGGTTAATGTTTCTGTTGAAATAGAATTATTTCCACGATTTAATTGTCCGTTAATGACTTCTTTACCTGCTAAATCATAAATTTTAAAAGTGCTTCTGTCTGCTTCGGATTGAAGGTTGATGAATTCATTAAACGGATTTGGAAAAATATTTACTCTTGCCAAATTCTCTTCATTTACAGCTGTGAGCGCATCAGGCACTAATTCAATGTCATCAAAATAATAAGTGCTCATATCATTTGTTCCTGCATTTATGGTGATGAGTAATTTGTCGTATTTACTAGATAGTGCTTTGCTGAAATCAAAAGTAAGTATGGTCCATTTTCCGGTATCTGCAGCTGCAATTGTGGCTGTAACCTGATAAAATATGGTGTTGTTGTTGAAGTCTTCTAAACGAATAACCACAGGCGCAATTTTATGAGAATAAACTTTCATGCGGAAAACCTTGTTCACTGAAAAATCGACTTTAGAACTTAACTGAGTAGAAGAAATCCCTTCCCATGTGTTGAATCCTTTTGTTAATTGTCCTACTTTCAAACTGGTATTGAGTCCGCCATTTTTAGGATTGGTTATTTCATAAAACTGACTTTCATAAAATCCTTTGAAGGTTAAATCCACTACATCATAATCAGCAAATAAAACTCCTTCTTTATCCGATACCAATAAATTATTAGTGATGGAGGTAGTAGTATTTGAATTGCCGTCTGTAGCAACTATTTTATAGTAAATAGCTGTTCCGTTGCTTTGTCCGGGAATAGTAGCCGAATAAATATTACCACTGGCCGACATGCTAAGCGTGTTGTTTAAACTGGTAGGTGAAGTCCCCCATTTTAATGTAGCGCCTGTTACTGCAAGATCATCGGTAATGGTAGCCAAAATAGTGATGGCTTCATTTGTTTTTGGACTCAAAGTGCTTGAAGTAATTTCTTTGATGGAAGGGGCAGAAACCCCAACATAATAAGGAACCATGGTAAAATCATCAAAGTAAAAAACATGTACCGCAGTAGCTCCGTCATCAAAATAAAGAATGATTTTATTGTAGGTATTGTTGGCGGTACCCGTGAAATCAAACACCAGATTTTGCCAGGTGTTGATCTGACTCACGGGAACCGTTACTTTTTTAGTGATGCTGCTGTTTTTCCAATCTTGTAATTCTACCGATACATTGCAGGCAATGGGAGAATATACTTTAAGGTTCAATACAGAATAGAGAGAGAAATTTAATTTTTGCGGTACTGAATCCTTGATCACAATTCCCGACCAGGTTTCTTGGCCCCTCACGCACATTCCAACTTTATTGCTCACATCAATTCCTGTTTTGTAGGGATTGTTCATTACATAAAATTCATCGTTTCCAAATCCGTTGAAATTTAAAACGGTATTGTCATAGTCGGCTAAAACAACCGAACTTTGTGCGTGTGCATTTGCAGAAAAAAGGCTGATGCAAAAAACACCAAATGCTTTGATTAATAAATTTTGATTGGCTTTCATAGTTGTATTTATTTTATACAACAAATCTACTTTCTCAGCTATTGGAAGTGGGGTACGTTTGTACAGAAATGCCGCAATATTATTCAGTTAATTGTTATTTGATTACAGTAATGTGTCCGTAATTTTTGTAGTTCAGAATAGTCACACTTGATTTTATTGGGTTTACAGCGAGTTTCCAAACATAAATATCAATCTGTACGGGATTTCCCCTATAAGTGCCATCCCATCCTTTTTCCATATCATAACTTTCAAAAAGTAATTCGCCCCAGCGGTTAAAAATCATGAGATGATAATCTGTGAGATACAATCCTTTCACATAAAATAAATCGTTCACTCCATCTTCATTCGGGGTAAAAGCGGTTGGTACATAAATGCTGGTGATGCATTTTTCTTCTACCTTCATTTTGTCGCTAATGGAACAGCTTTTACCATTGGTGAGTGTCAGTGAATAATTTCCTTCTGCGCTGATAACACGTGATGAGGTACTGTCGCCATTTTCCCATAAATAATGCTGAGCTCCGTTTCCTGTATTGATGGTGAAGGAAGGCGCTTCAATAAAGCAAACTGTAGTATCGGCAAGCGGAGCAGAAGAAGGCATAGGAATTACAGTGGTTAGCACAGTGTCATAAGCTTTACATTGTGAGTCATAAAAAGCTTCAAGGGTGATGGTGTCACTGGTACTTATATCAATCGCCGTTTTTATGTTTTCTCCGGTCGACCATAGTAATTTCACTCCGCTTAGTTTGGAATCAATTGTAATGGGGGCTCCTCCGCAAATTTCAATATCGGGCCCTAAATCGAAAAAAGGAGTAGGGTTGCTGTTGATATTAACCTCATCATAACCCGGACAGTTATTGGTATCAGTAATATTGACAAAATATTTTCCTGAGATGCTTACAGCGATAGAAGCACTTGTTGCTCCAGTGTTCCAGAGGTAAGAGGCTGCTATTTTATTTGAAATTACTTTCAGTAAACTTCCTTCGCACATTGTTGTGTCGGGACCTAAATTCACAAGCGGCAAGGCATTTACAGTAAGCATTGCAGTATCTCTTTTTTTACACCCCTTGGCATTACTTACTTCTACCCAGTAATTCCCTGTGGAGGAAGCAGTAAGGGTTTGTAAAATACTGTTGTCGTTCCAGAGGTAAGAGTTGAAAATTCCTGCATCAAACGTTAGGGTTTGTCCCTGACAAATATTTGTGTCGGCAAGAGAGATGAGTGGCAAGGAATTTACAGAAAGTACAACGGTATCTTTTCCAACACAGCCACCTGGCATGGTTACTTCCACAATATAAGTACCGGCCGCATCTTTAGAAATACTTTGTGTTTGTTCTCCCGAATTCCAAAGGTAGTTTGCCGCTCCGCTGATATTGGAATCGAAGGTAAGTGCTGCATCACCGGCACAAATTTCTTTATCGGGCCCGAGTGAAACCGTAAAGCTGTTACTTATATTAATGATTACAGTGTCTTTTGCATTGCAGTTATTGCTCGTTACGGTAACGATGTAGGTTCCTGAATCAGATTTTGTAATGGTTTGTGAAGTTTCGGAAGAGGACCACAGATAAGTACTGCCTGGATTTTCGGCATCAAAAGTAATGGCCGGACCATTTGCGCAAATAGTTTTATCCGGGCCTAAATTCACGATAGGTTTAGGATTTACATTGATCATCACTGTGTCTTTCCATTTGTCCTGACATTTATTGGTAATGTTTACAATATACTGAGTGGATACGGTAGGTGTGAAGGTTGGAGTAGCAGAAGTAGAGTCGCTAATGTTTGTTGTTGGTGACCATTCATAAACAACATCTCCGCTTAGATCCACCTGAAAATTATCTCCATCGCAAATCGTTGTAGTGATTTTTTTAGTGTTGATGAAATGGAAGTCGCGTACACTTTGTTCGTTTATTGACCCGCCTGTTGCGGCTGTAAATCCATAATACACGTTTGGATTTCCTCCAAAAATAGTAGCAATGATATCGCCGGAATAAGAGAGGCGTAAATTGCAATCGAAATATACCTCAATTGTTTTTGTTGTCGCATTCCATATTACCCGGGAACTATGCCATTGTCCGTCTTCAATATCTGTAGCAGCGGCAGTAGCGGAGATGGGGCCTGCCAGTTTGTTGGCAGTATTGTGATCCACATCCCCGTTTTTTTCAATGGCAATATGGTCAAATGCAGGATCAAAACCATTTTGGTAAGTATCATATTCCACAATTACAGAAGGACTAATACCGCCCGATCCGAGTCCGAGTCCGGGTGCGCCTGCATTGGTGCTTACCGGTTGAAGCGTAAACGCAATTCCATCGGCACCATCGTCATGATTCCCTAAATACACTTCGAAAAAAATATCAAATGAAGAGGTGAGATCAATTTTAGTGGTATTCCAAACACTACCGTTTTGCCAATTTGCATTTTGAGTGAGCTGATAGGTTCTTACACCTGTTTGCACGGCATTCCCTACTAACGTGTATTGTGCATACAAGGAAGAGCTTGTCAGCGCAAGAAATAAAATCAACATTGTTATGCTGATTCTCTTTGTATTAACCATGAATCGAAAAAAATGTACCCTGATTTGAATATTGAAATTCAAATAGTAGATTGTAGTTATCTACGCATTAACGCATGAATAGTTTTAGAAAATGTGGAGGGCTTTAATTCCTAAGGAAATTGTCTGAATCAAGGTTCAGACAAATTTTATTTTATCACTGAAACACTACCAAATCTTTGGTTGTTGAATTTCTCATTGCCTTGTGCGTTTCCTTTCCAGTGGAGTTTCCAAACATATACATCCATTTGCACAGCATTACCTTTGTAGGTACCGTCCCAACCCTCATCCATATTGTAACTTTCATAAATCAATTCTCCCCAGCGGTCGAAAATCATTAAGTGAAAATCAAAAACATTAGTGCCTTTCACATAAAATATATCATTGATTCCGTCTTTATTAAAAGGGGTGAAGGCATCGGGAACGTAAAGCTCGGTACTGCACAATTCTTTTATTTTAACGGTATCGTTGACAGTGCAGTTTCCCCCGTTGGTTAATGACACGGTATATTTTCCTTCTTTGCTGATTGAAATAGAGGAAGATGTATTTCCATCGTCCCACAAATAGTGTTCTGCGTCATTTCCTGCATCAAGTGTTAATGTTTGTATTTCATTAAAACAAACTACAGTGTCAGTGAATAGTTTTGAAACAGGATAGGAAATTACCGTAACGGAAAGTGAATCGTAAACCGGACATTGAGAATCGTAAAACGCTTTAAGTTTAATGTTGGAGCTTTTATTTGCCTGAATTGATTTAGTGAATTCTCCGGTTGACCATAGTAGTTTTCCGCTGTTCAAATTAGAATTGATGGTAGTTGATTGTCCTTCACAAATTTCAATGTCGTCTCCTAATTCAATTACAGGTACAGGTATGATGGTAGCTTCCATTTCATCATAGCCTTTGCAGCCTTTGGCGTCGGTAACGGTAATCGAATATTTCCCGGAAGCATTAATATTAATGCTTTGATTTTTTGCGCCGGTGCTCCATAAATAATCTGCTGCGTTGATGTCAGATGAAATACTAAAAGGATTTCCTTCACATACAGTTTTATCGGCGCCGAGATTTACAACAGGTAAGGGATTTACGTTAAGTGTAGCGGTATCCTTATTGGTACATCCGTTGGCATCGGTCACAGTAACAAAATAAGTTCCTGCAGTGCTTGCAGAAATTTGTTGAGTATTGGCAGAGCCATTGTTCCAGTTGTATTTTACGAAATCGGCACCTGCGTCAAAAAAAGTTGTTTCTCCTGCGCAAATGGTTTTGTCATTCATACTTACTAAAGGAAGTCCGTTAACCGGAATCGCGGCCTGAGCAGAATTTTCACAACCATAAATGTCGGTATAAACATAAATAACAGGATGACTTCCCATGCCCATTATTTTAGTGTTGAAAGTATCTGTTTCAACAGCTAGAGAATTGTACAAGGTTTTATATTTTCCACCAGTAGGAATTCCTCCGTTTAATTTAAAGTTGGGAGTGTTGGCGCAAACAGGAGTGAAGGAGCTGAGGTTTACAATTGGTTTAGGATGAATGGTAATTGTTGCTGAAGCACTGTTCTGACAAGAGTTGCTGTCGCTTACAGTTACAGTGAATGTTCCGCTAAGGGCTGAAGATAGAGTACGTGTGTTTTCTCCTGATGTCCATTGATAAGAAGTAAATCCTGCTCCGGCATCCAGAGTTGCTATTTGTCCTTCGCAGGTTGATTTATTGTTTAAAGTGATTACAGGCAGTTGATTTATTTTTAGTGATACGGTGTCGGTATTTTTACATCCGTTGGTATCCGTTACTTCTACCCAGTATTTTCCGGCTGAGGCAACAGAAAGTGTTTTTGATGTACTATCGTTGTTCCATTTATAAGTCTTAAAATTTCCTGCGTTAAAAATAGCGGAACTTCCTGCGCAAATTGTTTGATCATCGATATTGATCAGGGGTAAAGAATTTGTAGAAAGTACAACACTATCTTTTCCGGTACAGCCGTCGGGAGTTGTTACAACAACACTAAAAGTTCCTGCAATATTTTTAGAAATGTTTTGCGTGTTTTCTCCCGAATTCCATACATAAGTGGCAGGAGAGATGCCCGCATCAAAAGTAACAGGATCTGCGTTGGCACATATTACTTTATCAGGACCGAGAGAAACCGTTAAATTGTTGCTGATGGAAATGTTGATGGTGTCACTGCCTTCGCAGCCATTGGTATCTTTAATGCTTACGAATACAGATCCTGAATCGGAAGTACTGTAAGTTGCAGCAGTGGAAGAGTTGTTCCATAAATAAGAAGTCCAATTTCCGGCATCAATGGTAGTGCTCATTCCCGGACAAATATTTCTGTCGGCACCCAGATTGGGTTTAGGGGATGTATAAAATGATAAAGTAGCATCGTCGGAATTTTTACATCCATTTCCATCGGTAACGCTTACTGAATAAATACCGGCAGTGGAGGCCGTAATGCTTTGTGAAGTTCCGTTGCCTGATCCGCTCCAAACAAAAGTTGAACCGGTGTTTTCTGCATCAAAAGTGGTTGAGGTTCCGGAGCAAATAATTTTGTCGCTAATAGTAACAACAGGCAAAGGA
The DNA here is from genome assembly GCA_023251095.1 of Flavobacteriales bacterium. Lineage (GTDB taxonomy): Bacteria > Bacteroidota > Bacteroidia > Flavobacteriales_C > JAHEZL01. The sequence continues at coordinate 143,627 of JAHEZL010000004.1, forward strand.
TTAACAGTAAGGGTTGCGCTGTCGCTGGCCTTACAGCCGTTTGCATCCGTAACGGTGACTATGTAAACTCCCGAATCGGAAGCAGAATTGGTTTGTACTGTTCCGCTACCTAATCCACTCCAAACAAAGGAAGACCCTGCATTGCCTGCATCAAAAATAGTGCTTAAACCTTTACATACCGATTGATCAGTAAGGTTAACAATAGGTAAGTTGTTTACCGTTAAAGTAGCATTGTCGCTGGCTTTACATCCATTTGCATTGGTAACGGTAACCGAATAAATTCCCGCTACAGAAGCAGCAGTTGTTTGCGAAGTTCCATTTCCTACTCCGCTCCAAACAAAGGAAGAACCTGTATTGCCTGCATCAAAAGTAGTGCTTGATCCTGCACAAACAGATTTGTCGCTTACGTTAACAACAGGTAAAGAATTTAAAGTTAAAGTGGCATTGTCGCTGGCTTTACAGCCATTGCCGTTGGTAACGGTAACAGTGTAAGTCCCTTCTTTTGAAGCCGGAGTAGTTTGTGAAGTTCCGCTTCCCAATGCGCTCCATACAAAAGTTGAACCTGCATTACCTGCGTCAAATGTAGTAGCATTACCATCGCAAATTGTTTTGTCAGCTATGTCAACAACAGGTAAAGTATTTACAATTAAATTCACGCTTCCTGATCCTGTACATCCATTGATATCGGTTACATTTACAGAGTAAGTTCCTGCTGTGTTAGCAGCTAATGTTTGATTGCTGCTTCCATTGTTCCATAAATAAGTTGATCCTGTATTTCCTGCATCAAAAGTTATTGCGGCATCGCCTTGGCAAATAGCTTTATCCGCACCTAAATCAACAATCAAATTACTGTTCATGGTCACTGTTAAATTATCGCTGGATTGGCATCCGTTTGCATCTGTGATAGTAACACTGTAGTTTCCTGCCGCAGAAGCAAGCAATGTTTGAGCGCTTGAACCATTGTTCCATAAATAAGAAAAACCACTCCCCGCATCCAGGGTAGTGGAGTTGCCCGGACAGATATTTTTATCGGGTCCAAGATTCACAACAGGTAAGGTGTTTACAGTTAAAGTAGCGTTATCAGAGGCCTGACAGCCATTTCCGTTGGTAACTATTACGGTATAGGTTCCTGCAGCAGAAGCAAGTGTGGTTTGTGAAGTTCCGCTACCCAATCCACTCCATACAAAAGAAGAACCTGCATTGCCTGCATCAAAAGTAGTAGAGCTTCCTGTACAAATGGCTTTATCGGCAATATTTACAACAGGTAAAGCATTTAGGGTTAATGTTGCACTTCCTGTAGCAGAACAATTAGCGGCATTGGTCACCGTCACTGTATAAGTTCCCGCAGTTGAAGCAGGAGTAGTTTGTGAAGTTCCAGTTCCATTGCCACTCCAAACGAAAGTAGAGCCAACATTTCCGGCATCAAAAGTAGTGCTTGTTCCTGAGCAAATTGCTTTGTTGGCTATGCTCACAACAGGTAAAGCATTCACGGTTAAAGTAGCATTGTCGGAGGCTTTACATCCGTTTACATCCGTAACATTTACTGTATACGTTCCTGCAGCAGAAGCAGAAGTTGTTTGAGCACTACCGCTACCTAATCCGCTCCATACAAAAGTAGATCCTGCATTGCCTGCATCAAAGGTGGTGCTTGTTCCGGCACAAATTGTTTTATCCGCAACGTCAACAACAGGTGGATTAACTACAGTAATATCTACGGTGTCTTTCCATGTTTGAATACAATTGTTAACGGTAGCAATGTATCGAGTAGTTGTAGTTGGATTAAATATTGGGTCGGCAGCTGTACTTGAGCTTATTCCTATTGCGGGTGTCCAGCTATAAGTATCTCCGTCGGGAAGATCAATTTGGTAAGAGCTTCCAAGGCAAATGGTGCTGCTTAGTTTTTTTGCTTCGGTGGTAAAATAAAAATCACGAACACTTTGTTCGTTGGTAGAGCCACCTGTAGCTGCGGTAAAACCATAATATACATTTGGATTTCCTCCAAAAACATTAGCAACAATATCTCCTGTGTAAGATAATCTCAGAGTACAATCAAAATATACTTCCAGTGTTTTAGTGGATGCATTCCATTTCACACGCGAGCGGTGCCATTGTCCGTTTTCAATATCGGTACCGGCAGCATTTGCAGAAACAGGACCTGCCAGATTATTGGTTGTGCTGTGGTTCACATCTCCGTTTTTTTCAATGGCGATATGATCGGCTACTAAATCATAAGGAGTATTGTTCCAGGTATCATATTCAACAATTACAGAAGGTTTAACCCCTCCGATTCCCATGCCTCCTCCTGCAGAGCCTGCATTGGTTCCTTTTTGTTGCAGGGTAAAGCTGATGCCATCGGCACCATTGTCGTGGTTACCCAGATAGAGTTCAAAAAATAAATCGAAGGAAGAAGTTAAGTCAATTTTAGTGGTATTCCACAAACTACCATTTTGCCATGCAACGTCTTGAGTGAGTCGGTAAGTGGTTGGAGCAGTTTGTGTTGTATTGCCCACCAAAGAAAATTGGCTATAACCTGAACTATAAAAAAGTTCAAGAAATAAAATCAGCGAAAAATAAATTGAGCTGCCAATTTTTTTCGGTTTATTCATAAATTACAAAAGTTTGTTCCCTTTATTGTTAGTAATAATACGCTGATGGGAAAATTTTGGCTGAAAAAATCGTTCAGAAATCGGATAAAATTGTACGGAAGATTTGTTGTATTGAATAAAAGTGTCGGTTAAATTGATTTTAAGTCCGATTAATAAGGGAATTGGGGGATGTAGTAAAGAAAGTTTTTATTGCCGACTCGTATAAAAAACGGCGTAAAAACGCTTCAGTCGCAATTCTAAAACGGGTGTAATTAAATGAATTAGGTGTTTGGTAGTATTGAAATACGATGAAGTACTTATGGTTCAGACAATTATTTCAACAAAGTAACATATCCTGTTTTTTCGTATTGTGAATTGGAGGAATCAGTGTAATGAGCTATCCAAAAATAAGTTCCGGAAGAGGCAGGAACATTTTTAAAATAGCCGTTCCACACCGGAATTCCTTTGTCGGTATATTCAAACATTTTAATACCCCATCTGTCATAAACCATAAAGTTCATGGCTAAAATATTATCGCTGTAGAAAGTATAATTACCCGTATTGATTTCTGTTTTTTTCTCCCCTTCTTCTCCGCAAGGGCGGAAATCATCATTAAAGCCGTCGTTGTTGGGAGTGAAAACATCAGGGAAGCACAAAGTAATTGAGGGATTACACTTTTCGCCAATATATTTCACAGCTGTGGCCGAACACAAAAATTGATTAGTTACAGTTACTTTCAAACTATCGGAGTGGTTAAGCGATGCGGTGTTGGTAATTGCTCCTGTTGACCAAAGAATAGAAGTGAAAGTGTTGGCAATGGAATCTTTCCATGCAGTATTTTTAAAGCAGTTGGTGGTGTCATTTCCCAGATTTATTACCGGTGCGGGATTTACGGTTAAAACCACAGTGTCTTTCGCGCTGCATTGCTTATTGTCGGAAACCTTAACAATATAAGTTCCTGAGCTTGATTTTGAAATGGTTTGAGAAGTTTCGGTGGAAGACCAAAGATAGGTGCTGCCAGCATTTCCTGCGTCAAAAGTAAGGGCAGGTTCATTGGAACACATGGTTTTATCAGGGCCGAGATTAACTACAGGCAAATTGTTCACGGTTATATTTACAGTGTCTTCCCACGACATGGTACATCTGGTAACATCGGAAATATATTGAGTAAATACCGTTGGGAAAAAAAGCGGGTGAGAGGGAGAGGTAGCATTAATTTTTGCAGCCGGTTTCCAGGTGCGGATATCTTTATCGGAAAAATCAAGTTTAAAGGTATCTCCTATGCAAATAGCAACATCAAATTTTTGAGAAGGCGACACAAATGAAAAACCACGAACCAATTGATCATTGTGTGATCCTCCGGTAGCTGCGGTAAAACCATAATATACATTAGGATTTCCTCCAAAGATATTGTTGATGATATCTCCGGTGTAGGTTAATCGGAGTATGCAATCAAAATATACTTCAAATGTTTTGGAAGGAGCATCCCATTTCACTCTTGAGTTGTGCCATTTGCCATCTTCAATATTCAAGGAGTCGGTAGTAGCGTAAATTGGTCCGGCCAGTTTGTTGGCGGTGTTGTGGTTGACATCACCATTTTGTTCAATGGCAATATGGTCCTGAGTTGGATCATAAGGACTGTTTTCAAAAGTGTCATATTCAATAATAACAGAAGGTTTAACGCCTCCTGCACCAAGCCCTTGTCCAGCACTACCTGCATTGGTTCCCTGTTGCTGAAGAGTAAAGGTTATGCCATCGGCACCTTTTTCTACGTCTCCGAAATAGAGTTCAAAATAAACTTCAAATGATTGGTTGAGATCGTATTTGGTATTGTTCCAAACACTTCCGTTTTGCCAGAGAGAATCTTTTGTGAGTTGGTAAGTTGTTGTATTTACCTGTGTCGCATCTCCTACCAATGAATATTGAGCATAAGTAGCAGAGAAAGATAGTTCAAGAATTAAAATCAGTACAATATATATTGTGTTGGTTGTTTTTTTACGTGTATTCATAGTTACAAAAGTGTTACCCGAAACGAAATTAAGCTTCTCTTCAATGGCCGGTAATATAATATCATACGTAAAGCATATAATATCATTCTTAAAAAGAGCACCTAACTTATTTGTTTTTAGTACTATAACTTTATTTATGGAAATTGGTTTCAAAACCAATTTTTACGATCGCTATCAAATACATTATTGTACAGCACTTGTACAATTCTATAAAGATTATAAAAGCCCATTGTGTGTATCAATTGTACATATTGATTCCACTATTGTGCAGTGCTGTTTCGCGCATGTAAAAATGCGATATATTGAACCTGAATCATTTTTGAGTTTCTATGATCCAGCGAGTTTTGTGCATATTTTACCTTCTGCTTATTGCCTTTGCCAAGGCATATGCTTTGCCCGATAATTTTAGATTCGTACATATTAATATTAATAACGGCTTGTCAAACAGTTCGGTGAATTGCTTTTATCAGGATCATTTGGGATTTATATGGATAGGTACCGAGAACGGATTGAACAAATACGATGGCAGGAATTTTCAGGTTTTCAGGCACGACAGAAATCCAAGTTCCATCAGCAACGATAAAATAAATTGTGTTTTTGAGGATAGTCGGCATTTCATTCTGGCAGGTACCAATCAGGGGATCAGTATTCTCGACAGAAGTACCAATAGTTTTAAAAATCTTATATTGAATGCGCCCGTTAATGTAATTTTTGAAGATGCTCAAAAAAATATCTGGTTTGGAACCGATCATGGTGAGCTGCATCTTTTGGACCCGGTGAGTTTTAAATCCACTCTCTTTTTAAACAATGAAGCCAATGTACATTTAAGCTCTAATGCCATTAACTCAATAGCCGAAGACAATAATGGCAATTTGTTGATTGCCCGCGGAGGAACAGGGCTCAATATTTTTTCTGTTGCCCAAAGAAAATTTACGCAGTATTATAAAAAAGAGACCAATGATTTATCCGACAATTATATTCAAAGTCTTTTCTTCGATAAGAAGAAAAATGTACTTTGGATAGGCACTAAAAGAGGTCTGGATAAATTTGACGTGTCAAAAAAAATATTCAAAAATTATAAAAACACGGAATATGATCTTCAGCATTTGTATTCCATTGCGATGAATAAAGATGGTAATTTATGGATAGGTACAGAAAGCAATGGGGTGTTTGTATTTGATCCTGCTAAAGAATCTTTTAAAAGTATAAAGTCCAATTCTTTGAATGTGAACAGCCTTTCTAACAATCAAATCAGGAATTTATACATCGATAATGAAGGAAATATCTGGATAGGTTGCTATCGTGTGGGAATTAATTTGCTGACCAACACCAAGAATTTTTCTTTTTATCAATACACGCAAGGTGAAAAACAAACACTGAATAATAAAACGGTGCTAAGTGTTATCGAAGACCGAAATAAAAATTTATGGATAGGAACAGAAGGTGGCGGATTGAATTTTCTGAATCGTAAAACAGGTGCTTTCACTTATTACAAACAAGGAGGAAATAATAGCTTGTCGGATAATACCGTTCAATCTCTGTATGAAGATAAAGAAGGAAAAATATGGATAGGGACTTACTCCGGTGGTATCAGCATTTTAAATCCGCACACCAATAAATTCACCTATTTTAAAGATCCCGATTCTGTTATGTTTCGCGGATCAAATGACATAAGAGCCATCACCGGTGATGAAAACGGAAATGTATGGATTGCTTCCAATGGCAATGGAATCAGTAAATTCACCATCAATGGAAAAAGAATAGCGAATTACAGAACCGACTGGCAAAACAGAAATCGAACGCTGGTGACCAACTGGATACGATCCATTTACATTGATAAAAAAAATATGGTGTGGGTGGGAACGGTAACCGGAATCACCATTTTTGATCCCTCCAAAGAAGATTACAAAAACATTAATAAAGATGGTGAGGAGGATCTTACCGTTTATTCTTTTTGTGAGGATGGAGATGGAAATATGTGGGTGGGCACAACGCTCGGACTCAAAAAATACAATCCTGAATCGCATTCTTTTAAAACCTTTACCATCGCTGACGGATTGCCCGACAATATCATCAACGGTATTTTAAAAGACGACAACAATAATTTATGGATCAGTACCAATAACGGATTGTGTGCTTTTAATTATAAAACTGAAAAAGCAGTAAATTTTGATTTGGCCGATGGACTTCCTGATAACAATTTCATCATTAGTTCTTTTTTCAAAGGGGCCAAGGGACAAATGTATTTCGGTAGCAATGACGGATTGCTTTATTTCTCTCCCAATAAAATAAAAACGTCGACTTTTATTCCTCCTATCACTTTAACCGATTTTAGGGTATACAACAAATCTGTTAAGATCGGGGATATGGATTCTCTTCTAAAAAGAGACATCAGTGCAACCAAAGAAATTATTTTGAATTACGACCAGTCGTTTTTTGCCTTTGAATATGCTGCACCCAATTATGCCAATCCCAAGAAAAATCAGTACAGATACAAACTGATTGATTTTGATAAAGAATGGGTGTACAATGGTTCTTCCAATATTGCCTCCTATACTGATATTGCTCCGGGGACCTATACTTTTGTGGTCAATAATTCTGTTGAAAACGGAATATGGAATCCTTATCCTGTATCTATCCGGGTGATTGTACTTCCTCCGTTCTGGCTAACTGGCTGGGCGTATTTCTGTTATTTTTTAATCATTGTATTGTCGCTTTATTTTTCCCGACAATTTATCATCAATAGGGAAAAATTAAAAAACGATTTGAAATTGGAAAAAATGAAATCGGAAAAGGCGGAAGAAATGAATAGCATGAAATTAAATTTCTTTACCAATGTATCGCATGAATTTAAAACTCCGTTGACCTTGATTATGGGGCCTATTGAGCAATTGCGGAAAAAAGGAAACACGGAAGAGGAAAAGGAAGCATATTATGAGCTAATACACAATAACAGTCAGAGATTGCTCAATTTGATCAACGAAGTTTTGGATCTCAATAAAATGGATTCAGGGAAATTGCAGATCCACAAAGAGAAATCTGATGTTGTTCATTTCATTAGAAATATCGCGACTTCTTTTCATTATGTTTCTGAGCAGAAAAAAATACACTTGAAAATAAGTGCTCAGCAGGAACCTCTTTATTTTGTTTTTGATCCCGAAAAGCTGGAGAAAATTTTAGTGAATCTTTTGTCTAATGCTTTTAAGTTTACAAAAGAATACGGACTGATAGAGGTGAGCATAAAAAAGGAAAATGATTGTGTCGTAATCAGTGTAAAGGATAATGGATCTGGAATAGAAGAAAAAGATCTTCCCCATATTTTCGAGCGTTTTTATAAAGCCGAAAATCAGGAAGCCAACGCTGAAGGAACAGGCATCGGTCTTGCCTTTGTAAAAGAACTGGTGGAACTACACAACGGAAAAATTGAAGTGGAAAGTAAAGTGGGGGAGGGTGCTTCTTTCCATATTTATTTACCAATTACAGGAGAAAATGTTGTTGAAAACAGTGTGCTGCCAGCAAATAAGCTTGTTGCTCCTGAACAGGAAAGTGGTAAAATAAAAATCCTGATCATTGAAGACAATCCCGAAGTACGCTCGTTTTTAAAAAATGAGTTAGAGAAACTGGATTATCTTATTGAAGAAGCTCAAAACGGAAAAGTTGGCTTGGAAAAAGCTTTTCAAATTCTTCCCGACATGATCATCTCCGATGTGATGATGCCTGAAATGGATGGTACGGAAGTTTGCAAACAGTTGAAAACCGATATCCGTACCAGTCATATTCCGGTGATTTTACTCACCGCAAAATCATCCACCGAAAACCAGTTGAAAGGTTTTGAAACCGGTGCCGATGCTTATGTTACCAAACCTTACAACTTAAGTGTTCTTCAGTTGCAAATCAAAAATATTTTAAGCTTTAGGGAAAAACTCCGCAAGAAAGTGTCTGTTGATACTATGATTGACGCTAAGGAAATTACTGTAACCAATGCCGATGAAGCGCTGATGGAAAAAGCCATGCAGATTATTGAAAAAAATATTGCCGATACCGAATTCAGTGTCAATAAATTTGCCGCTGAAATCGGAATCGGACGAACCTTGTTTTATGCTAAAATCAAAAACATTACCGGACAAACAGTGAATGAATTCATTCAAACCATCCGATTAAAACATGCCGCCCGTATGCTGCTTAAAAGTGATGATACCATTGCTGAAATTGCTTATTCGGTTGGGTTCAATACTCCTAATTACTTTAGTAAATGTTTTAAAGATGCTTATGGTGTGCATCCTTCGCAGTATAGGGAGGAGAATAAGAAAGTCTGAACCTTGATTAAAGGATGAAAGTATGGGTAGTCAAGATAATCTTTTAATCAAGTGAATCAAGGTTCAGACAACTTTACAGTCGTGTGCGCAAATACTTGTTCAAACTTGAACAACACTGTTCGTACAAAAGTATATGGATTATGTACAATACAATATCACATTAGCGCGGTATTCAAATAGCTTAGAAGGAACAGCATACTTAAAATGTATGCAAACCTCTAAAACTTGAAATATGAAAAAACACTTTCTCAAAACATTTTTATTTGCAGCATTTATAATGTTATATGCAATACAGGGTATTGTTGCACAAACCAATGTTCCTATAGTTCCTGTAGGAAAAGGTTCCTACGGAAATGGAACTCCCTTTGATCTTGTGAAAAACACCTGGGGCTCCAATGGCAACTGGGCAGTGTGGGATCAGCTGATGGCCATACACGGCAAGTGGCCGGCGAAATGGAAAGTGGGTGTGGCTGATACCAATACGCGTATGATACCAACCAATGATGAATGGACGAGTATGATCTTCCAGCAAAATGGTAATTGGGGTGGAATGATATGGAACTCTCCAACCAATCTTGAATTGAAGCCCAGCGGATCTACCGTGTGGTTTCCCAATTCATGGACGGCCAATGGTTCTTCAATGAACACCGGTTATGGTGTTGAAGTGGAACCAACAGGAAGCACCATGGTGGCCAATAAATGTACGGTGAAGGATTGGTCGGATTGGCTAACACAATCGGAAATCACCGATGGTGCCAATAAAATGCAGGTGACCTTTGGACATGGATTCCCTTTTGTTTGGTTTGAACCTAATTTTGATCCCACCCTTCATATATGGGATGCGCCTTTTACAACGGATGGTGTGACGCCAATTACTACCTGGCCATTTACCGGGGATCATTTTGTGGGAATGGCTTCAGGAAAAATGTTTGCCATTTTCATGCCGCCCAATACTACGGTGACAAAAGCAGCGGGTAATAAATTCAAATTATCTTTTTCGGGACCCGATAAATATTTTGTTATTGGTTTATTAAATAAAGCTTCGGATCTGGATACCTTATATAAGTATGCTTATGTAAAACCTTTAAACACTCAAGTGAAATGGGATTACAATCAATCACAAGCAAAAGTAAATACCACTTGGACGGTTAAAACCGTGAATTTAAAAGGTGCTGCCGAAACAAATGTTTTGCAGGGATTTATTCCTCACCATTATCAACGTGCCTTATCTACTCCGGTGTTTAACGGGATGACTTATTTAACGCCAAAAGGTACTTTGAAACTGGTAGCAGGAAAATCGTTTATTTTCTCTCATCGCTTCTCCGGAATTTTGCCCAATGTGCCGGTTCCTAAATACAATAAAAATGATAAGTATCCTTATGATTCTACTTACATGGCGAGTACCATCACTGCGGCTAATGCGCGTACCGCTATGGGTACCGATATTTACTGGGGATTAAAACCTTTGCTGCAACAAGCGAAATATGCGGCCATCGCTGCCGAAACAAAACATCCTTTAGCCGGTGCACTAAAAGATAAAGTTAGAGCTGCATTTAAAGATTGGCTCACTTACACGCCGGGTGAAACTGCACATTGTTTTTACAGATATGATGAAAGCAGTCATTTGGGCGCCTTGGTAGGTTTTGATCCGGGAGGATATTCGGCAACTTTTACCGATCATGATATGTGTTACGGTTACATGATGTATGCTGCTGCAACGTATGCGATGAAAGATTCTACTTTCTTAAAAGATTTCGGAGGCATGTTGAAGTTAATGGCGAAGCACATCGACAACTGGGACCGTAGCGACAATAGTTTTCCTTTTTTGCGTTTGCTCGATCCATGGAACGGTCACAGCTGGGCGGGTGGTAACAGCGGAGCGGATGTGGAGTCGGTTTCCGAGTGTATGCAATTTGCATCGGGAATGTTTTTACTCGGTGAAATGATGGGCGACAATGCCATGCGTGATGCTGGTGCTTTTATTTATTCTACCATGTCGCGCGCTTATGATCAATACATCAGAGACGTCGACAACATCAATTTTTCTCCGAATTTTTCTTTAGGTGTTGCCGCTAAAATAAACAACAGCGGACCCTCTTTAGGAAATTATGTTGGCGGCGAAGGTTTGTACTGGATCAACTGGATTCCTTATGCTCCGGGAATGGACTTTTTGTATTCGGATACCACTGCCGCAAAAAATAAATTCAATCGCTTCATGACGGATTATGGTGCCAACATCAATGGTTGGGGAAGTGATTTTTTTAATAATCTAACACAATACGTTCAGGGTTTTGATAGAAATAAAGCTTTGCAAATGTGGCAGGATTACAACGTGCATTATCAGGGAAGTGATTTGAATGGGATCACTTATTATTACCTGCATTCGGCAGCTACACTGGGAAGTATTGATTGGAGTCGCTGGACTTCTTCTCCTACCAGTCAGGTTTATTACAATGATGTAACAAAGGTTTATACTTATGTTGCTTACAATCCAACAGGGGTTGAACAAACCATAACAGCATATAATCAAGGTACACCCATCGGAGCTTTTAAAGTTCCACCATACACCACTATTGCAACTCATCTTGATGCAATTTTGACTTCCATTAAAATTAACGGACCGGCAGATGTTGTGAAGCCTTCTGATCAAATGCAATTGAGTGTTGCAGGATTGGATCAGTATGGTGCTACTATGAATTTAGTGTCTGCTGTTTCATGGAAAGTATTGTATGGAACAGGTACAATTGATAACAGTGGTTTGTACAGCGCACCTAATACAAATACTGATAGTGTTGTGATTCAGGCCAGCAGCGGAAATTTGAAAGCCACTTATAAATTGCGTGTTAATGATTTACGAAGATCGGTGAAACTAATCATCTTGCCTGATTATCAGAAAGTGGTTCAGGGTTCGGTGATTTATTATGATGTAAAAGTGTATGATCAGTACGGAGGATTGTTGTCAACAAAAGGTACTACCTGGAAAACCACCGGTGGCGGTACAATGACAAGCGATGGTACTTTTATTTCTGATAATACCGTTGGTACATTTACCATTACTGCAACTTTAGGAGATTTATCATACAATGCAATTGCTGTTGTTTATGCTCCGCTAAATCTTACGGATAATATTGCGCTCAACCGACCGTCTTTTACGGATAATTATGTCACTACCAACACTGCTCCGAAAGCCAATGATGGCAACACCACTACGCGTTGGGAAACCAAACAAAAAGCACAGGATGGAGATGCGCAACACTGGTGGTATGTGAAATTGGATACGGTGTATGATTTGTCGCAAGTGGTGATTGTATGGGATGGAGCAGCAGCAGCGGTTTATGCTATTCAAACTTCTGCTGATGGTGTGAAATGGAAAACAGTGGATTCTACTTCAACCGGTGTGTGGGGTGCTACAGATAAATTTGATTTGTTTACAAAAAATGTAAGCACTCAGTATTTGCGCGTGTGGTGTTATGTGCGTGCTACCGATTATGGATATTCTATAAAAGAATTTCAGGCTTATGGAACAAAATCGGTAACGCCTAAACCTTTGTCGAAAATCATTGTTAATCCGGGAGTGATCGATGTGAAAATCGGACAAACATTTTCCTTCACTGCACTGGGATATAATCCCGATGGTAAATCGGTGGCCGCTCCCGGTACCTGGTCGGTAACAGGTGGTGGAACAATAAATTTGTCAGGAGTTTTTACTGCGCAATCAGCAGGAACTTATACTGTGAAATTTCAAAGCGGATCGGTAATAGGAACGGCTACGGTAAATGTAGTGGCGGATTATATGACTTTAGTAAACAGTCCGATAGTTAATTCCGAAGCTTTTGTTTTTTATCCTAATCCGGCCAATGATTATATCACCATCAATTCTAATTCAGCTACAGCAACTGATTTATCAATACTGGATGTTTCAGGAAAAGTGATTTTGAGAGAAGTGATTCAACCCGGCGTAAATACAGTAAATGTAGAGCTTTTGTCTTCGGGCTTTTATTTTCTGCATCTTCAAATTAACAATACTATACTGTGCAATAAACTAATCAAACAATAAAAACTGTCATTAAAAAAACATACACTATGAAAAAAGTATTGAAGCATATTCACCTGTTATTTTTATGTTTTTATGCCTTAAGCAGCCAGGCTCAGGTAAGTCCCAAAAGAGGACTTGCATATGGCAATAACTCACAGGCGGATATTAATGTCCTTAAGCCCGGGATCTCCTGGTGGTACAATTGGTCGGATACTCCCGATCCTCTTGTAAAAGATGTTTATGCAAATTTAGGTGTAGAGTTTGTTCCAATGGCCTGGAATGGAAACATTACGGCCGCCGATTTTATCGCTAAAGTCAAGCCCGGTGCAAAGTATTTATTGGCTTTTAATGAGCCTAACCTGACTGTTGAAGCTAATATGACCCCGGAACAAGCTGTTGCCGCCTGGCCTAAAATAGAACAGATTGCCGCAGCGAAAAATCTCGAAATCGTTAGTGCTGCAGCTATTTATGCTGGTGGCGGAGCTGTAGGTGGTTATACCGATCCGGTAAAATGGCACCAACAGTTTTTTAAACTTTGCCCAACATGTAAAGTAGATTACATCGCTTTTCACACCTACGAAGGGACTGCTGGTGGGGCCATTGCGCTTACCCAGAATTTAACTCAGTTTAATCGCCCGGTATGGATTACCGAATTTGCTGATTATAATGCAAGCAGCGATGCAGAAGAAAAGGCCTACCTTCAGGATGTGGTTACTTCTTTCGAAAACAATCCTGATGTCTTCAGGTATGCATGGTTTACAGGAAGACGGACTGACGCCCCAAGAATTAATATTTTAGGTACCAGCGGTGTTTTAACAGATTTGGGCAAAACCTATATCGGAGCTTCTTATACCAGCAAAAAAATCAACATGCCTGGTAGAATTGTTGCCAATAAACATTATCGTAGAAAAGGTACGGGACTTGAAAATACTACCGATGGTGGTACTGTTCAAAATGTATGTTATATTGATGCCGGTGACTGGGCGGAATATATGTTGAATGTGAGTACTGCCGGTGCCCATACCTTGAAATTCAGGGTTGCTGCTGCGACTACTGCCGGTAAATTTGATATTCAGGTGAATGGTGTTACTGTGAAAACCGATGTTGCATTTGCGGCTACAGGTGGTTGGCAAACATGGGTGGATGTGCCTATAACAGGAGTCAATCTTCCTCAAGGTGAGGTATATCTTAAGATCATTTATAAAACGAAAGAGTTTAACTTCAATTATATTGATGTTAGCTATGAATCTGGATTAAAAGCTAACCCTGATTTCTCTGCAAGCAAAATTTCAACCTGTGCGGGTAACAGCATTGTGTTTACCGATCTTACAACCTACAAAGTGGGAGGCGAAACATATGCCTGGGACTTTGGTTCAGGAGCTAGTCCTGTAACAGCTATTGGTGCCGGACCACATACTGTAAGTTATTCAACCGGTGGAACAAAGTCGCCTCAACTTACGGTAACCAATACCAATGGAACTAATTCTATTGTTAAAACAAACTACATTACCATTTCTGCTCTATCAACAGGTTGTTTATTCTCCGACGATTTTAATGATAACACTGTAAAATGGCTCAGTCAGGGCCCGTTCAGTTATACTGAAGGTGGATCTGCTACTACTGTTTCAAATGCCGGGTATGGCGAATGGGAAAACTTTACCTACAAATTAAACAATGGAACACAGGAGTCTCCTCTTAATTTTGCCTGTTCATCAAATTTACCATTGCTTAAGGTTAAAGCCAGAGCTTCGCTGGCCGGAAAATGTGTGCTTGCTGCTACTCTTGTTGATGCCAATGGAAGAGCGATAGATAACGTTGGTGCTGTTAACTTTGAATTGACAACTGCATACCAGGTATTCCAGGTGAATTTTGCCGGCAAGTTCAAAAATATTTATAGTCCTACGAACTCAGGCAATGTAGATAGTACTAATGTTGCAGGGATTCAATTTTCAATAAACCCCGGTTATGCTTCTGCTTATCCTGTGGTAGGTACTTCCGGCACTAAATACAATGCGATGTATACAGGTACTCTGGATATTGATTGGGTAAGCGTTGGAAATAATTGTAACCCAATTCTTACAGGTATAGATAATCTTAACGCTGATGCTGTATTGTATGAGTTATATCCGAATCCGTTCAACAACACTGCAGTATTTAAAGTAAATGCTGAAAAAAACGAAAAGGTTTCGATTAAAATTATCGACTCTAAAGGCTTAACTGCATATTCGTCTGATAGCTTTTACACGAATAGCGATATTGTAATTGGTGAGGAACTTCAAAATGGTATGTATACTGTATTAATGAATTATGGAGATGTGGTAAAAACCTTTAAAGTGGTTAAAATAAAATAGTTTATTGGGCTAGCCATTATAAAAAAAAAAGAGTCCCGCAGAAAACTGCGGGACTCTTTTTTTATTTGTGTTTTTACTTTTAATTCAGAAACAATCTTTGTGTTGTAATTCTTTGATTGTTTTGTGTGCTGATGTAATAAATACCTTTCGCTTTGCCTGATAAATCAATAGAGAAAGTTGATTCGTTGGTTTTGCCGGAATAAATTTCCTGTCCCAAAACATTGGCAACCGAAATAGAAATCATATCAGAGTTAGAATTGTTTAAGTTTAAAGTAACTAAACCGGTAGAAGGATTTGGATACACGCTTATCTTGCTATTGACTTCCATGGTTTTAGTTCCCAAAGTCAATGCTTTTCCAATTTGAATCTCATCTAATTTAACTGATCCTGTCAGTGAAACTTTGTAAAGATTAGAGTCGGCCTGATTATAATGGAATCTCCATTTGTTGGTAGCCCATCCCGGGTTTATGCTGATACGGAGTTTTACAATGTTGGTGGAGTCAACAGCGCCTTGTGGCAGTCCGCCATTTCCCCAGTTGTCGGTAAACTGCCCGGTGAAATCACATTTGAAATTTTTAGCAGCGTCACCATTTTTGATATTGAAGGTATTGTTTGAACCTTCTGGTAATTTGCTTGCATTATCGGTAATGTGTCCGTTGCCATCTACTAAAACCATGCTGAAGGCAATGGTTTGATCGCTAATGGCATTAATAGAAACAATCGGCTTGCCCATTGTTGCAAAGTTGAGAGGAGAGGAAAATACAAAGTCGGTATAAGCCCATTCATCGGTACCTCCGCCTGAGCTGATAATCCAGTGGCTTCCGTCAGAAGTGCTTGTAAAACCGCCTGAAGGGGTCAGTGTGTTGGTAGAGTTGCAATTTTCGTTTAATACAATGTTTTGAGCATTAGCGCCCATTCCTAAGCAAATTAAGCTTAATGAGAAAAGTAGATTTTTTTTCATTTTTAAAAGATTAGTTTTTATAGTGATTAGTAATAATTATGGTGCTTGAATATATCTTACGAAAGAGCGTGCAATTGGTTTTTATTTTTTTTATTTGTTTCGTAAAACAGCAAAATCAGTAATTTCTTCCAAAATACCGATGTTGTTTTTGGAGAAGTATGATAATTCTGTTTTGGCCTTTCTGGCTAATTCTTTTGCTGCATTTAGAGCGGCTGCAGGATCTTCAAAAAAATGAGTAAAAGAAGTTTTGTTTTCCATGGATGATTTCCCTGTTTCTTCAATTTTTGAAACCCTGCTTAAAATATCGTCTTTGGCCTGAAATGCTAAACCTAAATAATATCCATAACGCAGTAGTTTTTCGGTATGCTCATCATTTAAACCAGAAGCAACGCAGCCTCCTAAAATACTCATCTGAATAAGAGAGCTTGTTTTACCTGCGTGAATGAATTGTAAATCTTGTAATGTTAATTGGTCTTTCGACCAATCTTTTGTATTTAAATCTGCTGCCTGTCCCTGATGCAACTGATCGTTCAATATTTGAAATTTATAGGGACAATAATTATGGAATGGAGCTGCACCTCTTTCAAATAATCTTGTGGCTGCTAAAATTGCGGTGTTGGTGTCGTATTTAATATGGCAGGTTGCTTCGCCTCTTCTTGTTTTTCCGTCGTCCTGAATGTCGTCTATAATAAGGGTGTAGGAGTGAATCAGCTCCACCGCTTCAGCAAATATCTGACCTGTTTTTTTGTCGCCGTTAAAAACATCCACTATCGTCATCACAATAGCCGGACGAATCCTTTTTCCTCCGTCTCCAAGATTGATGATGTAATTCATCGCTTCGGAAGTTTTTTCTAAAGAATTGTTGTTGGGTAAAAAGGAATGTTTGAACACATTATCAATGTCCTGTTTTGTTTTTATTAATAGTTCTTTAAAGTTTGTCATGGCAACGATTCATGATCAAGCTACAAAGTTATTTTTGCATTGTAAATGAATGAGAAATCAAAATGAGTCGAATGAACAATAGTGGATGGTTTTCGTACAATATTTTCCTGCAAAGCTGCATCTGTCGGGTAATTTTATAAAAATTGTTGCTATATAAATTTTAAAAACAGTGCGTGATGTTTGATAAAAATCAAGTGATGCTGGTGGATGAGCAAGATGGTGATTTAGGATTGTATCCTAAATTATTGGCTCATCAGGAAGGATTATTGCATCGTGCTTTTTCTGTTTTTATTTTCAATTCAAAGCGACAATTATTATTGCAAAAAAGAGCCGATAATAAATACCATTCCGCAAAACTCTGGTCGAATACCTGCTGCAGTCATCCTTTATTAAAACAGGAAATTGAAAAAGAGGCACAAAAAAGATTGGAAGAAGAAATGGGGTTCACTTGTCCCATCACTTTTTGTTTCAGTTTTATTTATAAGGTGCCCATTGATGAACTGATTGAATACGAGTTGGATTATGTATATGCAGGAGTTTATGACGGACTCGTTTTTCCGAATAGGGAAGAGGTTTCCGATTACAGATATGTTTCGTTTGATGTATTGGATAAAGAGTTAAAGGAAAATCCGGAATTGTACACCACATGGTTTAAGATCTGCTTTTCGCAACTTAAGAATCATTTAGTGGTAAGGTAAAAAAGGAAAGCACCTCAAAAATTGAAGTGCTTTCTTGTAAAGTGGAGTCCGCCGACGCTTGTTCGAACACCTTGTATCTATCAATTGATATTCTTGTAAACTTAAGTAAAGCCCTATTACCATAGGATGTAGAGAATACTTCAATGAACAGTTGTTCTTGTATTCAAAGGTAATGTCATTCGTGTTGGGCTGGGTCAATAAACTTCACGAAACTTCAAGCAAATAGAAAAAAACTTTACTTTCCTTCGTTTTTCTACACTTTTGTATTTGAACACATTCATTGCTAATGTTCAAGTAATTTAAATAAAATGAACATGAAAAGTGTTAAATGCCAAATATTGAACATATATTTGTGTTATGTACAACTTTGTTAAATTAAATGAACATGACTAAAGTGACTCAATACGACAGAAACAAACCCTTCAATGAATTACCATTATTACCTCCTTCATCGGAAATAATAGATAAGGATGTTTTGTTGAGATGGGGGCATGCAAGCAGAGCACTCGCCGAATTAAATAAAAATATTTTGAGGTTACCTAACCCTAGTATGCTAATCAATACGCTATCTCTGCAAGAAGCAAAAAGTTCATCAGAAATAGAAAACATCTTTACTACAGAAGATGAGTTGTATAAAGCGGTGTCGGATTCGGTAAAGGAAAGTAATATGAAACCTGCTACCAAAGAAGTATTGCGATACAGGGAAGCTTTATGGACAGGGTATCACACTATTATGAAAAATGAAAAAATAGATCAAAAATCTATTGTCACTATTTATCAGCAGATAAAAAACACCAAAGCTGGTATTCGTCCACCACAATCGGAAGTAGTGATTAAACGAGGAAATAGTGAATTAAAAGCAGGGGAAGTTATATACACTCCGCCAAGAGGGAAAGGCATTGTGGAAGAAAAATTAAAAAATCTGCTTCAATATTTGAATGAACAGGATGCCGATAAAACAGATCCGTTAATTAAAATGGCAATTGCCCATTATCAGTTTGAGGCTATTCACCCTTTTACGGATGGCAATGGAAGAACAGGACGAATATTAAACCTGCTCTATCTCGTAAATCAAGGATTAATAACCCATCCCGTTTTATATTTAAGTAAGTATATTATTGAAAATAAAGATGATTATTATTTCAATATGGCAGCTGTTACACAAAGGAAATCATGGAAGAATTGGATTATATACATGCTAATGGCAGTAGAGCAAACAGCAAAACACACCAATCAAGTGATAGATAGTATTGTAAGCCAAATGAAATCAACATTGGAATACGGCAAGCAAGAAATAAAGTGGTACAGCAAAGAACTTAATGAAGTTCTGTTTACTCAGCCATATATCAAACCTAAAGTAATTGGAGAGCTTTTCGGTAGAACAAGCAGAACCACTTTAACTAAGTATATGACGGAATTAACTAAAGCAGGAATACTTACTCCAAAAGAAGATGGTAAAGAAGTTTACTATATCAATAATGACTTAATAAGAATTTTAGAAGGGTGAGTAAAAACATAAAAAAAGTGTAGAAAACTTCACTTTTCTACACTTTTCTTCATTTTTGTGGACTTCACCGACCATTTTTCAAACTCGTTGATTCAGGAATTGCAAATATTGGCAAGTTTAAAGTCATATTTAACAGAGGGTTAAAATTGTTTTATCATTGCTAATTTTAATATCTTATTTTTTCTTTTTTTTTAATTTCTCAATGTCTGATTCGAGTTCTTTAATACTTTGTTCCTTTTCCAATTGTCGTTGAGTAATTTTAAACTTTTCATATTCTTCTTCGGATTTTTGTAATGCCATTTCGTGACTTATTTTTCCGGCATGGGTAAGCAATTCCCTTCCATTGAGTTGAAGAATAGCGTCTAATCGCTGCGTCCAATCTTTCATATACATAGGAGTTCTTTGCTGTGCCATAGTTTCGGCAAAGGCAAGATATTGTTCCACTAATAATCCGAGTAGTTTTATTTCATCTGCGTTTAAGTAATTTTTTGCGATGCTAACGTCCGATTTTTTAATGGGAGCAGTGTTTTTTTTGTCAAACGATTGCATTCCCAGTAAAGGTAAAGTAGCATCTACCCTTCGATATACCAGTTCAGCAGCAGTTTGCTCACTGATTGCCCAAAGTAATTTGTTTTGTACCACTTTGAAAAAAGCAATGGTTTTTTCGTCTTTCGGGTCGTAGTCAATGCTGATGGCATATATGTCTTTAATTTTTTGATAAAAGAAGCGCTCAGATAATCGTATTTCTCGAATGCGTTCCTGCAATTCGTTAAAGTAATTCATGGAACTACCCGATTTAAAACGCTCATCATTTAAGGCGAACCCTTTGATGATATATTCTTTCAAGCGTTGGGTTGCCCAAATTCGAAATTGCGTTCCTTGTGTGGAAAATCCTACTAAGCAGAGCAATAGAATCTACACAAAAGTGGGTAATGGAATCCCAAGTAAAGTGAGCAGTAAATCCTGAGCAAAGTGAGCAGTAGTTTTAAGGGATAAAAAACGT
>JAHEZL010000005.1 GCA_023251095.1 Flavobacteriales bacterium
TTGACGTTACTTAATAAAACTCCCGTAAATCAACTATTTCAGCACTATCAAGCAAATGAAAAAGGGAAAGAAAATCACAATCAACTGATTCTCTTTTAATTATGTTAGGACGCTAGTGCCCATTGCATATCACTTCCTCCACGAAGAATTTCAAAATAATCACTATTTATTTCCGCCGCAGTTTCCCATTGAAGAACTACTTCTTCATTATTTTTATTTGCAGTAAACGACACCAGTTTCACCGGCAAAGTCCCCGTAGGAACAATTTCACCTGTCCCTGTAATTTGAGTAGCGGTATACGTTGATCCGTTGGAAGTTCTTCTGAAATAAAGTGCAGCCAAATGACTCGCATTTAAATCATTGGTGGTACCCATTTTAAATTTCGGGTCAGATCCTCCCCCACCTGTACCATCATATCCCCCCAACCAATTGTTGATTCCTAATTTTTTATTGTTCGTCCACGTGATACCATTACTTGCTGATGCAGTTAAAGTGAAATTTCCCACGGGAAGATCCAACACTGAATAATCACTTATTTTAATTGTTGAAACCGTTTCGCTATAATTTCCCATGTGTAATTTTCCGCCGTTGAACACCAGCTGACTAGCATCAGGAATCACATTCGCAGCACCGGTAGTTATAGTTCCCGCTGTAATGGTCGTGGCCCCACTCCACGAACCATTTGGAGAAACCAGCGCAAAATTACCCGTTCCTGTTTTTGTAAGAGCTCCCAAAGTCAAGGTACCTAAAGTGTATCCTGTATTATTACCCCCCACTGTTGAATTCCCGTCGTTAATAGTTAAAGTGCCATAAGTAGTAGTGGCCGAAAGATTAATACTGTTTGAAATGGCTACTCCGTTTGTTCCTGTAAAACTAACATTGGCCGCTGTGGAAGTACCCGTTCCTCTGCTTGATCCACCTATACCCGAAAGGGCTACGCTTAAAGCGAAATAATCACCCGCACTAAACGTAATCGCTCCACCATTCCCACCGCTTTGATTAGCGATACCACTACCTGAATTACCGCCATCTGTAGTGATAATATTTGCAACATTTACATAACTTGAAGTAGCTGTACCTGTGATTGCACCACCATTTCCGCCATTTCCTCCACCGGCCCCGGCCCCGCCGGATGAGTTTATTGCATTGGGAATATTTAAATAAGTTGCAGCAGTCATTGTAATTGCACCGCCCGCACCACCATTCCCGAAACCGGCTGAATTGGTTCCGCCGGCACCAACTCCTCCTGTGGTAGTGATAACATTTCCCATTGAGATATAGGTGGATGTTGCCGTTAAACTAACTGCTCCACCTGCTCCACCGCCGCCACTACCTAAACCGGCACCTCCGCGGGCATATATTGCCGAACCGGTAGAAACAGTTTGACTACTTATGGTTATTGCTCCCGACGCACCTCCTGTTCCACCGGCACTACCTCCAATATTTCCATCAGCAGTCAACGTATTTGAAACAGTGACTGTTCCTGATGCAGCAGTCAATGTAATATTACCGCCTTTACCACCTGTAACAGCACCCGAAGAAGGTCCGCCTGTAGTGGCAATACTGCTACTTATAGTCACACCTGTGGGGCCCGTTAATACTACATTTGTCCCGGATAACCTGTACTTGCGTTAGTAAATGGCAACAAATTAATAACATTACTCAAAGTAACAGTACCGGCAGCGGTTACAGTAAAAGTCAATTGCGTAGAACTTGTTGTGGCTGCCGTTATTCCGCTGGTAATGGTTACGTTACCTGTTTGATTACAGCTTGCACATGCTGTTAAAACAACTACACTTCCTGCACCACTGTTAGAGGTGGTGCCTGATCCGCCAAGGGTACCGCTTCCCAACAAACAGTTTTGTATATCGGCAACATTTATGGTTGAGCTGTTAGCAGTGGGAGTCCACGTGTAAACAGAAGAAGCATAAGCCCATCCTCCGTTTGCACTTGTACCTCCCATATCAATATTGGATTGTCCCGCAAAAAGCACATTTGAGCCGCACACGAAAAGACAAAGTGCCAGAAATATTTTAGGATTAAAAGTTTTAGAGTTTTTCAAGTTGTAAGCAATTAGTTCTTCTAATGTAAAGCCTGAAAACCCTGTATATGTAAGGATTTCTTCAATGGGTCCTTTTTTAGGGATGAGTGGTAATAAACATCTGGTAACGGGATTGTGTAATTGATTGCAAATTGGTGACTGGCATGTTTTTTTTAGTTCTCCTCAATAAATTTTAAAACCAAAAAATGAAAACCACTACAAGAATATTTTTAACCTTACCCTTATTGGTAATAATGATGGCCGCCACCTTAGCCTTCTCTGAAAAAGAATCCAACGAAGAACTCTCCATGACCTCTCCTCTAGAGCTTAAAACAAATATGCGCAAACTATGGGAAGACCATATTACCTGGACACGCAACGTTATTTTATGTTTGGTGGATGATCTTCCCGGAACCAATCAGGCGCTGAACCGTTTGCTTAAAAATCAGGATGATATCGGCAACGCTATCAAAACTTATTACGGAGAAGCTGCCGGAGACAAGTTAAGCGGTTTATTGCGTGCCCACATCGCGATATCAGCCGATGTGGTAAAAGCAGCAAAAGCTTCAAACACACCGGCATTGGATGAAGCCAATGGAAGATGGATGGCAAATGCCGATGAAATTTCGGAATTTCTTTGCAAGGCAAATTCAACCTGGTCCTTAGCTGAAATGAAAATGATGATGCACGATCATCTTAAATTAACCACCGAGGAAGCTGTTTGTCGCATTAAAAAAGATTACGATGCAGATGTAATTGCTTATGACAAAGTGCACAATGAAATTTTAAAAATGGCGGATATGCTAACCGATGGAATCGTTTTGCAGTTCCCCAAAAAATTCCATCCCATGATGGAAAAATAAGGCGAAAGATAATTTCAATATATTTTCTGAAAGACATCGGGACTTAAAAAGTCCGATGTCTTTCTATTTACAACAAGTCAATACTCCTCTAAATACTAATAATTCTCTGCTTTCTTTTATTTGCCAGTACAAAACATAATAATACTTTTGTCTTCAATTATTTAGCAACACATGTTCGAAAAAGTAAAGCAGTTTTTCCGTTACCTCTGGAAGAAAAAACGTTACCGTTATTCCATCATCGCCATTGTATTTTTATACCTAGTCATTCAATATAATTTCTTGTGGTTGGTTGGAAACATGCCATCAGTAGGCGAATTGAAAGATCCTGATCTTCCGGTAGCTTCTGAAATTTATGCTGCCGACGGACAATTAATCGGTAAGTTTTTTCGCGAAAACCGCTCGTCGGTGGAAATGAAAGACATCAGCCCTGTGTTTTACAAAGGACTCGTAGCCACTGAAGATGTGCGTTTTTATAATCATGACGGTATAGACTGGAAGGCCAACGGCGCCGTATTCTGGTACATGATCAAAGGCGACAAACGCGGAGGCAGCACAATCACACAACAATTGGCAAAAAACCTTTTTAAAATCCGCAAAGCCAATAAAGGTCTTTTAAGCTACATCCCGGGAATAAAAACAGCCAACGCCAAAATGAAAGAATGGATGGTGGCAAAACGACTGGAGGAAAATTATTCAAAAGAAGAAATCCTGTTGTTGTATATGAACACCGTTGATTTCGGTAGTAATGCCTTTGGTATCAATACTGCCGCACGCACTTATTTCAACAAAACACCCAATCAGCTAAGCATTGATGAATGTGCCATTTTAATCGGTTTGCTGAAAGCCACCACCAGTTACAGTCCGGTACTCCACCCCGATAAATCCCTTGAGCGAAGAAACGTAGTATTGTCGCTCATGAAAAAACACAAAGTTATTTCTGATGACGATTACAAAAAATCCATCGCCAAACCTATCTCTCTGAATTTCCACGTAGAGAGTTCGGAAGACTGTAAAGTACCTTACGTTCGCGCAGCTGTTGCCCGTGAAATCAGCGAATGGTGCAGTGATAACGGTTATGACATTTACAGCGACGGATTAAAAATATACACTACCATCGACATGGGTTTGCAAAAACATGCTGAAGAAGCAGTGGCCGAACACATGAAATCTTTACAGCATAAATTTGATGTGCAATGGAAAGATCAAAAGCCATGGACCGATTCCAAAAAACAGGAGATTCCCAATTTTATTGAGAACGCCATCAAACAAACCGATGCCTATCGCAATTTGAAAAAAATGTGGGGAGAAAATGAAGACACCATCTACCACTTTCTTCGTGAACCTCATCCTTGTGTGATCTACACACACGATGGGTACCGCAAGGAAATCATGAGCTCCATGGACTCTCTGGCTTATTACAAAAAAATGCTGCACTGCGGATTTTTCACCATCGACCCTAAAGACGGACACATCAAAACCTGGGTGGGCGGCTGGAATTTTAAAGTCACTAAATACGATCACATCGTGCAAAGCAAACGCCAACCGGGATCAACCTTCAAGCCCTTTGTTTACGCTACGGCTTTTGAGCAGGGCAACGGTCCGTGTGACACCCGTGTCGATCGCTACATCCGACACGAATACGACGAAAATGGCGAACATCATGTATGGACACCCCACAATGCCAATCGCGTGTTTACCAATGATACGCTTACCTTGCGACAAGGAATGGCAACTTCCATCAACAGTATTGCGGTTCAGTTAACGCTGGAATGCGGACCCGAAAACGTTGCCATAACAGCTAAAAAATGCGGCATCAACAGTACGCTTGAAACCGTTCCTTCTATCGGTTTAGGTTCTAACGACGTTAATTTACTGGAGCTCACCTCGGCTTACGCACCCTTCATCAACGGCGGTTATAAAGTGAAACCCGTTTTGGTGACTCACATTGTCAATCAAAAAGGAGAAGAAATCGCCCGTTTTACCGAAAACAGAGAACGCGTTTTAACAGAAGAAACTGCATGGCTGATGTCGTATATGCTAAGAGGAACAGTAGAAGAACATGGAGGAACATCACAGGCCCTTTTTCAATATCCTATTTTCGGCAACAGCCAGATAGGCGGTAAAACAGGAACTTCCAACAATTATTCCGACGGATGGTACATTGGTGTTACCACCGATTTGATTGGTGGAACATGGGTGGGAGCCGACGACAGATGCATACACTTTAAAAACTCAGCTACGGGCGAGGGAATGAAAACCGCTTTACCTGTGTTTGGTTTATTTATGTCGAAGGTTTATGCCGACAAAAAATGTTCTGTCAAACCATCCCTCTTTCCTAAAGAACCATTCCCTATTGAAAAAGCACACAACTGCAGGGTTTACGTTCCTAAAAAAGATACCGCAGTTGTTGTCGCTGATTCATTGATGATTGATGTGATTCCTACAGACACTATTCCTGAGGCAATAGATTAGGGCATATTGTTTGATATCCTAAATCAGCTAAAAATTAGCTTATGGTTTTTTAATTAAAACCTATACTTTTATCGAATTAAATAACTAAAACAAACTATTATGAAATTTGTATTGCCCTCTCTTTTACTACTATGCATGCTATTTACCTCCAATTCTTATGCTCAGAAGAACATAATAAAATGGAGACCCGCAGCTTTAACCTGGAACAACATCGATTTTTCTTACGAAAGAGTATTGACTAACAATAGTTCTTTTGCCGTTAAAGCCGGAGGAATGATTCCTTTGGATTTTACCGTTGCCTTCAATAACTACAAAGCATCTTTTCAGGCAGCGGAAAATAATTTAGGCGGATATACAATGACGAAAGGAATCATGGGAGGTTTTTCAGTTCTTCCCGAATTTCGTTATTACACTGCAGCCGACGCTCCTAATGGTTTTTATGTAGCTCCTTACTTAAAATACTGGAGAGCCGGATTTTCTGCAACAGCAACCAATGACACTACTAGTTTCGCCTCTACTGTAAATGCAAGCATCAATGTAATTGGCGTAGGTTTAGGTATCGGATACCAATGGGTAATTGGAGATGCGTTTACTGTAGACTGGAATTTCCTCGGATTGGGTGCTGATGCTTATATCTTCAATGCTAATGTAACAGGAGTAAACGCTACAGGCACCGCTAATCAAATCAAAGAAGCTTTTCCCGGAACTGTTACCACAACATCCAATTCGGTTGACTATACTTCCTCTCCTCTGATGCAGTTTGGCTTTAAATCCAATTTCTCCATAGGATATATGTTCTAAAAAAAACAGATGAATTAATTTAAGCTCCCATCTCCGAAAGAGATGGGAGTTTTTATTATCCTATAAACCACCACACAAGGGCGAAATAGGAAATACCCACGAATATAATAATGCGGCGAACATTCATTCCCCTCACCTTATCTTCGTTGTACAAGGCGTTGAGCACAATCACTATCATGAAGTTTACAAACACCACAACAAAGGTGAGCCAGAAGAGTAAATCGGCTTTGGTTAAATCGCTTGATTTAGGTGTTGATGCAGAGAAGGAAATGGAGAAGGCTACTATCGACATGAACACACCGATACTTACTTCTCCCATGGCATCAAAAGTAAGATCCCGCATGAACAGCAAACTCAATGAAATTAAACCGATGAGCACCAAGGGTAAAATAATTTCGAGCATTGGTGTGGTAGGATTTCTTTTTACATCGAGTCGGAAATAAATATTTTTAAACTCATTTAATTCTTCCTGATTGATATCGGGATCACCGTGCATACCCATGCTTATTTCATTGTCGACAGTAACATAAAATCTCGTTTTTTCCCATTCGGTAATTTTAAATTTATCAATGGATTTTTTGTCGAGAGAAAAACTTTTCTGATCAAAAGAAACCTTGAGTTTATTGGACGGACTCAGTATTTCGGCCCTGATGAATAATTCCTGCTGATCAAAAGGATATTCTTTGAGCTGACAATTCACATAAAATATTCCCGAGACTTTATACAACTTGTAAACCGTAGATCCATCCATCTTTTCAAACACCAGTTCTTTTGAACTTTCGTTTTGTTTCATGTTTTGAAAAATGAGAAATTTCTCTGCATCTCGATTGGTGGAATCCAGTTTTATCCAATAATAAAAATCAGAAGTGAAGGAATTTGAGTTCACATCGATGTTGTAAATATCCACGATCTCCATTCCGAAAAATAAATTAGGAATCACCTGTCGCTCCTTATTCAGCTGCAAAGGATAGGAGTTCAGTTTACCCGATACATATTCGGTGAAATACAATTCGGGAATGATGGTGAGCAAACTATCAAATTCATACAATTTATTTTCCTCCACTATCGTGGAATTTTTCAGTGAATGAAAAAAATCAATGAAATCACTTTTGTGCAGAGCAGTAGTATCGCTTTGGTATTTGAATTTGTTTTTAATAATCTCCACCGCATCAAAACAGCGCCCGACAAACATTGGATGATTAGGGTTTTCCAGATACTGAGGATAGTTGTTTTTTAATTCCAAAATATCATCTGTCAGTTTTTTAGGAAGCGCATCGGTGGGACTGCTGATGATGATGAGTTCATTTTTATTTTTATCTCCAAAACCCCTTACCTTTTCGGGATTGAGGATATAAGTGTGGCCGAGAATTTTGAGATGACTGAAATGATCATCAATATAATTAATCAAATGATTGCCCACGTTATTGTGCACATTCACGACCAATAAGGTTCCCTCCTCTTCAGGATTATTAGTAAAAAAGGCACTTAAGTCGTTGTAAAAATTTACAGAATCGGCTTGCGAAAAAGATTTTCCTTTGAGGGTAAAAAGTTTGTTGACTGCTATTCCCTTTTTCTTAAAAATTCTGAGATAATTTTCATGCAGCGGATAATCCTCTTCGGAAATAAAATTGATTTTATTCACCTTCAATATCTTTTGAGTGAAGGCCGCTATGTCTTTAGGAACATTGTCGTTGTTACCGGTGAAAATCACGTTGGTGCCAAAATCACAATTGTTTCGATCGGCGTTGATGGAAATTACCGGAATATTTTTTTCTTTAATGGTAGCCGCGCACTGCTTAATTTCCTGTCCCCATGTGTTGTCGATTACCGCCACAATATTGCTGTCGCTCGCAATGCTGTCGTAAATAGAATTACTGATAGCGCCATCCTTTCTGCAATCAAAAGTTTTAAGTTCCAATTTGGTATAAGGCAAATCCACTTGCTGCAAATATTGTCGCAATGCAACTTCATGTAATTTATCAAACTTACTTTCCTTTTGAGTAGCCGAAGAATCCTTGATATCAGTGTATCTTCCGATGTAGGCGATGTATTTTATCTTTTTGTGATCCGACGATTTTCCGCAGGAAAAACTCAATGCAGTGCAAACTACAAGAGAAAGAATAAAAAGAGATGTGCTTTTTAAAACCGACATGCTTTATATTTTGTTTTTAAATATAAAGAAGATTATACCGATTTTAACAAAGAGCCCCGGAGCTTTATAAAACTCCGGGGCTCTGTGCTTAAAAAATATTCCGGTGCTTAAGCTAAATCCTTAGTCAGAAATTCCTTTCCGATTTCTTCCAGCTTTACAGAAGGACCGCCTATTTGGTGATGCCAGTATAAATTTCCGAAGCCGGCAGAGAAACCAAATTTATCGCCCCAGCCGTAAATAAACTCCATCATGTTTTTTGGTTTTTTGTCGTTGATCACCGCTATGATATTGGTAAACAATGCGCTTTCGGTATCATCGGCATCAGGGTTACTATCCTGCAAATCCCACAAAAACGCGGCAATCACGCCTTCAATCATCCATCCTTTATCATTTGAACCTGCTACTCCCGTATCAGAAAAACCGCTGAGCCATTTTCTGCTTGGCGCTTCAGGAGTTTCAATATCGGTTGGAAATGGTTTTCCCGAACTGTCTTTGTACCATGAGCCGAATAAAGCAGGACGGCAATCGCCTGTGTTGCCACCCGTGAGGAAAACCTGCATAAACTCAGCAAAGCCTTCTACCCAAGCATGTCCGCCGCCTTTATTGTCAATGGTATCCACATCATGTATCGCAATCACATCATACAAAGGCAAAGCGCCCAAAGCATGATCCATAACACCGTGACCGAACTCATGCGCCACCACCCAGTAACTATGAAAAACTTTACCGAGCACCATTTCATTCCAGAAACCATTCCACTGCGCCATGTCGGGCTTAACATCGGTACTTGGAAATTTGGTTTTAAATTTCGGCATCCACACCGAAGTTAAATTACCAATGGTTTTGCGGAAGAGGAACAGTTGATCTAAAGTAAAATATGCACGATCCCATTCATCACCTCCGGTAGGAAAAAAAGTACCGTAATCTGTTTGTCCCGGAGTATAAAAATTAGCCATGTTTATTTGAACAATTTTCATTGGATCAATCCAGGTAGTATTGTTTTCCGTTTTAAACTGAACAATAATATCTTTCAAATCATAAGAGGTAGAATTCAAATATATTCTTTGCCAGTCTTCCATTTCCAGCACCTGCTCCTGCACCACCGAACCCTTATTAAAAACTACAATTTTAAAAGAATGTAGTTTTTGTAACACGCCGTTCCATGGATTATGGAAACCTGCATCAAAAACGATATTGAAACTTTTATCGCCTTTTGCATCGCCCGCTTTATCTAAATTGATAATTACATGATCTCCTTCTTTATTTGATTTTGCAGAAGCAATGTTGCCCGCCAAACATTTTGCTTGCGACTCAATTTCTACCACGCCAACATCTCCATTTTTAAGATGGCCGATAAAAAAGGCAAAGGAATCTTCAAAAGCAATTCCGTTTTCCAGTTTTCCGCTAACAAATACTTTTACTTCAAAAGGCAAATAAGCAGGATATACATTGAAAGAAAGAGCACTGTTTTCTTCTCTGGAAAAAGAATGAATGGCCCGTTCATTCACAACTTCCATAGTTTCACTCAACACCGATTTGAATTTCATTTCCGTTAAATCGCACGACGGAGTCAATTGGATATTTAAGGATAAACCATCGCTGGCATTTTTTCCTTTTAAAAATTGCGGCGCCGAAACAGAATATGAAAATCTCTTTTCCGCCACTCTTGAGTGTAGTAACATAGATTAGGTTTTTAAAGTTTAGTGCGTTGAAGTTAAAAAAACATTTCATTTATTTTAAAAAACTCGAATGAAGGTTTTGACTACATACAAGAAAAAAAGTATTCAGCGTCATGGGTTCGAGTCCCATACTTCGCTCTTCAGAAATATGGACAACTACTATTTTTAAAATTCCTCATCAACATAAAAACAAAAAATCCCCTCAGTTTCCTGAGAGGATTTTTCTTCGGGCGAAGTATGGGACTCGAACCCATGACCCTCGGTACCACAAAATGAGGATACAAAACCCTAAAAAGACATACAACTCAATGATATCAATGGATTTAAGTTTTAGATACTTTTTAGAAAAGTGCATAAAAACCCTGTTTTTGACGATTTAGTGTACCTTGAAGTGTACCTGACTTTTGAGTCATTCGGCAATTACCTGCTTCCATGTTTCAAGATATTCAATTACTAATTTTTTCAATTTGCTTTTGGCAAATTCTAAATCGATAGGACATGGAACACATTCATGTCGATAAACATCTACAGCATAACAAATAGCAGGAGTCTCCCCTTCAACACACATGAATTCTGCATAGAGATAAGTCAACAAAGCGACTAGTTCACTTTGTTCTCTTTTAAACTTAGCGTGAGGAGGTTTAATAACAAATTTTGACGCACCAACCACTTTTTCCCCTTTTATTACTGATTTATATACCAGCTCTGGGCGTACGCTAATGTCCAATCCATGAAATACAAATTTTCCATTTTCAGAACCAGTACCTATATAGTTTTTCTTAGCTTGAGTATATTCGGGGTGCCAATGGGTTTTTTGATATTCTTCCATAGCGTTAATATTACTAGCCCAACGGTCACGAGTTCGCTTTTTAGGCGTGTTTGGAATATCATCCCTAACTTCTTTGATTTTATTAAATAAAGGTGTCAAGCTAGACTTTTCTTGAGCCTTTTTCATACCACTTAAGGCACGGACATAATAATGTCCTCCATCTGTCTTTTGACCTGCCTTTTTATCATTCAGTTTCTTAATTGTAGCTCTTACGATTGCCTTCCTGCCTTTTGGAGTACAATTTTGAAACTCAACTAAGTCGTTAACTGTAACTCTGGCTTCTAATTCAGCAAGTGCTTCAGCTATAGTTTTAAATTTATATTCTGAAGGAGAGAATCTTACTTCTTTCTTTTTATCTAATTGTTTGTCAGATAACATTTTCGGGTCATTGACACCTTTTTTATCGGCCATGATAATTATTTTATAGTTAACGGACATGAATTTAAACAAAAATAACATAAACACCTAAAGATGTTTATATTATGTTTAAAACTTTTCTAAATAAATAATGTCATATAAGTTCATAACCTATGTTTTTAAATCCCCAATGCAATTGTTAACTACTATGGATGGATATTTTGACGAAAATGGCTTTCTAGAGTGGTTTCATAAAAAACACAATGTCGAACAAACAAGTTTTACGTCAAAGACACCTACTTGAAGATTTTTCTGTTAGTTTTGCATAAAACTAAATAAAGTGCAAATCACTGGATATCATGGAACATCTGTAGACAATGCAAACAACATTGTTTCTAATGGATTTACAATAAGCGCTGGAGATGAACACTGGATTGGAGATGGGATTTACTTTTTTATCAAAGGTCTATTCAAAAACCCTGATGAAAGTGCAAAAAAATGGGCAATTGCAAATTCTTGGGACAATGATTCAAAAAAGCATAAATATTCAAATTACGGAACTATTGAAGCTAATATTTCAATTGATGAAGATACCTTTTGGGATTTAACTTCATCCGACGGAATAGAGACATTTAACTATTTAAGAGACAAATACGTAGAAGCTATAAGTAAAGCTGGAAAACGACTAAAAGACAAAGACTTTAAAGATGGCCATATTATTAATAAGGCAGTAAACGACGGGTTTTTTAGTCCCAGCGCTATAAAAGCTGATTTTTATATTAAATTCACAACCGAACGAATATTTACAATTAACTTTAGAATACCAAATTGTACTATATTAGCGTTAAGGAACAATAATTGTATTGAAAAAGAAAGATTGAAAATTAAGGATAAAGGGCAAATACAATGATAAAATTAGATAATATATTAAAAGAAAAAATAGACTCTTTCTTTCATAATACTGACCCTATTATGATTGTTAAGAGCTTTGAGAAAATGGGATATGAATTTGAAGATGATTCTTATCGTATTTCTATTATTAATTGTTCTTCAGTGGATTTAAATGAACAATCATTAAATTCTTTTGAATATTTTTATTCTAAAGGACTTGAAAATCAGTTCTATACAGGAATAGAATCGACTTTCTTTGATGACATGCATTCTAATATTAAATACAGTTGGCACGAACATAATAACTGTTATACCTATTACAATCACGTAGCTGAAGTTTTAAATCAATTTAGCGATATTGAAACTGAATCAGAGGATTTTTCTGACAATGAACCAGCACAATATAATCTAGCAGCTTAAATGAACCTGCAAATTATTAAATATCAAGCTGTCAAGATTGAATTAGAATCTCTTCTCCAAGAAGAAGAAAATATTTCTTCAAATTCTTCTGAAAAAACAATGGATTTAAGTTATACCACTTTATTTCCTGAGAATGACAAAACTACTTTTAACATTTCATTTAATATCAATTTAACTCATCCAAATGAGCTTAAATTATCCGCAGTTTTTGTCGCATGGTTTAAAACTTCGGATGCAATAGATGATACCTTCAAAAAATCTGATTTCCCTAATATAAACGCCCCTGCAATCGCGTATCCCTTTCTCCGCAGTTTAATCTCAACAATTACTCTTAATGCGGGATATGTCCCTGTGATGTTGCCAAGCATCAATTTTGTAGGCATGCATAAGGCTAAACAAACAACTTAATTAGAATTTCTTCTCAAGTAACCTTTTTTACTCCATCGGGGTAAATAATTTCCCCAAAGAAGTAATGTGTCTCAATTTATTCTTTTTTGTGGTATTGAAATTACTTACTTTAAATATCCTGAGTAATTTGCATTAAGTAATCCTTCAACGTCACTAGCTTTGTAGTAAATCTTTGCGCCGATTTTAGAGAAAGGAATCATCCCTGAGTCTCGGTAATTCTGTAGAGTTCGTGTACTGATTCGTAATAATTTGACGACATCACTGTTGTCAAGCCATGCTTCTGATAATGGATTCTGTCTCTTCTGAACTTTTATCTGGGTGAGAATTTCATCCAGTTGATTCTTTAATTGCTGGAATGTGGAAGATTCGATTGTAATTACCTCCATTTGATAATTGGTTAAAGTTAAACACTACACAAAGGTCAGACTATTGTTCAACTATCTCGTTAAAAAAAGTATACTAAATCGTTATTAATTCAGACAGTTTTCAGTGATGAAATTGGATTATATACTTTGCATTTCTTTTGACAATTTTTCTTTCAAGGCATCGATTGTTTTGTTAAAAGCTATTGTAGTTTCATTATCATCAGAATCATTAAACACAACATTGTACACCTTTTTAAATCGTGGATTTTCTTGGTCGCAATTATCTACTAATTGGATATATTCGCTAATCGCTCTATGCTGTTTTCTAAAATGGTCTGTCAGCTCGTTACATAGGCTGTTTGTTTCTTTATCGAATTCAATTTCAACTTCAGGTAAAAAAGTTGAAAATTCATTACAATCAGATTGAATTGATTTTAATCTCTTGTTAAATAGATAACTCCATTTTTCAGATTCACGCGCATTAGCACCATGCTCAGAAGAGAGTTCATGAGGCCACATCATTGGATTACGAATCTCTTTAAAGGATTCCCTTAAGTTCAGTACGGCCTTTAAAACATTTCTCGAAAGTTCGTATCTTAACTTTCCCTTATGTTCTTTTTTCCATTTATTAAGACCATAAAAAGAAATAACAATTGTTGTGATTGAACTGACGATTAAGATAATATCTTTTATCAGAACAACATTGAAGAAACATACAGTATTATTCATTTTTTATATCATTTATAGTTAGTTTCAGTATGGCATAAATGAATCATTAAAGTAATTTATTTTTTGACAAACCTCTTTAAACTTCAACTTAACCCCAGCATTTTCCAATGCAAATATTCGATTATGTATT
The DNA here is from genome assembly GCA_023251095.1 of Flavobacteriales bacterium. Taxonomy (GTDB): domain Bacteria; phylum Bacteroidota; class Bacteroidia; order Flavobacteriales_C; genus JAHEZL01. The sequence goes on from JAHEZL010000005.1 coordinate 14,138, forward strand.
TCCGTTACTTCTTTCCTTAGAATATTAAGTTCCTTATCCACATCTAGAACATTCATCCTTAATTTACTTGCTTCATCTAGATTAAGTAGAAATTGTTCGTTAAAATAATTGTCTAATGACTTTTGAAACAAATTATCATATCGTTCCTTTTTCAATACCACATATTCTTTGGCGGCCACATTTGATTGAAGAAAATACTTCATGTCGTCGAGGGTAAAATCCCAATCATCGTTGTCAATTATGAAGGAGTTTAAGTTTATGGCAATTGTTGTAGTGTCTAAATCTAAGAGTTTCCGATACTTCTCATAGTCAATTTCACTCGTCAAAAAGGGTTCAATAAACAATTCTTTTCCTTCATGTTCAATTGTAATATCAACACGCACATCACCATCACCTATATCCGTCTTTTTGAACACCTCAGTATTCACTTTACAAACTTTAATACTTGATTGGTGCACCAATTTTAATTTATTTGGCGGAAAGAATTTATTTAGAGGAAGGGGTTTTTCGACTACTACTTTCTTTAATTCCTCGCCTAGTCGGTCTTTGAAAGATTTCCTTATTTCAGTATCAAATGTGCTTATTTCAAATGGTGGCAGAGTAAATTCGTCTCCATTTTTTTCCATGTCTTTAAACGCCTCCTTTGCTAGCCAATGAATATATGATTCACCATTTATGGAGCATTCAGCTTCCTTTCTATGTTTAAAATGTGCCCTTACTTTTATACCTTCATTATTATAAGCAACTATATCTTCTTTGCAAATAGGACAAATACAATTGCATTTTAGCCCATTCAACGCATCTTTAACATTTACTGGATTGTTAGACTCTTTGTCTAATCCAATTGGAATTTTAAATCCTTGGACTCTTTTCTGCATCTGATTATTGACTTAGTAATGTTTATCAATTAGTCTCTTAACCGCCATTGGAGTAAATAACTTCCCCAAAGAAGTAGTATATCCCAATTTATTCATTCTTGTAGCAATACTTAGCAGTGTCGGAAACTCCAGTTCTCCCTTCGAATTGGCTTTATTACGCAAATCTTGAATTTTATCCCAAATCTGGTAATTAGATTCCTTTGCCTTCTCTTTTATGGCTAAATGCCCTTTCCTTCTTCCTTCCTCTGTAGAGTTATTCTTTTTCTTCAGCTTTCCTCCTTCTCTGATTTTCTTTTGTTGCAAAGCATTGTATGTTCGTTCTGACACTTTCATAAGTTCCTGTGCATTCAGAGCTGTTTTAATACGCAATAGTGTTGTATCATCGTTAGGTGAATCGGAAGCCACAAAATTAATATGTTGACTTATTATATGCTCCATCAATAATGGATATCTAGTAAGTCGGGACGCTTCTTTGACAATTATGCAGGAATCACTTTTCGCAGCCTCTTCAATCACCTTTTTTAAAACAGGTCTCTTTTTTAAAAGAGATTCCTTTGAATATTTTTTATTGAACTGGATGCGGTCTTTATTTCCACCACTTTCTATTTCCGTGTATTCTCCAATTATTTCCGCACCCACTGATTTGACATAATTACGAACTGCAAACATTTGAGCGTCCAACCCTAAACCAGACATTCCCTGTTTTTGAGTTGAGACACGATACAAGGCTATAAATTTTTTACACTTCACCATATTTTTCGATTTCTCTTTCAAATATACGATAAATTATCAATAGTCCAACGTTCGTTCAATATTTGATAATTAATAATTTGAGAAACGGAAAATCAGTAAACTTTAATGAATTTATATCACATTCGATTGAATTAAAGCATTTTCATAAAAAAATCAGTGATACATTTTACATGTAATTGTCAATAAAATCATTCAAAACGATATATTTGGCTTAATGGATGGAATCGAAAATGATATTTCACTGAAAGATTTAGCTTTTATAGAAGACTTGTCTATTAGGTCTATTAATATCTGTAATAATTCGGACTTAACTTCATTAAATCGCATCATGGACTTTTATAAGAAAAAAAAGTCCTTTATGACCATCAGAAACTGTGGTTCTAAAACAGAAAATGAACTCATTGAACTTTGTGAAAAATATGCAAAACAAGCATCAATTGAAAAAATTGGTGTAAAACACAAAAGCATAAATACAATTGAAGCGCTTGATTCAATCCAGAAAGTCACTCTAAACAAACAGATTGAATATCTGATTTCAACATTAAGCCCAAGGACTCATAATGGATTATCAAATATTTCTCAACAATTAAATCCTAAAGTGATATTTGAAAAAATGTTTATTGAAGAAATAGATTTCAATGACATTAGAAACATTGGCTCCAAATCATTTGAAGAACTAATCAAATTTAAAAGTGATGTTTACAACATCGCTATGGCATTGCTAGCTAATAAAAAAGAGCAATCTCCTATTCAAAAAGTAACGCTATATCGGCACATCGAATATTTAATTTCAACTCTCAGTGTGAGAACTCAAAATGGCCTACAGTCTATTTCCGAAAATTTAGTTCCGAAAGAAATTTTCGACAAAATATTTGTTGATGGATTAGTATTCAATAATATTCGAAACATTGGTGAAAAATCGATTGAAGAACTAGATAAGTTTAGAAATGACATTTACAACTTTGTAATGATGTTGCAAACAAGCAGCAGCGAACTTCTAATCTACGAACACACAAAGCTTATTATAAAATCAAACTTCAGCGCTCTTCCTGTAGACTTTGATAAGCAAATTGAAAGCACTTTTGACGTAAACGGAAAAATGAAGTTGTTTCGTCTTATAGATTTACTCTTAGACTCTGAACATTTTATAAATAAAAATGAAAACAAGGTTTTCCGTTTTGTTTTCAGTAATTATAGCGCTAAAAAAGAATCCTTAGATTCAATTGCTGTTGATTTGAACCTTTCTAGAGAACGAGTAAGGCAAATTAAAATTAGACTTGAAAAAAATATTCAAAATTACTTTCTATTTATTTCAAACTTTATTTCTGATGACCTAGTCAATTACGGGATTGATAAAACCAAGTCACTGCAAGTGATTGACAATACAACAGCAAATAAAATTAACGAATACGAAAAGGTTAATTTCAATCCAGCATTTTACAGTATCATTTTTGGCATTTTCCTAAACAAAAGCCACTCAATTTTGGGTGACAATGAAATAATTAGCGGCGAGAGAAAAACAGTAAATAAAAAAGCTTATACATGCTGCTATTTAATTGCAAATAATATCTTTTCTCACTTTGATTTTGCCAGATTTAGTGAAGATGTAAATACAAAAACAACTGAAAAGATTACAGAATCATATTCTTTGAATTTTGAAGGCTATTTATGCGAGTTTATGCATGAAAATGGAATTGCCTTTTTAGATTCAATAAAGATTGTATGTGAATCAATATTATTCAATGAATTTGAATTGTTTATTGATTCACATGGATATTTAGAAATAGAAAGAAATACCCATAAAAAACTTCACGAATATTGTTACGAAATATTGGAGAAATTTTCAAATCCAATGACTATTGATGAAATTTCAATTGCTTTAAAAGACAAATATCCTCATAAAACAAATCAGGCTCAATCCATTAGAAGTACTCTAATAAACAATAGAGATTTGTTTGTTTCTTTTGGAAGAACGAGCACTTACGCATTGAGAAAGTGGGAAAGCGAAAAAGAAAATCTAAAAGGTGGTACTATCCGAGATATAGTTGAAGACTATTTAAAACTTTTTAATGCACCCAAACATATTTCCGAGATAATTGAGCATGTTTTAATTTATCGCGAAGACACGAACGAAAGCAGTGTTTTGACCAATATTAAAGTTGAGCATAGTCGTTTTGTTTTTTATAGTGGCGATTTTGTTGGTTTAAAAAATAAAGTATATCCACTAGACACTATTAATTTCAAAAGAGTGGTTGGCTCTCATTTTAGGTCTATTGCTTTTGAAAAATTAAATGGCTGGGATTTAGATAAGGTAATCCAGTATTATGTTCAGAAATATGGTTATAAAGATATCCAAGTCCAATTTCTAATTCGAAAGAAGGTAAATAATGGCACATTAAAATTAACACTTGAAAATAAATTATTTGTATGAATAGAATTTCAGAAATACGGCGATTACATAATGAGGAATTAGAAAAATACTGTAAGGCCAATGAAATATTATATACTTCTATGCAGAAGTTACTTGAAGCGGAAAAAACTAAGAAATTACTAAAACGTAATGCTTTAGTTCAACAAAATATTGATAAAGAAATTGATAATGCTATAGAAAATGAAAATAAATAAGATATCACTGAAGAATTTCAGGCAATACTATGGTGAAAACACCATTGAATTAGCCACTACCCATAATAGGAATATTATACTTATTGGAGGAAAAAACGGGTATGGGAAAACTAATTTTTTAATGTCCTTAGTTTGGTGCCTTTATGGTGAAGACATTTCCAAAATTGATGAGAATTTCAAAAGAGAAATTCAAAAGGAAGGTAATTATTCAAGATACCTTAAAAACTCACTAAATTGGGAATCTATAAAAGAAGGCAATGATAAATTTTCTGTAGAAATTGAATTTGATGAAATCGAATTACCCGAAACTATTGAAATTAAAGCTGGAAGCAATTATAAATGCAAGCTCAAACGTACATTTGATTCGAGTTCATCAAATGAAGAATTTGAAATCAATATTGAAGGAATAAAAAAGAATATATTCGTTGACAACGATTTCAAAAAAGTATTTATAAATGATTACATTATTCCCATTGAAGCCGCTAAATTTGTGTTTTTTGACGCTGAAAAAATCGCAAGCTGGGCGGGACTTTCAACCAAAGAAGAAGGAAGCGTTTTAAATGATGCTTTAGGCAAAATATTAGGGCTAGATGTCTATGAAGGATTAATTGAAGATTTAGAGACATATACAGATGGACTAAGGAAAGAAAGCGCGACTTCAATAGTAAAGCAGCAAATCACAACAACTGAAAAAGGGATTGAATTAAATAGCGAAAAAATCGCGGAATTAGAGGGGGATATTTTAAATAAAGAAACAGATATTACCGAACATAAAAAGGACATCAATCAATATGAAGCTTTTTTAGTAAAGCACGGCAATAAAGTCTTAAATGTTGGAAGTTTAGAAGAATTATATAAAAGCAAAAAGACATTAGAATTAAAAGAAAAAGAACTAGAAAACAAATTCAATGAGTTGAGTGAAATCATTCCTTTTGCCATTTCAGCAGGAAAACTTGAAGAGGTAATTGAACACCTTGCAAAACAAGAAGAAGATTCGACACAAAAAGAAAGAAGGCTTGAGTTAATAGAAAAAAACAATCAATTATTAGAAAAATTATTTAATAGCCCTCCTTTTCCAAGCGATGGAGATATTTCCTTTTCAAAGAAAATATTCTATGCAGAGAAAGCTAAGAAAATTATTGAAGAAGTTTTTGGCAAAGCCGAAGAAGAAAACACACTAAATTTTGAACACGACCTCAATAAATCAGATAAGGAATTAATAACGGAAACTTTCCAATATATAAGAAAACAATCAAAGGATATTTTTGAGCAGACAATTGAGAATTTCAATAGAGTAAAAAATGAAATTTCTGAAATAGGAAGATTAATTAAAAAAATTGAATCAGACCAACAAGATGAAGAGGTAATTAAGTATACAAATAATAAAAATGACGCAGAGAGAAAGATTGAAAAACTAATTGAAGAAAAAGGTGCTTTATTTAGCCAAAAAGAGCAGTTAAGAAAAGCGATAGAAAATGACAATAACAGATTACAGCTACTGATTAAAAAAATTGAAGTGTCCGAGCAAAAGCGCAAAAAACTTGATAAGGCAACACAGTACATAAAATCTCTGAAAGGATTTGTCGAGGAACAGAAAAGAATTAAATGTACTACACTTGAAACAGCCATTTTTCAAGAAATGCAAAAACTAATGCATAAATTGACGGATAGCAATAATTTTGTTGCAGCTGTTAAAGCAGAAACCCTACCTGATAATGATGGATTAAAAATCACATTATTCAATAATGAAGGAGAAGTATGGCAAAAAGAATCTTTATCACAAGGAGAAAAACAGATTTATATTTCAAGTTTAATAAAGGCAATTCTTTCCCTATCAATACAAGAGTATCCTATTTTCATTGATACCCCACTAGGAAGATTAGATAATGAGCATATAAAAAACATTTTGCTCAACTACTACCCTGACCTTGCAAATCAGGTTATTTTAATGGCAACAAACAATGAAATTCCACCTTCTCGCTACAAATTAGTTAAAGAAAATGTTTCTCAAACGTATTTGCTAGAAAGCATAAATAATAAAACGAAATTTAAATCAGGTTATTTCCAAAGTTATGAGAATTAGAATTAGTAAAAGGAATTCAGAAGTTATTGACCAATTAACTTCGTTATACAATTTCAAATATGATGGGATTATTGCTAGGATTGCTTTCAGTTTAAGCTTACAGCTTAATAAGAAATTTGACATTCTAGATGAAATTCAAATTAGTTCAGACGGCAAAGATTTGCGGGACGCTAATGCATTGTTTGGGGTCTCAGCGGATGACAAATCTTATTATGTAATATATAAGGCAATGCTAGACCAGCATTATAGCACCATTTTAACAGAAGATGACTTCGTAAAATTATTCAAGCGGCATTTAGATTTTGGGTTAGAAAAAATCCATGCAGATATTAACGACAAGAATATTGCTGGAGGGTATCATATCTCCTACCTAATGAAGATTGTAAAAAATGGCCTAGAACTTATTAGCGAAGCCAATCCTTTTATCCCACAATCTGAAGAAAGAAAGGAAATAAAATCGTATTCAAATGTTGTCTCCATTTGCCTAGGAAAAGATGATAAAGAACAAGATGTGAAGCTTCGTATTAATGACCTAAATGAGTTTGATAGCTGCAATATTGCAATTGCAGGAATGGTGGGTTCAGGAAAAACAGAGTTGGTGAAAGACCTGCTATATCAAATTTCATCACAATCAAAAAATGAATTAAAATTTATCTTTTTTGACTACAAAGGTGAAGGAAACCCTGATAGACTAAAAGCTTTTTTCGAAGGGACTGATTGTAAAATGGTTGATTTAAAAAAGGGACCAATGGATTTGAATCCATTAAGTTTTGTGTCGCTATCTGACAAGAGAGCTCAAGATTTCAATATAAAATCCTTTGTTGATTTTGTTTGCACAATTGCGACGCAACTTGGAGCAAGGCAAAAACATGTCTTACAAACCGTTATTACTGATTGTTTTGGGCAACAAGGGATATTACAAGAAGCAATGCCTGCCAATTACAGAAACTCACATCCTACCCTAGCTGATATATTTGAGGGATTAGAAACTTACTATGAAAACAATGAAATAGCACCTGATTCCTTACATGCCATTATTTCAGACCTTGCAACTAGTATTTTCACTTCGAATTCGACACCCAAGGATACTAAAAAAATATATGAACAAAGTTTATACATTAACCTTCCAATTGAACTCTCAGACACATTGAGGCAATTATGCGTGTTCTTAACTTTAAAATATTTACTTGCAGAATTCAGTTCAACGAATGATACTGAACCAACTGAAGAAAGAATCAAACCTTTGCGATACGTTATTGTTGTTGACGAAGCACATGTCTATTTGAAAAATAAAAATGCTAGTAAAGCTCTAGAAGATATTTTAAGAATATTGCGTTCAAAAGGAGTTGTAGTCATTATGCTTACTCAAGGGGTTGAAGATTATAAAACAAAAAACTTTGACTTTTCTTCTCAGGTAAAAATTCCGATTTGTTTAAATATTAATAACAAAGACTACAAATTAATTGAATCTTATATTGGAACACCTAGAAGCAAACAAAAACTTACTGAAGCAATAGGAAAACTTGAACCACAGAAAGGAATAATACACATTAACGAACCACAAGTGATAAAAATCAAACAATTTTGGAAAACGATATCTAAGGGGTAATTTTTAGCTCTACCATGTAATATTTTTTAAAAGTTCCGCTAGTTGGTCTGTTGGAGGCAAAGTCTTTAAGTTTAATTCTGTTTTTAGATTAAAGAACTTCGTCCCTTGTAAGGGGTACTTCGTTGTTTTTCTAAAATCTGTTTCATAAAATTTCTCAACACAAAAAAAATTGTGACCAGTCGCAATATCCCAGTTATTGTTTTGCTTAGCTGCTGCAATTACGTTAACGATATCTCTTTCTTGCTCTGGTGTAACAAAGCTCTTTGAATTTTTAATATCTAGTTTACCTGTCGGTAAGAGGTTGGCTTCAATAATGTTGGATAGTTTACCAATTCCTCTTATGCTTTTATCACTGTATGTCCCAACATATGAATGGTCAGAATAGCCATCTTCAACCCTATCATAATAAAGATTATGCTGAAAATTCTCCTCAAGCGTCCAACCACAAGTTACAGCTCTCATTCTATATTCATCATCGCTGATAAGCTTATCTTTGATACAATAGTCCTCATAATCATCAATAATTGGTATTAAGACATAATCATAATCCTCCAAAGTATTGCGAAACTTTTCTACGATTGTTTGAAAAGTTGTAGAAATATATTTAACACTGGTGTTGTTTAAAGTATTGAACTTTTTAATTTCTTCTTCAATCTGCTTACGAAGTGAAATTGATGGAAGTTTAGGACTTAATGAAAGGAGAATCTTTCTCTCTTCATGGCCAAAACTAGTTAAATGTTCTGTTAGTTGGGGAATTGAAAAATGTTGATGCAGTTTAGTTTCAACAACAACTTTAAAACTTGTTTGGCTAATGTTGCCGTCAGGAACAGAGCTTTTTCCTCGTTCTTGCTGATTAAATAAAATTCCTGCTTCTAAGTCGGTGTCGTCAAGTAGGTCGTTTAAAAATCCTTTGAAATTGTTCGATGAATGTTGATACAACCTAGAAAGCAATAACAATGTATTATTTGTTGCAACATTTTCTGGTTGAGAATATCTTTGAAAGTAATGTATAGAGCTCATTATTATTTTCGCTTTATTTGTTTTCAATAAAAGTGTTAAGTTCGATAAAAATAGTACAGTAAAAAATCGATTCAAAAACCGTTTCACAAAATTCGCTTGCACAGCAATATTCTCAGGTATAAAAACGGATGTGTTTGAACAAAATCTTAATATTCTATTTTCCTATACCCGATAATAATGCGTAATAATATAGAAGACTTATCTTACATTTAATAGTCAGTGTTTTTTGTTTTAATACTGATACCTTTTGTGCAAATAGCTCTCGTCAGCATCCTGCAAATCCACAATGTGATTTTCCGAAGTTATCATATCAATATTTCCTGATTCAGTCCAATACATTACCAAAGACTTTTGAAAAGCCAATGTTTGTTTTTCATTTAATTGCAAATAAACATGACGCGCAATCATTTCAATCTCGTTGGTGTCAGGAAAATTGCTATCAGATTTGACGAATGTGATAACCCAGTTGATAGTAGGGTCAAATTGAAGCGGTAAGGAAAATATAAAGGATTTGAAGGTCATGGTGGTGCAAGTTAAGCAGGAATCGCAACAAATCGGTCCACAGCTTCTTTTACTTTTTTTAATCGCACTAGCTCATGGTAAAGCTCTTTGTCTAATAGGGCATTTTCTAATTCTGTAATTTGTTCTTTCAAATCACTTACCACCTTTTTGTTTGGCGTATTACGCATTAAATAGGCTAAAGAGTGGTTAATGTACTTTCTGTTTTTCTGAATACCATTCAAGTACAAGGTGATGTTATTCATTACTAAATCAATAGGTTGTGCGTTTGTGAATTGGGGTATCTCGGTCATAAAGTCAAAGATAAATAATTACGCATTTATCCTCGTTTTAACAGGCGGTAATTTTAAAAACAATGTCGAAGCCCCTGAATCATAATTAATGTAGTGAAGTAGATTAAAACACTCGTCAGACGGAAATTACCTCACTCCGTCGATTGCGTAGCAACAATGTTTTTACTTGTGGATTTATCAAAAGTGAGTAAAATCGGTATTGATAATCCTTTTGAGAAACGAAGTATGTGCTGTACCGTTTTTGGTAGGCACGCAAAGCACTACAAATAAGGTACGGGAAGCCTTTTTGCGTTTTCCGAAAATCTTGGATGCGCATATTTATAATAAAAGATAATATGGAAACAGCTTCTGACATACAAAGGAAAATATCAATTAAGTATCAACTGCTATCATTAGAAAAAGCACCTGATAAACGCAGGAATCTACAACAAGATATTGCAAAATTATCCCTTGAGAAGAAACTGAAAACAATGCAAAAAAGTTCAGAAAAGTAAACGTCCTGAAAATCGGTAGCCAAAAAAATATGGCACAAAAATTTTTGGATTTTACTTTTGCTCCTAGATTCAATGAACTTTTTTGGAAGCGTTTTAAATCGTGGTTAGCGTCAGTGGTAGAAAATTATTTTTTCCGCAATCCTACACTGTATAGATGTTGCTAGTGAAATCTGTATGGTAACAGGGATAATGCTGACCTTCTACAACCTCGTCGGGACATACTTTGTAGGAGGGGTGTTCACAGGAAGAGGTGAAAGGGCAGTATTACTACTACTGCCAGCGTTAAATGAATTGGACTGGTAAAGTAATTTACCAGTCCAATCCTACTATGAAACACTATTAATTAATAATCTCCGTCGGCTCTCATTTCTTCCATTTTGTCAGCGTACTCGGTTTCAAAATCAACTTTTGGTTTAAAATTCCTACTCTTAATTTGTATCCACATAGAATCTGCATTTAAATTGATGTTATTTTTATTGAATATTTCATTCTTTAACCAATCTGTATAAGCCTTTATTGCTTTCGGAGTTATGTTGGCTGGCTTGAGTTCAATTAGTGTTTTGTAATGGCTGTATCGTTCTTTTTTCCTTTTGGTGATTACTTTGTCTGCATCCGATTTAAAAGCGTGGAAATCGCTCCCATGTAAATTTATTAGTTTCATTATTTCATCGAAAATTTTAGTGTCTGAACTTGTAAATTGTCCAATAGATGAAATATATTGCTCAAATAATTTTTCCTCGGGATTAGGTTCCTTTTCTTCAACAGGAGTGTTTTGAATTACTTCTGGCTGTAATTCAGCTTGAGCGGGAGCTTCTATTGTTTCCGTTAGCTCTGGTTTTAAATTACCGAATTCTGAAATAGTATAGAAATTACCTTTGTATTTCTGTGGTTTTGTTCTGAGGTATCCGCATTGCTCAAGATTTTTTAAAGCTTTACGCAAAGTGTTTTCAGCTATACCGAGCCTGTTAAGCAATAGTTGATGTGTTAGATTGAAGTGGTCTGCATCTGATAAGATGCTTACAAGAACTCTGAAAGCAATTGGTGTTATTCTTTTGTCATTCAAAATTGAATGGTGGATTGTTGTGAATTCTCCCTTTACATTGGGTTTTCTTGTTACGTGTTTGTTTTTCATTTTTTAAATAATTTATATTCTCTTTTATTATTAAAGCAATCGGGGTGAGAACACCTTGAGCAATTGCCCAAGGATACCCCGACGCTCTATTATTAAGTATACTGGAAAAAGAAAAAAAGTCAAGTCTTTTGATAGAAAAGTTGGAAATATATTTTCTAATAGAAATATGATAAGTGCAAATTATGACCCTGAATAGGGTCAGTTATTGACTCCAAATAGGGTTAGAATCTGGTACCCTTTACTATAATAGTAATATAAGAATTCATCAAAGAACCACTTATGGGAGTGGTTTCGTTTAAACTACACCACATCCCAAGTGGACTAAAGTAGTTTTGAAAATTTTAGATTTAGAATGGATTTTAAATAGTTAGCCGAAGGCATATTATGAAAAATATATATCCAACCAGCGAAGCGTTTTTTGCTTTAAATGATTAAAATAAAGTAATGCCGAGGGCAAACATTGAAAATATATAACTCAACCAGCGGAGCGACTTTTTTTTGTTTTTTGATTAATTTAATAATAGATATAATGGGTGTTTCACACCCTATGCCCAGTAAGCGAAGCGGTAAAGTCCAACCCCCAAATTGCGCTCACCCCCCTTTTTTTTGCTTAACGACTTGATGAACGTGAAATTTATATTATTTGAAGAATTCAGCTACTTCAACACCGATGGCATCGGCAATTTTTTTTAAAGTTAGACTGGTAGCATTCTGGCGACCATTTTCAATAGCCGAAAGATTTGTTTTTTCCATATCAATCACTGCACACACATCTACCAATGTTTTATTGCTGGCTTTTCGGTGCTGAGCTATTTTCTTTCCTAATTTCTTTAAAAACTCCTTCTCGGTCATGTAGTCCAAGTTCAGGATTAATAGTCCTGGCGTGGTTATGATATATCATAACTTAATTTTATCTTTGATAAAACATAAAAACAAAATGGATTATGTATTTATTAAAAACATCAAACGTCCTTTTCTCTCTACTTATTCTGATAGCAATAATGTTTGTTGTGAAATTAATAATGGATATGTTTCGAAAAAAAAGAAACGCAACGGTAGTTCCAGCGGCGGAAGCCACACCAATTGACCAAGTAAAACAAAGCAACGATAATAAGCTGGGTCAAAGGTTTGCAATAGCCTTTATCTGCATTATGCTGGTGGCATTTTCTTTCTGGATTGCCAGCATGGTAAATTCAAAATCGGATTCTCAAGAAAACACTGGTTATTCCAACGATAATCCAAACCAAAGCACCGATAATAACGAATCTAAAAGTGATAAAGTGGTGTTGGGAAAATGTGGAATCTGCGGGCAAGACGCATTTTATTACACTTGGGAAAACGCGGAGCCATTAAGTAGAGGACATCATATTAAGATTGATGGTCAACAGTCCAGCGAAATTGTGTGCGGCGTTAATTGTGATGTGAAATTCCGTTATCAATTAAAGGAGCAAATACAGCAGCAAAAAAATAATGGCAATAGATTGTACGACGAGAATGTTTGTTCATTATGTAATGGGACTGGAATAGAAAAAAACAGAAGTTCACTATCCAATGAATACGGAAGGGTTTGCCCAATGTGCAAGGGAAAAGGACGACAATCTTATTAAAAGATAATCTATGTCATTGAAAAAAACTTTATTGTTCCTGATAGCAGTTCTGCTATTCTCTACCTGCAAAAAGGTTGACCCGCCAGTACAAAAAACTCAAACGACAGAACCTACAATTACACTTTCGGGTGAATGGGTGTTGCGAAGCGGAATGATGTATTTTACAAATTCAGAAAATGGTCAGAAAATTAAATACTCACATTTTGGAGGCGGCAGAACAACAAGCAGTTTGCGGTATGATGCAATTCTTTACAATATTGAAAAGTTAATTCAGGACACTACCACTTGGTCGTTCTATCCTTCCAAAGTTGCTGGTTCTTATGGTGTTTTCGTGCTTAACAATGATTCTCTACACTCTTACGGATTAAACATTACTACTGACTTTTGGTCAATTATAGAAAATCCTACCGCAACGTCGGCGACAATGCAAATGGGTGGTTCTGCAAGACCATTTAGCGCATCGATAACAGATTACACAAATAAAATAGGAGTATTTCATATTCAAAACGGAACGTGCAGCATAGGTGGCTACAACTATGAATATTTTTCAGAACTAACAATGCAAAAAATCAAAGAATGGTAAGAATATTAATAATCAGCATTGTAAGCATAATGATTGTTTTCAGTGCTTCATGCAAAAAGGATTTTGGTTCATATCAGGAAGTACCAACGGTTCCCGATACAACCACGACAAAGCAAGACACCTATATAGATGGCGGAGTATTGACCAACAATCCCGATGGAAATACCAATAATGAATTGGTCGGGACGAAATGGGTACTTACAAAAATGGTATCGGGATTGGCAACAACATTTCCCAATGACACTTTAAATTTCACGGACAATAATCATTATTCAATGAATGGCGGCGCGTCCAGAACGTACACGTTAACTACTATCACAGGTTCAACAAATAAATCTCTAACACTGAATTTCTTTGCGCCGTTTAGTGGAAGTAACTACGTCGGAACTGTGGGTCAGTATTTTGTTTCTGACGCGCAAATATCAAATGCAGAGTTTGACGACTTGCAGAATAGTTCAACTATTATTAAAGCATGGTTTACAAAAATATAAACATGAAAAATTTAGTCATAGGTATTCTAATGCTATTCTGTTTTACTGGATTTTCGCAAGAGTTTACCTACATATATGATAATGGCAAGATTCGGGAAAAAGGAACTCATGTTGATGGACTACTGAGCGGCCAGTATGTAAAATACTATGAAAATGGAGAGATAGAAGAAAAGGGAATCTATGTTAATGGAAAGAAAAATGGCGAATACATTATGTTCTTCAAAAATGGACAAGTTCAGGAGAAAGCAACTTATTTTGATGGACATCGGAATGGTGAATATTTAAGGTATGACAGTAATGGGCAGATTCGTGAGAAAACTATGTTTGCTACTGGGAAACGACACGGCGAGCATATTACCTACTTTGATAATGGTCAAATTGATGAACAGGGAAATTTCGTCAATGGTGAGCAAAATGGAGAATGGGTAAAATATTATTATAATGGTCAGATGAGTAGCAAAGATGTATTTGTTAAAGGGCAGAAAGTAAAACATATTTATTTTCCCGCAACACAGAAATGAATATTACCAAGGCATATCTAGGTATTCGTAGTGAAAAAATTGCAAGTGTTTACTTATCTCTTTAAAAAAAAGTGGCCGTTTGTTTTTTTCTCCAGTAGTTTTGTATAAATAAAGGCCTTTGAATGATTCTTTCAAGGGCATGGATAAGAAAAAATAGTATGTTTTTATTTGACACAACGCTACTTACATTAAAAGAAGTAGGGAAATTAATTGGCTTAAAAGACGAAGAAGCAATCAAATCTTGGCTTCACAAAGAAAAAATCCAAGCTGTGATACCTGGCAAACGCAAATTGTATCCAATAATCAGCATTAAGCTAATTCTTGAGGTTAAATCTTTAGAATCCTTCATGGTAACAAATCCTGATGATTGGGAAACTCTTTATTTAGATTTAAGTGGAGACGTGTTTCTTGCCAAAGCTGCTTTATCAAAAATTGGTTTAATACAAAAAGAAGTAGCAATAAAGACCATGAATGTTGATGATTATTCAAATCAGATAGATTATTTAATTTATGGAAAATAAAAAGCTAAAAACACCTAATTACACTGGACTAAACATTTACTGTTATGAATGCATGTTAAATGTCAAGAAGTCAATGTGCAACCATTATAGCAAGCATATTTATAAATATAGAACCAAAGATAATTTTGGCAAAGCCCGCTTTAAAAACTTTACATCAAAAGATTTGGATGCGGTTCTACAAGAAATAATTTGTTTCAAAAAAGAAATCGAAAAAGAAACAATTCAGGTAAAAGAAGCTATTAAACCCACCAATATGACGTTGCGTGACGCGCTTGTTTGTTACGGAAAATGGTTAAACAACATAGATGTACCCGATTTTTTAATTCGTAAAATAGGTAAAGACCATGCTAAAGACCTAGTTGACACGGTGGTGAAGTTTCTAAAAGTATTGAACGAAAATGGAGTTAATCCCTCAAGAACTTTAGTAACGAATGTTAATCTTACTATGGTAGGCTACTATTGTGATTGGTTGAAATACACCAAAGAATACGAACCAGTAACATACAATGGTAAGGTAATTAAAATGAGAGCATTTTTTAAACATGTAATAGAAGTTCTTGAAATAAAAATGAATAACCCTTTTAAATTAGTTCCAGCAAAACAGGTACCAAAAGGAGAAAATGTTATAATTGAACGTGAAGAATTTGCTAAACTTATTGACGGTATAGGCAAAGTAACACCCTACCAACAATTAGGAGGTAAAAACAAAGAGGTGAAAACCCGCTACAAACCATATTTAAAAGATGCCTTTAAATTAGCATTATACTCAGGAATGCGTAGAGAAGAATGGGCAACCCTTCAATGGTCAGACATTCAATATTCAGATAACGGACGAGCTATCATAGTAGTTGACAACAAAAAAGTAGAAAGAATTACAAAAAAGCAAGTTGACCCAACCATTGTACCTGTACATCCTAAATTAGCCATCCTTTTAAAAGAGCTTGGTCAAGATGATTTAAAGGACAGCAATCTGTTTATCATTGAACCAAATAGAACGTGCTCATGCAAAGCCATAATGCAAGATGCTTCTAAAGGTTTTTCACACTATTATAAGGAGGTTTTTAAGACTAATGAAATCAAACAAATGAAATGCCTTAGGAAAACATATATGACTGAATTAAAGAAACATACTGGCGAAAACATTTTAGAATTCGGAACACACAATAAAAACAAAGTATTAGACAACCATTATTTAAACAAAGTAGCAATAGCAAAGACAATTGACAACGATAAGTTTTTTGGATAGTATCAAAAAAGACAAACTCTAAGCCTCTATAAAATTCTATAGGGGCTTTTTTATGTTTTGTCTTGTTCTATAAACCTTGTACTCTAAGGGCCAGGATATTAAAAGTGTACCTTCTAAGTGTACCTTATTCGGTTTTTAACTCTAAACAAAAAAGGTCTAAAATGACAAAAGCCCCTAAAATAGGGGCTTTCATCTTCGGGCGAAGTATGGGACTCGAACCCATGACCCTCGGTACCACAAACCGATGCTCTAACCAGCTGAGCTAACATCGCCGTATTGGGTGCAAATGTAAAGAAATTCTGCTTTGTGGCAAATGGAATATTCAAGAAAGTACAAAAATCTCGCAATGACGGAGGAGTGTTACTTCGAAATATCGATTTTCACCTTCTTGTTCTTGATTTTTTCATTGCGCAGATCATGTACCAGATTTTGAATTTTACTACGCGTTACCGCCGCATACGTAGCATGATCCTGAACTTCTATCAAGCCTAATTCATCTTTCTGTAATTTTCCTTTTTGAATCAACAGACCCACTACATCGCCTTTGCTGATTTTTTCTTTTTTACCGCCGGCTATATATAAAGTGGCCCATTTCGACTTTTCAGGCAAAACATTTTTTTGAGGCAGTTCTTCAAATTTTAAAGTCTCCTTGATATAATCTGGTTGCGACTCTTCTTTAGATAAAATCAAATAAGATGTTCCTTCGGCGTGCATGCGCGCCGTTCGGCCATTCCTATGTATGAAGGCGCTTTCCTGAGGAGGCAATTGGTAATGAATGATGTTTTCAATTTCGGGAATATCGAGTCCGCGGGCGGCTAAATCAGTGGTGATTAGCAAATGGTGACTGCCGTTGCGGAACTTAATCAAGGCTCTCTCCCTGTCCTCCTGCTCCATTCCACCGTGAAAAATATCATGGATCAGTCCGTAATCACCCAGCAAATCGCTGATACGCTCAACAGCATCACGGTGATTGCAAAAAACCAAAGTTCCTTTATTCCCAAGCTTGCAAACCAAAGCAAACAAAGTCTCCAGCTTATCGGTTCCTTCCGCCCGCACTGCTTTTACAGCCAAGCCTTTTGGAGCCACGTCGCTTAAATAGTTCAACACTACAGGCTCTGTAATTCCCGTAAATGCAGGAATCTCCTGAGCATTGGTAGCCGAAATCAATATGCGTTTTTGAAGTTTAGGCAAGAGTTCAATAATAGCCGACATGTCATCCTGAAAGCCCATTTCCAAAGCTTTATCAAATTCATCCAAAATCAAAACACGAATGGAAGTAGTATCCACTCTGTTTTCTCTGAGATGCGCATGGATACGGCCCGGAGTACCAATCAACACGGCCGGAGGAAATTCCAGATTGTTTTTTTCGGTTTTCATGGAATGACCACCGTAGCAGCAATTCACTTTGAAACCCGTTCCCATGGCGCGAAAAACTTTTTCTATTTGCAGGGCCAGCTCACGCGATGGCGCAAGCACCAACACTTGTACACCCGTAACATTGGGATTTAATTTATCGAGCAGAGGAAGCAAAAAACCTAAGGTTTTTCCCGATCCTGTAGGAGAAAGCAAAACGAGGTCTCCTTCTTGTTTAAAGGCTTTGATAGACGCCAGCTGCATATCATTGAGCTTGGCTATTTTTAGGTTTTCAAGTACTTTTTTAAGCATGGGGCAAAGGTAATGAATAAATCCCTCTACCTACGCACCATAAGCCCTCACACTCTCCCTTTTTTCAAAGGGAGAAGTCCCACTCTCGTGCATTCTTAAAATAAGTTCGTCAGGAAATGGGGAAGTAACTTCGTGCGGGGGCCCAAGCCAAGAGGCAGGCGTGTGTTAGATTTTTAGAGCGGTGGCAGCATCCCTGCCGGCAGGCAGGTCTTGGCTCTTGAATTTTTTTGATACTTTTTGTTTCAAGACAAAAAGTATCAAAAGAAGAATTAAACACAAACATGACAGTTTTCCCACATATAACAATAATTTTGCACCCATGTCAAAAGACAAAAAACCTAAACCCGATTTCAAAAAAGCAAAAAGCTTTCTTGTTTATTTAAAGCCCTACTCTGCCTGGTATTTCGTAGGATTTATTTTCCTTATACTCACCAGCTTAACCTCCATTGCACTTCCTGTTTTGCTGGGAAAATTGCTCGGCACCAATTACAGCTCAACAGTACCTGTAGATATAAACATCAGCAGCACAGATAATATATATACCATACTTATATTTTTGGCCATTATACTTCCGGCTCAGGGAATTTTTTCCTTTTTCAGAGTATATACCTTTAGTTATGTAACGCAAAGTACGCTGCGCGACCTTCGACTGGCGGCTTTCAAGCATTTGGTGTCTTCACCGATCTCTTTCTTTGATAAAAATAAAGTAGGGGAACTCACTTCGCGCATTGCCACAGATACACAACAAATAGAAGAAACTCTAGCCACTACCCTTGCCGAATTTGTGCGTCAAATCATAGTGATCACAGCCAGTTTAGTATTGATTTTCTATTTCTCTTACCGACTGTCGTTCATCATGCTCGCCATTATTCCTATAGCAGCAATATCAGCCATGATCTTCGGGAAGTTCATCAAAAAACTATCTCGAAAAGCGCAGGACGAAGCCGCACAATCCAACTCAGTACTGGAAGAATCTTTGGTAGGTATCAAAAATTTGAAAGCCTACACCAACGAATTTTTTGAAATAAAAAACTACACCACTACCATCAATAACATTCGTGCTACTTCAATGAAATCGGCACTTTGGCGTGGAATCTTCATTGCTTTCATGTTAACCATAATGCTGGGTGCCATTGTATTCATCATCTGGCAAGGGATTGAACTCGTACAAACAGGCGACATCACTAAGGCTGAATTCTTTCAGTTCATTTTTCTTACTGTGATGCTGGGGACTTCTATTGGCTCCTTTCCCGATCTCTATGCTAAAATTCAAAAAACAATTGGCGCAACGGAAAGTTTGATGAAAATGATGGAAGAACCTGTTGAACCGGTTCTCACTAATATTCCTGTTAAATCCGATTTCCTTATTAAAGGTGACATTGAACTGAAAGAGGTGTCTTTTTATTATGAATCGCGCCAAAGCGTTACTGTTCTCAATAAAATCAATTTAAAAGTAAGCTCGGGTCAAACCGTGGCTATTGTTGGTTCATCGGGATCAGGAAAATCAACACTAGCTTCCCTTCTACTTGGATTTTACCAACCGGTGAGCGGTTCTATTTTTATAGACGGCCAACCGTTTAACAGCTATAACCTGAGCGATCTCCGCAGTCATATTGCTTATGTTCCGCAGGAAGTGATATTGTTTGGTGGTACTATTGCCGAAAATATCCGTTACGGAAAACCTGATGCTACTGAAGAAGAAGTGATTGAAGCGGCAAAAAAAGCCAATGCTCACTTGTTTATCAACGGATTTCCTGAAGGCTACACTACTTTGGTTGGCGACAGAGGGATTCAATTGTCGGGCGGACAAAAACAACGCGTTGCCATTGCCCGTGCGGTTTTGAAAAATCCGTCTATTCTTATTTTAGATGAAGCTACAAGTGCACTGGATTCCGAATCGGAACAACTGGTTCAGGAGGCTTTGGATAATTTAATGCAAAACAGAACTTCCATTGTTATTGCTCACCGACTCTCCACCATCAAAAAAGCCGACAAGATTTTGGTGGTTAATGAAGGTCAGATCGCTGAAGCAGGAACGCATCTCGAGCTTTCTCAAAAAGAAAATGGCTTGTATAAAAAGCTGAGTGAATTGCAGTTTAAGAATTAACAATCTTCTCTTTCTCTTTCTCTTTTCATTCACCTGATTCGTCACCCCCAGTACGTCATTGCGAAATTTTTGTACTCAAAAATGAAGCAACCTCATTATACTTTCTATTGAATTTACTTACCCAAAGGGAGTTTGCTTCATTTTTGAGTACAAAAATTTCGCAATGAACGTACTGGGTGATAACGTATTGGGTGAAAACGTACTAGGAGTAAAACTTACTTTACTTGAATTTTCTTACTTATCGCCTCCGCACATTTCTGCCCGTCAATAGCAGCCGACATAATCCCTCCTGCATAACCTGCCCCTTCAGCACATGGATACAAACCCTTCACCTGAATATGCTCAAAAGTTTCTTTATCACGTGGAATACGCACAGGCGATGAAGTACGTGATTCCACCGCATGCAACACTGCATCATTGGTTAAATAACCCTTCATCTTTTTGCCAAACTCTTTCAATCCTTCCTGTAAAGATTTTGCAATCATCGGTGGCAATACTTCTTTTAAATCAACCGATGTAATCCCCGGTGTATAAGATGTTTCAGGCAAAGTAGACGATACTTTATTGTAAATAAAATCACTCATTCTTTGCGCAGGAGCAGCTTGTGTTCCACCGCCCAACAAATGCGCCTTCTCCTCTATCGCCTGCTGATAGTACATTCCCGAAAGTGCTCCGTATTGTTTGTTATCAAAATCGGCCACTTCCAACGCCACCACTATCCCTGAATTTGCATAAGGATTGTTTCTTTTGGAAGGCGACCAGCCGTTGGTTACTACCTGATTTTGTTCGGTGGCGCAAGGTGCTATAATTCCACCCGGACACATACAAAAAGAATACACGGGTTTAATACTTGTTTGATGCACCAAACTGTAGGAAGCCGGAGGTAAAAAATCATTGCGCTCATCACAATGGTACTGCACCTGATCAATCAATATCTGCGGATGTTCTATCCTCACTCCCAAAGCAAAAGGCTTGGCTTCAATGGCTATTCCGCGTTGGTGCAGTAATTTAAAAATATCCCGCGCCGAATGTCCCGTTGCCAAAATAACATTCCCTGTTTCAATAATTTTTTCGTTGTTGATCTGAACTGCTTTAACAGCATTGTTCTCCACGATAATATCTGTGAGTTTTGCATCAAACAAAACTTCGCCGCCGCATGAAATAATATATTCCCGCATCGCCTGAATGATCACAGGCAACTTGTTGGTGCCTATGTGTGGATGCGCATCAAGCAAAATATCTTCGCTGGCACCAAATTGCACTAGCGTTTCTAAAACCTGATTCACATCTCCACGCTTGTTGGATCGCGTGTACAATTTCCCATCGGAAAAAGTACCGGCTCCTCCTTCTCCAAAACAATAATTGGATTCGGGATTGACTATATGCGCTTTATTGATCGCTGCAAGATCCCGTCGTCTGTCGCGAACGTTTTTCCCGCGCTCAACAACAATGGGTTTGATGTTTAGTTTGATGAGCTCCAACGCTGCGAACAATCCTGCCGGACCCGCTCCTACAATAACTGCATGCTGATCAGAGGCTATTTTTTTTACCGAAGGCTGTCCTTTTTTTTCTTCTGCCGGAATTTCGTTGATGTAAACATTTACGCGAATCTGGTAAACAACATTACGGTTACGCGCATCAATAGAGCGCTTCAACACTTTCACCACCACCGGAACATCGTCGGCAATGAACAACTGTTCTTTCGCCATAGCTGCGTGAACATCGGAATTATCCACATCCTCGGGAGCTACACGTATATCAATGGTTTTTATCACAACAGAAAATTATCCTTCAAAACAAAGTGAAAGCACGAAACATTTGGAGTTAACACTTTCAATCAAAGAAGTGTAGATGGTACCGTCGGAAATCAGCAAATTGTTGATTCCGTAGTTCAAAGTGATTTGCGGAGTAAACTTGAAATACTCGAAATAAAAATCCATACCGAAACCAACATGATAGGAAAAATCCCAGGGATTTAAACGAATCACTTTAGTATTGGCTTTGTCCACACTTTTTAAAGAAGCCATATCAAAAGCCACTTTACCGCCGGCCATTACAAAGGCCCTTCCATTGTTTACCCTTTCCGACTTATATTTTAAAGAAACAGGAAAATCCAAAAAGGTGGATTCCACCATTCTTCTCTGACTCTCAATAGTATTGTTGCCTAATTTCACGTTGTATTCAAAATCGCGCTGACCGAAAACCAAGGCCGGCACAAAACGCAAATCGAAACCATCGCCTAAATGCAAGTCGGTTATTATCCCTAAATTAAATCCGTACTGCCCCTGTACCCTTGCCGTGTAAACAGTATCATTGCCTAAAAAAGCCGATTTGTATTTAATGTTTACATCCAGATTATTGACACCGAAATAAAATCCGAAATGAAATTTTCTGGTCGATTCAAACCCCGGTAAATTCTTTGGTCGCTGCTTTTGAGCAGAAAGATCATTAGGCAATACAAAAATCAGGAAAACTACAGCGACAATATAGGAGCTAAGAGATCTCACTTATTTTTGCGCAATATAAATAGTGGCTATCCCAAAAGTTAAAGGATGAATAACAGGATTTTTAAATCCAACTTCTTTGAGAATCGCCGTGAACTGCTCCCCGTCAGGAAAAGCCTGTACCGACTCGGGTAAATAAGAATAAGCAGAAGCGTCTTTCGACATTATTTTACCTATCAGCGGAGTTATTCTTTTGAAATAAAAACGATACAATTGCTTCACCGGAAATTTAGTGGGTTTTGAAAACTCCAGCACAGCAACCTTTCCACCGGGTTTTAAGACACGGTTCATTTCGGCCAAGCCCTTTTTTAAATTCTCAAAATTTCTCACTCCAAAACCAACGGTAATAGCATCAAAAGTATTGTCGGCAAAAGGTAAATTTTCAGAGTCTCCCGACAATAATTCTATTTTATCCTCGAGTTTTCTTTTTTTTATTTTTGCTTTCCCAACCTCTACCATTCCCATCGATATATCTACTCCCGTAACTTTTACAGGATTCAGGCTCAAGCTTTCAATTGCAAAATCACCGGTACCTGTAGCGATATCTAAAATATTTTTTGGTTGCCCCTCTTTCAGTAAGCGGATAGCTTTCTTTCTCCACAACACATCAATACCCAATGAAAGAAAATGATTTAAAAAATCATATCTACCCGCAATGTTATTGAACATCGTTGCCACCTGCTCCTTCTTGGAACCACTTTCGTTGCTGTAAGGTTTTACTACTGTTTCGCCCATGGGGTAAAAATAAGTAATAATTTTCGCAATGAAGCAGCACTCGTACTTCAAAGAGTGGGTCACTAACTTCGTGTGCAGGCCCGAGCCAAGAGGCCATACCCGTCAACTTAAAGAGTGCTTTTGCATAAAGGTTAATCTATCCGATCGCTTGTCGTATTGGGAGAAGTAGGCGATTTGAGGCATGAGGTATTTCCATTGTTGAAAAAGGATTTGCCAAATATTGTCAGCAATAAATTTAGAGAGCTTGATTAAACTGATTTGACTTCGCTTGAACTTATTCATGTAAAGCAATACCATGTGGTAAATTTTAGCTTGGAACAGCACTACAAAAATGAGCATCATGTAAACCATTGCTAATGCTCTTTCACGAGTGAGAGATCGATTTTGAGGGATCATCTCCTGCAATTGAAAATGACTTTTCCATGAACGAAAAATATTTTCAATTCTCCACCGCATACTATACAAACGAACAATATCTGGCACAGCAATATTTTGTAAGTCTTGAGAAGTGACGTAAATATCATAACCCAGTCTTTGATAAAATTGTTTGGAATGATTTGCTCTTGAGTCGGCGTGTTTTTTTTCTATTCGTCTTCTCATAGCAGCTCTTTCAGAAGATAGCGTAATCCCTACTATTCTTACAGGAGCTTTGTATTGAGCTCCCATTAATACCCATTTGTCAATGAACTTATTCTTTTTAAGATATTTAAATAGGTCAATGTGTTTTCCTGTGCCCAGATCAAAAACATGGGTGCCGTATTTTAATCGGCTGATAAACGAAATCTTCTTTTCGTTCATAAGCTTAAAACACTCGCTCGCAAAGTAGCCCATATCTCTGATAACAATGTCTTTATTACCTGCTAATTGCAAAATGTCTTTTGCTTTCGACTGGTCATTTTGCCTATTAGAGGTCACTTCAAAGTGAACGAACTGATTGTTTTGTAAATCATAGATCACCTGAATTTTCAATTGAGAATAAGAATGGCCGTGGAAAATACTTCCTGGAAAATATTTGTTTAGCCACATCGGAAGAGCTATGGTAGTGCTGTCTTGAATTAAAATTATTTTGTAATTACGAAGCGCTTTTTCTTTAATAGCAAACTGTTTTGCAGACAATTGTTTTTTCATAGCATCAAACAAAATGCAAAGCAAAAAAATCAATAAACTGTTGATTGATTCTTTTAAATAATCCTTGTTTGGAAATGGTTATACCGCTTAAATAACTCACTTGACTTGCCCATTGTTCAAAAGTGTTTTTCTTCTGTAGCGCCATTAGAATAAAGCCAATCACTAATTCTTTGCCCTTCAGTTTTTTCGCTTTTCGTTGCTTGAAGCCACTTGAAACAGCGTGCTTATTAAAATTAATTTCTTTTAACCCTTCATTAAGGTTTTTATATTTTTGTGCTGAACGGATGCTTTTAGTTGTCATTAGATGTAAGCATCCGTTTACCTTCAGATAAACTCCTGAGCCCCTTTATTTATAAACACCCCAATATCAATTGATGAATTTTAAGTTGACGGGTATGGAGCTAAGAGGCGGGCGCGCGAAAGGTTTTTCGTGTGGCAGCAGCATCTCTTGGCTCTTGAATTTTTTGGATACTTTTTGTTTCAAGACAAAAAGTATCGATTTGCTTCTTTTAAAAGAAGAAATAAAAAAATGAAGGGATTGCTTCATTTTTTGAGTACAAAAAATCTCGCAATGACGTACTGGGGATGACGTTGGATTGATGGTTACACCAACCTAATCCCCTCTTCCTCTATCGTCACTAACCTTTTTTTATACAAAACACCCACCGCTCTTTTGAAAGTTTTTTTGCTTTCGCCAAACAACATATATATGGACTCCGGTGAGGATTTATCGGTAATGCGGAGAAAGCCTCCGGTTTCTTTAATTTTTTCAAGTATCCTGTCTTCCAGAGATTCAATTTTAGCAAAACCTGTTTTGCTCAACGAGATATCCAGCTTTTCATCGGGACGGATTTTTTTGACGTAGCCTTTTACTTTATCGCCGGTTTGTAACTGACGGAAGACTTCATTTTCATAAACAACTCCCCAGAACTTAGAATTAACAATGGCTTTGAAGCCCAGATCGGTTTTATTTACGATGAGCAAATCCACCTCATCGCCTTCTGCAACATCTAAAGCATAATTATCGAGATACTTATCCAGCTTGGCTGTAGCGGCTATTCTTCCGCTTTTTTCATCGAGGTAAATAAACACCACATACCAGCGACCTTCTTCCATATCCAGCTTTTGTTCGCGGAAAGGAACGAGGATATCCTTCATCAAACCCCAATCAAGGAAAGCCCCCACCTGATTTACCGCAACAGCTTTCAAACAAGCGAATTCGCCCACTTGTCCGCGTGGCTTTTCAGTAGTTGCAATAATTCTGTCGTTGGAATCCATGTATACAAAGGCAGTCACCTCATCGCCCGGTTTTGTGCCTTTTGGTACATATCTCTTAGGCATCAGGATTTCACCACGGTCATCTCCATCCAGATAAACACCGAAGTCTACCAGCTTCACCACTTTCATGGTATTGTACTTTCCGATTGATATCATAATTTTAATTTAAGCTCAATAAAAATTTCATTGTATCTATTCCGTCGGCATAATCGCATAAGACCGGAGATTGGGCGGTTCCGAAGGGCAATCCATTTTCGTAAGCACCTATCACACATTGTATTTTGTCTTTGTATTTTTCAAAGAAAGGTTTTAATTCGGACGGATCTTCATAATGCTCGTAATTCAATAACGATACCGCTGTAAAAGGGGTTTCGGCTTCTTTTAAAAACAAAAATCCGCCATCAATAAAAGGATCTTTATTGAGCAGCATCACCGCCTTTTGGTACTCGAGATTGTTTTGGTATTTATTGTTATCCAGATAAGGAAGATAGGTTTTAAAGGCCTCCATCAACAAATTGAAAGAATAGTTTTTAGGAACAAAAATCTTGGACACATTGCGGCAACCCAAGCCGTAATACTGAAAAACATCTTTAGCCAGTAAGGTTAATTCAGCCAGGGATTCCTTGCCATTGAGCACCGCCACAGAAATGCGGTTTTTGCGAATGATATTGGGATGTTTGCCGAAATAATATTCGAAATAACGGGAAGTATTGTCGCTACCGGTAGCGATCACCACATTGAAGCCTTTGGTTGGTCTTTCCACAAATTCAACCTCTTGTTGGAAGCGGGGTTCAACACTATTTAAAATGTCCAGTAAAGCCGGAATTAATTTATGATCGTCGGAAGAAAATTTGATGGTCGCTTTATGTCCGCACAGCAATACACACAACAAATCATGAAAACCCACCATAGGAATGTTCCCCGCCATGACGATCAAAACATTTTTTTTGTTTTTTAACAGGAGCAGCTCCTCTTTATAAGGAGCGAGCCAGTCCGCTAAACTTTCGGCTGTTAAAAAGGACCGAACACCTTCACAGGCATTCATCACACTGGCCACAGAAAACCAGCCGTTGTAGCTCCTGGCCAAATGCACCATTGCCAAAAACTTTTCCTCTGCTTCTGTTAAATCCAGCTCTTGTCCTTTCTCCTTGGCGATCACTTTTTCAAGGGCGTCTCCCAATTTTGTTAATGCAGATATTCTGTTATCTAAATTCATTTATTATAAAACTATTTGTATTTTCGCCTCTAAATTAACACAATAATAATTGACTCATGGCTATAATAATCACAGAAGAATGCATTAACTGCGGTGCCTGCGAACCGGAATGTCCTAATAACGCCATCTATGAAGGCGGAGTAGAATGGAGATTATCTGACGGAACCTCTATAAAAGGTAAAGTAACTACGCCGACAGGAAACACTTACGAATCGGATGCTACCAACGAACCTGTAGGTACTGATGTTTACTATATCGTATCTGACAAATGTACAGAGTGTAAAGGTTTTCATGATGAACCGCAATGTGCATCAGTTTGTCCGGTAGACTGCTGCGTGGATGATCCTGCGCACAGAGAATCTGAAGAATTACTTTTAGCGAAAAAAGATTTCTTACATCTTTAGAACTTCGCTGTTAATAAAAATAAACCCCGCTCCGCAATACGGACGGGGTTTTTGCTTTATACTTGTAAACAACTAAATTTTCCTTTTTGAAATTTCACGCCGTCATAGCACTTTTATTGTTTTCACTGGCCGTTAATGCTCAGCTGAACATGAAAGCAATGGAAGACACCTTGCTTGTATTGTTTGAGGGAATGGAAGGTCCGCAAATTGACGACGGTCAGAAATTAGCGCTGAATGAAATTTTTAAAAGCACTTTGCACAAAACTTTAGCTCAGCCTTCATCCTTCAAATACGATTTTAAAAAATTAAGCAGTATTTCCGTTATCTCTGCTCCCGATAAAAAATTTAAAATATTTACCTGGGCTTTTACCACTTCCGACGGGGTTTATCATTACTATGGTTTTACTCAATACCACGATAATAAAAATAAAAAAATCGTGCTCAGGGAATTAAAAGACAACAGCACTACTTTCGATGCGTTTTCAAATTACAGCGATTCCACCTGGTATGGCGCAGTGTATTATGAAATAGTTCCGGTAAAAAAGAAAAGCGACACCTGTTACATTCTTTTGGGTTGGGACGGCAATAATTGGATGTCGAAAAAAAGAATGATTGAACCCATCACGTTTAACCACGAAGGAAAAATAACCTTCGGAAATAAAATCTTAAAAGAAAAAGAAGAAGAAATAATCGTTGTAAAGAAAAGTAATAAACCTATTCGCACACCGCGCAAAGAAGTAAACACAGGAAAAGAAAAACAAAGAATTATTTTTGAATATGCCGCAAAAGCCGCCATGTCGCTGCATTACAACAAAGAAATGAAAATGATTGTTTTTGATCATCTGGCGCCAAGTGATCCGATGTACACGAATATGTTTATGTTTTACGCTCCCGACTTCAGTTACGACGCCTACTACTACAAAAAAAACTCCTGGTATCTCAGCAGAAATATTGATGTGCGCAATTCAAAAATAATTAAATCACAACCTTACGATCCAAAGGAAGACGAAGAAATTAAATTGAAGAAAACCGAATTTAAACGGAATTGAAATTACTTTTCTTCCTCCACACTTTCCAACTGCTCCTTTGCTTTTGCATCATCAATTTTTCTTTGCTGAAGCATTTGCACATAGTTTTTTGAAACCACGCTTCCGAGTCCGATTGCCTTTTGCGCCCATTCAATCGCTTTGTCCAACTGATCATCTATTTCATAAGCAACAGCTATATTGTGCGCCGCTCTGCCTTGAATTTTAGGTTTTTCCGCCGTACGAAAAACATCTTCCCATACTTTTACTGCTTCCTTATAATTTTGCGCATTAATGAGCGCTTGTGCATCCTGCAAACGCGGATCACCTCCGGTATAAAAATACCGGTTCACCATCATGGCAACAGGCGCAATGCGCAAAGCATATTTTTGTCCGTTATTTCTTGCCAGCTCACTAACAACATTTGAATATTGAGGCAAAGCACTTTCGGCATCAAAAGTTGAAATGCCTTTGGCCGACGAAAATTTACTGTCGCTTATCCTCCACTGATCCAAAACAATCTGATTAATCGGATCATAAATTCTCCATCCGGTAACTACTTCCGTTCTCATGTTAGCAACGTGCATGATTTGATTTTGAGTAATTCCGTTTTTAACTATGCTTTGATTTTCGGTACTCCAGCTTATGTTTTTATTGGTATCAAAAATTTCGAGAACCACCAGTGCATCCAAATTATTTTTAGCGCAAAGTTCTTTCACCACCTCCCAATTCAAAGGTTCGGAAAAAGAGTTGGAACTGCTGTTGGTTAAGTTCACTCCCTGAATCTGATAAATGGTAAATCTTTCGGTTTTTGCCAGCTCTGTAATTACTCCCGCCATGGCTTCATTGGCAGTGACTTTATCCTGATACATATTTTCTCCCGAAAATATTCCTTCAATAACATTTAATGTTTTTGAAGATTTATCGGGATGACTTCTATCTACAATTCCGAGTTTCTTTATCTGCCCCGAAACACTGATATCCGCAGGTTTTATCACCTTCACCATAACCGAAGAAGTGGCCGCGCAGGAACACAACAAGGAAACAAATAAAATTATTCCTATAAATAAGGAGGTGTTTTTTTTCATATAAAAAATTTACAGAAAGCTCAGCAAGATAAAAATACAATCGCATTTTGAGTAATAGAAAATTATCGAAATATATTTCAAGAATGTTTTGTTGAAATCTCTTCAAAACAAAAAATACAAATTGCGGTACAAAGACGTAGATTAACATAAAATTAAACTACGTGGGAAAAAGCAGAAAAATTTTCGTTCTAGACACATCAGTAATCATTTACGATCATGATGCAATTAAAAACTTTGGAGACAACGACGTTGCAATTCCGATAACCGTTTTGGAGGAACTCGATAATTTCAAAAAAGGCAACGACAGCAAAAATTTTGCTGCACGTGAATTCACAAGATTTGTTGATGCTGCATCAGGATCTTCTTCTTTGAAAAAATGGATTCCGATCGGAGAACGCGACAAAGGACTTTTTTCTATCGTAATGTCGCATCCTACAAAATTGGATGCCGAAGAAATTTTCGGAAGAGATAAAGCCGATCATAAAATTTTAAATGCTGCTCTATATCTCATTGAAAAATTCCCGAAACGAAAAGTGATTTTTGTTACCAAGGATATCAATCTCCGCATCAAAGCGAAATCTCTCGACATGGTTGCTGAGGATTACGAAACCGGAAAAATGACGAATGAAGTTTTGGAAGAAGGCTCCACGCCTACCGGAAGAGCTTTCATTGAAGGTGTTGATTCGGCCATCATTGATAAATTATATGAAGAGAAAATTGTTTCTGCAGAAGGTGTTATTCCTCCTACCAAACAAAACAATCATTTTTATATTCTTAAAAACGGAAAAAAATCGGTTCTCTCTTATTATAGCTGCGCAGAAAAAACTTTTGAAAGAGTAGAAAAAATGTCGGCCTATGGTATCGGTCCGAGAAACTCCGAACAAGCCTTTGCTTTGCATGCTATTTTAAATCCTAAAATAAAACTAGTTACCATTCAGGGAGCGGCAGGGACAGGAAAAACTTTACTTTCCTTAGCGGGTGCTTTACAACAAAGAAGAGATTTTCATCAGATATATTTAGCCCGACCTATTGTTCCTTTGAGCAACAAAGACATTGGTTATTTACCGGGAGATATCAAATCGAAATTGAATCCTTACATGGAACCGCTGTGGGACAATCTGAAACTGATCAAAAGTCAGTTCAACCAACAAGACAAAGAATACAAAGCCATTGAAGAAATGGTAGCCAACGAAAAAATGGTGGTTACTCCTCTCGCCTATATTCGCGGAAGAAGTTTATCTAATATTTTCTTCATCATCGACGAAGCGCAAAATCTTACCCCACATGAGGTAAAAACCATTATCAGCAGAGCCGGAGAAAACACCAAAATTGTTTTTACCGGCGACGTTTATCAAATTGATACTCCTTACCTGGATCATTTAAGTAATGGTTTATCCTATTTAATAGATAAAGTAAAAGGACACCCTTTATATGCCCACATTGCACTGGAAAGAGGTGAAAGATCTGAGCTGGCAAATCTAGCAAACGACTTCCTGTAGAGGATTATCGAGCTTCTTAATTAAAGATTCAAAAAGACCTGGCCTTATTTTTTAACAGCTGTTGAAAAATAAGGCCAACTTCTTTACGGGGATTCCCGTAGAAGAACTAGAGGCACTAAAATTCTTTTTATGGAGAGATCAATATTTAAAAACTTTGAAAGACAACACTGTCGCATCAAAATGAAATCAGGAAAAGAAGTTTACGGAATCATGTGGGAGGAAAACCTGCCTGAAAATAATTTCAGATACTATTTCAGCAGTTCGGGTGATTACCAAAGATTGAAAAACCGCTTGCAAAGCGCCTTGTACGCCATTTATCAATTAGACCTCAACGAAGTAATTCACGCAGAAGTCATCAGCAAATAATATTCACTACTACTACACCCCTAATCTCCTTCGCACCACGAAGGAGATTTTTTTTTTTGAAAAAAAATCACACCGTAAATACCTTACGGTTTGCTACGGTATCATTGTTATATAAACTTTGACACTTATGAAAACAATTATTCAATTCAGATTAAACGACGAAGCGGTGAAAATAACTGCTAATTCCGTAGAATGCAAAAACTCTTGCGCTCAGGTTCAACTGGTTAAAATGCTGGTTGAATGCAGAAGCGAAACTGAAATCGGAAAATGCCCGCTGGCATTGTTGTTCAATAAATATTTAAGATTTATGGACATTACACACACCGAATTCATTGAATTCAATGAAACAGTACTTGCCAATAATGCAAACAATTTTGCTGAGTTGGTACTCTCCAGAATAGCAGCGTAAAAAATAAATGTTGGTTGATAAACTCAAAAGCCAAAAGAGTGTTTCCCTTTTGGCTTTGAGCTTTAGCTTCTGTTTTCTTTTATCTTATCAGAGCAACATGGCCTACAATAGGCTTTTGCTTGATACCTGAGAAATGATCAACATAGGTAACGCGCCATATATATACATCTTCCTGCGCATCCCGCATATTGTTATTTCGTTTGCCTTTCCATCCTTCCGTTGCATTGTTAGTTTTAAAAATAACTTCACCCCAGCGGTCAAATACCATGAACTCATAACCCGGATCATTTAAATTAATTCCCATAGGAATAAATTCATCATTATCTCCGTCGTTGTTGGGCGTAAAGGCATTAGGAACAAAAATGGTTGTATTGGCTCTTACAAATACATTTTTAACAATAGAGTCTTTACAATAACCATTGCTCACCAGTAATTTCACAGGGATCGTATCATCTGTAGTTGAATTAAAAGTCACAGCCTGTTCGGACAACGTAGAAGTTAGAGGTGTTCCTTTTGCTGAAAAATCCCACGACCAATCAACCACGGCCCCTGATGACGCATCGTAGAATGTAGCTTGTGGATTAGATGCATTCATTAAATCGGGAGTTGTTGTAAAATCAGCTTTCGGCCATGCCAAAGCAGTAATATAATCCTTCTTTTGCTCAATAGAAATACATCCGTTTGCATAAGTATTGGTTAAGGTGATTTGATACTTTCCCGGAACATTGTAGAGATAAGTTGCAGTACCAATTTGCCCTTGATTAATTCCGGAGAAAAATGTCCATAAAGTAATTACAGGAACTGAATCTGATATATCCGTAAGAGTAACCGAATGAACGATACACCCGATTAAATGATCTCCCACAAAATCAGTTTTAGGTACTTTTTTAACTCTTACAAAATAATTCGCTGTGTCTTTACATGTTCCGTTATCCATGCGGTATTCAATAGTATCTTTTCCAACCGGCATGCCTGATGCAGAAAAGAAACCACTTGAATTCACTGCTCCGTTCTTATCCCACCACACACCTGCAGATCCTGCCGCCGAAAGCTGAACACCGGCTATGTTTTCACAAACAGTTGAGTCGCCTGTAATGGTTGCCGTTGGAGGAGTAACAACAGTTATCGTAATTGTATCGGGAACATAACATGCGTAAGTGCTCACATCATAAGTTATTTTGTATGGACCCGCAGCATTTTGTGATGCATCAAATTTTCCTGTAGCAGCATTCAAACCCGCTCCCGCTCCCACAAATTTCCATGTCCCCGGAACTACATATCCTAATGTTGCAGGATCAACAGGAAGCCATCCATTGGTTGGTGTGTAAGTTTGATTAGGACAAAGCGATTTATCCTGAGTGATCACCGACGTGAAAACAGGCAACACCTGAATATACACTGAAGCCGTATCTCCGCAATTGCTTTGTAATCCGTAACTAATGGTATCCGGTTTTATCATTCGGCCTAAAGAAGGATTAAAAACTCCGGTAGTTTGATTGACACAAGCCCCACAGGTTGCAAAAAACTTTCCTCCGTTAGAGACTTTAGTAATGGCAAATGGCGCTGCATTCTGACAAACCGTTGCCTGTGAAGGAAGAATAGAAATACTTGCATTAAACTGAGTCACCACATGAATGATCATAGTATGTTTATCCGGACAAGGAGCAGCAAAGGAATATTCCAAAGTATAATCTCCCACCAGATAACTTGCGTTAGTCGGATCGAAAGAAGCAGAAGCCAGAGTACCAATAGTTCCGGCTGCTCCAACAGGTGCGGCAGTAATTTTCCAGGTACCTGATACTTGTTTCTCAAAAGCGTGCAGATTTACTGCAGGATCGGTTTTACAAACAGTGGAATCGGTAATCGTCAACCTTGCATTATTGGTATCGTTGATGACAATATCTATTGATTTTTTATCTCCACACAAACCACCTAAAGTATAATACACTTTTTTAATTCCCGACGGTGTTGCTTTGGAAGGATCAAAAAGTCCGGTTGCATTAACATAATTGGTTCCCACATCTCCACTCCATACACCGCCACTGGTGCTGGAAGAAGGAATATTCATCTGAACTTTAGGATCATTCATGCAATATGGTCCGGCTGCGGTAATCGTAGCATCTTTTCTTTTGTTCACTACCACCGGTTCTTTATCTGTAGCAACACAACCATTAGCATCGGTGTGCGTGTATTTAACGGTGTCGGTTCTGGTAACAGCAGCTCCCGAAAAAGCCGGTGAGCTGGGATCAAATTTATCTGAAGCCCCTAAATTGACATTGTTGATATACCACTGACCTGTTCCTCCAATTATGGCCGACGTTAAAGTCATGGTGGTTAATACCGAATCACTGCACAAGGGTCCGAAAGGAGTAATATTTGGCGTTGGCAAAGGATTCACCGTTACATAAATAGAATCTCTGCAGGTAGGATCTCCTGCATCTTTGAAAAGCAATTTATAAGTTCCGATTTTATTTCCTGTTACCGTTGTAAACACCGTATCTCCTGCTGAGATCACTAAAGTAGGATTGGTACCTACTGATGTTGGAACTGAATCTATCGACCAGATTCCCGGTCCGGCCAACACCGTAGTATCCATTTTAATTTTATTGCCGATACAAATTTTCGGCGCTTCATTTTTTACATCGAGCGGACAGGCACAGGAAATAATAGTAACATCTGCCGTATCAGAAATAGAGCAAATGGTATAAATCACTTTCATTGTTGTGCCTACAGGAGTATTGACACTAATGGCTCCCGTTTTTGTATCTGTGATATAGGCTGCATGCGCAGGATTTACAGTACTCCAATGACTCACCGTAATGTCTTCGGCATTGGTGGCCTTACATTTCCAGGTCACAGCCATATTTAAAGTATGGCATTTCTTTACCGTAGTATCTCTCACCTTTAAATAATCGCGCGGAGGAACAAACATATTCGGCAAACCGTAGCCTACTAAGCCGGCACCAACCGCTTTCCCGGCAACATTAAAAGTTGCAGCACCATCAGGCGTACTGACAACACCTAAGTTATCCCTGTATCCCCACGGACTCGAGTTAAACGAAGCCATATACATTTTACCGTCGCCACCCATTTTAAGGGAAGCTCCATCCACCGCAATACCTAAGTTGGCAAGGTTGGTATACGCATTTGGCGCAGCTACATTGTAATAACCAATTTTACCATCCTGGGTTGGAGCCCACGGACTCGATTGATAAGTGACATATATCCTGCTGCTATTCGGAGAAAATTCACAATCATAGGGATTACCATGATCAGAATCATTAATACTTACCGGTACCGAATTAGACAAAACACCCGTTCCATTATTAAAATCCATTAAAGATACCGTTTCATTAAAACCACTGATATCACCATTGGCCCTGTGATGCGTTGCTGCAGCTTTTTTGCTGTCCCATGAAAATTGCAAAGAAGATCTTTCATTACTTCTATCCACGTTATTTTGCCAATCTCTTCCTACAGTCACCTTAAATCCTAAAGTAGAAGTAACCGGCGTGGAATTCACGCCTGAACAAGACAAGAGATAAGCATTGTATTTTTGAGTGAAAGAAGGTTTTTCCTGTCCAAGAGGAAGCGCTTCATGGGTGACTATCCAGATATCAATTCCATTGGAATGCCAGGTTGCCGCTACCTGTTCGGTCGTTCGGTAATTCCCCAATCGTGTTGGACCGGTAACTGTAGCACTTGTTTTATTATATACAAAATAGTTAAAACCGTTGGTAGTACCATTTTGTCCATAAATAGCATCATCAGTACAAAAGATGTAATAGTTGTTTTGATCCAAAGGGTGTTTCACAACAAAAACCCCTTGCACGGCGCTACCTGCATCACCTGTAGTAATTTCAGCACCCGTTTTTAATCGTCCGCCCGGAATGGCAACAGCATTTCCGCCTGCATCCCATAAACTAACTCCATTGGTAAAGAAAATTAAATTCCCGCTTTCGTCGCTCACCGAAGATACCGCTTCATAAGAAGGAAACCAGAATGCTCCTCCTGTAAGCGTACCAACTGTAGAAGCTGCGCTTCCTGTGGCACCAAAGTCCATTTTTTTACCTTTTCCAAAATACCAGTTGGTATGCGTTGGCCATTGGTATTCATTATTGGAAAGCGGACAAGTTTGAACCTGAGAAAATAAATGAAGAGAAGTTGATAGAAATGTAAAGAATAGAAAAATTATCTTTTTCATAGTACTGGTTAGTAGTGTTTAAAATCCCCTTGTTAAACTTAAAACAATCAACAATATCGAATTGTTACATCTCCCTCTCATTTTGGCCCCTATAAACTGAATTCGATTTCTAAAATAGTAAAAATCAACTAATTATTTCAAAACCCTGCGAGAATTTCACACAAGAGATTCACCTCATCGGGAGTGTTGTGATAATGCAAGGAAATACGCAGCCTTTCGGTGCCTGCAGGCACAGTAGGATTCAAAATCGCTTTTACGGAAAACCCCTTATCTCTCATCAAAAGCTCTAAGTGTTTGCATTTAGAATTGTTGCCCACCAAAAAACTTTGAATCAGACTGTCGCTAGAGATGAATTTTTGTTTTATTCCACTCGCTTCTATTTGCTGTAAAAAATATTTTTTCAGCTCCTGCACTTTTTTAATGCGCACCGCCATTTCTTCTTTTCTTTTATAAACCGCATCAATGGCCACTAAGTTAAAGTCGGAACAAAAAGTGGTATAAATGAAAGATCTTGAATAATTGATGAGGTATTCTTTTAAAACTGCCGAGCCTAAAACTGCTGCACCATGTGCACCAAAAGCTTTTCCGTAAGTAACGAGTCGCGCAAAAACATTTTTTTCTATTCCTTCCTCCACTACTTTACCTTCACCATGCGTAGCAAAAACTCCAGCCGAATGTGCTTCATCAACGATTAAATAAATTCCTTCAATTTTTGAAAGTGCTGTAAGCGGCGCAGCGTCACCATCCATGGAATAAACCGACTCTACCGCCACAAAAATATTTCCTTCCGCTTTGGCGATTTTGCTTTCCAAATCAGCAATATCATTGTGCTTAAACGAAAGTGATTTTGCCCATCCCAACCTTATTCCATCTCTGATGGAAGCGTGAATCAGCTCATCATACAACACCGTATCTCCGCGCTTGGGCACCGCAGAAAAAAAGCCAACATTGGCATCGTAACCCGAATTAAAAAGGAGGGCCGCTTCCGAATGATGATAAGCGGCAATTGTTTTTTCCAGCTCTTCC
Organism: Flavobacteriales bacterium; assembly: GCA_023251095.1. Lineage (GTDB taxonomy): Bacteria > Bacteroidota > Bacteroidia > Flavobacteriales_C > JAHEZL01. The sequence goes on from JAHEZL010000005.1 coordinate 51,167, forward strand.
GCAAAAACAGAATTTCCTGAAATCAGCCGTGAGCCTGTTGCTCCGACATGAAATGACTTTTCCTGAAATGTATTGAGAATTGATTTTTTGAGTTCTTCCTCTCTCGCCCATCCCAAATAATCGTTGGAACAAAAATCAACGGCTTCTTTATTGTGGGGAAGGGTTCTCAACAAACCCTCCGACTTCCTTTGAAGTAAATCCTCTTGTAATTTTTTCTCCAAAGATTGCATCAACTACTTTTTAGCAGCTGCCATTTCCTCTTTCCAGGCCTGCACTTTTTCTACCAGTTCTTTTTTCTTCGTGCTTTCTTTATAGCTCATTTTCACTTCAGGTTTTTCTCCTTTCATGAAAGGCTCGGTAGGTGTTAATCCTAAAATTTTAAACAATTCTCTGTCTTCGTTTTGCGCAGGATTCGGAGTGGTTAACAATTTATCTCCCGCGAAAACTGATCCCGCTCCAGCCATAAAACACAAAGCCTGACCTTCTTTCGACATTTCTAATCTTCCGGCAGATAAACGAACAACGCTCTTAGGCATTACGATTCTTGCAGTGGCTATCATTCTTACCATTTCCCAGATAGAAACTCTTTCCTGATTTTCCAGCGGCGTTCCTGCTACCGGCACCAAAGCGTTGATGGGCACTGATTCAGGATGTTTTTCCTGATTGGCCAAAGTCAGTATCATTCCTATTCTGTCCTGTTCGGTTTCTCCCAAACCGATGATTCCGCCCGAACACAAGGTCACACCTGCTTTGCGCACGTGCTGATGTGTATCCAATCTGTCTTTATAAGTTCTGGTAGAAATAATATCTCCGTAATGTTCTTCTGATGTATCAACATTATGGTTGTAGGCATATAAACCTGCATCGGCCAAACGACGGGCCTGCTCTTCGGTCACCATACCCAAAGTACAGCAAACCTCCATATTCATTTCGTTGATGCCACGCACCATTTCCAATACTCTATCGAAATCACTATTGTCTCTCACCTCTCTCCACGCCGCACCCAAGCACATTCTTGAAGCTCCGCCAGCCTGAGCATTTTTAGCCTGACCGAGGACTTCTTCCACTTCCATCAATTTATGTACTTTAACATCGGTGTGGTATTTCGCCGATTGCGGGCAATATCCACAGTCTTCCGAGCATCCGCCTGTTTTTATTGATATAAGTGAAGAAACCTGAACTTCACGCGGATTGTGGTATTTTCTGTGTACCGAAGCAGCTTCAAAAACCAGCTCCAATAAGGGTTTGTTGAATATTTCAAGGACTTCCTCTTTCGTCCAGTTGTTCCTGATGTCAGACATAAACACTAATTTTGGTCAAATATAGGACATTTAGCTTCCGATTAAAAGAGTTATGCGCATCGACATATTAACCATATTGCCCAACCTGTTAGAAAGTCCTTTTCAACACTCTATTTTAAAAAAAGCCATTGAAAACAAAGTGGTGGAGATTCACCTCCACGATATCCGAACTTTCTCCACCAGCAAGCAAAAGAGCGTTGACGACTATCAATACGGAGGTGGCGCGGGAATGGTAATGACCTGTCAACCTATTTCTGATGCAATTGAAAAACTACAGAGCGAAAGAAAATACGACGAAATCATTTACCTCACCCCTGACGGTGAACGCTACGAACAGAAAACTGCCAATCGTTTGTCATTAGCCACAAACCTCATGATGATCTGCGGTCATTACAAAGGCATCGATCAAAGAATTCGCGATTTATATGTTACCAAAGAAATTTCTATTGGAGATTATGTGCTTTCCGGCGGTGAACTCGCAGCAGCAGTTTTGGCGGATTCCATCATTCGCTTGATTCCAGGAGCAATATCCGATGAAACATCAGCCCTCACCGATTCTTTCCAGGATAACTTACTATCTCCTCCGGTTTATACCCGTCCGCCTGAATTTAAAGGATTGAAAGTCCCTGATGTTTTATTGTCGGGACACGCAGAAAACATTGAAAAATGGAGAATGGAAATGGCGGAGAAAATCACAATGGAAAGAAGACCGGATTTGCTGGATTAAATTTCCCCACAGATTTCACAGATTTACACGGCTGCTATCTGTGTAAATCTGTGAAATCTGCGGGAAAATTTTACTCCTTCGAGGAAAAAAGGAAATCATTAGCGCTCACAATCTGCTCCTTCACTGCAAACAATACAATCCCAGCGGTATTGTTGATGCCCAATTTCTGCATGATATTTTTGCGATGCGTATTGATGGTATGATTACTTAAAAACAAAGTATCGGCAATTTCTTTATTGATGCGCCCTTCGGCAATCAGCTTAATAATTTCAATTTCACGATCGGAAATATTCAAACCCTCACATGTTTTTTTGTACGGAGCTTCACCTTCTTTTAAAACGGCTTTATCGGTTAACACATCTACCACCTGAGCACACACAAAGTTTTTACCGCTCACTGTTTTTTTTATGCATTCTGTAATTTCACTTTCATCACAAACCTTGAGCAAATAGCTGTTGATTCCCGATTTCAGTAATTTCAGATAATCATGTTTGGAGCGGATATCCGTCACCGGAATAATTTTCATTTTTTTAGAAAATGCTGAGTAGGCCAATATTTTATCTACATCAAAACGCGATGAAAAAATATCAATTAATAAAATTGAAGGTGGATTTTTACTTTGAAATAAAGCAGAAACTTCTTCCTGGGAATGCAATGAAGAATGAATTTCAAAATCACTTTTTTTATCCAACACAAAGTGCAATCCGGCTTCCAAAAGAAACTCATCGAAAGCCAGCGCTATGGTAATTTTGTTTTTCAAGCAGAAAACGAATTTAGAAAGATTCTAAATAACAAACAATTCATTCTGTAGAAAACCATTTGCCATCTTCAGCAACATGAACATTGGCGAAGATAGGTTTAGCTTCTGAAATAAATTCATGAAGTTCGTCATAGCGCGATGAAAAATGGGAGAGAATTAATTTTTTAGCAGCACATTTTGCAGCAAAATCGGCTGCTTGCTCAGCTGTGGAATGATGGGTGACTTCTGCCCTGTCCGACATATCCCTTAAAAAAGTAGCTTCATGGTACAACAAATCAACGCCGTGTAAAATTGGCGGCGCTTCTTTCAACACTTTTGTATCTGATAAACAAGCAAAACTTAAAGCCTTTTCGGAATCAACGGTCAGCTCCTCATTAGGAATGACTTTACCTGTTTCATCCACAAAATCGGCTCCCAGTTTAATGTCCTTCCGGGCATAAACGGGAATATTGTAAAACTCAATTTTTGAAGGAAGAATATTTCGCGGTTTCTTTTTTTGTTTGAACACATAACCCGAACAATCAATTTTATGATCCAGCGGAACATTGTGAACTTCCATCTCTTTATCTTCCCAGATGAGTCCACTTTGGGAGCAATCCACCTCATGAAAACTCAAAGGATAACTCAGCCAGGACTTAGTCATTTTCATCTGTACTTTAATGATTTCCTCCATGCCTTTTGGTGCAAAAATCTGTAAAGGCTTTTCTCTCCCCAATAAACCCTGAGTAGAAATCAATCCAAACAAACCTAAAAAGTGATCGGCATGTAAATGAGTGATAAAAATCTGATTGATGCGCTGAAGAGATTGTTTGTATTTACGCAATTGCAGTTGAGTTCCCTCTCCGCAATCCACTAAAAAATAAGAGTTAGAGCTGTTTACTAATACCCCTGAAGGATTTCTGTCAACTCTTGGTGTTGCAGAACCTGATCCAAGAATAAGAATAGAAATCAACTAGTAAAAGCCTTTAGAAATTTTGATAGTTTCCTGTTTACCATTCAACTGAAGATTCACGAAATATATTCCTTTTTCCAAACCGGAAATATTCATGTAAGTAGCTTCGCCTTTAACCGACTGGAAATTTGCGCTTTTAACTTCGCGCCCCAGCATATCAAAAATAGCGATAGTCAATTTTCCGTTGGCAGGATTTAAAAGTACCAGATCCTCTTCTCTTTGACTTAAAGCGAAAAACGGAGCTTTCGTTACCGATAAACCATTGCTTGCAATAACTTTTAAAGTCACCGGCGCATCAACAGATAAAGGCACCGGATTTGGATTCCCATTCATCAGCACAGTAAGGTTCAGCTTTAAAATCAAACTATTATTTCCTGCTGCGCTAGGTATTCCCGAAAGAGAAACACAACCTATATCTCCTCCATTGTAAGAACATGCATTTGGATATTTATTGCAGGAATAAGTGATTCCGGATGGTAAGCCTGTGATATTGGACAACACCACTGTTTGAATGGTTCCGCTCAATGTCATGTAAGTAGTATCTGTAGCCAATTTAAATTGAAGTACCTGAGAATAGCTTTGTCCGACAACAGCATCAGGCATTGATGCAGGATAAAATCCGGGACTTGTTATATTTTGATCAGGAGAACACTGAGCGAAAGAAGTTCTGACTAAAATTACAAGAGTGAGTACGAGTAGTTTTTTAATCATAGCGCTGGGATTTAAAAATTAAAGTCCTTTTTCAACCTCATTCATGAACAAAAAATCAACTGCTTCAGGAAAACTAGGAGTGATATTTAAAATAGTATCGAGTTGAGAAATAGAAACCAATTTTTTAACTGAATCCTGTAAACCTGTTAACACAAAGGTTCCTCCTACATTTTTACACAATCGGTTAGCAACTAAAATGGCGCTTAAACCTGATGAATCACAGTATCTCGTTTCCGACAAATTGATAATGATATTTTTAGTGCCATTGGCATTCAGCATAACCAATTCCGACTTCAAAGAAGGTGCAATGGTAGTATCCAGTTTTTCAACGTGTAACTTGATTGCCGTGTATTTTTCTTGTTTGTCAACAGTGAAATTCATATTGATTAGTTTAAGTGCTTGAACAAATATAAGAGATTTCTGCAATTTTTAAAAATGCAATCGTAAACGTTCCTATCTTTTTAATTTGCTTGCCAGCAAGTACATTACCGCCATCCTTACAGCAACGCCATTTTCAACCTGTTCAAGAATGATAGAATGCTCTGAGTCGGCAACGTCCGACGAGAGCTCTACTCCGCGGTTAATTGGTCCGGGATGCATAATCACAATGTTTTTCTTGAGCTGATCCAGTTTTTCTTTGTTCAAACCATACATCATGATGTACTCTCGCACAGAAGGAAAAAACTTAGTATCCTGTCTTTCAAACTGAATGCGCAGCATATTCGCCACATCACACCACTGAAGAGCTTTCATTAAATCATGCTCCACCTTAACGCCCAGCTCACCAATGAATTTAGGAATCAAAGTTGCCGGTCCGCAAACCATCACTTCCGCACCTAATTTTTTGAGGCAAAAGATATTGGAAAGTGCGACCCTTGAGTGGAGAATATCTCCTATAATTACAACCTTTTTTCCTTTTACTTCTCCTAATTTCTCTCTGATGGAAAAGGCATCCAGCAAGGCCTGCGTAGGGTGCTCATGTGCCCCGTCACCTGCGTTTACGATCACTGCGTTTACATTTTCCGATAAAAACTTGGCTGCTCCGGCGTTGGGATGGCGCATTACCACCATATCCACTTTCATGGCCAGTATGTTGTTTACCGTGTCAATCAGCGTTTCCCCTTTTTTTACGGAAGAAGATCCTGAAGAGAAATTGATGATGTCGGCCGACAGTCTTTTTTGAGCCAGCTCAAAGGAAAGCTTTGTTCGGGTTGAGTTTTCAAAGAAGAGATTGGCTACTGTAATGTCGCGTAGAGAAGGAACTTTTTTAATGGGGCGATTGATAACTTCTTTGAAATTATCGGCTGCACTAAAGATTAAATCAATGTCCTTTTTGTTTAAATCTTTAATCCCAAGAAGGTGCTGTACACTTATTTGATCCATCACTTTTCTTTATCTGTTGAAAACATCAATACTTTATCTTCTCCTTCAATTTTGTCCCATTCTACGGATACACGCTGAGAGGCAATGGAATCCACACGTTTACCAACATAAGTGGCTTGTATCGGTAAATCTCTGCTGAAACGACGGTCGACAAAAACCAGCAGTTCCACAGCTGAAGGGCGACCATAAACCAGCATCGCATCCATTGCTGCTCTAATGGTTCGTCCGGTATACAACACATCATCCACCAACACCACTTTTTTATTCTCTATCACAAAATCAATTTCTGTGGCATCGGCCAAAAGCAATTTTTCAGTGCGACGGAAATCGTCTCTAAAAAAAGTAATGTCTAATTTCCCGAAGGGAACTTTTATTCCTGTAATGGATTTTAATTCGCGCTGAATTCTTTCTCCCAACTCTGATCCTCTCGGCTGAACGCCCATCAACACTGTATCGGAGAAATCGCCATGTTGTTCTATCAACTCATAACACAGCCTTTTTAAGATGAGTTGGAAGGCTTTGCTGTTGATGATGACTTTTGGCTGCATGGGATCAAAATTATAAAATAAAATGGATTCTTTAAGATTTTAAAAGAGTATGTCATTGATAAATCCCTCTTGCCATCACACATTAATTCCCTCGCTCTCTCCCTTTTTTCAAAGGGAGAAGCCCGCAACCTGTTAATCCATACTTGAGAATGGGCGCTAACCAACTTCTCCCTTTGGAAAAGGGAGAGTGCGAAAGCTTTGTGCTGTGGCAAGAGGGATTTCAATTACCAAAAAAAAAAGCCCCGTCAAACTGACGAGGCTTTTTCATTTTATGCGTTCAAAAAACTATTTGTTTTTCTCTGCTTTGTCCATTGCATTTTTCAAGTTAGACAATACATCAAGATCTCCCAATGTAGACTTCTCTTGAGTTGCCGGCGCGTCTTTAGCTGCTTTTTTAGGTTTAGCCGCTTTAGCTGCAGGTGCTTCAGATTTTTTCGCTGATTTTTCCTCAGCGCTTTCCTCTTTATACACACGTGTATGAGAAACAACGATTTTCTTAGCTTCTTTGCTGAATTCAATTACTTTGAAATCCAACGCTTCTTCAGCTTTCGCTGTTGAACCATCTTCTTTCACCAATTGAGCTTTAGGTGCAAATGCTTCAACTCCGTAAGTCATTGAAACGATAGCGCCTTTGTCTTGCAAATCAATGATAGTTCCTTGGTGAATTGAATCAACTTTGAAAAGTGTTTCAAATACATCCCATGGATTTTCTTCCAATTGTTTGTGACCTAAGCTTAATTTTCTGTTTTCTTTATCGATTTCTAAAACAACAACATCGATTTTGTCGCCTAGTTTAGCGAACTCAGATGGATGTTTGATTTTTTTAGACCATGACAAGTCAGAGATGTGGATCAAACCATCAATACCTTCTTCCATTTCAACGAAGATTCCGAAGTTGGTGAAGTTTCTGATAGTTGCAGAATGTTTAGACCCAACAGGGAACTTAGTTTCCACTTTTTGCCATGGATCTTCGTTCAGTTGTTTGATACCCAATGACATTTTTCTTTCTTCTCTGTTCAAAGTCAATACTTCCGCTTCAACAACATCTCCTACTTTAAGGAAATCTTGTGCTGAACGTAAATGTTGTGACCAAGACATTTCAGAAACGTGAATCAAACCTTCAACTCCTGCAGCGATTTCAACGAAAGCACCGTAGTCAGCCAAAACAACCACTTTTCCTTTTACTTTATCTCCCACTTTTAATTCAGTGTTCAATGCATCCCAAGGATGAGCAGCCAATTGTTTCAAGCCCAAAGCAATTCTTTTCTTGTCGTTATCGAAGTCAAGAATTACAACGTTCAGTTTTTGATCCAACTTAACGATTTCTTCTGGGTGATTGATTCTACCCCATGATAAGTCGGTGATATGAATTAAACCGTCAACACCACCTAAGTCGATGAACACACCATAAGAAGTAATGTTTTTAACAGTTCCTTCCAATACTTGTCCTTTCTCCAGTTTGCTGATGATTTCTTTTTTCTGTTGTTCCAATTCAGCCTCGATCAATGCTTTGTGTGATACAACAACGTTTTTGAATTCGTGGTTGATTTTCACCACTTTGAATTCCATTGTTTTAGCAACATATACATCGTAATCACGGATAGGCTTAACATCAATTTGAGAACCCGGTAAGAATGCTTCGATACCGAATACATCCACGATCAAACCACCTTTAGTTCTGCATTTCACATAACCTTTGATGATTTCGTCGTTCTCCAAAGCTGAATTAACTCTGTTCCAAGCCGTCAAAGCGCGAGCTTTGTGGTGAGAAAGTGATAATTGTCCAACTTTGTTTTCTTTGCTTTCAACATAAACATCCACTTTGTCACCTGCTTTCAATTCAGGATTGTAGCGGAATTCAGAGATAGAGATGATACCTTCGGATTTGTACCCAATGTTGATCACAACTTCTCTTTTAGTTTTCAATACAACTTCTCCTAAAACAACAGTGTTTTCTGCAACTGAATTAACAGTATCAGAATACTCAGTTTCCATTTTAGAACGGTCTTCTTTAGTGTAAATGTCTTCACCTTTACCTAAACCTTTCCAGTCGAAACCTTCTAATGATGGTGATGCGTTGGGAGATGATTTTGCTGCGCGTGACTCAAGCACTTCAGCTTCTTGTGTAGCTTTTTTAGCCATTGTGTTATTCTACTTGTATGTCCTTCGTGTAATAGCCGCCGGACAGCGTTTTTAAAAGTTTTAGGGTATCGATTTTCTATTACCTTTTCAATACCACCCCGATTTTCGGGAGGGCAAAGATAGGACAAAAAGAGAGAAAATGAAAGGGGAAACTCAATAAATTTTCGATTGATCTGGCAGCGTTTGTGAAAAAACTTCATCTTTACAGTACTAAACACTATTCATGAAAAGACTGCTTATTGCCTTGCTTCTTACGGCAGGACTCACTTCCTTAAAAGCTCAGGACCCTATGTTCACTATGGGTTATTCCTCTTCAATGCATTTAAATCCGGCTTTAACCGGTTATCAAAAAGGATATAAAGTAAATGTAAATTACAGAAACCAATGGCCTGATATCAGCGGAACTTTCGTGACCAGCGCTGTTGGAATTCAAAAAAAGATAGATGTAATCAATGCAGGTATCGGACTCTTAATTTCTTCAGACCAGGCGGGAGAAGGAACCTTATCCACCTTCAACATAGGATTGAATTTATCCAAATCTTTTAATTTGTCTGATCAATTGGGAATCTCCATTGGCAGCAGCTTTAATTACCAGCAAAAATCTGTAGACTGGAGCAAACTTACTTTTGGCGACATGATAGATGCTAAATATGGCTTTACAGATACGACATCTGTGGGGAATGTCAACACGACGGTCAATTATTTCAATTTCACTTCAGGAGTATTATTTACTTATCCTTCAGGAAATATTGGTGTGGTGACAAGTAACATCAACCAACCCAATCAATCTTTTACTGAGGGTGGCGTTTCTCGTTTACCGATGCGACTCACCCTTCACGCCACACACGATTTTAATATTATTCCGGGAAATATTCTGGTGATTTCTCCTTCTGTTATCATAAATACACAAAAGGATTTTCATTCCTTAACTTCAGGAATAACCACAAGATATAAGTGGTTTAAAGTCTATACCGGTTATTCTGCTAGCAATGCCGTTATTGCCGGCGCTGGTTTGTGCTTTAATTATTTTACCCTCAATTATATTTATGAAAGCACTGTTTCAAAACTAACTAACGCAACAGGAGGCGCTCACGAATTATCAATGTCATTGAGATTTGGGAAAAATAAAGATCTTGAAAAAAGAAATATCAATGCTTTTTAGCCTTCTCTTCTACTTTCTCCATCACTAAATCATAAGCAATGTCGGCCTGAATCTGGCGGGTTAAAGTTGTGGTGTCAATGATAATGGCATCATCGGCTTGTATCAGCGGACTCTCTTTGCGATGTGTATCAATGTGATCTCTTTTTTCGAGATTGAGTTTTATTTCTTCCAACGTTACTTTATCGCCTTTTCCGCGAAGCTCGTTGTAACGGCGTTTGGCGCGCACTTCCGTATCGGCTGTAACAAATAATTTGAGTTCGGCATCAGGGAAAACTACCGTACCAATGTCTCTTCCATCCATCACCACCCCTTTCGCTTTTCCCAATTCGCGCTGAAGAGAAACCAGTTTCTCTCTTACTTCTTTAATTGCTGCAACGGCACTAACGTTATTGGCTACTGTTAAACCGCGGATTTCATTTTCCACCATTTCACCGTTCAGGTACACCTCACACTTTTTGGTTTCGGGATCACATTGAAAATTGATGGTGATGTCATCCAAAAACTCTTCCACCTTATATACCTCTTTCCCTTCTTCGGTAATGAGATTATTTTTCAAACAATACAAAGTCACTGCGCGGTACATTGCGCCTGTATCTATATATATGTAATCTAATCGATTAGCAATATCTTTAGCCAGGGTGCTTTTACCGCAAGACGAAAATCCATCAATAGCAATGGTGATTTTATGCATGCGGCGAATTTACAATTTTCTTAATAAAGGATAAGAGAGCGAACGAATTTATTTAGCCTCCTCCGTTTTTTTCGCTTTTTTGAAGTCGGAAGTTTTTGCAGAAACAGATATGAAATGGGCCGATCCTGCTGCGCTATAGGTAGCCCAGGCATATTGAAAAGTGAACATTTTAATTTTGATCTGGAGTCCGAGAGAAAATCCAACCATACCCAATTTATTATCTCCGCCCAATTTCATTTCCTGCTGACGTTGGTAATTGTATCCGGCACGTAAAGCAAAACTTTCTACAGGCACAAACTCAACACCCACTGTTACGCGTCTCGCTATTTCCTCTCCCCAGTTGCTTGTTGGTGTTGTAGAAGTGGAGTCGGCACCAAACAAAGTAGAACTTTGTGTTTTATCTCCCAGATTTTGAAACCAGATATTTTTGGTTTGTAAATTATGTCCCACCACCACAAAGCGGAAAGGAGCATGCGCCAGTTTTTTTGAAAAAGCCAGCTGAATATCCAAAGGCAAGGGCTCGTGGATTCCTTGATAAGTAGTAAACTGAGTTCCTATATTTCTCAGTACCAAAGAGGCTCCGAAAGCTTTTACAGGATTGTAATACGTTCCGGAAAAATCCATTGCCATCCCAACAGAACTGTATTGAAACAACTGCGAATAAATTAATTTCAGGTTAGATCCTATGGAAAATTTCTCTCCGATTTTATGTCCCCAACCAACATTCAAAGCAGATTCACTTGCCGTGAAGGTTCCCAATATTTTAGCTGTTTCATCGGCCTGAACAAAGGAACCGTAATTGAAATAGTTGATTCCTAAACTAACAGTGCCTTTATTCCCAAAATCCTTGATGTATCCGGTATAGCCATAATTGATGTCACTGATGTAGTTCACATAATTCAACACCAAACGGTTGTCCATTTGTTTGGATAATAAAGACGGATTGGCGTAAACCTGACTTTCATCATTGTCCATCACCGGCACGAAATACCCTCCGGTTGCCGCGGCACGTGGCGAATTGGCTAAATTTAAAAACTGGTAAGTGGCCTGCCCTCCTATTTGTGAAAACACAGGATAAGCAGCCAAAGCGAACAAAAGAAAAAAGAAAATGTTTTTTGTAAAAAATCTCATTTGAACGAAGATAAGAATTATGATAGTGTTTAAAAATTGAAAAACGATAGCTCGTGTTTTTTATTTCCCTAAATTCGCGTTCTTAAAATTTTGTTCACATGGTCATTAAAACGAAAAAATACCAGCTCACTCACTCTAAATACATTAAGCTGGCTCTTGGAATGTTGTTGCGCAAACAATGGTGGTACGGCTTCGGTCCGCTGGCAATTATATCTTTAGCTTTCATAACCAATTATTTCTGGACTTTCCTGATCATCGGTTTGTTGATTCCCATCGGATATATTTTGTTTTGGCTCATTCAGTTTGCCGGACTCACCCAGCACGAAATGGGGAAAATCATGTTTTACAGCGTGAGCTACGATATCGACAGCAAGCAAATCATCATGAAGTTTGATGCCCAGCGCGGAATGCCAATGCAATGGAACACCATTAAAACTGCGGCAAAAACCAAAGAGGCTTTCATCCTTTCATTTTCAAAAGCACAATTCTTCTATTTGCCTTTCGATATTTTCAGATCACAAAACGACTTGAAACTCATGGAAACCATCATGAGCAGAAAGAACCTGATTTAGTTTGAACTCTTTTTTGAAAGAAAAAAAATCGCTCGCTTATTTTCTGGCGCTCACTGCTGCCGTATTATTTTCATCCAAAGCAGTATTGATTAAACTGAGCTATGAATATGAGGTTGACCGACTCACCATACTCACCCTTCGCTTAGGTTTTGCTTTCCCTATTTACCTGCTCATCAATACCTTCCGCTCTAAAAAAGAAGACCAAAAATCTGTTACTTCCAAAGACTGGATGCTGATTATTTTTTTAGGATTCATCGGCTACTACATCTCCAGCTACCTTGATTTCTGGGGCTTACAATACATCAGCGCCGGATTGGAAAGACTGATTCTTTTTGTTTACCCCACCATCACTACCATTTTAGCTGCGCTGATTTTAAAGAAAAAAATCACCACTAAACAAATCATTGCCATAGCCATCGCCTACTTCGGAATCTTCATTTCTTTTCAGGACAACATGGACGGCAATGAAAACATCTGGATGGGAGGATTGTTGGTTTTTTTAAGCGCGGTGACTTACGCTTTTTACTTAGTTGGCGCCGATAAACTCATTCCGAAATACGGCGCAACACGCTTTACCTCCTACTGCATGATCGTTTCGTGCTTAGTTGTTTTTATTCATTTTGCTCTTGAACAACCTTCCGATATTTTTAATTTATCGTGGGAGGTTTATGGTTTAGGATTTATTCTTTCCATCTTTTGCACCGTGCTACCTACTTATATGATAGGCGAAGCCATTAAAAGAATTGGTGCTTCCAGCACTTCCATCCTCTCCACAGCCGGACCTGTTTCGGTAATTTTTATAGCGTATGTTGTTTTGGGAGAGCCGATCACTATCATTCAAATTGCGGGAACGGTAGTAGTTATCGTAGGAATTATTTATTTGATAAGGAAGTGATTTTCGCGCGCTATCCTTGCGCACGCTCCGTTAAGTTTTCAACTTAACGGAATCTTTTCTTGAAGCTTTCAGCTTCTGTTATTCAATAAATTTTGATTTGAAAAGAAGCTGAAAGCTTCAAGAAAAGATTCCGCGAAGTTACGCTATCGCTAAACTTCGCGGAGCGAACGCAAGAAAGCTTAATCCGACAAAACACTCAACCTCAAAAATCACCGCCTCTTAGGCTTCTTAAGACCGAAAGTTCCTTTCTCCTCTTAATAACCCTAGGCGAGGGAACCGATAACAATTCCTCAGATATTAGGGACTGTTGTGGTAATTGGTGGGATTGTGTATTTGATTAGGAAGTGATTTTTGTCTTGTAGAGACGCAAGATTTTACGTCTCACTCCGCCTACTTTACAATTATTTGCCCTAACCTAACATCTCCTTCCATAGTATCGTCATAATCAACAATAAAAGGGTTAAAACATACCGGTGCATTAGCTATAAGGGCTAAGAAAAATGTTGCCGTATAAGTGATTTTCTGTGTCATAAAATAATATCCTCCATCGCTGGAATTTTCATATTCGCTTTGGTACAAAGACGGCATCCTGATAGAGAGCAAGTCATCAATTCCCTTACTTCTCAAATCGATTTCCTGTCCGTCATAAGTACCATCTTTTTCTATTTTCAAACAAACGATCTTCCTAGGAAAAGTGATAGCTCCATTCGGCCCCATCCATTTTAAGGCATCAAAAATAAAAACCGAAAATCCGCTGGTGTTTTTTTTCACAAACATACTATTTCCCATTTTCGAACCATATGATCTCAGATCGATTTGCCTTGACCACAACAAATATCCTTGAGCATCTGTTTTTGCCATCAACAAAAATGAATTCCCTGAGCCAAGCAGACCTAAATCTTTAAAGGAAATAAAAAAAACAACACCCAAATCATCTCCAATAATGGCTTCTTGATTTTGATACGTAAGTTTAACTTTTTTCTTTCTACCCAAAATATTTAGTGACACAGGAGTGTATTTTATCTCAGTCTCCATAAACAATTTTTTATCTACCGAAAAAGAATAAAAACTAAGCTCATCACCATTTTCTTCATTCTCCTTTTTGCAAGTTCCAAAAACTTGTATCTGATTGCCTGCCGAATGAATATTCACTGAAGTTATTTTTTTATCAGAACTTATCCAATTATGTTCTAAATGCCCGCCATTAAGATCAATTCTTCCATATCCAATAACATCATTCTTCTCATAGGTAAAATATAGATCTCCATCGTATTTACTTCTTTCAAAAACCGTTCTTTCATATGACATCCCATCTACATCAATCAAGGAAACAGGAAGCTTAAATCTATTTAGAACTTCAGTCTCCAATGTTTTATGCACCACCACAACGTCAAGATTTTTCAATTTTAGTGACTTATCTCTTAAACCACTCACCAATACCAAATCATCATTCTTCTCACTCAAAAAACCCTTAAACGACTTAAATGTAAAACCACCATAAAAAAAATCTTCTTTAGGACGCTCATATACTTTTTTCAACTCCGTATCCGACTTTAAATCCTTATTAAAAACCTGCACATAAAATCGCACAACCTTTCCATTCTGCAACGCCCATAAAACATACAAAAAATCTTCTTTCACGTATACATTAATAAGATACATGCTCCTCACTTTTTTGTGATCCTCCTTACTCAAACCAAAGCCTTTCAAAATCAGCTCACCTTCTCTCTTCATATTCTTTTTATTGAAAAGAATGACTTTATATTTCTCACGAACAGCAAACCCTATTTTCTCTTCATAAGAATGATTAAAAAACAAAGCATAGATATGTTTTGAATTATCTCCAACTATCCGTGAAAAGAAACCATCCGTTCTATTGTTAGTGCAGATTTTATCCGACAATTTAATTTCTGCATCAGAAGTGTTCGAATATGCAGCCGAGATCACACTCGACAGTAACATTAATAGTATTATCTTTCTCATTATTTGTGAATAATTTATTTAATCCGACAAAACACTCAACCTCAAAAATCTCTTTAAGAATAAAGCCATCACCACTACCGACAAAACAAAAACACCAATCGGCAATAGCAAAACTTGAGTGGAGGTTTCTAAAATAAAATTAGGCATGAACTCATTCAATCCCGATTGAATTCCCGAGTTGATAATAGGCAACAACACAAATATTAAAATCAAGGGAAGCAGCTGCATCACTACAAATCCGTAAAACATATAGCCAAACAAAGTGCTAAGGCGATAACCCAAACTGAACAACATTTTTAATTCTGCTTTGGCTTTAGAAACCAACAACTGAATATTCATCACCAAAGTATTCAAGGTTAAAATAACGATGAGTCCGCCTATCAATCCTAACACAGATAAAAACAATTTGATTTTTGTTTTCCCGCTTCCCGACAACAACTGATCTTTGTTGGTCACGTAACCGTTATTTTCTAAAAACTGGTTCAGCGCGGGATTAGAAGCATCTTCCACTTCCAGCATCACACGCGAATAAGATCCTGTTTGTCCCTTACCAATATTTGCATTCGCCCAGTTCAAAAATTCCTGTGGAACGATGAGTGAATTGATTCTGTCGGAATAACCAACAATTTGGGTTTTCATTCTTTTTTCACCTTTCTCTCCACGAATGAACAAATCAAATTTACGATTCAGCAACAGCGATTTCGGAATTTGCGGAATGCCTTTTTTAGTTGGCGTAAATCCGAAACTCATCAGGTTGTAAAACTCGGTAGACATGATGATAGGAACCACCTCTTCACCCTCTTTCCAGGTCCAGGCGGAAGGAACTTTATCAATGTATTTTTTTGAAATCGATTCAAAATAAATTTCCATGCGCAGGTTGATCGGCTCTCCGGTTTTCAACTCCACATCAAACTGATTGGCTTTAAACCCTTCGGCATCCAGAATAGCAGCATTTGATTTTATCTCTTTAATTTCCTGATCATCAAAAGTAGTGGAAGAAAATCCAAAAGTATTTAAATAGCCCACCGATTTATTGATCACTAAATAGTTGTTGGAAAAAGCGTCGTTATCGCTCAGCAATTCCTTGAAATTCAAATAGAGATTAATCGTTACCGCCATCAGAGAAACCCCTATCACCAAAGCAATCATCGTCAGCGCTAACTGAAAAAAGGATTGCTTTCCCCACAATATTTTAACTAAGAGCTTATTCAAAGTTTTAATTTTTTATGGTAATTGAAATGCTGGTCCTCAAACAAATTACAAGAGATCACTCCTGCCGAATTTTTTTGTGCAATTTCATTGATCAGCGCAATGGCTTTATTGGTATTCCCTTCATCCAAATGACTGAAAGCTTCGTCGAGAATCAGATATTTAAAAGGCTGACTCAATGCACGCAAAATACAAACGCGCTGGCGCTCCCCTCTCGACATTTGTTTACAAGGTTTTTCCAGCAAGCGCTCAATGCCTAGTTTTTCAGCATTAGCGATGATTTCCTCCGGAGTAAAAAAAGAAGTGAGTCGGTTTTTAATTTGAATATTTTCAATTCCTGTATATTCTTCCAGCAATTTTAAATCCTGGTAAATAATGGAAATTTCTGTTTGGCGCAACACACTCCATTGATCAGGAGAAAAACTTTTTGCTTTTTTATCGTCCATCAAAACAGCTCCGTCATAATCATGACGCAAGCCGTATAAAATATGCGACAAGGTTGTTTTTCCCGTTCCCGACGGTGCGCAAACGTGGTAATTCAAGCCTTGCTGAAAAGTCACTTCTTTTCCCCACACGTCGGAATCCGACGAATAAGTTTCCTTAACGGGAAAGGGAATAACCTTATCAAAAACTATTTTATCCATTATGCTTCAGGCTGAGTATCCAAAGCCTTCATCAGTTTAAGAATAGAAATTAAAATATTTTCTTCTTTGTTCACCGCATTCAATTCAAATTCAGAATGAGCAGTAGTTCCTTTTACAGGCTTGCTGATGATCTTGATTCCTTCAATGCTGGCTTCAATTTGTTTGGCTACTTTTTCAGCATCCGGACTGATTTCGGCCAAAGGTAATTTCTTGGTCACGTCTTTTACATTGATGGTCATCATGGATGAATTGTCATTTAAAATATCATTCGTCGCCATTGCTTTTCCGCTCATTATAGTAGCGATTGCAGCAGAATCAGAAACGTAAAACATGTTTTTATCTTTAAAGAAAAGAAAGCCTTTACCCGGACCGAAAGAGTAAACTCCTTCTTTGTTAATTGCCGCAAAGTTGTACAACATTCTGTTCACCATTTGTTTCATCATGGCGGTGTCGGCCAGGGAAAGTCCAGCCACCACTGTAGGATAATAAGCAGGTTTCATTTCCATTCCCATTTCATATTCACCTGATTCCTCATTCATTTCATACGTTTCTTTTTCTTCCATTCGCATTTGCAATCCGTCGAAAGAAACAAAAATATCTCCGTCGAGCATCATTGCCAAAGCCTCTGTATTCAAGCCTGTAGAAGCCAGCATCATATCGGCCATATCGCTTACTCCTGCCTGTTTCATGTATTCAGCCAAAGCCTTCATGTTGGCAGTTAAACCTATTGACACCATTGCTTTGTTTACATCAGCTGCAACAGCTAATTCTTTCAACTTGCTTTCTTTTTGAAATACTTTCAGCAAAGTGCTTTTTTCATCAAAATACTGATCACAAGCCATAGCCAGCTTTCCGTTTTTGAAATTTGCAGTTCCTGTAAATTCCGATTTTTCAGGTTTTACATCAGGCATCATTTGCGACATCATTGGATTGCTCGCCATCAAGCCTTTTTGAATCTCACCTGAATTCACCCACAAAGCAATATGATCTTCTCCGGTTAAAACTGTTTTTCCTTTGAATTCAGTAGACAACAATCCGCTTTTCTCATTATCAATTAAAGCCGCTACATAAGCCACCGCCTGTTTTATATCTTTTTGTCCGCTCACATAAAAAGCTGTTTTACTGTTCCAAACCAATTGAGCATTTAACGAATTGGCTGCCTGAAAATCTCCTTCACCAACAACAGTATCTCCTTTAGTGGTTAAAAATTCAGCAAAAGCATCGGCATCATTTAAAGGAATAATAGCAACTACTACAGGTGTTGCGGCCGAATCAAAAAACACATAAGTTCTTTCCATGAATTCAACTCCCGTATTGGTTGGATCTTCCATCAGCTGCTTTACAAAAGCATCTTTACTCACATTTTTAAATTTGAACAAATCACCGCCAAACAAAATATCCCATTTGATTTCATCAATAATCCCTTTCATGTTAATGGTCAACACAGCTTTTGCGGATTTAGGAATGTAATTTCCTCTTTCGGGAGCGCTACTGCAGGAATACAACAACACTGCTGCGGAAAGGATAAAAAGTAATTTTTTCATTGTATAAATTTTAATGTGTGAGTAGTGAATTTTCAAAAATAATAAAAGCTGTGGTTAAAACAATCGCAAAAACTTACGTGGAATAGGCGTATCAAAACGCATTTCTTTTTTGGTGATTGGATGCGTGAATGCCAATACCCAGGCATGCAATCCCAAACGACCGATAGGATCTTCCTTGGCTCCATATTTTCTATCGCCTGCCACAGGATGTTTGATGTCCTTCATGTGCACACGCACCTGATTTTTGCGACCGGTTTCCAGATTCACTTTCAATAAAGAAAAATCTCTGGTGCTTTTCATCACTTCGTAATGCGTGATCGACAATACTCCGTGAGCGGGATTCTGACTGGAATAAACGATTAAAGCCGATGTTTCTTTTAAATAAGAGGTAATGGTGTCTTTCTGTTTTTCCACACAACCTTCTACAAGGGCGAGGTAAGTTCTTTCTTTAACTGCCGTGTTCCAGCCCTCCTGCAAGGTGCGTTGAGCAATTACATTTTTAGCATACAACATCAATCCCGAAGTATCCTTATCCAAACGATGCACAACAAATACTTTATTGTCGGCATGCTGAATTTTAACATGCGTACTCAACATGTTGTAAGCAGTATCTCTTTTTTCGGTAGCGGTTGCAACCGATAAAGTTCCAGCGTGTTTATCTATTACAATGATATCATCATCTTCAAACACAATGGAAATTCCTCTGTATTGTTTTGCTTCGGGAACGCGACTCCAGCGCACCTCTACTTGCTGTCCGGGCTCCAGCGGATGATTATATTTTGTCTCCGCTTTCCCGTCCACTACAATGTGTCGGTCGCGCAATAATGTTTTAACATTGTCTCTGTTTTTACCGGGAAGATTGGCTATTAAAAACTTCATCAGCTCGGCTTTCTCTTTCACTATAAAAACCGCGTTGGGTTTTTTAGGAACTCTATTAGTAGGTGTTCTTCTCATAATTTCATTTTAAATAATTGGTACCTGCGACAAATTAACGTCGGCAAACTGATAATCATACAAGCGTTTGTAATAACCCGATTGAGCCAGCAATTCCTGATGGGTTCCGGCTTCTACAATCTCCCCTTTATCGAGCACAATAATTTTATCGCAGCTTTGAATAGTCGACAAACGGTGGGCGATGATGATAGAAGTTCTTCCTTCAGTTAGTTTCTGAATGGCTTTCTGAATCAGGATTTCCGATTCGGTATCAATGGAAGAAGTTGCTTCATCCAACACCAGAATTTTAGGATTGTAAACGTAAGCCCTCAGGAAAGCGAGCAACTGACGCTGTCCCACCGATAACATCGCACCACGCTCTCTCACCCTGTAATCATAAGCACCCGGAAGTTGCTGAATAAATTCATCCACCCCTATTAGTTTTGCAGCCTCCATCACCTGCTCACGTGTAATGGAAGGATTTCCCAGAGAAATATTGCCGTAAATACTATCGTCGAACAAAAATACATCTTGCAAAACCACAGCAACATTTTTGCGCAGCACGTCTAATTTGATGTCGTTAATATCCACTCCATCCACTAAAGCTTGTCCGCTCTCAATTTCATAAAACCTGCTCAGCACATTGATGATGGAAGTTTTTCCTGCTCCGGTGGCGCCTACCAAAGCAATGCTCTGACCTTTGTGCGCGCTAAAACTAATTCCTCTCAAAACAGGATGATTTTCTACATAAGAAAAATGAACATCTTTAAATTCAATGTTTCCCTCGAAATCCATTTCCTCCACTTTTCCTTCATTGGCAAGGTGTTCCTCAGTATCCAGAATTTTAAAAACCCTTTCGCTGGCTACCATCCCCATTTGTAAAGTATTGAATCTATCGGCCAACTGGCGGATAGGTCGGTAAATCATATAAGTATACAAAATGAAGGCTTCTATCGGCACATTGAGATTGTCGTTATCCACTACTTCTTTCACGCCATACCAGATAATCAATGAGAGTGAACACGCCGAAAGCACCTCTACCAAAGGAAAAAATATGGAGTTGGCCCAAATGGTTTTGATCCAACCCGACATGTGTGCATGATTCACTTCCTTGAATTTTTTCATCTCCACTTCTTCGCGGTTGAACATTTGTATGAGCGACATCCCCGTTACATGCTCCTGTATAAAAGTATTGATGCGCGCCACTTCCCCGCGTACTTCCTGAAAAGCTACTTTAATGGAATTTTTAAAAACATTGGTCGCCCACAACAACAAAGGAACCGGAATCAAGGTAATCAATGCCAGGCCCGGATCCATCCAGAACATAAAAGCAAGCGCTACTATCAGTTGAATAATATCACTTACAATCAGTAAGATTCCATCGGAAAAAATATCGGAAATCGACTGGATATCTGAAGTTACCCTTGTCACCAAAGCCCCCACAGGCGTGTTATCGAAATACTTTGTTTTAAAGCTGAGCACCTTTGCAAACAACTCTTTACGGATATCGAGAATAACATGCTGTCCCAGCCAGCTGGTATAATAAGACTGAAAAAATTGAAATAAAGTGTGGAGCAAAATAACAATGATAGTGTATATCATTAAGGTTTGAAGGCCGCTGGCATCGCGCACTTTCACGTATTCATCCAAGCCCTTTTGTATCATGATGATGCGCAAAGGCGCCAGGAAGGCTAAAATAATAGTAACTATCCCTGTGAAAATAAAAACCTTGCGGTACGGTCGGGCATAGCGAAGAACCCTCTTCAACAACCTTAAATCAAACGCTTTTCCTGTAACTGCCGACATGCGGCAAAAATAACGAATAAAGTTCACTTACTTGCCACTAACCCACCCCTAACCCCTCCAAGGAGGGGAATTAGTTAGCTGGTATTTTTCGAGAATCTACGTATTCCCCTCCTTGGAGGGGTTAGGGGTGGGTTCAATTTTTCATCTTATCTTTGCCCCATGGCTCGCATTGTTGTAGGTATGTCAGGAGGTGTAGATTCAAGTGTTGCCGCTTATCTTTTGAAAGCGCAGGGACACGAGGTGATCGGCATGTTCATGAAAAACTGGCATGACGAGTCGGTGACGATCAGCAATGATTGTCCCTGGCTGGAAGACAGCACCGACGCGCTTTTAGTAGCCAACAAACTCAATATTCCCTTTCATACCATAGATTTCAGCAAAGAGTATTTTGAACGTATTGTGGATTATATGTTTGTAGAATATCAGGCCGGAAGAACTCCCAACCCTGATGTACTCTGCAACAGAGAAATTAAATTCGATTTGTTTTTGAAAAAAGCTTTGGAGCTTAACGCTGATTTTGTAGCAACGGGTCATTATTGCCAAAGAGAAGAAGTAATTGAAAATGGCGTAACTACATATAAATTACTCGCCGGAGCCGATCCCAACAAAGACCAAAGTTATTTCTTGTGTCAGATCAGCGAAGAACAATTATCAAAAGCTCTTTTCCCTATAGGACACTTATTAAAACCTGAAGTTCGTAAAATTGCTGAAGAGCAAAATTTAATCACGGCCAATAAAAAAGATTCGCAAGGCTTGTGTTTTATAGGCAAAGTAAAATTGCCAGAGTTTCTGCAACAGAAGCTCAAACCTAAAAAAGGAAAAGCTTACGAAATACCGGACAATCTTCCTCAGTATTCGCAACAACGTGAAACTTTGGAAGAAATATGCGCTCCTTTCCTCTATTCCGAAAAAGATGGTGTGGTTCGTGGCGACCACGACGGCGCTCACTTTTTCACCATCGGTCAGCGCAAAGGCATCGGCATCGGTGGCAGTCCGCTGCCTTTATTTTGCATCAAAACCGACGTAGAAAAAAACATCGTTTACCTTGGACAAGGAGAAAATCACCCGGGATTGTTTCGCAAAGGCTTAAGAATAAACAACGGAGATATTCACTGGATCAACGCTTCCACTGAAATGAAAAACGGTGAACAGCGCGTTTATCAAACCCGAATCCGTTACCGTCAGGAGCTTTCTCCTGCCACTTTACACAAAACTGAAAACGGACTTTACCTTATTTTCGATGAGCCTCAAAAAGCCATTGCCGCCGGACAGTTTGCTGCGTGGTATGAAGGAAATGTGTTGATTGGTTCGGGAATAATTTCAGAATAAATAATCAATGGTTTTGTAAAACAAATTTTATCTATTAGCTTTGCTGCAAACAATTACAAAAATGAATTTTTCTATACATCATCATCACGAAAACAACTCTGGCCAATAGGTGAGAAGGTGATGCTGTATTAAATAATATAAAAGCAAAAACCCGCCTATCACGGCGGGTTTTTGCTTTTTAAACATTGAACTAATAAAATTGAACATGGAAACACTAAAAATAGCAGTACAAAAATCAGGAAGACTCCTGGACGATTCAATACAATTATTGAAAGAATGCGGAATAAAAGTCGACAATGGCAAAGACCAACTCAAAGCCACTGCCACCAACTTTCCTCTGGAAGTTCTTTACTTAAGAAACTCCGATATCCCTCAATATTTAGCCGATGGCGTTGCCGATATTTCCATTCTCGGTGAAAATACTTTGATTGAAAAAGAAAAGGAATTGCTCAACTTAAGAAAACTCGGCTTCTCTAAATGCCGATTATCACTAGCTGTTCCTAAAGAAGTAAACTACACTGACCTATCTTTCTTCAACGGAAAAAAAATCGCTACCTCCTACCCTAATACAGTAAATGCTTTCTTAAAAGAAAAAAATATCAAAGCTGATATTCACGTGATTTCAGGATCAGTGGAAATTGCGCCAAACATCGGATTGGCTGATGCCATCGCTGATTTAGTAAGTAGCGGAAGTACCTTATTTAAAAACGGATTGAAAGAAGTTGAAGTGATGCTGAAAAGCGAAGCTGTACTGACTTCCAACAAGAATTTAAACGCTGAGAAAAAAGCAATTCTGGAAAAATTATTATTCAGAATCGACGCCGTTTTAACTGCAAAAAATAACAAATATGTTTTGCTGAATGCTCCAAACGACAAGCTACAAAACATCATAAAAATACTGCCGGGAATGAAAAGTCCGACCGTGATGCCTTTGGCTACTTCCGGCTGGAGTTCAGTACACACTGTAATTACCGAAAACGACTTTTGGAACGTCATCGACCAACTGAAAGCCAATGGGGCACAAGGGATTTTAATTGTACCGATAGAAAAAATGGTGATTTAATAAGCGATATGGAAATTTTAAAAACATATAAATATCAAGAAGAACTAAATGCCTTAAATCAAGCACTTACTAGGCCTTTTAAAGATGCTAAAACAATTAATGATTTAGTCTGTCAAATATTCATCAATGTAAGAGACAATAAAGACAAAGCATTAAAGGAGTACGCTAAAACCTTTGATAAAACTGACTTAAAAGAAATAAAAGTAACTACAGAGGAAATCACCGAAGCCATTAGTAGCATTGATCAAAATCTTAAAAATGCCATTACAACTGCTTACGAGAATATTAGGAAATTTCATATAAATCAATATAATGTAGAAAAGGTGGTTAATATTTCAGAAGGGATTCAATGCTGGAGAAAAAATGCTCCAATTGAAAAAGTTGGTTTATATATTCCTGGCGGATCAGCACCTCTCTTTTCAACGGTATTAATGCTTTCTATCCCTGCAAATATTGCTGGTTGCAAAGATGTATCATTATGCACACCTCCAAATAAAGAAGGGAAAATTCATCCTGCTATTTTGTTTGCAGCTAATCTATGCGGCGTAAAAAATATATACAAGGTCGGAGGAGCTCAAGCCATTGCAGCTATGGCATTTGGAACCGAATCTATCAATAAGGTTTACAAAATTTTTGGACCAGGAAATCAATATGTTACTGCCGCTAAGCAACTTGCTATCGATCCCATATGGAACTTAGGTTTAGCTATTGATATGCCTGCGGGACCTTCAGAAGTTTTAGTTTATATAGACTCCTCTGGAGTTGCTGCCTATGCTGCTGCTGATCTTTTATCTCAAGCAGAACATGGAGCCGATAGTCAAGTAGTTCTTGTTAGTAGTAATGAAAATATATTAAACGAAGTAAGAGATGAAGTCAAAAAACAACTAGAACTATTGCCAAGAAAAAACATAGCAGAAGCTGCCTTAAACTATTCTGTTTCTGTACTTGTAAAAGACAAAGAAGAGGCGATACAAATGATCAACGACTACGCTCCAGAGCACCTGATTTTACAAACAAAAGAAGAAGACTTCTTCATAGAAAGAATTGTCAATGCAGGTTCTGTTTTCATTGGGAATTTCACACCTGAAAGTGCGGGTGATTATGCTTCCGGAACAAACCATACTTTACCTACTAATGGCTATGCACGTTCACACAGTGGTGTATCAGTGGATTCATTTATCAAAAAAATCACCTTCCAGAAAATCTCTGAAGAAGGATTGAAAGAACTCGGACCAACCATTGAAATCATGGCGGAAGCCGAAGAATTGATGGCCCACAAAAATGCAGTAAGTATCAGATTGAAAAAAAAGTAAAAACTATGTTCGACTTAAATAAAATAATCCGTTCCAACATTAAGGCTTTAACTCCTTATTCCTCGGCTCGCGACGAGTTTTCCGGACAGGCAAGCATTTATCTGGATGCCAACGAAAATCCTTTCAACACAGGATTTAACCGCTATCCAGATCCGATGCAATGGACAGTAAAAGAAAAAATTGCAGCCATTAAAAAAGTAAAAAAAGAAAATATCCTTTTGGGAAATGGAAGCGATGAAGTCATTGATTTATTGCTGCGTGCTTTCTGCGAACCAAAAGAAAACAACATCATCACCTTCCCGCCTACTTACGGGATGTATGAAGTATATGGCAATATCAACAACGTTGAAATTCAAAAAGTATCACTCACTCCTGATTTTCAAATTGACGTTGCTGCTACTTTAAAAGCGATCAATCCGCAAACGAAATTGATTTTTGTTTGTTCGCCCAACAATCCAACAGGTGGTTCCATCAATCCTGAAGCAGTAAAACAACTATTGAAAAGCTTTGAAGGCATCATAGTAATTGATGAAGCTTATGCTGATTTTTCTCAACAAGAAAGCTGGATCGGCTATTTAGATATTTATCCGAATTTATTTGTGATGCAAACTTTCTCCAAAGCTTGGGGATTGGCTGCTTTACGCATGGGTGTTGGTTATGCTAGTCCGGAAATAATTAAGGTTCTCAACAAAATAAAACCTCCTTACAACATCAATGAGTTAACGCAACAAGCGGTTTTGAAAAAACTGGAAAGCTATGCCGATGTTCAAAAGGAAATTGAAATTTTAAATAAAGAAAGAGAAGATTTAGCCAAACAACTGACTGATCTTCCCATCGTTCAAAAAGTATATCCAAGCGATGCCAACTTCGTTTTAGCAAAAGTGAATGATGCCAATAAAACCTACAATTATCTGGTTGATAAAGGCATCATCGTAAGAAACCGAAACACTGTTACGCTCTGCGAAGGCTGCATCAGAATTACAGTTGGAACCACCGAAGAAAATAAAGAAGTAATTAACGCATTAAAAGCGCTGAAATGAAAAAAGTATTATTTATCGACCGCGACGGAGTACTCGTAAAAGAGCCGGGAGACTATCAGGTAGACGATTTGAACAAACTGGAATTCTATCCAGGAGTGTTTCAAAATCTCGCTAAAATTGCAGAAAAACTGGATTTTGTTTTGGTGATGGTGACCAATCAGGATGGACTCGGAACTGCATCTTTTCCTGAAGATTCTTTCTGGCCTTGTCAGAACATGATCATCAATTCACTAAAAAGCGAAGGCATTGAATTCACCGATATTTTTGTTGACAAAACTTTCGCTAAAGACAACGCTCCAACCCGTAAACCGGGAACAGGAATGTTGACGAAATATTTGACAGGCTATGATTTAGCCAACTCTTTTGTCATTGGCGATCGCATCACCGATATGCAACTCGCAGCCAATTTAGGTGCAAAAGGAATCTGGCTCAACAACAATCCTGATTTAGGCGCATCTGAAATTTCTGCTAAAGAAACCGACCTCGCTTCTACTATCGCCATCAAAACCACTTCCTGGAAAAACATCTGGGAGTTTTTGCGTAGAGTTGACAGAACAGCTGTTGTACAAAGAAATACCAAAGAAACACAAATCACCATTGAAGTAGATTTGGATGGAACAGGAAAAACAAATATTTCTACCGGGTTACATTTCTTTGATCACATGCTAGATCAAATCGGTCGTCACTCGGGAATGGATTTAACCATCCTTACCAAAGGCGATTTGGAAATCGACGAACACCATACTATTGAAGATACTGCTTTAGCTTTAGGCGAAGCGATCAACAAAGCATTGGGTAATAAACTTGGCGTTGAACGCTATGGCTATTGCTTACCTATGGACGATTGTTTAGCGCAAGTAGCTATTGATTTTGGTGGCCGTCCGTGGATTGAATGGAAAGCTGAATTCAAACGTGAAAAAGTGGGTGAAATGCCAACAGAAATGTTTTACCATTTCTTTAAATCGTTTAGTGATACTGCTCGCTGCAACCTCAACATTCAAGCGGAAGGCACTAACGAGCACCACAAAATAGAAGGTATTTTTAAAGCTTTGGCAAAGGCAATAAAAATGGCCATTAAAAGAGACCCGGACAATATGAGTTTGCCATCAACGAAAGGAACATTATAATGAAATTAGTTATTATAAATTACGGCGCAGGAAATACTCAATCGGTGAAATATGCATTTCAGCGACTGGGCGTAAATCCTGTGTTGTCTAACGATGTGAATGAAATTTTCTCCGCTGATAAAGTGATATTTCCCGGAGTGGGTCACGCTCAGGCGGCGATGAACGAGTTGAAAGCTCAAGGTTTGGAGAAATTCATTCCTCAATTGACTCAACCTGTATTAGGTATTTGTTTAGGCATGCAATTGCTTTGTCAATTCTCTGAAGAAGGAAATACAGAGTGTTTGGGCATCATTAACGAAACGGTGAAAAAGTTTGAACCGACTTTGAAAGTGCCGCACATGGGCTGGAACGGAACTAAAGCTGAACAAAAAAACAAGGTGTTCAACAACAAAAACGAACAGTTGTATTTTGTGCACAGCTACTATGTTCCGGTAAATCAATTCACTACTGAAGTTTGTGATTACATTACTCCTTTCAGCGCATCGATTCAAAAAGATAATTTTTACGCTTGTCAGTATCACCCTGAGAAATCAGGGAAAGTCGGCGAGCAAATTTTGAAAAACTTTTTAGCCTTATAAAAATGTACATTATTCCGGCGATTGATATTATAGATGGTAAGTGTGTTCGACTCACACAAGGCGACTACGCGCAAAAAAAAGTGTACAATGAAAATCCGCTGGAAGTAGCAAAAGAGTTTGAAGCCGCGGGATTGAAACGTTTACACTTAGTTGATTTAGATGGCGCCAAAAGCGGACATATCGTGAATTACAAAGTATTGGAAAGCATAGCAAAAAACACTTCTCTTACCATTGATTTCGGTGGCGGAGTGAAAACCGACGAAGACATTCAACTCGCTTTTAACAGTGGCGCAGCGCAAATTACCGGTGGAAGCATTGCTGTAAAAAATCCACAGATCTTTGAATCGTGGATCAAAAAACATGGCGATAAAATCATTCTCGGTGCCGATGTAAAAGATGAAAAAATTGCGACCAACGGCTGGCTGGAAAATTCAGGAATTGATCTTTGGGAATTCCTGAATGACTATGTTGCAAAAGGAGTTAAATACACCGTGTGTACTGATATTTCTAAAGATGGAGCTCTACAAGGAACCGCTACTGAATTGTACAAAAAAATGATTTTGAAGTTTCCTTCATTGCATGTAATTGCTTCGGGCGGCGTAACTACTTTACAGGATTTAAAAGACCTGAAAATAGCCGGTTGCTACGGAGCAATTGTAGGCAAAGCCATTTATGAAGGCCGTATCAAATTAGAAGAATTAAAGAATTTATAATGTTATCAAAACGAATTATACCCTGCCTCGACATTAAAGACGGTCGCACTGTAAAAGGTGTAAATTTCGTTGGTTTGCGCGATGCAGGCGATCCTGTTGAACTGGCTAAACTATACGCAGAAGAAGGCGCTGATGAATTGGTTTTACTAGATATCACTGCCACTCACGAAAAAAGAAAAACCGTAGTGGAGCTCGCCACCAAAGTGGCCGAACAACTCAATATTCCCTTTACCATTGGCGGTGGAATTTCTTCAGTTGAAGATGCCCATGCCGTATTGAATGCTGGTGCAGATAAAATCAGTATTAATTCGGCTGCAGTGAAAAATCCTCAGCTGATCAACGAACTTTCCGAAAAATTCGGGAGTCAGTGTGTTGTTGTTGCTGTTGATGCCAAAAAAATAAACGGACAATGGTTTGTGCATTTGAATGGCGGCAGAATCAAAACCGATCTGGAATTGTTTGCCTGGGTTCAGGAAGCCGAAAAACGTGGTGCAGGAGAAATTTTATTCACTTCCATGGATCACGACGGAACCAAAGCAGGATTTGCTGATGAAGCTTTGGCGAAGATGAACAGCTTGCTAAATATTCCCATCATCGCATCAGGCGGAGCGGGAAACATGGAACACATCCGTAACACCTTCATCAACGGAAAATCCGATGCAGCTTTGGCAGCCAGCATCTTCCACTTTAAAGAAATAAGCATTCCCGATTTGAAGAAGTATTTGAAAGACGAAGGGGTTAACGTTAGAATTGTATAATTTTGCGCTATGGAAATGCTGAAGCATTCCCATATACCTTAAAAGTAAAGATGTTTCATATGGAAATCGACTTTAATAAATCACAAGGATTAGTTCCTGCCATCATACAAGACGCTAAAACAGCCGTGGTTCTAATGCTGGGCTACATGAACGAAGAAGCTTTTGCTAAAACCAAAGAAAGCGGAAAAGTGACTTTTTTCAGCAGAACTAAAAACCGCATCTGGACCAAAGGCGAGGAAAGCGGAAATTTTTTAAATGTTATTGACATCAAAATTGATTGCGATAACGACACTCTATTAATTAAAGCCAATCCCGTTGGACCAACCTGTCACACAGGAGCCGACACCTGCTGGAGCGAAAAAAACATTCCTAGTGATTTTTTATCCCACCTGGAATCCACCATTCAAAACCGCAGAGATAATCCATCATCTGTATCCTACACTTCAAAACTCCTCAAAAGAGGCATCAATAAAGTAGCCCAAAAAGTGGGTGAAGAGGCCGTGGAGCTGGTGATTGAAGCCAAAGACAACGACAAGGAATTGTTCATGAACGAAGCAGCCGATCTGATGTATCACTACTTAGTATTGCTGGCCGCCAAGAACTATACTTTGAACGAAGTGATAGATATCTTGAAAGAGAGGCATAAATAATAAGTACGGCAATAAGTTTTTTTACTATTTTCGTATTCCTAAAATTAAAATCAATGTCGAATAAAGATATTCAAACAGACGAACCAATAGTTGACGTTAGCTCTGCTATCAGCAAATCAGAAGATTTTTTCATCAGATATAAAAAACAAATATCAACAGTTGGTATTGCCATCCTTGCTTTAGTAGCTATCTATGTTTTCTGGAAAAATGTAATTTTTTCAAAACAAGCTGAAGAATCCAATCTGAATGTTTGGAAAACGGAAGAATTAATGAGCAAAGACTCTTTGAAATTGGCTTTAAACGGCAATAACAAAGACATCGTAGGCTTTGAAGAAATTGCTGCACAATACGGAGGCAAAATCGGAGGCACCGATGCAGGAAACCTTGCGCATTACTACTCTGCAGTATTATTGATCAAAGAAAAAAAATACGAGGATGCTATTGATCAACTGGAAGATTTTGATGCCGACGGTAAAATGATGCCGCATTTAAAAAACGGATTGTTGGGCGATTGCTACAGCGAATTAAACGACTCTGAAAAAGCCATCAAAAAATATGTTGCTGCGGCAAAAGGTGCAGGAAATGTTTTGGTATCTCCTTACTACTTAACAAAAGCAGCTATTCTTTCTGAGCAAAGCGGAGATTTTGAATCGGCTGTAAGTTATTACGAAGAAATCAATTCTCAGTATTATACTGATCCCGCAAAATATGCTGCTGAAAAGCAAAAGGTTGAAAAAGCTTTGGGATTTGTAAAAGCAAAAGCTGCATTAAAAGCAAAATAGGAAGTGGCTACTTCTCAGAAAAACTTATCCAAACACAACAACACTGCTTCTGCCGAAGGGATGAAGATAGCGATTGTGGTGGCCGAATGGAACACAGAAATCACAGAAGGTTTAAAAAAAGGAGCCCACGAAACCCTTATCCAACAAGGCATTTACGAAAGAAATTTAAGTGTTCACTATGTTCCTGGCTGTTTTGAATTGCCCCTGGCCGCTCAAACATTGCTGGAAAAAGGAAACATCGATGCTGTAATATGCATCGGCTGCGTGATTCGCGGCGAAACGAGTCACTTCGATTATGTTTGTCAGGGCACCACCTTCGGCATTCAAACTGTTTCTCTCAAATACAATAAGCCTGTTGTATTCTGTGTGCTCACCGATGACAACATTGATCAGTCTCGTGACCGCTCAGGCGGAAAACACGGTAACAAAGGTGTTGAAGCCGCAGTAACCGCCATTAAAATGATCGCTCTTCAAAAAGAGATATAATCCATCCCATGAAGTACCGCATTCTATCCGACATAGAACTGAAAGAACTTGAAAAAGAGTTCATCCAGTTTTTAGTAGCCAACGGAATTGACGATGCCGAATGGAAAAAAATCAACAATACCAATTCCGACAGGGCCATTGAACTCGTTGAGCTTTTCAGCGATGTTGTTTTTGAAAAAGCATTTATCAAAGTTCAGTTTTTAGAGCATCTGGAACCTGCTTCTATCAAGGTTTTTATGTTCACTTCAGATAAAATATATCTGATAGGCATTGACTCTGCACATCCTGAAATCGACTTCCGTGATAAAGATGTAATGACGGCTTTGGCTACTAATTTCCTGGAATACAAAGACAAGCTGCACATCTACAAAACCAACAAACCTATCGCTGAAAACAGAGAAGCTGAAATTTTTAAAATGCTGAAAGACGGGTGTTTGGTGATTGATGAAGATAGGTTTAAAGCCTTTGCGAATTTGTATCAGGCTTCGTTGTAATCTCCCAAAATCTAGTTTAGCCCCGGTAGTCATTGCGAAATTTTTGTACTCAAAAATGAAGCAACCGCATTACACTTTCTAATTTAAAGATTACTGAACCATTATGAGTTTGCTTCATTTTTGAGTACAAAAATTTCGCAATGACGTAGAAGAGGCAATGACGTAGATGTTATAATGATAAGTGGGATTATATAAAAACATAATCACTCGCATACTCCTTCACCAGCGCTTTCGTAAAAACTTCCTCTTTTTTAATCCTCCCCAAACATCTCACACCTGTAGTTTCTAAAATAACTTTTTCCGACTGCGGATTGGATTCGCCATTAAAAAAGATCCCGAGAATATTAAGCTCCTTAGCTTTCAAAGCATTTATAGATAGCAAAGTATGATTGATACTTCCCAGATAATTAGAGCAAACCAACACCACTTCCGCGTCGTAATATTTCATTAAATCCAGCATGGTATCGCCCTTGTAATTGATGGGAACCATTACTCCTCCTGCTCCTTCTATAATTAGATTGTTGTTAACGCTGGGTAATTTCAGTCGGCTCAAACGCAATTCAATTCCTTCAAGTTCCGCCGCAGCATGTGGCGACATAGGATTTTTAAGCAAAAATTTTTCTTTGTGAAACTTAACGCGTTTGGCGCTCACTAAACTCTTAACGGTCATTCTATCGTGACTTTCCTCTCCCGCCTGAACAGGCTTGAAATAGTCGGCCTGTAAAGCTTCCACCAATATTGCCGAAACAATTGTTTTCCCAACATCGGTACCTATTCCTGTGACAAATATTTTGCGCATTCGCTAAAAGTAAAAAGTTAAAGGTCAAAAGCCAAACGCTTTGCACTTTTACCAGCTTCCTCCCGCTCCACCACCACCAAATCCACCGCCGCCAAAGCCACCACCCGAAGAAAATCCGCCAAAACCGCCTCCGCCACTACCACCTCCTGAACTAAAAACACCATAAGTAACGCCATCATTGAGTCGGTACCAATACCTATCCTTCCAAAACCATCCGGCGGTAACACCCCACATTAAAACCATTGTTTCGGCAATAGCTTCAGGGCCTCCTCTTTTCTCATAGCTACTCTCCTCAAAGAAAAGCAAAACATTATTGATCAACTTGTGAATAATAGCAGTGATGACTAGTGAAATGAAAAAACCTATTGCGCTTAAGAGAAAATTAAATTCAAGATAAAACCCATCTGCAAATGAATTTGCAACAATGACAATGGCTATAGGTATCATTAATTCCCATAAAACTAAAATCCGGGTAAAATTATGCATGTGGTACCAGGAATAAACCATCATTTTATTTTCAGGAAAAATACTTTCCCTGCAGGCATATTCTATCGGTTTGAGATAAGCACTGAAATTTTTCTTTTTTTGCCGACAAAAACGAAAATAAAAATTAGTTGTTTTGCGGGCTTTATTGACATTGCCACCACCGGCCTTTTCAATATCGGCCAAGCGTTGCCATACTTTATAATAAGTAAACTTACCTTCATTAAAATAAATACTCATGTAAGGATGGTAGGTTCTGTTCCAAACCCAGATAAGATAGAAAATGAAATAACAGAAAAAACCTGCTATGAAAAAAAGTGCGGCAACTATCATCTCTTATTAAAATAGTAATACTTTTTACCAATCGCCTCCTGCACCGCCACCACCAAATCCACCACCGCCAAATCCACCAAAATCGCTGCCTCCCGATTTAAAATTCCCCCAGCTTCCACTTCCGCCTGAGCGGCCCATCATGGAAGAAAGCCATAAGGCCGTCCAAAAACTCGTGCCGTTCATTCGTGAATATGATCTCGCAGAAAAAACTTTAAACAGAATAAAAAACAACACTGCTAAAACAATCAGGAAAATAACACCCGCAGTACCCATAGCCGATTTATCGCGGTATTCTTTTTCATTAAACTCGCCTTTCGCCAATGGCATCAATACATTAAGCGCATTGACAATTCCATTGTAAATATCCCCTTGTTTAAACGAAGGAAGCATTTCATTCTCCACTATCATTTTCGCTGTAGCGTCGGGAATCACCGCTTCCAGTCCGTAACCCACAGCAATAAACACTTTGCGTTCTCCTTTACCTCCGGTAGGTTTTATTAAAATAACAATACCATTGTCGGTTTTTTCCTGTCCAACACCCCACGCCTGCCCCAACTGTGTTGCAAACTCCTGAGGTTCATCACCACACAAATCATTAACAATAACTACTGCAATCTGGTTGGATGTAGAATCATCAAAAAGCTGAAGTTGTTGTTCCAGATACAAAACCTGATCCGACGATAAAACATTGGATTCATCGTGAACATAAAAGGGTCGCTGTGTTGGTTTTTCGGGAATGCAGGAACTTTGCGCAAAAGAAGAAAATGCCGCAATAAAAAAAGCAAAAAACAAAAAGCATTGAGCTGATCTTCCTTTGAAATGCTTGGCACCATTGGAAGAAATACGAGGCCTTTCAACCAAAGGTAATTTCATTACTCAGTTCGTTTTTATCATCGGTTTGAAAAGGAAAATGTTCTTTCAATTTACTTCCGGCCATATGAATGCCTTTGGATAATCCTTCGGGAAACTTGCTTTCTTTGAAATGACTGAGGACTTCGTTTTTCACCTCATCCCAAAAATCGGCAGGAACTTTAGCGTTAATACCAGCATCACCGAGGATAGCAAATTTTCTGTCTTGTACCGACAAATAAAACAGCACTCCGTTGCGGAGTGCTGTTTTGTGCATTTTCAAATGTTTAAAAACAAAGGCCGCACGATCCAAAACATCGCCTTTACAGCTGTCTTCAATGTGAACCCTGATTTCACCTGAAGTATTTAATTCGGCAGCCTCAATGGCCTGTTCCAGACTTTGATGTTCTTCAGCCGATAAAAAATCTTCTTTCTTCATTATTTAGAAAAGTCAACTGTTGGTGCTACATCCGCTCCCGGTTTAGATGCGAAATAAGGTTTCTCTTCAAAACCCGCAATCATATTGAATAATTTGCCGGGGATTTTTTGTACTCTTTTATTGTACTCACCCGCAAATTCGTTGAAACGATTTCTTTCGGTATTGATTCTGTTTTCAGTTCCTTCCAATTGTGCTTGTAAAGCAAGGAAATTCTGATCGGCTTTTAAATCGGGATATTGCTCCATTACCACCATTAATTTTCCAAGAGAAGCAGATAAAGCACTTTGATTTTGTTCAAAGCTTTGCAATGCTTCGGGCGTTAATTTTGAAGGATCGATGTTCATTTGTCCTACACGTGAACGGGCTTCCGTTACTGCTATTAAAACTGAGCTTTCGTGTTTGGCATAACCTTTCACGGTGCTTACCAAAGCAGGGATAAGGTCGGCGCGACGTTGATAGGCACTTTCCACTTTACCCCATTGACTTTTCACGTCGTTATCGGCATCCACGGTTCCGTTGTTCCACACTACACCCCACAAAACGATGATTCCTAAAACTACCCCGATGATTAAACCGGTACTGATTTCTCTACCTGCTATTTTCATTTCTGATTTTTTAAATTTTTATAAATATCTGATTTTCTATTGCATTAAACTAACACTGCGATTGATAAACTCTGTTAAATCTTTTCCTTTCAGCAAGCCTTGAGAAAGCAGCGCTAAATCGGCAGCTTGTTTGGCCAAAGTTTTTTGAGCAGTTTCATCCGTCTCCGACAAAATTTTAGAAATTAAAGGATGATTAGAATTGACTACTAAGTTGTAGGTTTCGGGCATATTACCAAACATACTCATTCCGCCACCGCCCGCAGCCTGCATCTCTTTCATACGGCGCATGAATTCACTTTGTGTAACAAACATCGGTTTGTCTTTTTCGCTTAAGCTTTCAAAAACAACAGTGAATTTTCCTGCTTCCACTTGTGAAGAAATTACCGGTTTTAATTTTTCTTCTTCCTCTTTTGTGAGTTTTGAAATTTGCGCTTCTTCTTTAGAAATCAACTTATCCAGAGTATCGGCGTCAATTCTTTTGAAAGAAATATCGGGAGTGCTTTGCTCTAATTTATTTAGTAAATGTGATGTTAACGGACTGTCCATAATCAACACATCATAACCTTTAGCCTTCGCATCTTCAATATAGGCGTGGTGCTCCACTTCGCTATGCGTATACAAAATCACCGTTTTATTGTCTTTATCGGTTTGAGTCGCTTTGATTTTTTCAAGGTATTCATCCAATAGGAAATATTGTCCGTCGATGTTTTTGAACAACATAAATTTAGAAGAACGCTCTCCGAATTTTTCTTCGCTCAAAGAACCAAAATCAATGAAAACCTTGATGTCGTCCCATTTTTTAGCGTAATCCTCACGGTTGTTTTTACATAAATCTTCCAGTTTATCGGCTACTTTTTTAGAGATGTGGTTAGAGATTTTCTTTACGTTTTGATCGCTTTGTAAATAAGAACGAGATACGTTCAAAGGTATATCCGGAGAATCCAAAACACCATGCAACAACATCAAAAACTCAGGAACGATGCCTTCTACAGAGTCGGTTACAAAAACCTGATTGCTGTATAATTGAATTTTATTGCGTTGAATTTCTAAGTTCTTTTTCAGTTTAGGGAAATACAAAACTCCCGTTAAATTGAAAGGATAATCCACGTTCAAATGAATGTTGAACAAAGGATCTTCAAATGTCATTGGATACAACTCACGGTAAAAATCATTGTAGTCGGCTTCAATTAAATCGGCAGGACCTTTTTTCCATAGCGGATTCGGGTTGTTCACGATGTTATCCACCTGAACTTTTTCTTCACCTTCTTCACGCATTCCAAACTTAATTGGCATTGGCAGGAAGCGACAGTATTTATTGAGCAGCTCATTAATTTTAGATTCTTCCAGATATTCTTTTGCTTCCTCTGTCAAATGCAAAATGATATCGGTACCTCTTGTTTCTTTAGTTTCGGGTTGAAGATCATAATCGGTTGAACCTTCGCAGATCCAGCGTGCGCCTTCTGTTCCTTCTTTAAATGATTTTGAATACACCTCCACTTTTGAGGAAACCATGAAAGCCGAGAAAAATCCCAATCCGAAATGACCGATGATTCCTTCTGCTTTGTCCTTGTATTTATTGACAAATTCTTCAGCGCCTGAAAACGCAATTTGCGCAATGTATTTTTCAATTTCTTCACCCGTCATCCCGATACCATTATCGCGAACGGTGAGTGTTTTAGCTTCTTTATCTATAATTACCTCCACTTGTAAAGAACCAACATCACCTTTGGCTTCACCAATGGAAGACAAGGTTTTCAGTTTCTGACAAGCGTCAACTGCGTTGGAGACTAATTCTCTTAAAAAGATTTCCTGATCGGAATAGAGAAAGCGTTTGATAATAGGGAAGATGTTTTCTGCCTGAACTTTAATATTTCCTTTTGACATAGCTATTTATTTTTTTGTTGCAGGCAGATTGCAATAGCGGTGCCATCGGGAAATTAGTGACAGAATGACTTCAAAACGAATTTTTCCAAAAACAAACAGGAAGAGTTGTCAGTGAATTTTATTGAACAGTGAACTTTCTTTCAGCACCCATGATTTCATTTTCGAGCAACAAAACATAGCTTCCTTTTTTCAAACCCAGCTCAGAAACAAACAATTCATATTCACTGTTTTTAGATTCCTGAAGCAACATAGTAGCATACACCAATTCTCCTTTTTCATTATAAATACCGGCCTTTACAGCGCCTTTCCATTCTTTGGATAAACCCAGTAAAAGAGAAGCTTTGTCTTTTTGACTTTTAGATTTAACCTGTACCGTTCCGTTGTATTCTCTTTGCATAACGATGGAAGGAGAATAAACAAAATCGCCGCTGATACCCACTTGTTTTAAACGATAATAAAAAACCTGTCCGTAAGGCGAAGCATCCAAAAAGCTGTACTCCGTTAAAGAAGAACTATTTTCTTTTGCATCAATACTTCCTATCCATTCATAATTAACGCCATCTGTAGAGCGTTCCACTGCAAAAAAGTTATTGTTGGTTTCTTCCATCGTCGACCAGGTCAACACCACATTAGGATGATGATCCTCGGCCACAATGCTTACCAGATCTACGTATAATAAAGTCGGATTTTCCTCCATCACTATCGCCGGTTCCGTCAGCCAGTACTCCTTATAAGAACTTTCCTGTTTTGAATTGAAAGCCAATTCATTTTGAGCTTTCACCGGTTGAGAGCTTAAAACTCCCACTGCAATTAATCCAAATACTACTTTCATATCCTTCTGTTTTATTTTTTATTGCGATATGTTATGCCGTCATCTTCTTTTTTATTCTCTTATTGAATGACAGGCATTTCATATCCTTTGAGTTTTAGCTATTGTACCGCTTATGACCATCCGGGGATATAGGCTTTCGCTTCCTTTTATTCAAAATGAATTGTTCATAACCCCGTCGAAATGTTAATAAAATCGAACAAGAAAAGGCATAACAGTAGATCCTGAAACAAGTTCAGGATGACAGTACTGAACCACTCATAAAACACAATGGGCCGCTTTTGTCATCCTGAACTTGTTTCAGGATCTATTATCGCCAACGCAATATTTCTTCGATAAAATCTCAAGAAAATTTTCATTCGCTCACTTTTCTTAATACTTTTAGAGAACTGTATAAAATAAAGAGAGCGAAAGATGAGTACTATTAAGATTGAGTTGACCAAACAATCAAAACTTCAGGATTTAGATTTAGAAAACATTGTTTTTGGAAGAGAGTTTTCTGATCACATGTTTGTAATGGACTACTACGACGGACAATGGCGAGATGCGCGCATTGAGCCTTTCCAAAATATTTCAGTGAGTCCGGCTTTCCTCTCCCTGCATTATGCACAATCCATTTTTGAAGGTCTGAAAGCCTTTTATACTCAAAACGATGAAATCGTTTTATTTCGTCCGCAAGCCAACTTTTCACGATTAAACAAATCGGCTGAAAGAATGTGCATTCCCGCTTTCGACGAGGCTTTTGCTTTGGAGGCATTGAAAAAATTAGTTGATATTGATAAAGCCTGGGTTCCTAAAGTAAAAGGAGCTTCTTTGTATATCCGTCCGTTGATATTCGCTACAGATGAGTTTGTTGGAGTAAAACCTTCAGATTCTTACCGTTTTGTAATTTTCACCTGTCCGGTTAACAAATACTATGATGCTCCTGTTAAGGTAAAAATTGAAGAAAGCTTTACCCGCGCATGTTCCGGAGGAGTTGGTTATTCAAAAACCGCAGGGAATTATGCTTCTTCTTTGTACCCGACAAAACTGGCGCAAAAAGAAGGATTTGATCAGTTGATATGGACCGACGGGAAAGAACACAAATACATCGAAGAATCAGGAACAATGAACCTGATGGTTAAAATTGGCGATACTTTAATCACCCCTAAAGCAGGAGATACGATCTTGGCCGGAATTACCCGCGACAGTGTTTTGAAAATCGCACGCGACTGGGGAATGAAGGTAGAAGAAAGAAATCTGGCCGTTCAGGAAGTACTGGATGCACATGCCAACGGAACTCTTTTAGAAGTTTTTGGTACCGGAACTGCGGTTACCATCTGCCATATAATTGCCATCGGTTACCGTGGTAAAATGCTTGAATTGCCTCCTATTGCAGGAAGAGAATTCAGCA
Organism: Flavobacteriales bacterium; assembly: GCA_023251095.1. GTDB lineage: Bacteria > Bacteroidota > Bacteroidia > Flavobacteriales_C > JAHEZL01. The sequence goes on from JAHEZL010000005.1 coordinate 90,208, forward strand.
ACAAGGTAAATGAACAACTGGCGAAAATCCGTTTGGGCTCTGAGAAAGACAAGTTCGGCTGGATTGAGAAGGTAAGCTAGTTTATGGATATCACTATCCATGAAGCAAACTTACACGATCCTCTTCACATAAAAGATATTCTTGATTTACTCAATGTTTACGCCAATGATGTCATGGGCGGCGGAAAGGATTTGTCGCAAAATGTTCAGCGAAATTTAATCCCCGAACTTCAAAAAAGAAGTAACACCTTAATTCTTTTGGCTTACGATAATAATGTAGCTGTAGGATTAGCCGTTTGCTTTGAAGGATTCTCTACTTTTTACGCAAAGCCATTGCTGAACATCCACGACTTTGTTGTTTCAGGAAGTCACAGAGGAAAAGGAATAGCGAAACTTCTATTGGAAAAACTCGAAGAAATAGCTGTGGAAAGAGCTTGCTGCAAACTGACTTTAGAAGTGCTGGAAGGCAACAAAAGAGCGCAACAGGTTTACAATGCTTTTGGCTTTGACGGATATGAACTGGATGAAAAAACAGGAAAGGCTTTGTTTTGGGAGAAGAAGTTGGGGTAAAATTGTCTGAACCTTGATTCACTTGATTAAAGGATCTGCAATCATGATAATCTTTTAATCAAGTGAATCAAGGTTCAGACAATTTTTAACTACTTCCTCTTCTCGTAATAATTCATGGCAGAAGCCAGATTAATTTTAATTCCTTTATAGTATGCAATAAGGAATGCATCTTTCAATCCTTTCGCTTTCAAGCTCTCTTTATAAGCCGCAGCTTCAGCAGGATTTTTAAAATCACCTGTCGTATAGCGTTTCAATCCTTGCGGCGTAGTTTCAATTTTTATATCAGAAATTCCTTCGAAAATTGCTTTTACTTCTGCAGGAATCTCACCGGAAAACAAACCAACCTGAACCTGAATTTTTAAAGTACTGATATCTACTTTAGAGGTATCGGCGGCTTTGGTGTTTTCGATTTCACTGTCGTGAATCATATTTTCATCTCGCGACGGACTCACAGCAACTCTTTTGTCGTTTTGATAAGAAACCACATAAGCTCCGGGATATCCCGCTTTAGCCATTTCCTCTTTGCGTTTTACGGCATCAGTAAAGTTGGTGAAGTTACCCGACAAATATCTTCTGTAATTATTCGCCAATTCAATTTGCAGCTCAGGAACTTTTTTAATCTCCTCCGACTGGGTTGAAGTAACTGCCACTGCAGCCAGCTGAACTTTGTAAATCACTTTTCCTGAATCAACTTTAGGCTGTACTTTTTCTATTACTTTTTTAGTTACGATTTCTTTCTCAACTTCTGTTTTAGGAACAACTACTTTTTCAGGAGCGGTTTCTCTTTTGTCTTCAACGAATTCATCAGGTTTTACCAAATCGGTAATCTGCACTCTGTCGCCATCTTTATAAGCAGCAACGAAAGCATCGGTAAAACCCTGACTGCGCATTTTTGCTTTGTGCTCCTGCGCCTGTTTGTACCCGGCGAAAGAACCCGTTGCATAACGGAATAATTTATCTTTTCCTTCAAACGAAACAACATTATTTCCTTTAAAAGCAGCAGTGGATACCTTGTTGCGGAAAGCACCCAACTGAACCCTGTAAACCACAGCCTGAGTATTTACACTAGCCTGCTTGGCCTCCCCTTTGCTGTTTGGCATATTTTTAATGGTTTTTCCATCATCACCAAATTTCACGATTTCAGTAGCAATTCCCTGTTCGTTTAATTGAGCGGCTCTTTTTTTAGCTTCTGCCTCACTATCATATTTTCCTGCGGTAACAACTGTTTTGTTCGGATTAACGGTATTTGTGGTTTGAATGTCGGAAATACTCAACAACTTATTCATCTCCTCACCACTTGCACCTTTTTCAAACTCCCCTACTTTAACCGCATACTTATTACCCAAATCATTTTTAACAGTATCAACAGGAGTTTCTTTTACAGGCTCTTTTTTCTCTTCCACATTGGCTGTTCCGCTTGCATTTTTCAACTTACCGTTTTCAACTTTCACCAATTCAGGAGCCACAAATCCTTTCTTTTTAAAATCTCCTAAAGTTTTGGTAGCAAGCTCAACATCTTTATAGGTACCAACTACTACATCTTTAGTTCCATCAGCATTTTCAACCTGAATTGAATTAGGTATGGATTCCAGTTTCTTTTTTTCTTCGACCGTTGTTGTTGCATCAATTTTACCAACCTTTACGGCATATTCTCCTTCTTTCAATTCAGGAGTTATTTTTTTGAGTTTTCCGTTTTCTACTTTCAACAATTCTGATTTTTCCAATCCATTTGCTTTCATCTCTGTCAGAGATTTTTCTCCTGCATTGATATTGTTATATGAACCCACCACTACATCTTTACTTCCATCGGAATTTTGTATTTGAATAGAATTAGGAATAGCTTCCAGTTTCTTTTTTTCTTCTGCTGTTGTTGTGCCATCAATTTTTCCAACCTTAACAGCATACTCCCCTTCTTTCAACTCAGGAGAAGGTTTTTTCAATTGTCCGTTCTCCACTTTCAGCAATTCAGATTTTGCCAGTCCTTTGGTTTTCATCTCCGTCAGAGATTTTTTACCGAGTTCAGAATTATCAAACTTACCTACCAAAACATCTTTCGATCCATCGCTGTTTTGAACAATCACCGAGTTAGGCAAAGACTCCAGTTTCTTTTTTTCTTCAGCAGTAGTTTTGTCGGTAATTTTTCCTGCTTTAACCACATACTTTCCTTCTAAATCTTGTAGAGGATTGATTTCTTTTGGTTTTGTTTTTTCAAAGAAAGCAGAATCATTTTCAGTGATGACTTTACCATCTTTCACTTTCACCACTTTAGCATTAGGAAAAAGCTTAGGATCAACATCTTTGAGTCCGCGATTGGCTTCTGTTAAATCTTTAAATGAACCTTCTACATAATCCGTTGAATTTTTATCAGCTTTCAGAGTTTTAACTTCTGCCTTGCCTTTAAAGAATTTTGATTTTTCTTCTAAATTGGCATCAACAGCGGTATTCCCTAGTTTTATGGCATACTGACCTTCTACATCTTTAATTTTTTCATTTTGTTTTTGCTCCGTTTGTTTTTCAAATTCTTCCAAAGGAATAAATTCACTTCCCTGTTGCACCACTATTTTAGCGATAGGGAACCACTTATCGAGCAAGAGTTTTTGTCGGGCTTTGGCCTGATCTAAATCGCCGTATTTACCTACCAGATAAAGTGTTTTATTTTCTTTATCCAAAGCACTGATGATATCGGGCTGAGCTAAAAATCTTTCCACTAAACTGTCGGGGATTTTAGAAAACTCTCCTACAAAAATTCTATAGGTTGCACCTTTAGTGGTGTTTGAGGCCGTCATTTTTCTCTTAACATCAATAGGAATGTCAACAGAATCGATAAAACGACGGTACCAGTTAAAGTAATCAGCATCGGTCATCTCCACTCCGTTGGAATCCACAAAAGCACTATCCGCGGAAACTTGTTTGTCTTTAAAATCACCTATTCCGTCGCGGTCGATGTCTACCGGACAACCATTGCTGTCTACAGCCACACCTTTTGGAGTTCCCAAACAATGGTCGTACCAATCAATAATTCCATCGTTGTCATTATCGGCAGTATTTAAAGCGAAATAATCCACAAACTTGAACTTTGCTTTTTCGGAAGGACCGCTTCCAATCCAATCATAATGAAGAGATACTGAATTAAAGAAATAATAATCATTGCCTGCACTTCCTTTTCTTACACCTGTTCCGGCCGGAGAAACATTGTCAATCAAGTCGGTAAAAGTATAATGAAACGTAGATCCCATTCGTAAATGAAATCTGTCGGAAATGTTAAACAATAAACCAAACCCTATAGGAACTGCAAAACTAACCTGGGAATATTCGCCCAAACCATCGAGATTGGCCTTCCTTAAATCGGTTTCATAAAAATAATCTCTGTGCAATACAATTGCATCGGCAGCATTGGGAGCACTTTGAGGCAAATTTTTGACGGATCCGTCGTTCCAATAGTAATAAGGATTTCCGCTGGCATCCACCATATCTCCTTTAGAATTGAATTCAAAAGTTTCTAAACCTATAGAAGTGTAGGGCTGCACGATTTTATTTGGAAAAAAATGATTCCAATTGTAAAAACCATACACTGATATTGAATTAAGGGAAGTTTGAAAATTAAGATGGTTAACCGGATTATTTCCGGTAATTACTCCGTTCATAAAAGTAAATCCTACATCTAAAAAAGAGTACAATTTACGGGAAGCATCAAAGGTAATCCCCATTTGTCCGACAAAAGGAGAACTTGCATTTGAATTATTAATTTCTCCCTGATAGTTAAATACACCGGTTCCTAGTCCGATTTGCAAAGGCGATTCCTTAATGATACCATCCTGTGCAGAAACGCCAAAACCCGGCACTATTAAGAGCAGGCCTAAAATTAAATTTTTAATTTTCGATCGTTTCAAAAACACAACAGGTTAAATTACAAGCATGTATATTAGATTTTAAGCTTTTTACGCTTCGACCCTAATTTGGTTCTAATTTATAGAAATTCAACACTAGGAGATAATTTTTTAAAATCAAGAGTTCACAATCGATAGTTAGTAACTGGGGGGTTAAAACAAAAAAGTCTCCGTCGGGCGGACGGAGACTTTTTATATTTTTCGGCTCAGTATTAATCCTGATCCACTTCCTCAACAGCTACTTTTTCTTCTTTGATACCGGCCAATTCCTGGTCGATTAAGATTCTGCCGCAGTGCTCACAAACGATGATTTTTTTTCTAACGCGGATATCCATTTGTCTTTGTGGCGGGATTTTATTGAAACATCCACCGCAAGCATCTCTTTCCACAGAAACCACAACCAATCCGTTTCTTGAATTGCTTCTGATTCTTTTGTAAGCGATCAATAATCTTTCTTCAATTAAAGCTTCAGCTTTTTTAGAAGCCTTAATTAAATCCTGCTCTTCTTTTTGAGTTTCTCCAACGATTTCATCCAACTCTTTTTGTTTTCTTTTCAAATCGTCTTTTCTCATATCGAGAACTTTCTTTGCTTCAACGATCACTTCTTTTTTAGTGTCGATAGTAGCTGCAAATTCTTTAATTCTTTTTTGAGACAATTGGATCTCCAGATTCTGGAATTCAATTTCTTTAGATAAAGAATCGTACTCTCTGTTGTTTCTTACTTTGGCTTGCTGATCTGTGTATTTTTTTATTAAAGCCTCAGCGTCTTTAATAGTGTTTTTCTTCGCTGCGATTTCTTTGTCCATGGTTTTAGCCTCTTCTGTCAAATTAACCACTCTTGTTTCCAAGCCGATCAACTCATCTTCAAGGTCTCTCACTTCCAATGGAAGCTCACCGCGAACAATTTGAATTTTATCAATTTTTGAATCAATTTGTTGAAGATTGAAAAGTGCCGTAAGCTTCTTTTCTACTGTAACTTCTTTACCTGCTGCTGGTGCTGTTGCCTTTGCCATATTATAAATAGTTTACCGGATTTGTATTTATTTTCGATAAATGGAGAGCAAAAGTAGGGAATTTTTCCCTAAGAAACTCACAAATCAGTTCTTTGGTAAATTTTTCTGCTTCATAATGTCCGATATCCGCAATAACAATGCGGTTTTCCGAATCAAAAAACTGATGATATTTAAAATCGGAAGTAATAAAAACATCAGCTCCTTGCGCTATGGCGTCTTTCAACAAAAAACTTCCCGATCCGCCGCAAACGGCGATTTTCAGTACTTTATCTTTTAATACAGCGGTATGGCGAAGAGATCCGGCAGCAAAAGTGCTTTTAACCGCTTGCAAAAATGAATGGGTTTCTGCGGGTGCTTTCAACTCCCCAATCATTCCGGAGCCCACGTTTCCCAGGCCTTTTTTACTTTGCAGTATTCTTTTGTTTTGAAGGTTTAGTAAATCGCATATTTTGGAGTTTACGCCATGTAACACATTATCGAGATTGGTATGCAAGGCATAAATAGCAATGTCATTTTTAATGGCTTTGATAATTGTACGCTCTATATAAGTAGCCCCTGTTATCTTTTTCAATCCTGAAAAAACAATGGGGTGATGCGCTATAATCATGTTGGCACCCAAAGCAATTGCTTCTTCCACCACTTCTTCAGTGCAATCTAAGCTTAGTAAAACCCCTTTTACTTCATGGGTACTGTCTCCTGTTAAGAGTCCGCAATTGTCATAACTTTCCTGATAGGCCAACGGAGCCCACTCTTCTATAGCCTTAGTGATTTGTTGAATGATCATTGTAAAGAGATTAAGTTTTTAATCAATGTAGTCAGTTTAGGTTCTGCCTTTACTGCAATGGCAATGATTTCCTGCAAAGAAACCGGTTCAATTTCGCCATAGCAAATATCAGTGATGATGGAACAGGCAAAACAAGGAAGCCCCATATGCCGGGCTGCAATGATTTCGGGGATAGTAGACATCCCCACCACATCGGCACCAATGATGCGCAGGTATTTGTATTCGGCCGGGGTTTCCAACATAGGGCCGGTCACTCCTGCATACACTCCGTTGCGGGTAAGTATGCCTGCATCGTGTGCCACTGCATTGGCCTGCGCTATCATTTTTTTATCGTAGGGCGCGCTCATATCGGGAAACTTCGGTCCGAGTTCATCTATATTTTTACCTATTAAAGGATTGCCCGGGAACAAATTAATGTGATCATTGATAATGAATAAATCACCTTTATTGAATGCCGGATTAAGTCCGCCGCAAGCATTGGAAACAAAGAGTTTTTTGATGCCCAGTAACTTCATTACCCTTACGGGGAAAACAATTTCTTCCATGGAATATCCTTCGTAATAATGAAAGCGACCTTGCATGGCCACCACTTTTTTTCCGTTAAGGCTACCAAAAATCAATTTTCCTGAATGACTTTCTACCGTTGATACAGGGAAATTGGGAAGATCTTCATAAGAAAAGGTATTCGTGATTTTAATTTCATTTACCAAGCCGCCCAAACCGGTACCGAGGATGATCCCGAATTCGGGAGCACTAGTTATTTTCGACTGGAGGAATTGTGCTGTTGCTTGTATGTTTGATAAAGGTGAGGACTTGCTCATCGAAGGAGTTTGGTTCTTCATGGAATTTTATTTCAATTGGAATATAAAACAAAGGTAAAGTCGAGAGTCCGCCAAAAGCAGGATTTTCCATCAAGCGCACTGCATCTTTTTCTGTAGTGATGATGAGCTTTTTATTCGACAACAGATTTCTGAAAGTCACAGAAATCTGATTCAAATCTTCGGCGTTAAAATTATAATGATCAGGAAATTTTATTTCCTGCACCTCTCTGCATCGATCGGAAAGATGCGCCAGCAAAGGTGCCGAATTAGCGATTCCGGTAAAAAGCAAAATCTTATAATCCGATAATTTGATTTCACTTTCCAGTAAGTTTCGGGCAGCAGATGTAATGGGTTTTAGCGGCTGATAGTGAATGTAGGAGAAATACAAAATTTGATGCGGCATGGGAGCCACCACCTCTATAAAGCGCCTTTTCTCCATAGGAGATAAAATTTTGGGCGACTTGGTGAGAATGATAATATCGGCTCTGGATTGTCCGGCCTTCCATTCCCGTAAGGTTCCCGAAGGAAGCATGAAATCAGGCTCCTGCAAATAATTATAGTCGATTAATAAAACATTTAATCCAGGCTTCACCCATCGGTGCTGGTAAGCATCATCCAATAAAATTACCTCGGGAGCATCAGTCTTCTTCAGCAATTCCTCTATCGCCTCCACCCTCTTTTCTGCCACACACACCATCGCATCAGGGAAATTCATTTTAAAATCCTTAGGCTCATCACCCACTTCATCTACCGTTGAAGAAGCCGTGAGTTCAATAAATCCTTTTGTTTTTCTTTTATAACCCCTACTCACCGTTGCTACTTTATAATGATGACGCAGCAGTGCTATTAAATATTGAACATGAGGAGATTTTCCTGTACCACCTACTGTTAAATTTCCCACCGAAATCACAGGAACGTTAAAGCGCTTCGAGGAAAGAATTTTCCAGTCGAATAATTTATTTCTGAGTGCTACTATACATCCATACAGAAAAGACACCGGCAATAAAAGAATACGAATTAAAAGCATGCATTAAAGGTAAGAATTTTAGGGATGCCGACACAGGATTGTTCAACTCTCAAATAATTATAAATTTGCGCATGAAAAAAACCGGACTGATTCTCCTCAATTTATTTTTTTTCATTTCTGTTTTTTCTCAAAAAACAGAAATAGAAAATGTACCCAGGGTAATTGACTTAAAAGACTCGATGACCGCTATTAAAGACCAGGATTACAGAAGCTCTTGCTCCTATTTCGCAGTGCTGGCAATTCTTGAAACAGAAATCAAAAGAGTATATCATAAGGAAGTAAACCTGTCGGAACAATTTGTGATTTACAACTCCAAACACGATAGAAAATGCGAGTATCCCAACACCGAATGCTCCGGTCCGAATGAAAATTTCACTATGATTAAAAAATACGGACTCGTTTACGAACAAAGCTGGCCCTATCAACCTTCCTACTTTTTAAAAGGATATCCCTGCGGTGATATAAAAGAAGGTGACCCCAAAGCAAAAGAGTTGTGTTTTTCTCAGCAAAAACCACCGCATGAAGTTTCAAAGCAAGCCTTTAATATTGATTTTAACGTCAACATGATTGAAAATAATATGGATTCGGTTTTGATGTTTTTAGCCAATAAAAAAAAGCCGTTTACTTTCCGCTTTCCCCTGGATGATTACAATTGGAGCGATTCGGGTTTGGTGTATTGGAATGATTCCATAATGGCAATAGAAGAGGCAGCCGGCGACCGACACCATATTTGTGTGATCAGCGGCTATGATTTAAACAAACAGGTTTTTTTCATTCATAACAGCTACGGCAAAGCATGGGGGAAAGAAGGCTACGGTACTTTGTCCTTTGAATATTTTAAAAAATATGCCGGTGAATATTTATATTATGTAACGATCTCTAATCCCGACAAAAATATTTTACCGCCACCTCCCGAAGCACCAAAATTTGAATACAAAAACATTGAAATCAAACATCAGAAAAATACCGATCAATCCATCGATATTACTTTTACAGGCGAAATGCAAAACATAGGCTGGCACAGCATTATCGCCCGAAGTATTCTGGTAACCATACCCAACGACGGAGCTACCGAAATGATGGAAGATTCCGCTCAATACATTGATCTATCCGATGAAGAAAAGGCCTTATATAAAGATGAATACCCGAGAGTTGTTTTTGTAAAGCTGCCTTCTTCCTTTTTAAAAACATTCATCTGGCCACATAATGATCCGCTAAAACTCACCCTTCCAAAAGAACTGTTGCAGTACGAAAGCGTTAAAAACAGTATCAAAGACGGAAAAAGAAGACTCGCCATCATCTCCTCTGTTTATTATTTCGACGAGGTGGATAATTTCAAAAAACTCAAAAGAGATTTTTACATTTTGAAATAAAACCTTGCTTTATTAAATTTGTTATTGTAACTTTTACACGAAGTTAATTGTTAGTGCTTCGATAACTTTTGTAAAATTTTCAAAAACAAGGAAAATGAAACTATCATTACACCTTACCTATCTGTTTGTAATTTTGGTGTTGATACTGATTTTATTGGACTTTCCCTTAAGCGCACAAAGAGTAGGAAACGATGCTTACATAAAAGGAACAAACATTGAAATCGGATTGGATGGCGCAGGCGGATTTGAAGGCTGCGACATCAATACATCTCCTCCTCCTGCAGGAATGCATTTCCGATCGAACACCTTCTATTTCGGATTTGTAGCCAATCCGCAAAGAGACGGCTGGGTAAACTACGACGGCGATTTTTTTACTCCCGGTACTCCCCGCAACGGCTGGGGAATTGAAGTTCCTTCCATGGCACTTTCCAGAGGAAACAACCGGGCTTACAATCCTATAGATATTCCCGGCAGCTTAACCGAATGGTCGCATACCTACGATTGTTACTCTTCCACATGGGAAAGTGATGTTTCGGGAATACATATTTCTATCAATTATTTTTTACAGGAAACCGATTTGTTTTATACCACCACCATTAAAATAACCAACAACACCGGCGCATTAATACCTGAGCTGTTTTATTACCGCAGCTTAGATCCCGACAATAATATTCAAATCAACGGTAACGATTATGCCACCACTAATAAAATTGAAGATCAGCCCGGAAGCGGCAGCTGCAATGTAGCTTTGGTAAGCGCGAGTCAGAGCGTACCCTGGTCGTCGTACTTAGGATTAGCCGCCATCGGCACCAACTGGAGAGCGGGCTACGGAGGAATTACAAACATCGACGGATCTGATTTATGGAATGGCATCGGACATATTCAAACGGTTGGTTCAAGTGATTTTATCGACGAAGAAATTTATCTCGCCAACCGCATTCAGAATTTAGCGCCGGGCACAACAGAAACCATAAAATTTGTGGTGATCCTTGATAGAAATGATGCTTCACGAGCCATTAATAATTTGGTAAAATTGGCTTATCCCGGATCGGGAAGCACTTTACCTTCGGCTTGTACTCCTTACACCGACACGGTGAAAGCTTGTCAGGATGTACTCACTCCTATTCAAATACAAGGTGCCATTATCAATAATTTCAACTGGGTTTGGAGTCCGATGACCGATCTTACTTCTATTCGTCCCGACAGTGTCAATCTCAATCCCACCAGCAACATCACTTATACCGTAACAGGAACTCCTATAAATTCCTGCTTCCTCCCTATCAGCATGTCGTTTGTGCTAAAAGTTTTGCCTTCAACCAGCACTGCAGTTCCCGACAGTGTTGTGGTTTGCAGCGGAGACAATGTGCCCATCACCAATTTTATTAGTACTCCTGCAGGCGCACCTTTCACCTGGACCAATTCAAACACCGCCATCGGATTGGCGGCAAGCGGCAATGGAAATGTACCTTCTTTTACGGCAAGCAATTCCACAGCAAATGCAATTAGCGCAACCATTACAGTTTATACAGGAGCTCTTGCAGGAACCTGTAGTGCCGGAGTAAAAACATATAAGATCACCGTAAATCCTAAACCGTCATTAACTATCACTGATCCCGCAGCGCTGTGTTCGCCGGCAACAGCGGATATTACATTAGCGAATTCTCCTTCCGGTATTTTCTCTTACTGGAATGATTCTCTTGCAAGCAATCCGATAACAAATCCAACAACAATTGCCGTGAGCGGAAAATATTTCATTAAGATCGTCAACAATAAAAATTGCTCCAACACACAAGCAGTCAACGTAAAAATAAATCCTTCTCCTTCTCTCACCATTAATCATCCTCTTGCAGTGTGCGCACCGTTCAACATCGACCTCACCTCTCCTGCCATTACCGCAGGAAGTGACAATGCAAGTAATTTAACTTACTGGAGCGATGAAGCAGCAAGCTCTGCTTTAACTTCATCAAATGCTATCGCAACAAGCGGAACTTATTTTATTAAAGCAAGTTCGGGAGCATGCGCCTCAGTAAAAGCAGTCATTGTAAAAATCAATGCTTTTCCCTTGCTCACTATCACTAATCCTGCGGGAATGTGTGAGCCTGCAATCATTGATTTTACAGCGCCTGCAATTACGGCAGGAAGCACAGCCGGATTGTTTTTTTCTTACTGGAACGACAATGCCGCAACCGATCCGCTATTATCGCCCAACAACATAACAAGCAATGGAAATTACTACATCAAAGCCACCACAACAGAAGGTTGCTCAGATATAAAAACAGTAACCAGCACGGTTTTTCCAATGCCGAATATTGCCTTTTTGCTGATTGAAAGTTTAGGATGCTCACCACTTTGCATCAATTTCCCCAACATACAAGTGGTACCCGAAAACAAAGCAACGATTGCACGCTGGAAATGGAAATTCGGCGACGGACAAACAGACACGGGAATTGCTCCCACACATTGTTTTACTGCCTCAGGACAATATGATATTTCAGCGCAGGCCACTTCCAATGAAGGCTGCAGCACTCCCGAACTGGGTTTTGCAAACATGGTAACAGTGAGTGAAAATCCTTCTGCCGATTTCACAGCGCCTTCGACAAGCATTAGCAATCCTGATGTTCAATTCACTAACAATTCTCAAAATGCAAGTGTTCATTTATGGGATTTTGGCGATCTCTCTTCTTCAACAAATAGCAGTAATGAAATTCATCCACATCACATTTACGCCGATACCGGTTATTACTGCGTTACTTTAAAAGTGAGCTCCGACCTTGGTTGTAAAGACAGCGCAGAACATTGCCTGATTGTTTTTCCTGAAACAAAATTTTTTATCCCCAATTCTTTTTCACCCAATGCCGATGGCGTAAATGATTTTTTCTTTGCGAAAGGTTCATATGTTTCAGATTTTGAAATGATGATTTTCAATCGTTGGGGAAGTCAGATTTTTCACTGCAACGACATCAACACCGCCTGGAACGGACGGGTGAACAACAGCGGTGAAATCGTTCAGGAAGATGTGTATGTTTATTTTGTGAAATTAAAAGATGCCGATCACCAGCACAAAAGTTTTACGGGATCGGTGACGGTGATAAAATAAATTAAACTCTGATTTTCACCACTACTTTCAGCATGTCTTCCACACCAATTAAAGGCGCGTGCGCATCGGCGGGATAAAAAATGACGAAGGATTTTTCGCCAACAGTAAATTTCGTACTCAGCGCATCGGAAAACAAAACGTAATCGTCCTTTTCATTGTAAGCCGTATTCAATTCCACACAGTCGTTTAAATATCGGTAGCCCATTAAATCCGAACCTTTGAACACATATTGTATGTCGATGTATTTGCGATGTGCCTCCAAAACAATTTTTTCGGAACCTTTGCCTTCTCCCTTAAAAAACAAAGCAAAACAATTTTCACCGTCGAGTTCAACCCTCGTATTTTCGAAATCATTTTCGCTCACTGTTTTTAAAAACTCAAATGCTTTTGCAAATAAGGAATGCTGCTTATAATAAAACTCACAATTGCTTAAATTATCCAGTACCATAATTTTTTTTTTGAAAGTAATAAAAATCAAAGAAAACATATGGACTCTGATAAAATAAAAAACGGGGGATGGTAGGCTCATCCCCCGTTACCTCTACTTACCCATCTCCACTTTTTTCAATTCCCCGTTCTTATCCAGAATAAAAAATGTTTTTTGTTTGCTGTGTTCTTCCTTCTCTCTTTCCTTGTCTTCTTTTTCTTTTTCACGATCGCGTTTCACATAGCCGTAAATAATCTGGTAGCGAAACTGAATCACAGGATTGGCCTCTTTGGCATTGAAAACAAAGTCGGCATCTTTTAAATTTAAATTGAAATGCTTGTCGGTATTAACCACCCGGGAATAAGTGATAGACGAATTTTCAGCCAGATGATTTTTATACATACTTTGATTATTGATGTACGCTTTTAAATACCTGTCGGAAGGATAAAACACTTCCGATTGCTTGGTGAAACTCGGTTTCCCGTCACCAAACACCCAGCCGATATCGGTGCACAATTTTTTCTTTTTATTTAAAAACTCCAGTGCTTTAACCGACAAGCTATCGTAAACCGGAGTGGAATTATTGAGAAAAGCATCCACCGAAACCATGTCGTAAATATTATGCTCCAAACATTTTTTGGCCAGCTCCCTCACCTGCGCAATCTTTTTAATATTGAAAGTGATGTTCTCTGTAATCTTGTATCCAAGCGGTTTTTGAGAAATCGTATCACTTAAATTAAAATCGAAAATCGGATCAAGTGCAATAATATCTACCAAAGCATTTTCATTGATAATGCCCGCTTTCTTTACATCGGCCACCAGTTTATCGGTTTCCACATTCATTTGTTTTTCCACTTCTTCCACCGTTTTACTGATGAACGATTTGGTGTAGGTAATGTGATAACCATCGGGAATGGCATTGTAAATAACGGTTGTAGTGATGGTCACGCTATTGCTCCCTGCATCAGCAACAATCCCCGAATTTTCATTGTTGTTGATTTTCCCGAAGGTGTTCATTTGAACGTTGCTTTTTTGCGCTGCCAGTGAACAGCCGATAAAGCTTAAGATTAGTAGTGTTTTTATTTTCATATGCATAGGTTTTGATGATATAATGGAAGTTGTTTTCATTCGTTACATTTTTTGAGTTAATGTTGGATAAATGAAAAAGTAACCGCTAAAATAAATTTGGACTCTATTTTAAATCTTAGTTATTTCGCTGTACCTAAATTCCGGATATGAAAATTTTCTTTGCTTTTCTTTTATTTATCGCTACTTCATTGGTTGTAAACGCACAAAAAAAAACAGACTCGCTGGCGGTGTTTTTTAAAACCAACAATTATTCTTTAGAAGGAAAACACAAACAACTAATTCATCATCATCTGGATAGTTTAAGGAAATACAAATGGGATACGCTTTACGTTAAAATCACTGGCTTTGCCGATGTTTCCGCTTCCGATAAATACAATTTAAAGCTGTCGGAAAAAAGAGCGAAATCAGTAAAAACTTATTTAAAAGCGGATACTTTAATTGATACTTATACTTTAAAAGCGCTCGGGGAAAAGGGTGCTAAAATTTCCGACAAAGCCTTTAGCCGGCGGGTAGAAGTTTGTTTTTACGGAAAAAGACATTCGAAAATGATAGCTACTGATTCCTTAACAACTGACACTATTGCGAAAACTTTAAAACCGAAAAAAAAGATTTATAAAGATTCAATAATCGTTGACAACGGAGTGAATATCACTATTCCGAAAGAACTTGTTCAAAAACTGGATGAAGATAAAAAGATGTCCATAACAGTAAAAAACATGAGTATCAGAACCGATTCTGTTAATGGATTATTAACACAAGATGAATTTGGAAATCCGCTTTCAAGCGGAGGAATGTTTTCTTTGGATTTTAAATCGTCTAATCCTAAAGACACTGTGTTAAGTACTCCTGTAATTTTCAGGTTCCCAATTCCCGATGGGCCATGCATGGATGATACTGCCAGCATGTCACCCTGGACTTTTGTTCCCGGAAAAGGTTGGACAGAATCTAAAACTCCTGCTATAAAAATTGTTACTATAGAAGGCAAAAAATATTATGAAGTAGCTGCAATAAGACCAGGTTTATGCAATCTTGACAAAAGAAGAATATATTATAAAACAAAATTCAAAATAAAAAATAGCAAATCATATGCAATGGATTCAGTTGTAGTTTTTGATGATTGCAATACTGTACTATTAAAACGTGTCGCCAAAAACAAAAAGAAAACTACAGTAAAAATGAGAATTCCAATAAGGGATGAAAAATTAAAAGTTAAATATTACGTAACGAATCGTGAGACAGGAAAAAGTTTAGTGTCTGACGCAATACCTCTGGTAACATTGAAAAAAGGAGGTCTGTTTAGTTTTGTCTGGGAACGCATAAGAGGCAAAAAGAAATCAAAAATATTACTTTATTTAGGTTTAAAAAGATCCAGAAAATACTATATGCATTAACTATATCTTTCTCATCTTTTCTTTCACCTGATAAAATGCACCATCCCTGTATTCAAACTTTCCAATGATTTCATAGTAAGTAAAACCTTCTTCTTCATTCACAAAATCACGATTGGTTTCTTTGTACAAAAATGATTTTTCATCGGGATTGTAGTTCAGATAATGACTTCCCGCTTCTTCAGAATCCATATATTGATCTTCTTCATTTTCCCAGAAATTATTTAAAAAGGATACTGAGTACGAAGCTGAACTATCGTATTTGGATTGGGCCTCATCGGCATACACTTTCATAGGAATTAACTGCAGGGTAGTATCTACCAGCTTGCAATGGTAAGCCTTTGTAAACTTCATTTCCTCATCGCCTTTACCGGTGAAAGAATCATCGGTCAACACCAAATACTCATCTTCATTCACCAGCTGACAGTTCACTACCGGCGCAGAAAACTCAAAATCTCTTTTAACTTCCTTTTCACCGACAAACATTTTCCCGCTCTTTTTTTCCACTTTCAGTTTACCGTCGGAAGAAATGGTCAATTGTGCTTTCTCTTTCGATACAACAGGAAGCGGAGCAACAACAACCATTTCCGCTTTTTTCGGATTCTCTACCGAACAACCGAAAACCCGGTCGCCCAGAGATCTGTTGTCATCTTTATTTTCTTTTGAATTACAAGCTGTAAGAGCGATTAAAGCGAAGAGAGCAATTTGTGTTTTCATGGTTTATATATTTTATACACCAAAGATGAGGTGAATTTGAACCGCGGAAGGTGAGGTTTTAGGGAACGGTGGAGATGCTTTATTAAGCGTTGGTAATTTGTGATTATTTGATTTTTTCTCGCGGAAGCCGGGTATGGGATTCCCTCTCGGAGGAGAGGGGTGTGAAAGCCTTTTCGCGGGAAGGAGGGAGATGGAATAAAAAGAAATTTAATTAATCCATCTCCCTCCCTTCGCACTTTCCAACACACCCCTCTCCTCCGAGAGGGAATCCCATACCCTGAAAACCATTATGTGAAAAATTATTCAACCTCAAACTTCACACTACTCGAAATCCCATTCTCATCCACCAACGTCAGCACATGCTTCCCCTTCGCCGGATTCAACGAAAACTGATGAATCTCCTTCGTCTCCCCAATATAATCCTCATCCAAATGCCAAAACAATCTGGTATTAATATTCCGATGCGTAGCTTCAAAAATCGCGCGTCCGATTTTACCATCAATTTCCACCGGCACATAAATTTTACTATTCGGTTTGGGGTATTGAATGATAAAAGCCCTGTCGGAAATTTTTGATAAGCATTCCGCTTTAAAATCGGGCAATACTTTATAATTGGGATGATTGAATTTGTAAAATTTTTCAATGAAAGGCGGCAACACAAACCAGGTGACGTGCTTCATGTTGTACACTTCCTCGCAATCGCTATCCACTCTACTCTTCCCGTCTTTAGTGAGATGTACAATTTGGTGATAAGGGCACGATGCCGAACGCAAACAGGTAGAAGGCATCCACAGCTCATCGGTTTTTTCACACAAGGGCGAAGCGCGGTGACCGCTTTCGTGACAAACACTCACCTTGCTCATTTGTTTCACAGGTTGCGTAAACCAACCCACACTTTTTGGCAATTGCGCAAAAACATCAAAGAGCAAAGGCGCGGCGGCTTTCACACCGGTTAATCCCGGACGGCCCTCACCATCGGCATTGCCCATCCACACCGAAACCACAAAATCAGGAGTAACACCAATCGCCCATGCATCTCGGAAACCAAAGCTGGTCCCAGTTTTCCAGGCTATCTTTTGCGAAGAAGAAAAAAAGCGCCAGTTGCCTTCTTCATCCGGACGGTTCACATCCACCATCGCTTCAAAGGTTTGATAAATGCAGCCTCTGTCGGTAATTGGTTTTGAATTCATTTTTTTTCTTCCCTCCTTCACCAGCAAAAGAGATTGGGCCTTGCCAAATTTTAGCTCCTGCGCCATTTGTGTGTACGCCCTGTTGAGTTCAAACAACTTCGCCTCTCCGCCGCCTAAAATGAGCGACAAACCATAGTACATCGCCGGTTTACGAAAAGTAGTGAAACCGTAATTATTTAAATCACTGTGGAATTTTGATAAGCCGTAATCGTTCAACAAGCGAACCATCGGAATATTTAAACTGCGCGATAAGGCTTTATTGGCGGGAATAGCGCCATCAAAAGAAGAAGAGAAATTTTTGGGAGAAAAAGTTCCGAAACGCGACGGAACATCCATCAGTAACATAGACGGCGTGAGGAGTCCGTCCTCCATCGCTTTGGCATACAACAAGGGTTTTAAAATACTTCCCGTGCTGCGCGGCGCATCAATACAATCCACATCACAGCTGTATTCCGCTTCGGGAGAAGAAGTATTGCCCACGTAAGCCAATACTTTTCCGGTGCTCACAGAAGTAATCATGATGGCTCCGTTGTAAATTTTATTGTCTTTTAAAATATTGTAATGCTTTTGCAAAAGCTGCATGGCTTTTTGCTGCAAATTTTTATCGAGGGTACTTTGAATGGTTTTTCCTTTGTAGCCATCTTTGATGAATTTACTTAGCAAGTGTGGCGCCAGTTGCGGGATACGCACAGGCTTATCGGGCAAAGGTTCGGTAAGCGACAAGCGGTAAGTGGTAGAATCCAAAACAGCAACATCCAGCAAACGCTTGAGCAAACGATTTCTTTTTTTGAGTAGTAAATCGTGATTTTTTCCCGGATAAATCAGTGATGGCGCATTGGGCAAAACTGCCAGTGTAGCACTTTCGGCCCAGCTTAGATGTTCTACTCCCCTTCCGTAATAGCGCCACGACGCGGCTTCCAATCCTACTACATTATTTCCGAAAGGAGCATGCGCCGAATAAAAAGCTAAAATTTCTTCTTTGCTGTAGCGAATCTCCATGCGCGTAGCCAAAAACATTTCAATTATTTTTTCGGTGAAAGTGCGGGGCGGATTTTTGCGCATCATTCTCGCCAGCTGCATCGTGATGGTACTTCCACCGCTTACTACTTTTCCTTTATTGAAATTTTGAACAATGGCTCTTCCAACGCCTTTAACGCTAATACCGTAGTGCGAATGAAAATCGCGGTCTTCAAACTGCAGCAAACAAACTTCAAATTTTTCGGGCACTTTTTCTCCCGGATTAAAACGCCATTGTCCGTCATCGGCAATTTTCGCACCCAGCATCACCCCGTCGCTATCCAGCAAAACAGTAGAAGTACTGTCGTTAAATAATTGAGCGGGCAAACAGAAAATATACCAAAAGAGGAAAGCAACAAAAGCTGCCATCATCAACCAACGGGAGGTTTTTTTGATAGCAGCTTTATTGCTTTTGTAAGTGAAAACTAATCTTCTGAACATGAACCAAAAATAAGAGCTCTTTTAGTTTATTGACCCGCGCTTTTATTATTCGTAGCTTTTTCGTGTGGAAGTGTTTTTTATCTTTGATTATGTTGAAGAGAATAGTAAAGGAAAGCATACATAAAGTACGTCATTGCGAGGAACGAAGCAATCGTATCGTGGTTGATACGATTGCTTCGTTCCTCGCAATGACGTTCAGGGTAGTTCTCACTCTAATGCTGTTCACTCAACTCTCCTATTCTCAGGCATACAACTTTCGCAATTATTCGGTTAAAGACGGCGTTGCACAATCGCAGGTATACAGCTTGCTGCAGGATTCCCGCGGTTTTTTGTGGATGGGCACCCGCGGCGGCGGGATCACGCGCTTTGATGGCGTAAATTTTAAAACCTATAGCGTTCGCGACGGACTCATCAACAACTACATTTTCAATATTAAGGAAGATGCCGAGCATAATTTGTGGATAGGCACCAACGACGGCTTATCGAAGTACAATGGTATCCGCTTCGAAAATTTTAAACCCAAAGGAAGTTCCTCTCAACTGTGGGTGCAGGAAATTGCTATTGATGCTCACGGCGGAAAATGGCTGGCCACCAATGAAGGTGTGTTTCTTTTTAACAACAATAAATTCATCAACGTCAGCGAAAAACTTAAACAAAAAAAAACGGTAATCAACGCCATTCATGTGGATAAAAGTGGCGCTGTATGGTATGGCACCTCGGAAGGATTGTATAAAATAGTTGTGAAAAACGGAAGCTATTCCCTCGCTAAAAAAGGAAAATCGGCTCGATTTATTTTCAATTCCATAACCGCAGTTAAAGAAGACAACAAAGGAAATATTTATATCGGAACCTACGGAAATGGCGCTTACCGCTATAATGGAAAAGAATTTTCACGCATCGATTCCAATGAAATTTTAAACAAACAAACCATTCTAGATATTTATTTCGACAAGCACGACAATATCTGGATGACCACTTTAGGCAAAGGCGTTGCGCAATACAACACCGTTGCTAAATCACTCACCTGGCTCACTGAAAACGAAGGATTGAGCAACAACCATGTGCGCACCATCACACAAGACAACAGCGGAAATTTTTGGTTTGGTACTTCGGGCGGCGGCGTGTGCAACTACTTTGGAAAACAGTTTACCAACTACGATAAAACTTCGGGGCTCGCAGGAAATTTTATTTACAGTATTTTTCGCGACAGTAAAAACCGCTTGTGGATAGGCGCTTCTGATAAAGGCGTAAGTATTTTGGACAGCGCAGGCTTCACTTCCTTCAACGCACAAAACGGATTTGCGGATGTGAAAGTAAAAGCCATAGCAGAAGATGATTTTGGAAATATTTATATCGGCACCGACGGGCAGGGAATTTATAAATACGACTCTACAGGTTTTCATTCTTTGGACGGACTCACAAAAAAATACATCCGCGCCATTGTAAAAGATCAGGACAGCAATTTATGGATAGCTACCGCCGGCACCGGATTGTACAAGCTTTCTGTTAAAACAGGTTCCAGCACTTATAAAAATTTTACCATTCGCGACGGACTTCTCCATAACCGACTCACCACTTTACATCTCGACAAAAAAAATCGTTTGTGGTATGGTACCGAAAGCGATGGCATCGGTTGTATCGTTAACGATTCGGTGCAAAAAACACAATGGAGCGTTCGCGACGGATTGCGCTCCAATTCCATCCGCTGCTTCGTTGAAGATCAAAACGGTTATTTGTGGATAGGCACCGCCGGATCAGGGATTTCATCGGTTCCGCTGTATGAAGGCGATTATAAAATTTCGTCTTACAATCATTCCAACGGACTCACTTCTTCCAACGTTTATTTGTTGTGCGTGGATCAACTCAACAATTTATTTGTAGGTACCGAAACCGGATTGGATTACATCTATCTGGATAAAATGCGCAAGCCTCTTCAAATAAAACATTACAGCAAAGGCGAAGGTTTTACGGGAATAGAAACCTGTCAGAATGCAGTGTGGAACGACAACAACGGCACCATTTGGTTTGGCACCATCAACTGCTTATCCAAATACAATGCGGCCAACAAAGTGAAAAATGAATATGCTCCCATCATCAGCATCAGCGACGTGAAATTATTTTATGAAAGTATTTCTAAAACAGCTTTCAAAAAATTTGCAGGCGACTGGAATGCTGTTAAACATTTGGAATTGCCCTATGATCAAAACCATTTGAGTTTTGATTTCATGGCCATAAATTTCAGCAATCCCGATGCCGTGAAATACCAATGGAAGCTGGAAGGCTTTGATGACAACTGGTCGCCGGCGAGCAGTGAACATAGTATTTTATATTCCAACTTAAGTGCGGGTTCCTACAAATTTATGGTGAAAGCCTGTAACGAAGATGGTGTGTGGAACGCTGAACCTGTAGTGATTTCTTTTACCATTCATCCTCCGTTTTGGATGCGCTGGTGGTTTATTGCTTTGGTAATTACGGTGGTTGGAGGAAGTATTTTCTTTTTATTCAAGTGGCGCGTAAACAGCATTGAGGCCAAGGCTGCTGCGGAAAACAAAAAGATTCAAATGGAAAAAGACATCGTGGAGCTCGAACAAAAAGCTTTGCGTTTACAAATGAATCCGCATTTTATTTTCAACGCTTTAAATTCCATTCAATCGCAAATTGGAACCAACAACGATCAGGCGGCGCGTTATTATCTCGCAAAGTTTTCGCGCTTGATGCGACAAATTTTAGATAATTCCCGCAACACTTTTATCACCCTGGAAGAAGAAGCGCACACCATTGAAAATTATTTGCTGATAGAGAAATTTTGTAACGGTGATCGCTTTGATTACACCGTGACTATTCAGGATACTATTGAAAAAGATTATGTAAAAATTCCGCCCATGCTCTTGCAGCCTTTTGTAGAAAATGCCATCAAACACGGACTCAAACACATCAACAACAAACGCGGAAAAATTGATGTGGAGTTCATTGAAAAAAATAATTTACTGGAATGCTCGGTGACGGATAACGGCATCGGACGCGTGAAAGCGGGCGAACTGATTGAAGTGAGCAAAGAGACCTATCATAAATCTACTGCCCTTCTGGTAACACAAGAACGTTTGGATTTAATGCAGGAAGATAAAAATGTAAAATCGCTGGAAATTATAGATTTGTATGACAACGAAGGAAATGCCGGCGGAACTAAAGTGATTGTAAGAATACCGATTTCATAAAATAAAACTATGATAAAAGCCATCATCATCGACGACATTGAACAAGCGAGAATAACGCTTAAAAAAGATTTGGAAACTTACGCCGGCGATGTGCAAATAATCGGCGAAGCAGGCGGTGTAATTGAAGGAGCCAAACTTCTGAAAACCATTCAACCCGACATTTTATTTCTCGATATTCAAATGCAGGATGGCAGCGGATTTGATTTACTGGATATCCTGAAAGACATTCCGTTTAAAATTATTTTCATCACCGCTTCTGATGCGCATGCCATCAAAGCTTTTCGTTATGCGGCGATTGATTACCTTATGAAACCTGTTGATCCTGATGAACTGACTGCTGCACTCAACAAATACCGGGATCAAAAACTCAATGAAAATGAGAAATATAAATTGCTCAACGACTCTTTAAAAAATCACCACAAACCCAATGAGCGACTGGCTTTACACACACAAGACAAAATTCACATCGTTAACATCAACGATATTTTGCGTTGCGAAAGCTCTGTCAATTACACCGAATTTCATTTCAACGGCGGCAAGAAATTACTGGTAACAAAAACCTTAAAAGATTTTGAAGATTTGCTCTCCGATCAAGGTTTTTACCGCGTGCATCAATCGCATTTAGTGAACACCAAGTTCATCAAAGAATATGTAAAAACAGATGGAGGTTATTTACTGATGGCCGATGGATTTAACGTTCCTGTTTCGGTGCGCAAGCGTCCGGAGGTGATGAAAATGCTGGAAGAGTTGTAGGATTATCCTACAACTTTTCACAAGAGCTTACTACATAGCGCTTCATTAATACTTCACACCTAATACGTCACCCACAGTTCGTCATTGCGAAATTTTTGTACTCAAAAATGAAGCAACCTCATCATCATTTTTTTAATTTCGCAGCAACTAAACAAAATTTTATGGAAAGAGGTGGCTGGGTGTATATCCTAACCAATAAGTACAATAATGTATTGTATACTGGTGTTACGTCTGATTTAAAAAGCAGAGTATACGAACACAAAAACAAAGTAAATCCAAATTCATTTACTTCAAAATACAATGTAGACAAGTTGGTTTATTACAAAGCCTTTAATCGCATTGAAGCAGCGATTGATTATGAAAAAAAGATAAAAGGAGGTTCCCGACAAAAGAAAATAAAGCTAATTGAAAGTTTGAATAAACAATGGCATGAAATATCTACCGAAGAGATTTAGTTATGATGAGGTTGCTTCATTTTTGAGTACAAAAATTTCGCAATGACGTTGGTGGCGTAACAAAACCCAATGAAAAAAACGCCCCGGAAGTTTTTTCCGGGGCGCAGTTTAGTTTGGGAGACTAAACTTATCCAACCATCACTATTCTTTTACAACTTCCACCCAGCGACCCGGAACACGAGCGTTGATCATATTGTCGTACATCGCTTCGGAATAAACCGTAGGCAGATAGAATTTACCGAGATAGGTAGCATTCAATTGAATAGTGAAAACCTTATTTTGTTTTGGCGACAGCTCATAATAACTGTAAACCCTGTCGTCGCGAATGTCTTGGTAACGCGCAGCATTGGATGTGCTTCCGCCAAACAAGCGCGCATTGTGTATTTCCCATCCGCTCGGGAAAATCTGGTTGAGCGCCATTTCATAATAATATCCTTTCATGCCGGGATTGGTGATGATCACTTCCGCAAGGAAATCTGTTCCCTGAATAATTTTATCGGGTTGAATTTCATTGCCTTGCATGTCTTTGTATTTCACCTCCATTTTCAGGTCTCTGCTGCTCGAAGATTTATCTCCTGTTAAAGGAATCCCTTCCACAATAACTTTCACGAAGAGCGTTGTTTTTCCTGTGTTTTTCAACACTACAGCAGCTTTTTTAGAAAAATCCTTGTCGTTGAATTTCACCTGATACAAACATTTCTGAGTGCTTTCATTTTTCACTTCTCCTTTGTTCAGCTGATGTGAAAAAGTTAAATCAGACTTTTCTCCGCTGGCTCCGGTAAATACCGCCATTGCTAACAATCCGTAAGCAGTCTCCTGAGTGCTCAACCATTCGTTGGATCCTAAAATCTTCGCTACTTGTTTAGCCAGAATAAATGCTTGAGCCTTTTCACCCAGCAAACTCAGGGTTTCCAGAATCATTGCCTGATCACGATTATGTGATCCGTAACTGTGCGACAATTCTTTGTAAGGAATAATAATTACAGGCAAAGATCTGGCGATGGAAAGAGCAGCTTCTTTTTGTCCGACTAAAACATACGCGGCGGCCAATCTCCATTGCGCGGCAACACATAAATTTTTCTCTTCGCGCAAACGGTTCATTGCACCCGGCTCGGCATTTCCGCTCAAAGCCAGAACATACAAACGATAAGCCTGAATCATCTGCTCACTTTCATTGCCGTGAGGATGATTGTAAGTACCGCTGTTGCTATACCAGTTGCGCGCTTGTTGCTGTTGATATTTCACCCATTTATCTTTCATATTTACCGGCAAACTATAACCTTGTTTTTCCGCTTCCAGGATGAAGTGACCGCCATAATTGCTTCCCCACACACTGCTGTACGATTCACCCGGCCAGTAAGAAAATCCTCCGTCATTGGTTTGAAACAACTGCAAGCGTTTCAATCCGGCTTTGATGTTATCGGCAATTGCTTTTTTACGCGTGTCTTTTAAATCCATTAAAGAACTTAAAAACAATTGCGGAAACACCGATGAAGTAGTTTGTTCAATACAGCCGTGAGGATATTGAATCAAATAATCCAATCGTTTTTCAAGCGCCATCGGAGGAACAGTACTCACCTCAATGGTTGCTTTATTGGTTCCTTCAATTCCAATGAAATTTAAATTGGCAACGTATTCTTTCCCCGGTTCCACAGCCACTTCCGTACCATCGGTCACTTTAGGATTAGGCGTACGAACGTCGAGTTCAATTTCCTGAGTAGTGATTTCTTTTCCCGATGTAGCCGTAATTTTCACACGGGCAATTCCCACTTTTGCAGCAACATTCAATTTAAAATTGAGCACCTCATCTCCTACTCTGTCGAAATGAATAGTTTGTGTTTTATTGCCATCGATGCTCAGTAAATCATTTACTTCAATATCCACTTTTACATCTTTGATATTGGTTTCCATGGCGAAAACATCCACAGGCAAATACACCTGTTCAGCCGGTCCGAGCACACGTGGCAAGGTCGCCAACACCATCAAAGGTTTTTTCACCGCCACCGCTTTATCGCTATTTCCGTAAGCACCTTCATAAGCAGCAACCACCATGATGCGCACCGAACCCACATAGTTTGGCATTTTCAGCGCATGATTTTTTTCCTGTCCGGCTTCCAAAGTAAAGGGGCCGATAAATTTCACCACCGGTTTAAAACGATTGGCTTTGGCATCTTTTCCGGCACCGGCATCACCGTCGCCACCAACGCTCAGGAGCTTATCCAGTTTACCTGCATAGGCACCAATCACGGCATCGTACATGTCCCATGTTTTAACACCCAGCGCTTCTTTGGCGTAAAAGGTAGTCCAGGGCTGCGGCGTTTTATAGTGCGTTAAATCCAGTAAACCTTCATCCACCATCATTAAAGTGTAGGTCATTTTTCTACCGTCTTTTTCCTTCACTTTTATATTCACTGTAGATTCAGGTTTAAAAGATTCGGCACAAATAATTTCGGGATGAAGATGCGTCAGCGGATCATCCACCGTGATAGGCACCACGCCATACATACGAATTGGCAAATCGTTTTTTGTGCTGGCGTGTGGCTGTATCAAAGTAACGTGAACATAAGCATTGGGCGACATTTGTGCTGTCGACGGAAACTCATAAACCGTTTCACCTCTTTTGGTGTGTATCCAGAATTTCTCCACCACTTTGGTTCTGGTTTCAACGCTCACCAGCGCCATGCCTTCATCGGAAGAAGGGAAAGTGAGTTTTATTTTTTCACCCTTTACATATTTTTCTTTGTCGCAAGTGAAATTCAGCATCGTAGCATTTTCATTATCGCTGCGGTTTCCTCTTCTCCAATAAGGCCAATCGATGTACACCATTTTACCGGTTTGGTGTTTTCCTTGCATGTCGGTTACGGTAATTAAATAGCGACCGTAATCGGGATATTTAGTTTGAAAAGTGAAAGAGCCCATTCCGTTTTTTGTAGTGATGACAGTATCTTTCATCGCGATGGAACCGTGACGCGATACGTAACTCGTTAAATCACTTTCATTGTGTTCATACCACCATCTCCATTGAATTTTATACACTTTCACTTGTAGTTTTTCGGTGTTCACGAGCTGACCTTTTTCGGTTAAAGTCACCACATCGAATTTGTAATTATTTCCGGTTTCAAGCGACTGATCGTAGTTGTCGGATTCGGGCGCGTGCAAGCCCACATAAGTGGCGAAAGGAGAATAAGTGCTGCTGCTTTTGTCGATACTGAAATCGCCGCCCTCTTCAAAAACTTTGGTGAGATAAGAAGTGTGCAACATACCCGGCGCCGTTTGTCCGATATTCATTTTTGTTTTAATTAAAGCCTCGCCATTTTCATCCAGGTTACCATCAAAAATGGCTTCCGATTCGGCATAATAACTACGGATAGGAGAATCGAAAACATAGTTTTTAAATTTATCTCCGAAGGACGTGGTGGTTTGATTTACCGTAACATTTACCGTGGCCCGTAAATTTTTAGCCACTGCACCATGCAGCCATTTTACACTTAATTTGGTAGTGCTGTCGTTGGCTTTTTGCTGATCGTTATCCAGGTAAATTTTGAGTCGGTTGGGCTTAATAGTCTCCACTTTCAAACCATAAGAAAAAGTACGGTTCCCTACTTTCACCACTGCCAAGTAATTTCCGGTAATTGCTTCAACACCTGTGTGAGCACGGAAATCATACATTCCATTTACGTTTTTAGTTTTGGTAGTGTGGTAAATCACCTGATCGTTAGGATCACGTAATTCAAATTTCACAGGATGGTTGGGAGGTAATTTTTTCATTTTATCTTCCAGGATAAAAGTGAGGTACAAAGAATCGCCGGGGCGCCATACACCGCGCTCACCATATAAAAATCCTTTGATACCTTTTTGTACTTTTTCTCCTTCCACATCAAACTTACTTAGAGATAAAGCATGGCCGTCGCCCAGCTTCATATAACCGCGTTGTTTGCCCCATTTGGCCAACATTAAAAATGGTTTTTCTTTTAATTTAATATCCAGCATTCCCGCAGTATCGGTAACACCGCTAGCAATGATTTGTTTCACGTAATCATAATATTCCACTGTAGCTCCGGCGAGTGGTTTTGCAGTAATCATGTTGGTTAAAAAGGCATGCGACAAACGGTTTTCATCCAGCTTGTAAATCATACCGATATCGGAAGCAAGGATATTTCTGCAAACGGCAACACCTGAATAATAATCGTTGGAGCACGGACTGTAAGATTCGTAATAATCGTTCCACGATTGATACCCACTGAAGGCATAGCTGTTCCAGGAATATTCATTCCATGTGGAATCCCAATCGTGATGATATTCTTCATAATCGTAATACTCTTCATCGCTTCCTTCTTCTGAATTTTGAGTGGTATTTTTAGCAGCACAAGCGTACAAAGAATAGTCTCTTGAAAATTTAATACACACTCTGTAAATAGCGCCAGGCTCAGGAGTGATCCATTTGGTTAAATCAATGACGTGTTTGTTCCATTGTTTCAAATTCATGGCTTTATCGTATTGCAGTGATAATTTTTTTTCGGCAACAATTTTTCCTGCACGTGATAAATCATCTTCACCATCCAGGTTGTTGGTTTGTAAAAACTGGTGCACATTGGTTTCATAAATTTTGATGATGCGCACATCCACCGCATTTAAATTAATAGCTTCGAAAGGAAAGATCAATCCGTTGGAATTGGGCAGTATACAACCCTTTCCTTTGAGTCGCACCTTTGGTTTGGCCTCATCAAAAAACAAGTTTTTAATGTAGGCTATATTCATTTTGTGGCCTTTAAAATTTTTAATTCCGGTAGTAACGTGCAACACTTTATCACCTTCAAAACGATTGGGTAAAAACACCGTCACTACATTTCCGTCGATTTCATAAGTCAGATTTTCAATACCATCCAGCGTAACAATTCCCTTTAAATTTTGTCCGTAAGCAATAGGATCGCTAAAGCTCAGCACCACACTTTGTTCATCCTCATCGTTCACAGAAACATTGTTCACATTGAAATCGCCGAGAGCCGGAACGATCCATTCCGACTGGCCATTGCTCAATGATTTAATGGGTTCACCATTCCAGCTCACCAGCAATTTTCCTTTTTGTTCGCGGCGCGGAATACTGTCGACATAAAAATATTGTTGATAGGAATTTCCATTAGATTCAAAATGTATGGCCAATTCTTGTCCATCCAAAGTAACCTTCAGCACTTTGCGCAACAAGGCCGTATCCTCATAATCGGCAGTATGAATACGGCCTGTCAGCTTTTGCCATTCCACATCATAATCATCGTAAGTTCTCAGGCCATTCACTTCCACATTTACAGTTTGCGGATAAGTGGCAAACTGAAACTCAAACTCTTTGAACTCACTTTTCACTTTCATTACTTGTCCGAGCTTAAACTCCACATCATAAAACTGATTCACCGGCATTACTTCCGACGGAACAAACTCAATCACCCGGTCGCTTATCCAATGCGCCTTTCCTTTAATTTCAGGTTCAAAAGAAAAAGCATCGTCGAGTAAAGCCGAATCGGGCAAAGTGTAATTCCACACTACAGAATCTTTCCCAGAAGCATCTTTAACGATGGATTTTTTGTTGATGCCGTGCGCCAGCTCAATGCGGATATGACTGGTACGCGAGACCATTCCCGACGTGTAGCCGGAAATAAACTGCAAAAAAGCCGGATTGATGGCTTTGATTTTTGGTTTGTTGTGAAAACAGGAATTAAGGAAGAGCACTGCGCATCCTAATAAGAAAAATTTGCTGAGGGTTTTGAGTTTCATGGAGTATAAAATTTATACCCCAAAGGTGGAGAGCTTCCCCCTCTATATTAAAGACACTTTATAAAGCGTTGGTACTTTTTTATTAAGCGTAGGGAAAAAATGGGTTTTTGATTTTAACCAAAAATCCCTCTTGCCATCGCACATTAATCCCTCGCACTCTCCCTTTTTCAAAGGGAGAAGCCCACTCTCATCCATTTTCACAACACGATTTAGGAAATGCCAGCTAACTAACTTCCTCCTTTGGAAAAGGAGGAGTGCGAGGGATTAATGTGCGAGGGCAAGGAGGATTTTACTTATTACACAAGTTTGATTTCTCCAAATACTCGGCAGTAGGATAATACATAAAAAAGCAGGTACCGTCTTTCAGGATATCAATAATAGGCACACACAATTCGGGAGAAACGGCAGGACAACCCAAACTTCTTCCCAGTCGCCCATTTTGCTGAATGAATTTTTCACACACATAATCGGCACCGTGAATCACAATAGCTCTTTCTTCGGCCAAATCATTGATGCTAGGTTCCATTCCCAACAAGCGCAACGACAAACCGTGCTTTCCCTGGTAGGTAGAACCGGTGGTATAAAACCCTAAACTGGATTGATAAGAGCTTGCAGTATTGGAAAAAGATTTGGCATATTCCTCACCCGAATTCCTACCGTGCGCAACATAAGTTTGTAACAACAGCGTGCTTTTTTCTAAATCGAGAATATACAAACGTTTGGCATTTGCCGATTGGGATAAATCGGCAATGGCTAGAATATGGTTTTTGTTTAATTTGTTTTGCGCATTCAACTTTGTCCAGCCCAACATTGCTTTTTCAAAAGCAACATAACTTAAGCCCACTTTAGAAAGCTCCATTTTTTTGTATAGAGAATCGCTGGTAGCAACAGAAGAATCAACCAATGACGGCAACTGCGGATTGGCAAAATCTATAGCAGGAGTCAATAGTACAAAGCTCAACAGCATTGTAATTTTAAACAGCACTTTTTTTGGTGTCATCTTATTAAGATACGTAATTTTAAAGGAGAATAAAAGAACTTATGTTATTTTAACACAACGACTACAACAACAGTAACGCCTTCATTTTGGCATCATGGCCATAAATATCTTCTCTAAATTGAATGACACCGTAAGTATCCACCCATGCAGTGAAATAAACAATGTATACCGGGGTTTTTGTTTTGAGTTTTACATACTTCTCTTCCCCTAAATTCATTGCTTCTAAAATCTTATCATCGGTCCAGGCGGTATCACTTTGCAATAAATGCCGGGCCAGATCAAAGGGTTTTTCTATGCGGATACATCCGTGACTAAAAGTGCGGGTAGTTTTATCAAACAAGCCTTTGGCTGATGTATCGTGCAAATAAATATTGTAAGAATTGGGGAACAAAAATTTCACTCCTCCCAAAGGATTCTCTGCACCCGGTCGTTGACGGATCGTGTAAGGAAATTTTTCCGATTCATATTTTCGCCATTTAATGGACGAAGGATCTATGATGGTCACATTGTCCTGCGCCACTATCTCCATATTGTGCTCCACAAAATAATTGTCGTTTTCTTCAATCTCAGGCAACATTTCATTCTGGATGATGCTTGGAGGAACATTCCAGTACGGACTGAAAACAACGTATTCCAGCTCATCATTAAAAATAACAGTACTTGTAGATTGCTTTCCAAGCACCACTTTACAAGTCCAATCCACTTTATCATTATTGTATACCGACAATTTATAATCGGGAATATTCACCATCAGGTAATCGCCTTTAAAATCTTTAGGCACCCATCGGCATCTTTCCATATTGATTAAAATTTGTTCAATGCGTTGGTGTACCGAAACATTCATTTCCTTTATGGTACGCGGACCCAGCACCGAATCGGGTTTTAATCCATGTTGCTCCTGAAAAAGTTTAATTGCGTAGCCTAAATCTTCAGTAAACAAAGGCGAGAAGTCCTTACATTCCAACTCTTTTGTGATGAACAATCGTTTTTTTACATCGACTAACAACGGAGATGAATCGCCTACTTTTAGTTTCCCGCTATTATTATCAATCAAAGGCCAACCGCCATTTTTTTCCATCTCCACATATTTTGCCAACTGCTTTTTTAACAAGGCATATTGCCGGTAAACAGGTTCGTTGTCATCAAAAGCCGATTGGTTGGTGAGCAGCGTATCGAGCAAAGCTTCATAATCCAGTTTTTTTCTGTCGACAAACCAACCCAGCTCCATCGATTTAGTTTCAGAAACCCCTTTCCAGTTGCGGTGTGCATAATTAAAAAAATGAGCGCTAAGCAAGAGTTCCAGTTCAATAAATAAACTATCGGTATTGTTTCTGATGCAATCGCCCGAAGACAGAAGTGTGTATAAAGAATGGAGGTCGTCCTTCACCGCGCCTTCTTTAAATTCAGTATCGAGCAGATGCATAAACTTAGCGGCCGATTCATCCAATCCTTTCTCATTCATCCATGCGTAAGCGTACAACCTTTTTTTGTAGAACGAGGAAAGTCGACTTTTCCAGAAAGTACTTTCGGAATGGCGAGCGATAAAATCATTAATTTTTGTTGAATCCAACACCAGCAATTCACCATTGCGAACAGGCCCTTGCACACATTCTTCCACAGCAATTGTGTTCACCTCTTTTGAATCACAGGTAAAAGCCAGCAATAAAATGAGTCCGCTAATAATTTGTAAGATTTTAATCATCCGTTGTTCACGTTTAAATAATGGTATTCTTCAAACAAACCCAGGTCGTCGTAAATCAATTGTCGAATGGGAAGGAAATTTTCTTTGTCGATATAAAAAGTAATTTTTTTACAATATAAATTGGGAATTAAAATCGCTTCTCCTTCATCCAAATCATCATAATCGTCCACTGTTTCGCTGTTTTTTTCAAGCATCATATAATCGCTTAAATTCAAACGGGCTGCAATGGATGTAAGCGTTTCATTTTTCTTAACAATGTAAGTAACGTAGGCAAACTGAGGGTAATTACAGGTGACCGAAATACATTTTCTTCCGTTCCATAATACTTCCCCGTCTACGGTGCAAAAATCCTTGTATTTATAATTGATGGTGCGGGAAAAAGAAGTCATGATTTTCCCAAAATAAGTGAAGCCGATTTCAAATATAGTATGGTGCTGTTTATCTCTCAGCAAGGAACTAAAAGGATCGATGCGCAGTGTTACATAGGGAAAAGCATTGGGTTCCACTACAGCCTTTCCGCCACTACTCACACCATACAAAAGTTCCTTTCCGCCGCCGGGCCCCAAAGTTTTGAGGTACAATTTAAAGGGAGTTGTTTCTAATTTGATCTGACTCGAACCACTTTCCATCTTTCCTTTAAATCTTTCAAAGCGTGTAAAAGTAAAGGAAAGCACAGTATTGGATTGCACGGCAGCCATTGTTTTTTCAATTAACTCCTTCACCTTTAAAGGTTCCTCGTCACTTGAAAAATGAAATGACACTGTGGTGATGCTCACAACAATAAAACACAATAGTATGCCTGTTATTTTCATTGTTAATTTTTCGGGTTAACTGATTTCTCTTTGTGCGGAACCTTGTTCAGCATTTTGCTTTTTTCACAAAGCGGTTGATAATATTTACTTATATATTCTTTCATCATCCGTTGTGTAGTAAATTGAGGAACTATCTGAGCGATGCAGCTTTTAATTTTCGATATCCATTTCAGGGGAAGATTCTTTTTATTTCTTTCGAAATAAAGAGGAATAATTTCCTTTTCCAGCAATTGGTATAGACACTCGGCATCAATAGCATTTTTATTTTGTCCGGAAGAAGCCGGGATGGTCCAACCTACTTCGTTATTTGCCGCTTCGGCCCACCAGCCATCCGCCACACTGCAATTCAACACTCCGTTTAATGCAGCTTTCATACCGCTGGTACCCGAGGCTTCCATACCCGGTTCAGGCGTATTGAGCCACACATCTACGCCTTGAGTTAAATATTTTGCCAGATCGATATCGTAATCCTGCAGAAAAATAATGTGCCCGATAAATGCATCCTGAACAGAAATATCCATGATGCGTTTAATCAATTGCTGACCTTCATAATCCTGGGGATGCGCCTTGCCTGCAAACAAAAACACCACCGGACGATTGGTGTTGGCAACAATGGCTTCTAATCTTTTTAAATCACTGAATAACAAATGCGCACGCTTGTAGCCTGTAAATCTTCTGGCAAAACCGATGAAGAGCGTTCTGTCGTCCCAGGAAGAAATATTGGCCAAAAAGTCTTTTTTGTTTTTCAATTTTTCAAGAAAAAAATCGTTGCGACAAAGTACATTCATCAATTCAACCAGGTTCTTTTTAAGCTGCAATCGGATATCCCATATTTTTTGATCGGAGACAGAAGAGAATTTTTTCCAGACTTCTTTATCCGAAATATTTTGTGGAAAATCTTTTCCTAAAACCTCTTTACATAATGTTTGCCATTCTTCTGCAGCCCATGTAAAATAATGCACCCCGTTGGTGACGTGACCAATATTTAAAGATCCGTTTTGTAAATTTTTGAACATGTTTTTTGAAACTGTTTCATGAATAGCACTCACTCCGTTCATTTCCTGAGAGAGGCGCGCGGCGAGGTTACTCATTGAAAAACTTTCCCCCGAATCCTCAGCATTCACCCTACCTAAAGCCATTATATTTTTCCAGGGAATATTTAATAATTGAGGTGCATAAGAAAGATAATTCCTCAGTAAATCCTCGCCAAATCTGTCGTGACCGGCAGGTACAGGCGTGTGGGTAGTAAACAACGACGATGATCGTACTATTTGTAAAGCAGCATCAAAAGACAGTTTTTTCTCCTGAGCCAGAAAAAACAAACGTTCTAATCCTGCAAACGCAGCGTGCCCTTCATTGTAATGAAACACATCCGGGTGAACCTCCAAAGCATTCAGCAAACGCACACCGCCTATGCCTAAAACCAGTTCCTGCTTGATCCGGTTTTCTAAATCACCACCATACAATCG
The DNA here is from genome assembly GCA_023251095.1 of Flavobacteriales bacterium. GTDB lineage: Bacteria > Bacteroidota > Bacteroidia > Flavobacteriales_C > JAHEZL01. The sequence continues at coordinate 124,220 of JAHEZL010000005.1, forward strand.
AGCGGTAACAGATCTGTCGGCTTCACTATTTTCTTTAATATCACTATCCAGCAAATACAAGATAGTTTTTCCTACTTCAGCTTTCCATACTTTAACGTACAAGGTTCTTCCGGGAAAAGGAATGCCGACTTTAAGTGCTTTTCCATTTTTGTCGCGAAGAACAATTAAAGGCAATTTTGAAAATTTTTGAAAATCGTCAATCACCACCTGCTCCCCTTGCCCTGATATTTTTTGTTTAAAATATCCATGGTGGTAAAGCAAGCCCACAGCCACCATATTCATCCCGCTGTCGCTCGACTCCTTTAAATAATCGCCTGCGAGAATTCCCAATCCGCCCGAATATATTTTGAACGAAGAAGAAACACCATACTCCATGCAGAAATAGGCAATTTTAGGAGAAGGATAAAGCGCAACAGCACCATTGTAATCATAAATATTTTTGCGCTTTGCTGCCTTTTTCAAGGCCAGCGCATAAGCCTGATGATAAAATTCTATGTAGTTTTTCCATTGTGTTGTTTTCAGGCATTTAAAAGCTGCATCGCGACAAGTCTTTATTTCAATGGGAGTTTTTAAAGTGAATTTTTGGAGAAGGGAAGAAATATTTTTCGCTACTTCCTTTTCATTCGTGTCGTTTCTTTCCAGCACGGCGATGCCATCTTCTATTCGCATGGATTGCTCTTCTATCATTTTGCCAAAACCGGAAAGATCGGTGGTCACCGACGGTATGTGAAACGCCAGACTTTCCAAAGGTGTATAGCCCCAGGGCTCATAATAAGAAGGGAAGACAGAAAGATCAAAACCGATGAGCAAATCGTAATAGCTTAAGTTAAAAACACCATCGCTTCCATTCATATACTCGGGCACAAAAATCACTTTCACTTTTTTATCATCACTATTGTCGAGTTGATTTTGGTTGATCCTATTTAATATTTTGTCGGATACTTCATCTTGCAAACCGTGGGTTAATATTTTATTTTCTGAAGATGGTCCGGTATGAGAAGCAGGAACAAAAATAAAGGCAAGTATATTTTTTTTCAGTTGCGTATTGTTGTTCAAATCTCCCAAAGCATCAATAAAAACATCGGTTCCTTTATTGTGAAATTCATAGCGCCCGCTATGCATAACCAACAAAGTATCTTCGGGTAAAATTGAATTCAAAAGAGATTGAGCCACTGAAAAAAGTTTTGCGCGGGCAAGTTCTCTTTTCTTTGCATACACCAATTTAGTGGGAAGTATCAAGGCCTCAAAACCATTTGGCGTAATCACATCAGGTTTTTTCTGAAGAAACTGAACACATTCTTTTTCTGTGTTTTCGCTAACGGAAGTAAAGGCATCGGCATTAAATGCCGCTTGTTTTTCCAAGGAATGTTTAGAAACACAATTGAACCGCTGTGCAATTTCATCACCGTTGTACGAATCAAAACCAGTGTACAAAGGCATTCCACTTCCGGCAATCAACCGGCCAACAGTGGTGGCGTGTGTGGTAAACACAGTACCAATTTGCGGAATATTTTCATTCACATATAACAGTCCGGCCCCTGTGAGCCATTCATGAAACTGCGCAATAATTTTATCCTTCAGAGTAAGATGAAAATCATAAAAACTTTCTATCACTTTTCCGGCTGCATAACCAAATACGGCCGGCTCTATATAATCCCAGCCACCGGTGAGTGAATCCACCTTGTATTGCGCCCACAAATCTCCAAACAACTCGTTTTTGTTTTTAAAAAAAGGTGAGAAATCTACCAGAAAAACAATAGGATTCCCCTCTCTTTTCCATCTGCCGATTTTTATTTTGAGTCCGCATTGCTCAGCATAAATCCTCCATGGAGCAAAAAGTGTTTTATCCTCCTCAAACTCATCGTTTTGATTTTTTTTTACAAGATCGGGGCCTATCATCATTAAATGATCGCCCAATTCCTTCTGCAAAACAAGTGCTTTAGAAGTAATCACCGTGTGAATTCCCCCTACTTTATTGCACACTTCCCAACTTACCTCAAAAATATAATCGGGTTTCAATTCTTGTTCCTTCATAAGTATAAAGCTACGGTGGCATTAAAATTTATGCCTTGTTATTTGTCATAGGTAAAAGTGACTTTCATCACTGATAAAATAAAGATACTTTCTTTTATTTGAGAGTGTATTCAAATATGTGAATGATGTAAGGAATTGCAAAAGTTGTGTAAGTCCTTTCACACTTCCATTGGCGACTTTTGGACAATATTGAGCAACAATGAAAAAAGCATCGGCTTTAAATAATCTTTTATCAGAAATTGGAGATTTATATCTCTTCATTATTAAATTTTTTAAAGAAGGATTTAAACCGAGATATGAATTTGCCGAATTTTTCCGCCAGTGTTATTACATAGGCAACAAAACGCTGCCTTTGATTGCTGTAACGGGATTTATCATCGGGTTGGTGGTTACCATACAATCTTATCCATCGCTGGAAGTATTCGGAACCGAATCATGGATGCCTTCTGTAGTATCGGTTTCACTGGTGAGAGAATTGGTTCCGGTAATTACGGCGTTGATCTGCGCCGGGAAAATAGCATCGGGCATCGGCGCCGAATTGGGCTCCATGAAGGTAACCGAACAAATTGACGCCATGGAAGTATCGGGCACCAATCCTTTTAAATATTTAGTGGTGACAAGAGTTTTTGCCACCACACTCATGCTGCCTCTGCTCATGATTTTATGCGACACCATTTCTTTGTATGGCGCATACATAGCGGTAGACATGAAACAGGCCTCCACCTTTCATCTTTTCACCAGTCAGATTTTTATCAAATTAACTTTCGGCGATTTAATTCCTTCCATCATAAAATCTTTGTTCTTCGGATTTGCCATCGGCATCATCGGATGCTTTAAAGGATATTACACCAAAAACGGAACGCAAGGTGTTGGCAAAGCTGCTAATACCGCCGTGGTTTCTGCAACTTTTGCACTTTTCATTATCGATTTGATTGCAGTTCAGATTGCTGATATTTTTCACATCATCACATGAAAACGGAAAACACAAATACTTCGGTGATCAGCATTAAAGGATTAAAAAAATCTTTTGATGAAAATCATGTACTTCGCGATTTCAGTGTTGAATTGGCGGAAGGTGAAAATTTAGTAGTGCTCGGAAAATCAGGTTCGGGAAAATCGGTTTTGATAAAATGCATCATCGGTTTAATGAAACCCGACGAGGGAAATATTGAAGTTTTTGGCGAAAATGTAATGACTTTGTCGCACGATGAACTGGATGAAATGAGAGTGAAAGTGGGCTTCCTTTTTCAAAGCAATGCCTTGTATGATTCCATGACGATCAGAGAAAATTTAGAATTCCCCTTGCGGCGACACTGGGATAAAAACACCCAAGGAAATATTAATGATTTGGTGATGGAAGCCTTAAGCAATGTAGGATTGGAGAGCACCGTTGACAAAATGCCTTCAGAACTTTCGGGCGGAATGCAAAAGAGAATTGCGCTGGCACGAACGCTCATTCTTAAACCAAAAATTATTTTGTACGATGAACCCACTACCGGTCTCGACCCGATAACAGGAAAAGAAATCTGTCATCTTATCGTCGACATGCAAAAGAAATACAACACTTCATCCATCATCATTTCTCACGACATCAATTGCGTAAAAATAACCGCCAATCGCATTGTAATGCTTATTGACGGCTTGTGTTACGCCACAGGAACTTTTGAGGAATTAAGCAACTCTAAAGACGAAAAAATTCAACAATTTTTTGATTAAAAACTTATTTATATGAAAGAACAATCGGTAAACAAAGTAAAATTAGGAGCCTTCGTACTGGCAGCATTATTGTGCTTAGTACTTGGTTTGTATTTTATCGGAAGCAATAAAAACATCTTCCACTCCACCATTAATGTTAGTACCAATTTTAAAAACATTCAGGGACTCATGCCCGGAAACAATGTAAGCTTCAATGGCATTGTAGTAGGCAGTGTATCTAAATTGTATTCCACCGCCGATACCAATGTAAAAGTGGAATTCACCATTGATGAAGACGCAACACAATACATTACCAAAAGCGCTGTTATTTCTATAGGAACAGATGGTTTACTGGGAAATAATTTATTAAATATTTCGCCGGGAAAAGAAGGTTTTTCTTCCATAGAAGAAGGAAATGTATTGCAAGGTAAAAATCCTGTTCAAATGGATAAAGCAATGGAGACGCTATTGGCTACCAACGACAACATAAAAGTGATCAGCGATAATTTAAAAAATGTAACGGGAAAATTCAATGACAAAAATTCTTTGGTGTACTTACTTTCCGATTCTGTGATTGCAGCAAATGTGCGAAGTGCCGTCGTTAGTTTTAAACTCACCGGAAATAACACCGCAACAATCAGCGGAGATTTAAGCAGTATTATTCAAGATATAAAAGCCGGAAAAGGCACAATGGGTGCATTAATCAGCGACAGCACCTTAGCGAACAAACTCAAACAAACAATTGTCAATATAGAAATGGTGAGCGATACTCTGGCTCTTGTTTCCGGTGATTTCAAAGATTTTTCAGCACAATTGAAAAACGGAAAAGGGGCCATCGCTACTTTGGTGAGCGACACTGCTTTTGCACGCAATCTCAATCAAAGCATGGAAAATATTAAAAACGGTTCAGGCAATTTTAACGACAATATGAAAGCCTTGAAACGCAGCTGGTTTCTAAAAAAACTATTTTAAACACCATCAAAATGAGCATTCAAAACCCTATCCCCGCCGATGTTCCTAAAGAAAAAATAAAAATCTTCCAAAGCAATTTCAATCGCGCTACAGGGGGCAGCGGACGGTTAATGTTGTTTGCCGGAGATCAGAAAGTGGAACACATGAATAGCGATTTTGCAGGAAAAAACATTCCTGCCGATGATGCCCATCCGCTGCATTTATTTCAAATTGCAGCCAAAGCAAAAGTTGGTGTGTTTGCCGTTCAGCTGGGATTAATTATTCGCTACGGAAAACAATTTCCTGATCTTCCCTACCTGGTAAAACTCAATTCAAAAACCAATCTTGTTTCTGTTGAACAAAATGATCCTGTAGGCAAAGCATGGTATACCGTGGAGCAAGTGGTGAATTTCTCCAAACAAAGTAAAATCAATATTATAGGTGTAGGCTACACTGTTTATTTAGGCAGTGAGCACGAAGCGGAAATGCTCACCGAAGCTGCTCAGATTGTTCATCAGGCACACCTCAACGGAATGCTTACAGTGTTGTGGATTTACCCTAAAGGAAAAGCAATCAGCAATGAACACGATGCCGATTTAATTGCAGGAGCGGCCGGTGTTGCCAATTGTTTAGGTGCCGATTTTGTTAAGCTGAAGATTCCTTTTGTGAAAGAAAAATACCATCCCGACTTACTTAAAAAAATTGTTGTTGCTGCCGGAAATACCGGTGTTTTATGTGAAGGAGGCGCTAAAGAATATCCCGGGAAATTCCTCAACGATTTACACCATCAAATTCATGTACAAAAAACAAGAGGCAACGGAACAGGAAGAAATATTCATCAGAATAAATTAAGCGATGCTGTTAAAATGGCGAATGCCATTTATGCGATAACGGTTGAAAATAAAAGTGTGAAAGAGGCGCTGAAGATGATTAAGTAATTAGCACTAGCCCGTCATTTCTAGCGAGTCGTCATTGCGAGGAACGAAGCAATCGTATCGTGGTTGATGAGATTGCTTCGTTCCTCGCAATGACGACTCGCTAGAAATGACGGAGTAAAGAAATCACTTCGATAACTCCTTCGCAATATTCATCATCTCTTCACTCATGGAATGCGTAGTTCTTGATGATTCGGAAAATGGAGTGAAGGCAATTTTATTTTGCACCAGTCCCACCACCACGTTTTTTTTACCTGCCAGTAAACTATGTACCGCCTGATAACCTAGGTGACTTGCGAGTACTCTATCGAAACAAGTTGGACTTCCCCCTCTTTGCATGTGTCCGAGTACATTCACCTTAACATCAAAATGAGGAAATTTTTCTTTCACTTTTTCTGCCAGATCATGCGTTCCTTTTTTCAATGCGCCTTCAGCAACAACTACGATCAACGAACTTTTCTTTCGCTTCCATCCTTCCTCCAATTGTCGCATCAAATCAGTAATATTCGTTTTCTTTTCGGGAATTAAAATAGCTTCGGCACCTGCTGCAATTCCGCAATGCAAAGCAATGTAGCCCAAATCTCTTCCCATCACTTCCACAAAAAATAAACGATGATGTGAATTCGCAGTGTCTCTGATTTTATCCAAAGCGTCCAAAGCAGTATTAACTGCAGTATCAAAACCAATTGCAAAATCGGTTCCGGCAACATCATTATCAATGGTTTTCGGAATGCCAATAAAAGGAATATCAAATTCTTCTGTAAAGATTGCCGCTCCCGCAAAAGATCCATTTCCACCAATTAAAATAACAGCATCAACTTTTGCTTTTTTTAAATTTTGAAAAGCAACCTTTCGCCATTTTGGTAATCTGAAGCGTTCACTTCTGGAAGTATTTAAAATGGTTCCTCCTTTGTGAATGATGTTACTCACGAAGCCTTCATCCACCTCCTGAAAACTGTTGTTGATTAATCCTTCATAACCATCATGCGCTATCAACACTTTCAATTGATTGGCTAAGGCTGTTCGCACTACTGCACGGATTGCAGCGTTAAGCCCGGGCGCATCGCCACCGGATGTGAGTAATGCAATTGTTTTTATTTTGTGATTTTGTTTCATCATTTCAAAAATTAGGATTGGAAAATTAAACATTCAGCACATAATTTTCATGGGCATCCATCATGCTTTAATATGAAATTAATCATCAAAAAACAAGCCCTACATCTTCATTCCCTTCATATCATGTCCCGACATTGGATTACTTCCTTTTTTAAACAGATATTCACTACTGAGTAAATAAGCTCCCGACACCACTATTGAATCTCCTTCGTGGAGCCCGCTTACAATTTCTATGTATTCGGCACTTTCCAATCCTGTGTTCACCATCTTACTTTCAAAGGCATTATGTCCCGTTTTTATCCATACCGAAACGCCCTTACTGTCTTTAATTGCGGCATTTACAGGTAAAGCCAGCACTTTTGTTTTATTAAGTAAAACTACAACATTCACCTGCATTCCAACTTTTAAAAGATGATCAGGATTAGCCACTTCAATCCGCACCAAACCAATTTTGGAAGAAGGATTCAATTCGGGACTGATAAAAAATATTTTTCCTTCTGCCTTCAGTTTTGGTAAGCCGGGAAAGTAAACGGTAGTCGTCATATTTTCTTTCAAGCGTTGTAAATCATCGGCATACACCTGAGCCTCCACCCATAGGTTAGAAAAATCAGCCAAATGATAAACATCTTGTCCTTCCATTAAATACTGTCCTTCCCGGGCGTCTACCGCAGTGACAATCCCTTCCACCTCACTAAAAATGGTGAACGTGATGGAAATATTTTTTCCACTTTCAATTTGTTGAATTTGCTCTTGGTTTAATCCATACAGCACCAGTTTATTTCTGGCACTTTGAATCAGTTTATCGATATCAGAAATTCCCGAAGAAAATGTTTTCTTTTTTTCGACCGCGAGTTTTAATTCTTTAGCTGCGAGATTAAGATCTTCACTGTAAATATCATACACAGCACTTCCTTTTTTTATTTCCTCACCGGTATTTTTAAAATACAATTTTTCAATTCTTCCCATCACACGTGAGGGAATAGATATTTGATGATCCTGATTCACAGTAAGTTCTCCCGTAAGCATGATTTCATCACCCAAATAGCGCTGTTGAATGGGTTCAACAATGATGTGCCCCAACTTCACCTGCTCATCACTTAAATGCAAAGCATTGTCCTGCTTGTCTTTCTGCTTGTGAGCTATAGTCAAGGTCATGTGACAGATAGGACATTTTCCCGGTTTAGCTTCCATGATTTGCGGATGCATGGAGCAGGTGTAATAAACATCGCTATCTATTTTTTCCTCCTGTTGCTGACAGGAAAACAAAAACACCAACACTAATAAACCAAATAAATTCTTCATCTTATTCATTTTCTGTTTTAATAAAACTTTCGCTATCCATCAGCATTTGTGCATTCTCGGCTATCTCCTCTTTTGAAGTGACACCCGAAATAATTTCAATTTGATGGTGTTGTTGGATCCCTTTTTGAATTTTTACGGCTTTGAAAATTTGCTGCTTTTTTACAAAAATCACATCGTAACTACCCAAATTCACCACTGCGGTTTCGGGAATGAACAATCCTTTTGAGGTTCCGCTATCAATAGTCGCCTTCACCATTGAACCTATTTTAATGCTATGATCTAAGTTATTGATATACACACGCACATTCACTGTATTTTGTCCGGAGCGAAATACAGGTTCAATAAAATCAATTTTTAAATTGTCAGATGTGTAGGCCTTTCCTTCTATTTCGAGGTTTACTTTTTGTCCTTCCTTAATCAAGGAAAATTCATCTTCATGAATATTCAACACAGCCCACACATTATGTGAATTATAAATAGTAAAAATACTTTGTCCGTTTTGAACATACATTCCTTCTTTGATGGCAAACTCCTTAGTTGAAGTATTTTTCATGACCGACATGTTTTCCACCGCAACTTCTCCCCCATCAGTTGATTCATGCAAATGGCCGGAATACGGACTATATATACTTACAGATGAAAATGATTTTTTTGATTTTCGTATTTCATTCACCTGATCGGGATTGAATCCTTGCAATAACAAACGGCTCTCGGCGGCTTTTATCAACGCAACATTCTCCGCATCATTTTTCAGCAGATAAATGAAATTATCCTGCTCCGTCATTAATTCCTTGCTGTAGATATCCATTAGCTTTTGCCCCTTCTCCACTATTTGATACGGATGCTTTACGTACAATTTTTCAATACGTCCGCTGATTCTGGCTGCAATCACAGAGACTTCACGGGTATCGTAAGTTATTTTTCCTGTCGCAGAAATTTGCGCAGCAAATTCTAGTTCTTTAGGGAAAATTGTTTTCACCTGACTGAAAACATATTGATCAGTGGGCTTTAATAGAAAGCCAATGGTTTCGGGAGATTTGCTGCTCATGTCCATATCGTCCATCGAATCAGACGAAGATTCGCTGCATCCTGCCAATAAAACAACAGCGGCAATCATTGTATATTTGCTTTTCATTTTATTTCCAATTGTTTTTCATATTCCACCTGCAACAAAATCAATTCCTGCAATTGATCCACATAGTTCAGCTGCATTAATTTTAAACTTTGCCAGGCATCCAGCACCATAAATAATTCCTCAGTATTTTGCTCGTAAGCCAACAAGGTGGTTTCGTAATTTTTTTTCATGGAAGGAAGTATTATTTTTTCAAATAAAGCAAGTTGCTGTTTTTTGCTTCCTATTTTAACCTTCAAATTTTCCAGATTACCACTCACTGTATTCACAAAACTTTCCTGCTGATTTTTTAAGGATTCTATTTCATAATTCAATCCCGAAACATTGGCCTGATACATTTTGGATGACCAAGGTGCAACCGGAACAGAAACCATAAACATTAAGCTGTACAATTGAGGCTGGGAGCCGAAACCAATCATGTGATCGTATTTCACACCAAAATCAGGCAAGCCTTTAGATTGCTCATAACTTTGTTTTGAGCGCAAAACATTTTCGTTTTTAACGATGGCTTTAAAATCACTTCTGGAAGCTGTTATGAGAGAAGAATCAGCCACTGTATTTTCATAAGATTTAATAATGAGTGTAGTATCAACTTCAAAAAGAAAGTTTTTATCTCTGTCCATTAATGTATTCAACTCAATTCTTTTTTGCTGAATTTCCTGCTCCATCATCAACTTCATATTTTCAATATCGCCCTGCATTCCTTTTGCTTTGTAATAAGCATTCATCTTGTCCATTCCGTAGGTGTAGCGAAGCTCCGTCGATTTAATTAAATAAGCCAGCAGCTCATCACTTTGCTGTAGGATACTTAATTTTCTTTTGAGTAAAACACATTCATAATAACTCATTTTAGCCATGGAGAATATGTCGTTACGCATTGTGTTTTTCATTTCGGTTTCCATTCCCGACATGCTTTTCATATAATCCTCATTCGCTGATAATTTGCGTGGATTGGTAATCATCTGCTGGGCCGAAATCATAAAAGAACCCATTCCATTGCTGTACATCGAAGGATCGGCTTTCCACAACATAGGATTGTAAGGCGTCATGAAAAATCCACCTCCTACCTGTGGCGCATCCAATGCGCGTGCACCTTCTGCATAGGCATTTAGGGCGTTGATCTTTGCATTGTATACTTGCAAATCGGGTTGCTGCTTTTCAATGATCAGCAAAATACTGTCGAGAGTGAGTACCTGTGCATCCAGGCCCAACGAGAACAGTAATGCAATTACACTTATTTTTCTTCGTAAGTTCATGGTTTATTCTTTTACTTCTAAAACACTTATTTTTCCGTTTTTTTTCAATTCTCTTTCTTTAATTATTTCAAAAGTCACCGGAGTAAGCAACAATACATAAAGCGCAGAAGTGATGGTTCCACCAATTAATGGGATGGTAATGGGCAACATCAAATCACTACCCACACCCGTTGCCCATAGAATAGGAAACAAGCCGAACAAAGAAACAGATACCGTCATTAATTTAGGGCGCAAACGTTTTGTTGCGCCAGCCAATATCGCAGATCTTAAGTCGTCCGATGAAATACTTTCTCTTGAATTTCCTTTTTCAGCCACTAATTTTTGCATAGCCTCATTTAAAAAAATTGTCATGAGCATTACGGTTTCTATCGCTACACCAAACAAGGTGATAAAACCAATCGCCACGGCCACAGAGAAATTAACATCATAGAAATAAACAATATAAATTCCTCCTGTTAAGGCAAAAGGAATCGTAATCATGGTCATCAAAGATTCTTTCATCGATTTGTAAGTGAAAAACAAAATGAGAAAAATGATCACCAATACAATAGGCATAATAATTTTTAAAGTATTGTTGGCCCTTATCTGATGTTCATATTGTCCGCTCCATTCAATAAAATATCCTTTAGGTAATTTGGTTACCATTTCATTTAATTTCTTTTTAGCAGCGTCTACAGTGCTACCCAAATCACGGTCGCGTACATTGAATAAAACGGTGCCGCGCAACATCGCGTTTTCAGAATTAATCATAGGCGGACCTTCTGAAATTTTAATTTCGGCCACCGATGATAAAGGAATGTTTCCATACTGATGTGTTTGAACCAGCAGTCGTTTCAGCTTATTGAGGTTGTCTCTGAAATCCTGCGCGTAACGCACATTCACTTTAAATCTTTGTCGGCCCTCAATTATCGTTGTTAAATTCATTCCTCCTAAAGCCGATTCAATCACCATGTTCACATCATCTTTAGTGATTCCATAGCGACCGATTTCTTCTTCATTCAAAATAATGTCGATGTATTTTCCTCCGGTGATGGGTTCTACATAAAGATCTTTCACCCCTTCTACATCTTCCAACGCTGTTTTTATTTTTTGCGAAAGAGCTGCAATACTATCAATACTCTGTCCATAAACTTTTATCCCCACATCGGTTCTGATGCCCGTTGACAACATGTTAATGCGATTGATAATGGGTTGTGTCCAGCCATTCACTACTCCCGGAATTTGAAGTTTATTGTTCAACTCATTCACAATATCCTCTTTCGTCATTCCTTCTCGCCACTGTGATTTTGGTTTGAGCTGAATGATGGTTTCTATCATGCTGATAGGAGAATTATCGGTAGCCGTAGAGGCTCTTCCTGCTTTACCCAAAACATTTTCTACCTCAGGTACACTTTTAATTAACTTATCCTGCACTTGTAAAATCCTTTTCACTTCGGAATTGGAGATATCAGGTAAGGTAACCGGCATAAACAAAACAGATCCTTCATCCAGCGGAGGCATAAATTCTGAACCAATTTTTATATACATGGGAATGCTAATCAACACTATAATAACACTAGTAGTCAGCACTGTTTTTTTCCATTTAAAGCACCATTTCAAAACAGGAGTGTAAATTTTCTCCAGCGTTTTTGTGATGGGATTTGCAGTCTCCGGTTTTAATTTCCCTTTCAGAAAAAAGCTTATTAATACTGGTGTTAGCGTAATGGCTAAAAAGGCATCTATCAATAAAATGAAAGTTTTCGTCCACACCAAAGGAGAAAATAATTTACCCTCCATTCCACTGAGCATGAATACGGGAAGGAAAGAAGCAATCACAATGATAGTCGACCAAAATACTCCCGGACCTACTTGTTTTGATGAATGCTCAATGATGTTCATTCTTTCTAAAGCAGTCATTGATCCCGCCAATTGTTTATCGGCCAAATGCCGATAGGAATTTTCTACCATTACGATGCTGTCATCAACAATAAATCCTATGGCCAATGCAATTCCGGTAAGCGACATGATATTAGATGAAATGCCGAAGGCTTCCAGTAAAATAAAACCTATGACCACTGAAATCGGCAATTGTATAATGCTAATTAATGCGCTTTTCCAATGGAAAAGAAAAATCAAAATGACAAAACAAACTGTAAGAATTTCTTCAACCAAAGTGTTTTTCACGCTATCTATCGCCTCTTCAATCAAAGTACTTCTGTCATAAGCTACATTAACCTTTACTCCTTCGGGCAAACCTTTTTCAATGTCTTTTAATTTTTCTTTTACAGAAGTAATTACATTATCGGCATTTTCGCCATAACGCATTACCACTATTCCACCCACCGCTTCTCCTTCACCGTTGTTATCAAAAATTCCGAGTCGCAAATCTCCTCCTGTTTGCACGGAGGCAATATCTTTTATTCTTATCGGTGTAGTGTTTTGAGTAAGCACCGGAATATTTTCCACATCTTTTATATTCTTCAGATAACCGAGTCCTCTGATGATATAACCCATATCACCCATTTCAAATTTCCGTCCGCCCACATCATTGTTGTTGGAGCGCACAGCCTTGAGCACATCCATCAATGAAATTTTATAATACACCAGTTTGTTGGGATCAATTACAATTTGATACTGTTTTTCAAATCCGCCAAAAGAAGCCACTTCACTCACTCCCGGCACGGTTTGTAATCCAAATTTTATATACCAATCCTGCAAAGCACGCTGCTCTCCCAAATCCATTCCTTTGGCATCCAGCGTGTACCAAAAAACGTGACCAACACCGGTACCATCCGGTCCCAGTGTTGGAGCAACGTCTTGTGGCAATAATTTTTGAGCGTAATTTAAGCGCTCGGCAACTCTGGTTCTTGCCCAATAAATATCCACATCGTCTTCAAAAATCAGGTACACAAAACTCATCCCGAACATGGACACTCCCCTAACGTTTTTCACTTTAGGAATGCCTTGCAAGTTCGTAACGAGCGGATAAGTCACCTGATCTTCTATCACCTGCGGACTGCGCCCCATCCAATCCGTAAAAACAATGACTTGATTTTCCGATAAATCGGGAATCGCATCAATAGGATTTTGTTTTACTGAATAGAGTCCCCACCCGAACAATCCTAAAGTGAGGAAAATAACGATGTAGCGGTTGCGCAGCGATATGGATATTAATTTTTCTACCATGTGGAATTACATTTTCATTGTGCTATCGGCACCATCCATTTTCATTTCTTTTTTCTCCAATGGCATACCGCATTTCGGACAATCGCCTGGTTCATTGCTAATCACCTCGGGGTGCATCGGACAAGTGTACTCTACTTTTTCCGTTGTACTGGAAGGGCTTTCCTCCGTTGCTGCATTTTCCCCTCCACAAGAGGAGATAAACAATGTTGTTACAGCCATGCTTAAGAATAAGATTGTTGTTTTCATAATTTTAATTTTAATGGTTTATTGATTTTATTTTCTTTCGTATTGACAACATGCATTTAGCTTTGAATAAGCTTTGTCATCGCCTTTGTATTTATCAGTATCATATCCAACAGCTGCAATATGCTTTTGGATTTGGTCCAAACTAATTTTAGTACTGTCGTAAGTCACTGCGATCATTTTAGTTTTTACATTCCAATCAGCTTTCTCCACTCCCTTTACCTTGAGCGAGCCTTCAATGGTTTTTTTGCAAGTGCCGCAATTGCCCCACACTTTAAAGGTTGATGTAACGTGCGGACTGTTTGTTGTTGCGCTCAAAAAGGCAAATAAAACAACCAACAATGATGTTTTTAAAAACAGATTTCTCATAATACAATTTTAAAAATGAATGAATAGAGGAAATAAAAAAGCCCTTCATCATAAAGAATGAAAGGGCGAATGGGTAATCAAATACGGATTACTCTGTTTAATAGATAACTTGGATTTTTACTTATTCCCGGAGGGGAATTAGATAGAAAAGATTGATGCTCCAACTCAAAAAACAATGGAGATTCATTACTTACATAAAAGGATTGAAAAGCAAGATCTTTAACCGGAGGTGTTGGCAAAATGGGATGAGAAGCCGCTTCCTGATTGTCGTTTATTTTACAAACAATTTTTTTATTGTCGCAACACTTTACTTTTCCTTTTTTCGATTTGCAGCAGTCTTTGTGGTTTAATGAAAGAGAAACTGTTTTTAATTTTCCGCCGCAATAGTGAAGATTGATCATTAGGCCCACCGAAAAACTCAGGTAGAACGCAGAGAACAATATTGCCAAAATCTTTTTCATTGCTTACTAATTTAAGTATTATTATTATAAAGGCAAATCCGACAACATTTTTTCACTTTTAAATCTTCCTTTGATTACTTTTATAAATTCCAACAGAATCAAATAAGTTCCCGCCCCCATTAATATAAAGTGCCAGTCGGCAGATGAAGGAGCTCCTGTATACAAAAAGCGATTAAAAAAAGGGATGTAGCTAATCAGCAAAAGAAATCCCAACGACAGAGCAAATCCGAGATACAGTTTTTTATTACTGAATAAAAACTCCGTAAATACTGATCCATTGGAACGGCTCGACAAAACATTAACAAACTGGCAAACTACAATAGAAACCATAGTTACCGTAACCGCAATTTGGTGTTGATTAGGTTCTCCTGCATGCAAGAGATAGGATTGATAAAATGCAAAAAAGGAGATTACTCCTTTTAATACTCCCGAATAAGATATGGTAATTATACTTTCCGGATTTAGCATTTGCCCTTGTTTTCTTGGAGCCTTGAGCATAATATTTTCTTCAGATGAATCAAAGGAAATCATCAATATGGGCAACATATTTCCAATCAAATCAATTAACAAAATGTGCAAAGGCATAATAACCAAAGGCATTTTATAAAATCCACCTACAAAACCTATCAACACACAAGTGAGCTCCGCAACATTTCCAATCATGTTGGCCAATACCACTTTCTTTAAGTTGTTATAAATAGTGCGGCCTTCTTTTATAGCCTCGGTAATGGTTGAAAAATTGTCGTTCAGCAAAACAATACTTGCCGCTTCCTGAGCAACTTTACTTCCGTTTTTACCCATCGCCACGCCAATGTCGGCCTTTTTTAAACTCAGCGTATCATTTACTCCGTCACCTGTTACAGCCACTATTTCTCCTTTTTCTTTCAAGAGTGTTACAATGTGCAATTTTTCATCGGGTGAAACCCGACTAAAAATAACACAGCGCTGATTTAAGTGTTGTTTTATTTCTTCATCGGAAAGTTTTTTGAGTTCCTTTTCATTGATCACCTCAGGCAAATCCCCGTTGATGGTGAGCATTCCTATTTGTCCGGCAACAGAACGAGCGGTAATTTCATTGTCGCCCGTAATCATAATCACTTTCAACCCTGCATCAAAAGTAGCTTTGATCGCAGCAGCAATTTCTTCATGAGGCGGATCAATCATGGTGACAAAGCCTGCAAAAACAATATTGCCTTCCGCTTCTGCCAATTCAAATTGTTTTTTTGTTTCAAGATCTTTGTATCCTATCGCAATAATGCGTTTGGCTTCCGAAGCAAATACTTTTGAAGTATTTAAAAGCTGCTCTTTCTCTTCAGGATAAAAGGCACGCACTTGTCCGTTTACAATGATTTTGTCGGATATTTCCAACAATGATTCTATAGATCCTTTAATAAAGCAAATGCATTTCCCCTTATGTTCACGGATGATACTACTGCGTTTTCTGAAAGAATCAAAAGGAAAAAGTTGAATTCTCGGATACTGTTTTTCTTCTTCTTCAATATTAAATCCTGCTTTCATCAGCAAGGTTGAAAAAGCACATTCTGTAGGATCACCTAATGGATACCATTGTTTGTGGTATTTGTCGGGAGGGTTGATTTTACCTGTGGAAGAAAGGAAACCAGACAGGAAAAACACTTTTTCATCCCCTAAATTATTCTGACTTATTTTGCTGTTGTTGACATCAAAAACTTCCCCTTTTGGTTCATATCCTGTTCCTGTAATGATATAGTCTTTTGCATTGAAATACGCATTGATGATGGTCATTTCATTTTTTGTGATGGTGCCGGTTTTATCAGTAGCAATAACAGTTGCCGATCCCAAAGCTTCCACCGCCGACAATTTTTTCACCACTGCTTTTCGTTTGGCTAATTTTGAAACACCCAGCGCGAGCGAAATTGAAATTTGCGCAGGCAAGCCCTCCGGCACCATAGCTGCAGCAACTCCAATAGCAAAAATAAGTGCGCCACTGATTGCTTCTCCTGTAAGCAATCTCCCAACAAAAAGAGCGATGCTGATGATGATGGTAATGAAGGTTATTTTTCTGGTTACAATTTCCAGTTCTTTCTGAAGAGGGGTTTTAGAACTATCAATTTTTTCCGAAGCTCCTGCTATTTTACCCAACTGAGTATTCATACCTGTTGCATATACTACACCCGTAGCTTCTCCCTTCGCAACAGAGGTTCCCATGAAGGCACAATTGATTTGTTCATGTATAGAGGAAGCCTTTTTATCAATGATGGCTAAATGATTTTTTTCACCCGGTTGCGATTCTCCCGTTAAAATAAAATCATTGGTTTGAAATCCGGTAGAATCAATTAATCGTACATCAGCAGGAACCCCATCTCCTTCTCTTAAAAAAACAATATCACCGGAAACCAGTTCCTCTGAAGGAATTTCAATTGTTTTTCCTTCGCGAAAAACAAGACAATGTTGAATCACCAATTCTTGCAATGACGCTAAAATATTTTCCGATTTTCGGTCGTGGTAAAAACCAATCAAGGCATTGATCACAACAATAAAAAACAAAACAAGCGCATCTCTGTAAGAACCTAAAATTAATGAAAACACAGCGGCACCAATGAGCAACAGCACCATTCCGTTTTTAAACTGCTCAAACAACATTTTATAAATGTTGCGTTGATTAACTTTTTGAACTTGATTTTTCCCTTGCTGTTGCAAGCGGGATAAGGCATCTTGATCTGAAAGCCCGGTTTTACTGTCCGACTTTAACTCTTTTAAAATACTAGATATGTCAACTGCAAAATATTCCATTGATGCATAAAGTTGAAGAAACTAAAATAGTTAGTCTCTGATTTCAGTCAACGAAGGAAATGATTATTATCAATCCATTTGCATATTGTGTGAATCATGTAACAATTCCAAATAATCATATAACAGTTTAAAAAATTATCTCTTCACCTTAGCTCCTTAATAATTTAAAGAACTAAAGATGAAAAAATGCTCTATTCACTGCTGCAATTTAAATTCAACATAAAATCATCTGTGAGAAAAGTCAATTACACCATTGATTTTAATCATATTACAAACTACTTATTCCTTTCATTTTTGCTTCATTATAAACTTTAAAAACATACCTCTTATGAAAACATTATTATTTTCCCTTCTTCTATCAACTGCAGCATTTGGCCAAAACGACAAAAGTGGCGTCTACCTCACTTTCGATGATTATTTAAACAACAAATTATCGTATGAAATTTCTTGTGCAACCGAGAAGCACACCATCCGATTGAATGAATTTTTAAATGAGCCCTTCATCACTGTTATTCACAATGGAGTATCAACCAAATTAAACAAAGCAAGCATTTACGGTATTATTTCTTGTACTGAACCTTTGGCCAGATTTCAAAATAACGAACATTTCCACTTAGCAGAAAAAGGTGGTGTTTGGATTTTTTACAAAGAAGTTTCGGTGGCAGAAGGAAAAGGATCTAAAATGGAACGCCGCTATTATTTCTCTACAAAAGGCGATGGGAAATTAATGGAATTGACTGCCGAAAATTTAAAAGCGGCTTTTCCTGAAAACCATAAATTGCATGATATGTTAGATATGAATTCTTCAAACAACATAGATCAATATGACACTTTCCATAAAATGTTCAGAGTGAATCATTTTTTGAAAGAATGCTCGATGTAATAAAACAACTTTGTGAATTGTAAAACTTCCATCTCTAAAAAGATGGAAGTTTTTTGTTAACGTCTATAATACTTCATGATCAGCAATTCCAGAGAAGCTTCCTCCAGCGGTTTATTAATAAACTCAAGAATTTCGTTGCTGTTTTTAGCCTTCTTTTCATCGTCGGGATTGACGCTGGTAGTCAACATTGCAATCACTATTTTGGCCTTTTGCTCCTTAGATAATTTTTTGTATTCCTCCAAAAATTCCCAGCCATTCATGATGGGCATATTGATATCTAAAAAAACAATTCCCGGCTGTGGAAAAGGAATTTCATTGGTGAATTTTCCTGTACAGGTAAGATACTCCAGGGCTTCTTTACCATTATGTACTACCTGAAGTTTCACATCAAGATTCAACCTTTGAATCACCATCTGATGAATAAAATTGGTAGCATCATCATCGTCTACCAGTAAAATACAATCCAAACCACTAATCTTTTTCATTATAAATTTTTATTAATTGTAAAATAAAACGTGCTTCCTTTTTGCACTTGTGAATCTAACCAGATTTCCCCTTTGTGTAAATCTATAATTTTTTTGCACTGAGCCAATCCGATTCCCGTTCCTTCGTATTCATTTTTGCGGTGCAAGCGCTGAAAAATCTCAAATACTTTTTCTTTGTAAATCGGATCAATTCCTATTCCATTATCGGCAAAGGAAAATTCCCAATAGCCTTTCCTGTCTTCTGCTTTAATTGCTATTTCAACCGGAACATCGGCTTTTCTGTATTTAATGGCATTGCTCAGTATATTTTGAAACAATGATCTTATTTCAGTTTCATAAGCTTTTATTTTCGGCAGTTCGCCTACGCTGATTTTAGCACCTGAATTTACAATAGAGTTATTCATATCTCTTTGAACCGATTGAATTAATTCATTACAATCTACTTCCTTCAATGCTGAATTTCGCCCTACTTTACTGTATTCCAAAAGATCGCTGATCAGGTTTTTCATTCTCTGGGTAGCTTCCCTGATGTACACAAAACTTTTTTTAGTGATTTCATCAATGCTCTCCTTTTGATTGCTTTCAACAACATGAATTAAACTGGTGATGGTACGAAGCGGCTCCTGCAAATCATGAGAGGCTATAAAGGCAAATTGCTCCAGCTCTTTGTTTTTTAATTCCAATTCTTTTGTTTTTTCCAGTAATTGTTTTTCATTTTCTTTAATGGAAGTAATATCCCAATTTGTACCCAGCATCCTCAAAGGTTTTCCTTCAGTATCACGTTGAACAATTCCATTTCCTTTTATATAATGAATAGAGCCATTAGGCCAAACAACTCTAAATTCCGTATCAAAATCAGCTTCTCCTTTTACTGCCTTTTGAATTAGTTCAATTGCGTCTTTTTGATCAACAGGATGTACGCCATTCTCCCAAGCAGCATAGGCACCGGTAAATTCACTAGATTTTAAGCCATACAACAAAAGCATTCTGTCGTCCCATATTAATTCATTAGTCACAACATTCCAATCCCATACGCCAATTTTTGAACCTTCGGTTGCAGCTTTTAAAGTTTGTGAGATTTTTAAAATTTTTTGTTCAGCTTGTAGTCGTTCAGTAACATCAATATGAATTCCGATGTATCTTAAATTCCCGCCCCGAGCATCTTTTATCGCAATACCATCACCCTGAATATTTCTTATTTCACCATCTGGACGAATAATTCTGAATTGCACTGAAAAAGCGGTTTGTGTTTTTGCCAGTTCAGCTGCCGCCTTTTGTGTATATTCTTTATCATCGGGATGCACTAAAGAACGCAAAAAATCACGGGTAATAGTTAAATTCTCGGATTTGATTCCCAAGATTTTTTCTTCAGTATGATTTATTTTAATAAGCCCCGTGGCCACATCTATTTCATACACTCCAATCCCTGCCTTTGAAGTTGCTATTTCCAATCTTTCTTGAGAAATACGAATTTCTTCTTGAATAGCCTTTTCTTCTGTAATATCTCTAACCAGCGTAATTACCCTGTTTGGATTTCCGTTTTTATCAACTTTAATATGTCCGTTAAACCTCAACATTCTTTCAGCTCCGTCGTGACGGATGGAACGCACTTCTATTTCATAAGGCTCTCCTGTTTTCAATGAATTGTTGAAAACCGCAAAATGCCTGGCGACTTCATCCTGATGCATTATGTTCCGTGATTGATCTCTTTCAATTACTCGGCTTCCCTCGATCCCCAGTAAATATTCTGAAAAATAACTATTGATAGTCACTTTGTTCGTAGCCATATTTAAAATGCCTATTCCGATATTTGTTTTAGAAGTGGCAAATTCAAATTGTTCTTCCAATTCCTTTAATTCGTTGGTTCGTTCGGTAATTTTTACTTCAAGTGCACTATTCAAATATTGCAGATCTCTTTCCGCTTTATCTCTTTTGGAATCAATATCATTGAGTTGTTTGGCAACAATTGAAATGGAAATGATAGTCAATATAAAAAATGAAGTCGACAGCAATGCTATCCCCATTTCATCACTTATCAATTCATATTCATGACTAAGAATTCGGAGATAACCCAGCAAAAAAATCAGAAAAGCCATTGACGGAATCAGTTTTTTCGCCAGCATATTACCGGCTCTGTTTCCGTTTAATAAACCGGTAATTCCAACATCCGAATGAATTAAACTTCCTGCCAGTGAAACAAGGAAAAACAATGTAGCAGTATGTATCGCCATCGACGACAAAAACGACAAGCGGTAAAAAACAGGAACCCGATATGCATAACCTACAAAAGCCAAGATGGCAATTAAAGTGACCAGATGCCAGTAAAACTGATTGAACTGCTGAATGCGTTGATTTTTGGTATTGGAGAAAAAGAGAGCTGAACCGATTAAAATAAAACAAATAGCTGTAGATACCGCCATTCGTCCCGGATGAGCCAATCCCATTGCCTTTCCGTCAAGATCCTTTACAATCAACTCATCTATCCCCCAGTTGACATCAAACAAATCCTGAACTAGAGAAAATGCACTGATTAAAAAAACCAATGCTGCAAATATTCGTCCCAAAAAAACTGATTTTTTCCTTACCACCAAAGCAATTCCAAACACAAGGAAAGCCACGGCACTGTTAAGTTTCATAGAAGGTAAATCGCGTAAAACCGATTTAAATAAAACAATGTTTTTAAACCATCCATAAATATTGAATGCAGCAAATACTATCAACAGGTAACCACACCATTTTATAATGGAAGAAAAGTATTTGTCCTTATTCATGAATTAAAAATAAAGTAAATCGTTTAACTTTTCAGCACTATTCGATAAGTGGTAGTAAATTGTCTATCAATAAAATAAAGGTTATTTTGGTACTATGAGCTTAAATTGTATCATCATTGACGACGATCCTGTATTGATCAAATACTGTGAATCGCTGATAAAAAAACATTCAGAACTAAACTTCCTGGCCTCTTACTCTACCGCAGAAGATGCTATTAACGCTTTGGATGAGTTTGATGTCGACTTGATTTTCCTGGATGTTGAAATGCCAAAAATGACGGGTTTTGAATACCTCAATCAATTGAAAGACGTGCCCCCTGTTATATTTGTATCCAGTAAGGGGGAATACGCCTTGGAGGCCTTTAAATTTAAAGCCGCCAACTTTTTAAAAAAACCCTTCAGTGAGCAGGAGTTCAATACAGCAATCAATGAATTAATCAATAAAGGCAGCAAATATTCATCAACAAAAGGAATTAAGGATTCTTTTTTTGTGAAGGACAAAGGGCGCCTGATTCAAATATTTTTAAATGATATTTTGTTTATAGAGGCCTTGAGCGACTATGTTCAAATCAATGTAGAAAACAAAAAATACACGGTATTGTCTTCACTGAAAGAATTGAGCAAAATACTTCCTACCGACAATTTCTTTCGGGTACACAGATCTTTTATTGTAAACAAATTAAAAATAAAAGAAGTTGACGACAGCATCATCGTGCTTGGCAACAGCAATGTTCCTTTAAGCAGAAGCCATCGACAACAATTCATGGACTGGATTCATATTTTGTAAAATCATTAATCCGCCGCTTTCGTCCGCTTATCTGAAATTATCTGCCACTTACAGAATTTCATTTTAGCCTTAGTTCCTTTTGCGTAATATTATCTGAAATTAATTCGGAAACGCATGAGTTCAGAAAGTCCAATCGACAAACAAACTATTATCAACAACATCACTTCTTTTTGCAGTAATGATGCTGCTGCCGGACAAGAATTATTTGAAATAATTCAAAAATCAATTGCCGAGAGTTTTAATTTACTCAACACCTATTTCAAAGAAAATTCAGCCGATAACTTTAGAAAAACGGCCCACAAACTACGTTTCTCCTTATCGATTATCAAAGTAGAAGCAACACACCAACAGGCTATTTATATAGACGATTGTATTAACGAAATGAATTTCAATAACGTTACCCAGCAGGAAATAATGATACAATTCATTAATAAAATAGAGGTGCTCAATAAAGAACTCAATAAATAAAAACATGAAAAAACTAAATGTATATGTTGTTGATGACGATGTTTTTTATTTAAAATCGATCATCCTCGGATTAAATCCCGAATACAGTGATACCGTAGAGTTTAAGTATTTTTTTAATGCCAATGAGTTGTTGAAAAAACTAAACAACGAAGAAGATTCTGCAGATTATGTTTTACTGGATTACAACCTTGAAATAAGCGATCGCTTCAATGGAATGGAGTTAATTAAAGAGATCAAAAAAATTAATTCCAACGTTGAAATTATTGTGGTAAGCGCACAAAACAACAATCAAATAATACTAAGCACTGTTAAAAACGGAGCTTCGTCTTATATCCAAAAAAGTCCTGATATCTTGAACAGCATTAGAAATGTATTGAACAAAGCCATCATAAACGCCAAACAACAAAAGAAAATAGAACCCGCCATCCTGCTGTTCTTGTTTTTAATCACCTTATCGATATTCATGATTTTCTTTTTCGGGATAATGACGTAATTACAAATTCTGCTGAATCACCCCAATCAACATTTCCTTAGGCATCACTCCCGATTGTTTCCAAACTTGTTTACCACTTTTAAAAAGAATCATGGTTGGTACTCCACGCACTTGATACACTTGTGAAGCAGCGGGATTTTTATCCACATCAATTTTTATCACTTTAACTTTTCCTTTTAGTTCAATAGCTACCTCCTCTATAATGGGAGAGAGTTGTTTGCATGGTCCGCACCAGGTAGCATAAAAATCTACCAACACGGGGGTTGAACCATTAATTAGTTCGTTAAATTTCGACATACTTATTTAGATTGAAGTTCTTTTAATTGCTGAAATAATTTTTTCTGTTCCTCATTCAAATTCATTGGGATTTCAATTTTCACCGTTACTATCATATCGCCAAAAGTTCCCGACTGATCGTAAACCGGCATTCCTTTTCCTTTCAAACGAAGTGTTTTATTGTGTTGCGTTCCTTCGGGAATCGTTAAGTTCAGTTTTCCTGAAGGAGTGAGTGTTTCCGCTTTTCCACCCAATACGGCAGTGTATAAATCCACGGGAATGTTTTGATGAATATCTACACCTTCTATTTTAAACTGAGGATGTTCCTTTACGTGAAAAGTGATGTATAAATCTCCACGGTCTCCGCCGTTTCGCAGTGCCCCGCCTTTTCCTTTTATTTTTATTTTTTGTCCGTTGTGAATTCCGGGTTTCAAAGTCAAACGGATTTTATCTTCACCCACGCTAATCACCTGCACTCCTCCGTGATATGCATCTTCAAAAGATATTTCCAGCGCCGCTTCCAAATCCCGACCTTTCCGCGCTCGCTGTTGAGCTTGTCCGCGCTGCTGCGAAAAAAACGATTCAAAGAAATCGGAAAAATCACCGTCGTTTTCAAAATTATGGGACTGCCGGCTTCTGCTTTGCCCTTGCGACTGGGCGTACTGCTGCTGTTGTTTCCAGTTGGCACCCAGCTCATCGTATTTTTTTCTTTTTTCAGGATCACTCAACACTTCATTGGCTTCATTCACTTCTTTGAATTGATCTTCAGCCGCCTTATTTCCCTGATTTTTATCGGGATGGTATTTCACCGCCAATTTGCGGAACGCCTTTTTAATGACATCCTGCGTAGCGTTTTTCTCTACACCTAAAATTTTATAATAGTCTTTGTATTCCATTATCTTTCAAAGATCGCTCCTTAGTGAGAATTCTCCGATGATGAAGATCACCATTATAATTGATTAATCTCAAACAGATGGAGGCCGAAGAGGCAAAAAAGTCCTTCTCTTTAAAATAAATCGCTCGATTTCCTTTTTGTTGCTATTTTTGTAGGGTTAACACAAAACAACATGACTAAAAATAGCTATTCAACATTGACCATGTTTAGAAAATTTATCCTTACCCCTGTGCTGTTTGCCATTGTGAGCTGCGGACTGGTTTCTCCTAAAGTGATTACCAACCAGCATGTAAACGGAGTAATTAAAAATGCCGGAGAGGATTTTATGATAGTTGAGAAATTAACCCTCAATAAAATTGAACCCATTGATACCCTGGAACTGGAAAAAGACGGAAGCTTCAGCTTTAAATCCAAATCGGATACTGCATGGTTCTATCGTTTCAGATTGCAAAATAAAAATACATGGGTTCAGGTGCTCATCCACCCGAACGACAAACTGGAAATGACCGGCGATGCCAAAGATTTCATCACTTCCTTCAACATCAAAGGAAATCCTAAATCCGAAAAATTCAGAGAATACCTTCGCAAATTCATCACGTTCGGTAATGCAAAAGACTCTATCAATCAGATTTACCAAGCTGCTCAGGCAGAAAATAAAGGTCATTTGATTTATGATGATATGCAAAAAAAATACATGGATATCATGGCGAATTTTGAAAACTATTCCCGCGAATTTGTTACTGCCAATCCCGAAAATCTGGGGAGTTTAATCGCCATACAAAATCTGGATCCTGCAAAAAATCAGGAGTTGATCACCAAATTAACTGTGGGTTTGAAAAAGGCATATCCTAATCAGCCTTATGTTATCGACTTCATTGAAAAAACAAGCAAAGCCATCGCTTTAAGCGTTGGCGGAACTGCTCCCGATATCAAACTTACCGCTCCCGACGGAAAAGCTTTATCGCTTTACAGCCTGAGAGGAAAAGTAGTGTTGATTGATTTTTGGGCTACCTGGTGCGGACCTTGCCGCAAAGAGTTCCCTTACCTGAAACAAGCCTACACCACTTATAAAGACAAAGGTTTTGAGATCTTCAGCGTTTCATTGGATAAAGATGTAATGACCTGGAAAAACGGCATTGAGCAATACGGTTTGCCTTGGAACCACGTATTGGAATCACAGGCAGGCGAGGCTTCAAAAACCTATGAAGTAACGGGAATTCCAAAAACGATACTGATCGACAAAGAAGGGAAAATCATCTCCACCGATCTTCGCGGCGAGGCTTTACTGGCAAAACTGGCCGAAGTTTTTAAATAAAACAGGATGAAGAGTGTATTTCGTTTTTTATTCACTCTTGTTTTTTTTCTTGTTTCAAACACCTCCTTTTCTTACTGGCAGCAGGAAGTAAACTATTCTATTGATGTTGCGCTCAACGACGAAAAACACGTGCTCAGTGGTTTTATTGAAATGGAGTACGTCAATAACAGTCCGGATACCCTCCGCTATATTTTAATTCACCTGTGGCCCAACGCTTACAAAAACGAGGAAACTGCTTTGGGACAGCAATTGCTGGTGCTCGACAAAACCAATTTTCACTACTCGCAAAAAAAAGACAAGGGGTATATCGACAGCTTGGAATTCAAGGTAGATCAGCAAAGCGTGAAATGGGCTTTTTACAACAACCAAATCGACATTGCTAAAATTGAACTCGCCCAACCTTTGCTGAGCGGACAAAAAATTACGATCTCCACTCCTTTCCGCGTTAAAATTCCTGCGGGAAATATTTCACGTTTGGGCCATATTTCACAGAGCTATCAAATTACGCAGTGGTATCCTAAACCTGCAGTGTACGATGCTCAGGGATGGCATCCTTTAAACTATTTAAATCAGGGCGAATTTTATTCGGAGTATGGTTCTTTCAACGTAAAAATCACTTTACCCGAAAATTATGTAGTGGGCGCAACCGGCGATTTGCAAGGGGAATCAGGCGCTCAGGAAAAAGAATGGTTGCTTTATAAAGTACAACAAACCGAAGAAAAAATTAAAAAAGGAAAGGAAAAAAACTGGAATAAACTTTTCAATAAAACCAACGACACCACCCGAACCGCTTCCAGCACGCGTTTAAAAACTTTGCATTATTATCAGCAAAACGTGCACGACTTTGCCTGGTTCGCTAACAAAGACTGGAATGTTTTAAAAGGAGAGGTGCTTCTTCCCTACTCCCAAAGAAAAGTAGAAACCTGGGCAATGTTTACCGATGCTGAAGCTTACCTCTGGCAAAAATCGCTGACCTATTTACATGACGCAACCTACAAATATTCCTTGTGGAATGGCGAATATCCTTACAACCATGTTACTGCAGTGGACGGATCTTTGTCGGCAGGAAGCGGAATGGAATACCCCAACATTACTGTGATTGGCGAAAGTAACGATGACCTTACTCTGGAAAACGTAATCATGCATGAAGTGGGACACAACTGGTTTTATGGAATATTGGGCAGCAATGAACGTCGCAATGCATGGATGGACGAAGGAATAAACTCCTTCAACGAACTGCGTTACATGAAAGAAAAATATCCCGATAAAAAATTATCGGCTATGTTGC
This sequence comes from Flavobacteriales bacterium, assembly GCA_023251095.1. Taxonomy (GTDB): domain Bacteria; phylum Bacteroidota; class Bacteroidia; order Flavobacteriales_C; genus JAHEZL01. The sequence goes on from JAHEZL010000005.1 coordinate 151,312, forward strand.
CCGGCGGAATATATAAAGTGTTGGGCAAGAATGATCCTGCTTTAAGTGATCAGCATTATCTTTCCTATATCATCAGCGCGCGCAAAGGCGAAGATCAAAAACTGGATTTGTCGGCCGAAGAATTCAGCAACGAAAATTACGGCGGCATGGTTTACGCTAAATCGGCAGTGGTTTTCAATTACTTGTTTTCTTATCTCGGAAAAGAAAAATTCGATAGCTGCATGAAAATCTATTTCAATCAGTGGAAATTCAAACATCCGCAACCAAAGGATTTAGAACAGATTTTTACAGAGAATTGCAAAGAGGATTTGTCGTGGTTTTTCAATGATTTGTTGAAGACAGATAAAGTGGTGGATTATGAAATAACTAAAATCAAACAAGATCCTTCAAGCATTGTTTTTGATCTTACAATTAAAAATACGGGAGAAATAAAAAGTCCGGTTTTAATATCAGGTTACAACGGCGACAGTTTGGTTTATCAGGAATGGCACAACGGATTTGAAAAAACATCAAAACTTACATTTCCTTATTTTTCTACAATTAACAAATTTGTAATCGACGGCAACCATTCCATGCCCGAAATAAACCGCTCCAACAACACCATCCGCACTTCAGGAATTTTCAAAAGAACCGAACCCATCAAACTTTCCTTCGTCACTAATTTAGAAAGTCCTAAATACAACAACTTATACTTGATGCCAACGATAGGCTTTAACACGCACGACAGATTTATGATGGGACTCGCTGTTCACAATTACCAATTCCCACTAAAAAACACACGCTACTGGATCAATCCAACTTATTCCTTCACCAACAAAATAATCAATGGTGATGCGCATCTTCGCTACTTCATCCGCAAACCACTTCCTTTTTTAAGCAATATGGAAGCAGGAGTTGCGGTGAAGCAATATTCCATTCAGGAGTTTGCCGGTCTCAGCGCGCAATTTCAAAAAATTGAACCTGCTATCCGTTTCAAATTCAAAAACAACAATGCTAATTCTCCCTACTCTACCGAACTCGTTACGCGCATGGTGAGCATCAACAATGAATTTATTGCAGGGATCGGCGACAAAAAATTTGAAGTGCGCAAGGACTGGAAAAACTATTGGGAAGGAAAATTAATTTGCACTAAAAAAGAAGCTACCTCTTCTTTTAACATCAGTAGTTTGTGGCAAGCCGGACCCGATTTTCAAAAAATAAGTATCAGCGCTGATTTCCGTTTCAAGCTGAATAAAGACGGCAAACAATTTAAAATCCGTTTTTTCGGTGGGAAATTTTTAGATCAAACTACTGTTATCAACCAACAATTTACTTTGCGCGGAAATCGTGAAGAAGATTATTTGTACGACAATGTTTTAATGGGTCGGAATTTATACAATCCCATTTACATGTTGTCGCAACAAATCACCAATACCGACGGCGGATTTAAATTCGGTTTGTACGGAAAAGACATGAGAGCCGGGAATTGGATTACAACTGTGAACTTAACTTACGATCTTCCTCTTCCGATTAAAATCGGTGGCACGCCTCAATATCTATTTGCTTTGTTTGCTGATATAGGAACTTCCGACGGAATTTTAAGCAATGGCAGTACTTCTTTTTATTTCGACAGCGGATTGCAAATCACCATCATCAAAGATGTTTTTGAAATTTATCTGCCGCTGTTTATGTCGCAGGAAATAACCGACTCCTATCAATCTTCCATTTATTCGTACAATTATTTCCAAAAAATTCGTTTCTTGCTGAACTTTAACGAGATGAATCTATTGAACAGGCTAAAAAATATTTGATGAGCACAAAAAATAAAATATACTTTCTTTCCGATTTCCACTTAGGCGTTCCAAGCAAAGAGGAAAGCCTGGTGCGTGAAAAAAAGATAGTTTCTTTTTTGGATTCCGTTAAAGATTCGGCTGCCGAAATATTTTTTGTGGGCGATATTTTCGATTTCTGGTTTGAGTACAAACATGTTGTTCCTAAAGGTCATGTTCGCTTGCTGGGAAAAATGGCGGAGCTTACTGATAGTGGCATTAAATTGCACATCTTCACAGGAAATCACGACATGTGGATTTTTGATTATCTACCTTCCGAAATCGGCGCCACCTTGTATCGCACACCAATAGAAAAAACCTTTAACGGCAAAACTTTTTTAATCGGGCATGGCGATGGATTGGGACCGGGCGACAAGGGATACAAGTTCATCAAAAAAGTATTTGCAAGTAAAATTTGTCAGTGGTTGTTCGCGCGCATTCATCCTAACGCGGGAATTTCTCTAGCTAATTTCTGGTCGGGGAAAAGCCGCATGGCCAACAAAATAAAAGATCAGATTTACCTTGGCGACGACAAAGAATTTTTGTCGGTTTATTGCAACGAAACACTTCAAAAAAAACACTACGATTACTTCGTTTTCGGACATCGCCATTTGCCTTTGGACATTACTCTTTCCAACAAAAAATCACGCTATATCAATTTGGGAGAATGGGTGGTGAATCCTCATTATGCGGTGTTTGATGGGGAGGAAGTGAAGTTGGTGAAGTTGTAGTTTATCGAGAAATCCCTCTTGCCATCACACAATCCTTACACACTCTCCCTTTTACAAAGGGAGAAGCCCATACTCATCCATTTTCACACCATGCTTTAAGTAATGCCCGCTAACTAACTTCCTCCTTTGGAAAAGGAGGAGTGCGTTGACTGTGTGAGGGGAAGGAGGATTTTTTGAATATGAATTAATCTAATACATCACCTCCATCCATCCCGTAGCCTCTCCTTGTTGACCGGCAATATCAGTCCATCTCACTATCCAGTAATACACTCCCGGAGAAACCGTTTGTCCCTTGTACATAGCATCCCACTCAGGAATTTCAACCACTTTAGCTCGTTCATACATCTGTAATCCCCATCTGTCGTACACCACAAAATAAATTTCTTTGAGTTTTCCTAAAGTGGAATCGTTAACATATTTAGGAAAAAAATGATCGTTTTTTCCATCGCCATTCGGACTTACCCAGTTAGGAAAATCCCATACCAAAGGACTGCAATATTCATTTACAACAAGCGTATCACTTGCACTACAACCACCTTTGGAAACCGTAACCATAACCGTTTGCGGTTCAAAAATAAAAACAGAAGAAATCGTGCTGCCGTTCATCCAGCTGACAGTGGTAAAAGTATCCGACACCGAAAGATCAAAAGCATTGTATTTGTTTGTAAAACATAAGGTGGTGTCCTCTCCTAAATAAACCTGCGGCGCAGCAGCCTGAGTCAATTGAAAAAATAAAGTGTCTTTACAACTTGTATTGTTTTCTACAAGAACCCAGTGCTGACCAACAGTTGAAATCGTGTTGCTTTGCAAGGTGGTATTGTTGTCCCAGCGGTACGATTTCCATAATCCCGCATCCACTGTAATTGCAGCGCCGCCGCAAACTGTAGCGTCATTGATATTTCCTGTTGGCAAGGCATTTATCGAAACCGTTGCCGAAACACTGTCTTTACAACCCGCTGCATTTTTCACTACTACCCAATATATTCCTGCAGTTTTTACTTTCAGGGAAGTATCGGTAGAACCATTCGACCATTGATAAGTGCTGAAAGTTCCGGGATCTAAAATGGTGGAATCCTCCTGACAAATTTGTGCATCCGATAATGATCCCAGAGAAACAGAATTCTGTGTAATGTTGATCGTATCTGATTTTTCGCAAGTAGTCAGATTGTCGCTTACTTTCACAAAATACTGTCCGATGGTATTCACCGAAATACTTGGCGTTGTTTCACTCGTCGACCATTGGTAAATAACACTGTTTGATAAATTGGGATTCAATATTACCGCAGGTATAAACGGACTCGAGCAGCGACTCAAATCCGCACCGAGATTCACATTAGGAATCGCTTTTTGGAAGACTTCAAAAGTATCGCGCACAGCAACATTGTCGATTCCTTTTAGCTCTACCCAATATTTTCCGGGAAGCAGATTATTTAAAGCAACGATGGGAGTTGTGGCGCCGGTGGACCATTCGTAGGAAAGCGCACAGGTTTGCGTGACATCTAAATTCAAAGTGATTTTAGTACAGGTTGAAGTGTCGTTCAGAGTCACCGTCGGACGAACACAAGCCGCCGCAAATTCAGAAGTATTTCCCAGTGCATCGGTAGCGCTGACAACAAGTGAATTGCATTTTGCGCCGCCTATTTTTGTGTACAGCCAAGTTCCATCGCCGGCAGCTACAACGCTGGCCAGCCAGGTTCTTCCCTGTGAATTTCCGCTGTAACAATTGTTGCAGGAATCAGGAATGTAAATATCAATAATATCACCGGCCGTTGCAGTTCCAAAAGTTTTTTCCTCGTCAGACGCAAGATTAATTACCGGAGCGGCTTTCCCCGAATTTCCTGTTGCAGAAGTAAGCAATCCTGTTTTTTCTACCAAAGCAATTCCTTTTACCCCGTTGCAATAAATGGCGTTTTTACGCACTGTTACGCGGGAAGGAGCTCCACCCTGATAAACATTTGATCCATTATTGTACCACTCACTGATAAAAACTCCCGCCTGTCCGTTACTAAATATCTGATTCGCTTCCCCTACTCCGCTAATATCCACTCCCACTATATTATTTGTCACATTACTATTTAAAAAATCCACACCGTGTTCACCATTGTGCGAAAAAATATTTCCGTAAATTTTATTTCCTGTAGAAGTTTGATTGAACGATAAACCATCTCCCTGATTGTAACTGATATTGTTGTGCTGCACTAAATTATTGAAAGCACCGAGCTGGTATTCAACACCGGTGTAATTGGGCAAAGCCGCGCCATTCACATTAATGCCGACTGTATTATTTTCAACAGTGTTGTTGTTGGCTGCTCCGCCCTGTCCCGAAATCCAGATCCCGTGCGTAGTATTTCCCGAAACAATATTTCCATCGGCAGCCAGCGGACCGCCCACTGTATTGTTAGAGCTAGCCAAAATAAAAACACCGTTATTGTTAGGTTTTGCAGTAGTTCCGGTGATATCAGTTCCCAAATAACAGGTTTTAATAGTGATGTTTGCAGCCTGCGTAATCATAATGGCAGAAGCATTGGCATTGACAGCAAAATTATTAATGGCCAAACCTTTAAGCACAGTTCCGCTTCCGCCAGCCGAATTGAAATCGAAACAAGTCATGCCGGTACACAGCGAACCATCCAGTTCAATACCCGGTTTACCTGCTACTGAACCATCAATGGTAATGGATTTGCTAATGGAATAACTGCTAAGAGGTTTAATTACAAAAGGACCGGCACCAGGAATAGAAAAAACAATGACATCTCCGTTTACTGCAGCCTGAATAATAGCCCTTAGTGAATTAGCTCCTGCATCGTTGGTGTTGGTTACAGTGAGAGTTGAGGCTTGCGCTTGCTGAATAAAAAACATCAAGCCTAAAAGAATTCTGCTTCCTATCTTGAATTGATTACCCATAGTTTTTTGCTTTTTTAAAACCTATTAGTGTAAATATAACACTATAGTTTTAAGAAAGCAAGTTTACATAGAAAAAAGGAGAGCAAGGACTTCAATTTCGGTCAATTAAAAAGCCCCAAGTTTTGATGCTTAGGGTAGCAATTGGAGGTAATAATCAGTGATAATTTATATTTTTTTCATGCAGAAAGACTTAGTCTACGGTAAAACACTTGTATTCGACACGTTTTGCAGAAAAAATGAATCATAGTTTTATACAAACACCAATGTGGGTCAATAAAATATCAAGCCTTTTTAGTAAACGAAAATCGAATAAAGAATTTGAAAGTCAAACAAATGGAATACGAAAAAAAGTAGTAATTAAAATTATTCTAATCGTTTTAGCACTTCAAGTTTTCCCTCTTTTACTTATTTTATGTGGTAAAAAGGAGGCAATGTATATGAACAAGGAATTGACCTATTGTTACATCGCCGATAAAATCACGGAAAATTGCACATCAAATCTTGAAATAACAAAGACCATTAATTCGTATGCCTATTTAAATGAGGAACAAAATTCTCCATTCATTTATCCATGCGACAACAATGTTTCCTTTGATCTGATTACGGGCTTGGGTTGGTGCGACCAAAAATCTAATGCTGTAGTTCATCTTCTTGAAAAGAAAAATATTGACGCTAATTTAGTGATGTTTCCTTGTCATACTGTTACTGAAGTATCGAACAATGGGCATTCGGAACTTTTTGACCCTACTTTCAATTGCTTTTTTCTTTCTAAAGACAGCTTAAAAATAGCAAACGTAGAAGACGTCCTAAATAAACACAATGGTCTGCAAATGAATGACGGAAGGGACTTTGATGATTATAATGGCAAACACATATTAAGTTGTGGCCCTTATCAAAAATGGAAGCGTTTATCCAACAACAAATCATTCATTAAAAAAAACGTTTCAAACATCGTCGGTTTTTACTATTGGTTGGAAGGCGACTTTTTTGTTTCGATTTTTGAAAAATGTTTTTTGACTTACATTGAAAAGATTCACAATGGCGATGTTTTAAACTCTAACGCCAGAAAAAACAAGGGTTTTATGAGTGAATACGATAATAAAGATTTTTATCTTTTTTATAAAGCAAGGTCATTGTCGTTACTTGGGAAGCATTGTGATGCTTTTAAATTGTGTAAACAATTAGAAAAGAACACTGCTTATTATGATGAAGCTGTTTTTTTTGAAGCAAAATTGCTATTAAAGAGTAGGAAGTTTTCTGATTTCCATAAGCTATACTCCGCTGTTATAAGTACGTATTCCGATAGAATGATTGCTTATGAGATAGATTGGATATTCCTCATAAATTGAGCAATCCATTCCTAATTGCATTGAGCACGTAAAGTTAATTGGCAGTTTGCATAAAAAAATGTTGAGTTCGATTGCGGCATTTATTTGTTTTTATTTT
>JAHEZL010000034.1 GCA_023251095.1 Flavobacteriales bacterium
TTTGGTAGTTGTTGTAATATTTAAATAAGCCTGAGTGGTAGTAACATTTGCAATAGTGGTTTTTGTGACAAAGTTATCTGTTGAACTTTCCCAACTGGTAATAGAACCCGTATGTCCCGCCAAAGTTAAAGTGGCGCCGTTTGATCCCGAACAAACTGTTGCGTCAGCTGTTACAGATCCGGCTACTGTTGCAGGATCTACGGTGATGGTTGTAGCAGCTGAATTTGCAGCAGCACAGGTTCCTGATTTTACCACTGCTCTGTATTTTGTGGAGGTGCTTAAGTTCAAATAAGCTTGTGAAGTGGTGACGTTAGCAATAGTGGTTTTTGTGACAAAGTTATCGGTGGAATATTCCCAGCTGGTTACTGATCCTGTTTGACCGGCCAAATTCAAAGTAGCTCCATTGCTTCCTGAACAAACCGTTGCATCTGCAGTTACCGTTCCTCCAACGGATACCGGATCAACAGTGATCGTTACATCAGCAGAATTCACCGCAGCACAGGTGGCATCTTTCACCACCGCTCTGTATTTGGTAGTAGCTACAATATTGGTATAGGTTAATGAGGTGGTGACGTTAGCAATATCAACCGGAGTAACCCAATTGTCGGTGGAACTTTGCCATTTCACAATAGATCCATTATGGCCGGCCAAAGTTAGGTTTCCTGTATTGGAGCCTGAACAAACTGTAGCACCGGAACTTACGGTCCCTCCCACTGAATTACAGGCCACTACTGCTGCAGCGGAAAAACCTTCCATGTAAATAAATTGATTTCCCAGTTTAGGACTTGCAGTATTTCCACTGCCTTTGAGGTTGAAGCTGAATTTTAAAACTGTAGTTGCGGAATAAGTTTTTGCGTTGGCTGCTGCTAGTGCGTCAATATCAACGGTAACATTGTTCCAGAAACCATCGGTGTATGGAACGAGGTGTAAATTAACGGTTGTTGGTGTTGCGCCATAAGAGCCTCCTCCATCTGTTGAGATGTAAATTCTCAATTGATCTAAGCTTCCACCATAACCGGTTCCCCAATCTACGATGGCAAAGCTTACAGAAGCTCCCGTAGCTCCTGTCATATTTAAATGCAGCATCGCCGATAAAGTATTGTCGGCTCCTAAGTCGGCAGTATTATAAATAGCCATTCCATTTCCTCCGGTAGCGACTCCGCCCGGACCGGTGGTGGTGCCAAACTGAGGCCATGCACCTGCTTCATTGCGCGACTCAATAACACCTGCAACATTGGTATAAGAAGTAGTCCACGAGGTGTTCAGGCCGGCGTTAAAATTATCTGAGAAAGGAAGAGTGGAATAAGTTTGTGCCTTCAAAGATGTGAAGGACACGAGCAGTAACAACAATGAAATTGCGTTAGTAGTAGCAGTAATTAATGTTCCCCTGATATTCATAGACCCCTATATTCTTACTCAGTCATTTATAATATTTGAAAAAACCTGGCCCACGATTTTTTCAGGATTGACTGAGTTAAACAAATATAATTTTGATTTCGCCTCAAGTAAATACGGGTATATTCCTAGTCCTCGTTTTTCGGGCGTTTTTCAGAAAAAATCAATTGAAAAAACAGAAAAAATCAATCAAATATTTTGAATGTACGGTCTCTGTCCATTAGTTTTTTTTCAATTAAAATCGCGGGATCTGAGTTTACTTATTTGGCTAAGTAGTTTTACTGATTTGTGTTTTTGGAGAATCACAGAACGCATCCTGTAGTTTTACTTGAGGACGATAGTATTTTGTATTCAGATTTGTTCTTTGAACTCTTTTGGAGATAAACCGGTTTCTTTTTTGAACACTCTGTTGAAGTGAGGAATCTGACTGTATCCGCATTTGTATGCGATTTCTGAAATGGGTGCGTTGCTTTCTTTTAAGAGGCGTTTGACTTCACTCATTCGTACCATATTAACGTAAATACTGAAAGTGCTGTTGAGTTCGGATTTCATTAACTGTCCGATTTCCCTTGCATTAATTTCCAAGGCATTTTGTAAATCACTTACAGCCAAATCGGGATTGGAAAAATGTGTGCCGATGTAATTTTTAATTTTATCAATCTTTTTTTCTTCTTTATTGGAATGGAGGTCAACAGGGCTAATGGGCACAAATATTTTTTCGTTGTTTTGCGCTTTTGATTTTTTGCGGTACAACAAAAAAGTGGCGCCAAACAGAACAACAGCAAGTAATAACAGAATAAGATTTATAGTAGTAAACATGGCCCCCGTTAGCGTAATTGTGCACTACAAGTTCAAGAAAAAATCTGAGAAAACAATATCAGGATATAAAAATCAGGAGAACTTGCTGATGATTTTTTGTGCCAGAAAGGAGGATAGCTTTTCATAAGATTCATGTGTCCAGCCGGCAATGTGCGGAGATAAAATTACTTTGTCGCTTTCTATTAAATAGTGAAAATCTTCGGGTAATTTTTGGGTGTCGAGCTTTTCAAATGAAACGGCTTCGTATTCCAAAACATCCAAACAGGCACCGCGCACTTTTCCGCTTTGCAATGCTTTTACCAGATCGTTTGTTTTCACGCATTTTCCGCGTGAGGTATTGATGATAAAAATATTTTTTTTGAATTTAGTTAACCATGCTTCATTGACCAGATAGGTGGTTTCTTCAGTGAGGGGAAGATGTAAACTCACAAAATCGGCCTCGGCAAAAATTTCTTCCATTGAGGTCTGAAACGGATAATCGTTTTTGTATTTATCGTAAGTCAGTATTTTTACATCAAAACCTTGTAAACGTTGTGCTACGGCCGATCCCATTTGTCCGTAACCAATCAACGCAAAAGTTTTCCCTTTCAATTCAATCCCTCTGTTTTCGGCTCTTTTCCAAATGCCGTTGCGCACTTCATTATCGGCAATTTTCAATTTATTGATGAGCATTAAAATCATTCCCAACACCTGTTCGGCAACGGCATCACGGTTTCCTTCCGGAGAATTAAAACATTCAATGCCTTTTGATTTTGCGTAGGCAACATCAATGTTTTCCAGTCCCGAACCCGACCGGGCAATGAATTTCAATTTAATGCTGAGGTCAATAATTTCTTTAGTGATTTTAAATTTTGAACGAATGATGAAGCCTTCGTATTGAGGCAGTATGGAAAGTAATTCTTCTCTGGAGAGTTGCGTAAGCTCGTCAACCGTATGTCCGTGTTTGCGCAGCTCTTCATACAAAACAGGGTGGACGCTATCTATGGCAATTATTTTCAATGCTGAAAATTTTCTTTAAAATTAGGAAGAATAACAACAGCAAAAGATATTTTTGAGCGATGAGCAAAAGTTTTTACCCTTTTTTATTTATTGTATTGGCGATATTCATTGCGATGGCGGCTCCCGATTTATTTGCCGACGGGATGTTTATGGATGGATTGTTTTATGCCGTAATTTCTAAAAATCTGGCGCATGGAGAAGGCTCTTTCTGGTTTCTTCATTTTACCGATACTGTTTTTCCTGTGTTTCATGAACATCCTCCTTTGGTGTTTGGTATTCAAAGTCTGTTTTTTAAAATTTTCGGCGACAGTATTCTGGTGGAAAAATTATTTTCTTTCTCTACCTATATAATAACAGGTTTTTTGATGGTGCTGATCTGGCAGGAAATAACAAAGAAAAAATTCTCTGAAATTTCCTGGCTTCCTTTATTGCTTTGGATTTTTATTCCTTTGGTGCATTGGGGTGCTGTGAGTAATATGCTGGAAAACACGATGTCGGTTTTTGTGTGCTTGTCGGTGTTATTCATTATTAAAAGCCGGTCGAATAAAAAGTATCTCTATTTATCTGCAGCGGGCTTAATGCTTTTTTGTGCCTTTTTAAGCAAAGGCTTCACGGGCTTATTTCCCTTATCGCTTCCTTTTTGGATTTTTTGTTTCAAGCATCGGGAAATAAAGGCATTCTTAATAGATATGCTGCTGTTGCTCGCGGGATTATTATTTCCTCTGCTCCTTATATATGTATTTGATCCCGAAGGAATCCGAAGTTTAGAGGACTATTTAAACATTCAGGTTTTAAAAAGCATTCAGGAAATTCAAACGGTAAATTCCCGATTTTTCATTTTGGGCAAATTGTTCACAGAGTTGCTGATTCCGATGGGGATGGTCGTTTTGGTTTTAATATTTGGAAAAAGAGAAAAATTAGAAAAGGAAAATCAACAATGGTTTTTTGTTTTATTGGCTTTGGGACTATCCGGAGTTTTGCCCATTATGGTGAGTTTGAAACAAAACGGATTTTATATCCTTTGTGCTTTGCCTTTTTTTGCGCTTATGCTCGCCTTGCTTATAGCCGTACCGGTGAAAAATTGGATCACAAAAATTTCTCTGGAAGGAAAAGGCTTTAAACTTTTTAGAAGATTGAGTTTCCTCTTAGTGCTTTTAGCTTTTACCATCGCAGTAATGCAGGAAGGTAAGATCCATCAGCACAAAACATTAATTCACAGCATTCAAACAATAGCGCGTTTTGTTCCGCCGCATACGGTTATCAGCGCTCCCGGAAGTTTTCGGGATAACTGGTCGATGCACGGCTATTTTAAAAGGTATGCCGATATCAGTATGGAAACACAAGACAATTTTAAAAGAGAATATTTATTTCTGGATGAGAAAGTTTTTGTTCCTTCTGATTATGAGCGTGTTCCATTGCGCATCATCGACTACTCCTTATGGAAGCGGCGGAAAAATTAAAATAATTTTTCAATCGGGAGGCAACCCCAGTAAAAACGCTCCGTCTTTCTATCAAATTACCTCTTATTATACCTTCTTACAGCTACCCGTGCTGATTAAGAAATCCTTTTAAAAAGCGTTCGTACCCCAACGAACGCTTTTTTATTAAAGCCCTTGCAGAATAGAAATATTTCCCTACATTTGTCCTCCATTTTATTGGTATTTGATATGCAGGGGACACAAAAGTCCCCTGCTTCGTTAGATAAAGTTATGATATCAGAAGATTTGATAAAGCAGTTGGTGAACGAAGGAATTGAGGGGACGAATTATTTTCTGGTGGAAGCGAAAGTAGGCGCCGGTAATAAAATCAGCGTTTTGGTAGATGGAGAAGCAGGAATTCCTATCAAAGGAATAGTGGGAGTGAGCAGACAGATTGAAGGTTCTTTGGATCGTGAAAAAGAAGATTTTGAATTGGTGGTTTCTTCGCCCGGATTGGATCAGCCCTTTAAAGTGCTGAAACAATATTTAAAGTACATCGGCAAAATGGTGGAAGTTAAAACAGGCGACGGAAAAAAAACTAAGGGCATACTGATTAGTGCAGATGAAGAAGGAGTCGTTCTTGAAACCAGTGAAAAGTTGAAGTTGGAAGGGAAGAAGAAAAAAGAACTGGTAGTTAAACAACATGTATTAAAGTTTGTTGCCACGGAGGCAGCACAGAAAATAAATGAATGTAAAGTAGTTATTACTTTTTAAACAGAGGTGATATGGAACAGCAAATTGGATTGATAGACTCGTTTCAGGAGTTTAAAGAATTTAAGAACATCGATCGTGAAACGATGATGAGTATTCTTGAAGATGTTTTTAGAAATATGCTTCAAAAGAAGTATGGATCTGATGACAATTATGATATTATCGTCAATATCGACAAGGGTGACCTTGAGGTGTGGAGAAACAGAACCATTGTTGAAAATGGTGAAGTGGAAGATGAAAATCGTGAGATTGCTTATGATGATGCCATTAAAATCGAGCCTGACTTTGAAGTAGGTGAAGAGGTATCTGAAGAAGTGAAATTGGAAGATTTCGGTAGAAGAGCGGTTTTGGCGGTTCGTCAAAACTTAATCTCCCGAGTATTGGATCTTGAAAAAGACGACTTGTACAAAAAATACAAAGATAAAGTGGGTCAGATTGTGGCCGGTGAGGTTTATCAGGTTTGGAAAAGAGAAATCTTGATCCTTGATGACGAGGAGAATGAATTGATCCTTCCTAAATCTGAACAAATCCCTACAGATTATTTCAAAAAAGGAGATACCGTTCGTGCCGTTGTATTGAAGGTGGATATGAAAAATAACAATCCTGTTATCATCTTGTCCAGAACATCTTCTGTATTCCTGGAAAGATTATTCGAACAAGAAGTTCCTGAGATTTACGATGGTTTAATCACTATCAAACGTATCGTTCGTGTGCCGGGTGAAAGAGCTAAAGTAGCTGTGGAATCTTACGACGAAAGAATTGATCCTGTTGGAGCTTGCGTAGGTATGAAAGGATCCAGAATTCATGGAATTGTTCGTGAATTAGGAAATGAAAATATCGACGTGATCAACTTCTCTGACAATGATTCAGTGTTCATTCAAAGAGCTTTGAGCCCTGCGAAAATTACTTCTATTCAATTGCGTCACGAAGAAAAACGTGCTGAGGTTTATTTGAAACCTGATCAGGTTTCTTTAGCTATCGGTAAAGGTGGATTCAATATCAAACTGGCCGGTAAACTGGTAGGTTATGAAATTGATGTTTACAGAGATACTGACCAGGATGTGGAAGATGTTAGATTGGATGAGTTTAAAGATGAGATCGAAGACTGGGTATTGCTGGAGTTGAAAAGCATCGGATGTGATACTGCAAGAAGCGTTTTAGATTTGTCGATAGCTGACTTAGTGAAGAGAACAGATTTAGAAGAGGAAACTGTTGTGGAGGTGATGAATATCCTTAAATCAGAATTTGAAGCATAACAACAAACGCAATTAAATTCTCAAAGAATAGTAAAATAAAATATGGATTCGGCCCAGCCAACAAGATTAAGTAAAGTAGCAAGAGAGTTCAACCTCGGTTTAAATACCGTGGTTGAATTTCTTTCATCCAAGGGATTTACAATTGATACCAATCCCAATTCCAAAATTACTCCGCAAATGCATAAGCTTTTGGTGGAAGAATTTCAGCTGGAAAAATCTTTGAAGGAAAGATCCGAAAAAGTAGTAGTCGGTAAAGACAAAAAAGAAACAATCGTACTTCAACCAACCAAAGAACAAAAGGTTGAAGAGCCTGTAAAGGAAGAAGTTGTTTTTAAAACCGCCCGCCCAAAAGAAAATATTGAAGTTAAAGTTGTAGGAAAAATTGAGTTGGAGAAAGAAGCTGTTGCACCTGCTCCTGAACCAGAAGAGCCTGTTGCTGAAGTTCCTGTTGCTGAAGTCCCTGTTGAAAAAGCACCTGAACCTACTATTCCTGAACCAATAGCTCCTGTTAGCCCTGAAGACGATTTTTTCAGAGCAAAAACAGAGAAAATTGACGGTCCGAAAGTAGTTGGAAGAATTGAATTACCTAAGGAAATTGAAAAAAAGAAAAATCCTCCGGTAGCTTCTTCTAAAGGAAATGATTTCCACAACAAAAAGAAAAGAGAGAGAATACAAAAATCACCTGTACAGGGTGCTGTAACTGTTCCTCCTGCGGGTGCTAATGGTAGTCGTCCTCCTCAAAAAGGCGGAAAACCGGGTGGAAACACCAGTGGTCCGGGTGCTAAAAAACCTTTCAAACCTGAGGTTACCGAAGGTCAGATTCAACAACAAATCAAAGAAACTCTTGCTCGTTTGAGCGGAGGAAAACAAAAAAATAAAGGAGCGAAATTCCGTAGAATCAAGAGAGATGAGGCCGGACAAAGAATTCAGGATGAGCTTGATCAAAAGGAACAGGACAAATCAATCTTAAAAGTTACCGAGTTTGTTTCGGCAAATGAGTTGGCCAATCTGATGGATGTTTCTGTGAATGAAATCATTTCTACCTGTTTGAGTTTAGGGTTATTTGTTTCTATCAATCAACGTTTGGATGCCGAGACTTTAAGCATTGTTGCTGAGGAATTCGGATTTAAAGTAGAGTTTGTTAGTGCAGATGCGCAAGACGATGTTGAAGAAGAAGTTTACGAAGATAATATTTCACGTGCGCCCATTGTTACTGTAATGGGTCACGTTGACCACGGTAAAACTTCTTTGCTGGATTACGTGCGTAAAGAAAATGTGGTAGCCGGTGAGGCGGGTGGCATCACTCAGCACATTGGTGCATATTCTGTACAATTAAAAGGCGGACAAATTATTACTTTCTTAGATACTCCAGGTCACGAAGCCTTTACGGCGATGAGAGCGCGTGGAGCTAAAGTAACGGATTTAGCGATTATCGTAATTGCTGCAGACGACGCGATAATGCCGCAAACAAAAGAGGCAATCAACCATGCGCAGGCTGCGGGTGTGTCTATGATTTTCGCCATCAATAAAATTGATAAACCAGGTGCAAATCCTGAAAAAATAAAAGAACAGCTCTCACAAATGAACATTCTTGTGGAGGATTGGGGTGGTAAATTCCAATGCCAACATATCTCTGCAAAGAAAGGTTTGGGTATTGAAGAATTGTTAGATAAAGTATTGCTCGAAGCAGAGTTAATGGACTTGAAAGCTTCCCCTGATAAAATGGCCAAAGGAACTGTAATTGAATCTATGCTTGATAAAGGTAGAGGTTATGTTGCAACGGTATTGGTTCAAAACGGAACATTGAAAGTGGGAGATATTGTTTTGGTAGGTTGTTTCTATGGAAAAGTAAAAGCAATGTTCAATGAGCGTGGAAACCGTGTGGATACTGCCGGACCATCTTCTCCTGTTCAGATTTTAGGTATTACCGGTGCTCCGCAAGCGGGCGACCATTTTACCGTAATGAGAGATGAAAGAGAAGCTAAAGAAATTGCTACAAAAAGATTACAATTACAACGTGAACAGGGTATACGTACACGTCGTCATATTACATTGGATGAAATTGGCCGTCGTATCGCTATTGGTGACTTCCAGGAATTGAACGTGATCGTTAAAGGTGACGTGGATGGTTCTATTGAGGCTTTATCCGATTCATTGTTGAAATTGTCTACCAGTCAGATTCAGATCAATGTGATCCACAAATCTGTTGGTCAGATCTCTGAAACAGATGTATTGCTGGCTTCGGCTTCCAATGCGATCATCATTGGTTTCCAGGTTCGTCCTTCTGCCGGTGCACGTAAATTAGCTGAACAGGAAGATATCGAAATCCGCTTGTACTCTATCATCTACAATGCTATCAATGAATTGAAAGATGCGATGGAAGGTATGTTGAAACCGAAAATCGAAGAGAAAATTGTGGGTAACATGGAAGTTCGTGAAGCATTCAAAATCAC
>JAHEZL010000035.1 GCA_023251095.1 Flavobacteriales bacterium
GACAAGCTTTTGCTATGGGGAAATATGAAAGAGAATATCAAAAAAATTATCAACCAATATTTGCAAATTAACACAGTTCATTGCGAAATTTTTGTACTCAAAAATGAAGCAACCTCATTGTAAGTTAGTAATCAAATTTGAATGCTTGTGATGAGGTTGCTTCATTTTTGAGTACAAAAATTTCGCAATGACGTACAGGGTGATGACGTATTGGGGTGACGCAGTTATTTGAAACTACTTCCCTCCCAACGCTTCAATAGCAAAAGCCATATACACAAAAGGAGCATTCCAGTTGATGGCAATCTCATTACTTGCGTAGCTACAAACGTTATCGAGATAGGCAGTTGCAGGTAATTTATACTCGTACTTACCACCGCAATTGGCCGCATCTTCCATTCCCGGATTCGGTCCGCCGGCTACAAAACCGGGGATAGGATCAGCAATACCATCACCTTCCGACGGGCGACAATGTGGGTTTCTGGTTGATTTTTCTCCAAAGCCGGTTAAGAAACTATACGATGTTCCGTTTCTACCTAAGTAATAATCCATAGCAGCCATGGCCGCATACAAATAAGGTTTTTCACCTGTTAAGGAATAAGCCTGAAGCAAAACAATTCCCTGGTTGCCGGCACAGGAATTACTTCCCCAGTTAAAATCAGAAGCAGTTACACCCATTGGCACTCCGTAAGCTGAGCGGTGAGCGCTTTTTTTGTACTCATCGGCCATCTTGATGATTTTATCTTTCACGGCGTCAATTTCAGCAGGATCCATTGCCTCCAGATCACTTCTGTTCGCGAGAATACTGTACAATCCCAAAGTGTTTACATTTTGCCAGTTCGGCAATCCGAAACCATTGTTCAATGTAAATTGTAAATTCATTTCTGTATAAAAACTATACTTGCCTGTTGAGATATACAATTCAATAGCAGCCCATTGAAATTCATCTTTCAGGTTGTTGTCATCATAAGCTCCCGTAACGATATCTGGATTAAAAGAGGAATTCATTTTTCCCTGTACAAACTTAATATCAGGATTTTTCTTTGCCCAGTCCCAGGCTTTCAAAGAGGCAGCCAAACAAGAATCAGCCAAGCCAGGAAGCACTTTATTGAATCTTTTGAATATTCGGTAGGCAGCAGCAGTTGTTGCGGCAAAATCTAAACTTGCCGCTGTGGTTTTCATGATCACATAACGTGGTTCAGTAGCTTTATCAGGCATTACATAGCCGTCGAAATTCGGATTGGTTAATTTGTGATACAAGCCTCCGTCTTCATCCTGCATGGTTAACATCCAACGCAGATTGTACAAAACCTCATCCAGGATGTCAGGAATTTTGTTGCCACTTTCAGGAATATTGGTTTTTAAAGTATCGAAGAAAGAAGGGAACTGTTCATATACCGACATTAAAGTATAAGTACTGATTCCGGAGTTCACAATGTATTTGTTGTAATCACCGGCATCATACCATCCGCCCGGACTCTTAATTGTTGATCCTGCCGGACGCGTTGCCGTTGCAGCAGAGGGATGAATAATCACTTTATCATCGGGATGACCTGCCGGTCTGTTCCATATTCCTGCATATTTCTCAGGCAAAGCAGTAGAAGCTCTTTGGTAATAGTACATTCTTAAAGAAGCTTTTGCAGCATCCATTCCAACATGGGCAGAAATTGAAAAGGAATGTGATTTCCCTAAACCCGGAACCAAAATATGATATTTACCTGCTTTGGTAAATTTAGTGAACACCGCTTTGCTGCAGGTATCATTGGAATAAGGCCAAACTTCAGGCGACGTTAGTTCTCCCGTAAACACCGATTCTTTTGTAGCTTCATCTACCAGTGAAAATGTTTTAGCCGTAGTTGAAATAACAATGGCCATTTTCGGTCCGTTGCTGTAAAATCCAACCTGATTCAAACGTATTTTATCTTCTGACCCGTTTTGTGCAAAAGCTCCTTGAATTACTAAAAGGAAAAAAAATACCGTTGCTGAAATTTTTGATATCATATCAAATGCTTTTTAAAAATTACCCTACTCTATATACCAATTGGCAAAACCAATACCACTATTTTTTCTTTAACTCCTCGTATCTTTTTTCAGTGATGATTTCAATCTCATCAAAATAAATTACCCCGTTATAAGCCGGTCCGCCTGAATTGATAAACAAAACCATGGCTTCAATTTCCTTTGGATTCACGGTATGATTGTCGGGATAAGTTTGAGAATACTTTCCTGTAAAATTGAAGTAATAATTTTTGAATTCAGTTCCCGACTCAATGGTTTCCGACATGTTGAATTCATTGGCAGTAAAACCATCTTTGTCTTTAATGGCAAATCGGATTTTAGGATCAACTGATCCTGCAGCGTTTTCAGCACGTGCACGCAATCTGATGATTGGCGCTTTAGTGAAATCAATCTGATCAAAGGAGCGACCGAAAGTTTCATAATTTGCACCGGCGCCTTCCGAAGAAATTTTCACCACATCCACATCTGCAATTTTTTCGAGAGCAATTTTGCTGCTACCCGTCCACCATGCAGAAGGTTCATCATCAAAAGCATCAATCACACCACCTGTACCGCCTTCTTTTTTAGGAATCTTTTCATAATCCATGGCAACAATTTCATCCACATATAAAGTTCCTGTCCAATCGGTCATCCCCGGATTAACAAAAAACATTACGGTAGAAACCAATGAAGGATCAACGATTTGATTGTCGGGCCAGCCCTGTTTCCATTTGTCTTTATAGTTGAAATAATAATCGGTATAAGGTTGATTCACCGGCACTTTTACCTGTGTAGCAGAAGCATTGGTGGTTCTTCCCAAATTGTCTTTTAAATCCAAACGAACGGTAGGAGAAACTTTTCCTTCGGCACGCATTCTTATTCTGATGGCATTGTTTTTTGTGAAATCCAATCCTGTAATTTCTCTACCAAAAGGAACATACATGGAACCTACATTTTTAATCACCACTTTAAAGGTATCAACCTTTCTGCTCAAGGTAATGCCATCAGCACCCCACCAGCTGTACAACTCACCGCTGAAATCATCAATCACACCTTTGTTAAAATCGAGTGCAAGCACTCCTTTTTCAGGTTCCTGATACTCTGCAATCTGTGCAGAATGATCGAGCTCAGGTTTGGCAAAGTGCACACAGGCCTGAGTTAACAGAGCCATCAGCACAAGAGATATTTTAAAATATTTTATCATTCAGAAAAATCTTAAATGTTATTCGTTCGGATTAAATGGTTTGCCCATAGTGAAAGTTGCAAAGTCAAATCTTACAGAAGCCTTTCCCCCTTTTGCAAGCGACAACAATACAAAACCTACTTTTTTAACTTTATGAGGCTCCAGCTTTTTATTGCCGTTGACAGCCTTAGCACCATCACCTGACAAAGTAAGATCACTGTATTTCACCGATACCAGCTTCCAACCGATCCAGGTAACAGGAATACCGAAAGTAAATTCATCTTCTTTTATAGCGTAATTTTCAGCCTTTTTACCTTCCTCAAAAGTTCCGTTCAAATTATCGTCTTCTCCGAAGTTCACAACCAGTTTAGAGTTCAGATCTCCTGTACCATATACATAAATATTAAAATAAACATCGCTTGGATCAGATGACATTCCGGCATATACACCTTTCGCCAAACCTGTACCTCCTATGAAATAATCTGAATTATCCTCTCCTCCGTAAATACCATCCTGTCCGGCCATACGATACAATTTATCTCCTTCGATACTACCGGCGATTTCTGTTGTTATAGTATCTCCGTTAATGTCTCGCAACACGCTTTCTATCTGATTATTTTTAGCGGTTTGCATGTCGCTGTAGACAGAGCCCTGAAAAGGAAAAGTTTGTTTATAATCATTATTTGATTTGTCTACAGGTCCATCATAAAACTGATATTCGGGAGAATAGGTCCCTTTTTCCAAAGTCACGAGCGTTACTATTTTACCCGGGATATTCCAGTTTCTGGCATATTTAATATTAATAGTATCCGTGTATAATAAATCTGAACCCAAAAAAGTAAGCGATGCTACTACCTTTTCACCTGTTCTGAAAAAATACAAACCCTCGTGTTTTCCAGTCCAGATATTATTAGAAGCATCTAGTTTTTTAGAAAATCCATTGTACGTTTTTACTGCTCCCGACTTCAATCCTTTTAAGGTTATTTTCCAGGTCACTTCTTCAGAAAATTCTGCCTCAAAAGTTTCTTGATCTGAAGGATCAATAGAAAAATTTGGTTCCAGTATAGTTGCTTTAAAGTAAGAGTTGTTGAACAACTCAAAACTCGACGACGGAATTTTATATTCCGGACCGATTGGATCGTTCACCCTTTTGCAGGAAGCAAGAGCAACAATGCAAAGCAGCACGAGCAATTTATAATAGTCTTTCATAAATGAAGTATTAATATTTAATATACGCTCAGTCATTTTTCTAGAATACTAATGTGTAATTGATAAACACCTGATTGATGATGTAATGTGTTGGTTTCTTATCAAGAGTTAAGTTTTGTGCATCTGTTACATTTAATGCATGGTATTGCACTGTGGTAAAGGCATTTTTGCTGTGTCTTAATCTTAAACCGGTAGCAATTACTGATTGGGTGTATTTGTAATTGAAAACACTTACCGGATTTGTTACCACTACATTGAAAACATCTCTTTTTGAGTAGAATTCATTTCCATAAGCCTGAAGAATTTTATAACCTACCAACACATCTAAAGTTTTTAATACTTCTATCACTGCACCCGCATCAATAGTGGTAGAAGAAAGATCAATTTTATTAGGAGCAAGAGTTCTTGTAGTGTGCTCATAGTTTGCGCCTCCTGTAAGAACAATTGCTTTTTCAAAATTCCAGATCTTGTGCAAATTCACTTTAAATCCTCCTTTTAAGCCCATATAATTTCTTGAACCGTTGTTGATCTCAGGACGCAATTCAGAAAGTAAATTCATTACTACATCGGCTTTCCATATTTTTTCATCGTCTCCAACAGATGCGCCAACAGTTACACCCTGACGGTTTGGAGTGGCCAACCCATAAGGAGTGATGTTGTTGTACATCGGATTGTATTGCACCAAAGTATCCATGATGGTTGTGTTTCTTACTTTTCCATCGTCACTGTATCTGTCTAATAAACTATTTGTTCTTGTTGTAGATGTTCCGTCTAAGGTATAAGTCGGGAAAAGTGCATTGGTACCATAATCAAAAACTCTTCTGGTTTGTGCACCCGGACTGTTAAAATCGGCACCAACGTTACGGTAGCTTGCATAAACTTTTAATTTAGCCGGTTTGTAAGATGCACTTACACCTGCATCATAAAAATAATCCTGTTTGCTTCTTGATGAATCGGCAGCAGTGTATTTGTAGTTGGATCCTCCTCCTTCTCCATAAATAGAGAAAGTCACATTGCTCACATCAAAATTGAATTTAAAATCACCTGTCATCACCTGATTGTTCAACACCACCGCAGGCGACGGAGAAGTTCCGGCTAAGTCGGTTAAAGCAATGTAATTCAAACCTGCCTGAAAATTTTTGCTTTGCAAAACATCCACTCTGCCTCCGTATTGCAAACGATCAGGAATAATGTTGTTGAAATAATTGGCTCTTGCTATTCTGGTAACGAAAGCCTGAATTCCTATTTTCTCAATTCCTTTATCGAACACCAAAGTAGCAGAAACATTGGCTCCCTGCAAACGCCATTTGTTACCGTTGTTGAAGTTTTCATAGTAAACGATTTTTCTGCGTTGCGCAAAAATCTCCGCTTCATGATCATAGTAACCATCGTAACTGTTGAACAAAGTATAAGGAGAAAGTTGTAAATCGATATCACCGATTTCATATTTCACTTTTTTAGAAATGATACCATCCAGCTTGATCTGACGGAAAGTGATCACGCTACCGTCACCGTAAAAACCACCAAAAGCATTGCGCGCACGGATGGTGGCTGCAGCTCTGAGGTATTCAGAGGGCTGAACGTTCACACCAAGGTCGAACAAGGAGTATCCTCCCGTTGCTTTTCTTGTGGTTTTGCTATCGTTATAATTAACGTTGCCTTGTAAATCATCATTGGTGACAAGGGCTCTTCCAAGTCCGTTAAAGTAAAGAACCTGAGCGCTTGCCGACTTGCTCAAAATGATGATCAGAGCAGCAAAAGATAGAATAATCTTATTCATCGTATTATACATTTTAAAAGAAAATTTTGAATTCAACTGAAGTTTCTTGTCCATAGAAGTGATCTAAAGTGAAATTAACGTCTTTGTGATCGAACCAACGGTGACGGAAATACAATCCCGCTCTTGAAGCAAAATCATAATCCAAACCGATTCCGTATCCATGACCCGTTTGGTCAATTGGTTTTCCGTTGGCATCAGCCACAGGAATTCCTGTTGCAGGATCAACAATTAAAGTTCCGTCGGCTTTAGCCAATGCTGTTCTGTTGTTACCCAAAGCTCTTTCAAAGCTGAAGAAAGCAAGAACAGTCAATTTCGGATGAACCGCATAAAAAGCATTGAATTCAGTATAAAAATATCTCAGAAAAGCCGAATTGTCAAACACCGGAATGGCAGAGGCATGATCCTGAACAGACGCATAATTGTAGTAATTGGAAATAATGAAATCCTTTTTGAAAAAAGAGAATTTATATTTCACATTGAAATCCAAAGAGTTGTATCCTTTTCTGTAGTTCATTCCGGCAGCACCTGAATCGGTAACAGCAATGGTTTCAAAAGATCTTCTGTACAAATCAATTACTCTGTTGTAAGGTCCGAGGTTGTTTTGATAGTAACCAAAGCGTGAACGGGTAAACTGATTGGCTCTGTGCTGGAAAGAAATACTGTTGAACGATTGCGCATACCCTGCATAAGCTACCGAAGTGTTAGGCATATTGTAAGCAGCAGAAGTATATGTTTTGTAAAGGTTTTCAATTTCCTGAGTAGCACTGGTGGCCACCATTATTTTGAATTTACCATAAGTGTTTTCGTGTTTCAAACTCGCACCCATTCTATTGTTGGCCATTTGTCCGATATCGGTAACAGCACCTCTGATGGTAGTAACGTCGTAAGGAGAATTAACGTTGGCGGGAGTTCCCTGAGCGTGAGAGTTGGCAGTGTTTAAAGTCTGACTGTTAATATTCACTACACTTTTACTCACATAATAAGCCTGAAATTGAAGAGGAATAAAAGTAGCGTCTTTATCAAAATCAATCTGGATACTTCCTGTTGGCGCCCAATTGTTTTGAAATGAAACGGTAGTATCCGGCTTAGAAGTTGCTCTTCCGAAATAAGTGAAATAATTGCCCGAAGTCAGTTTTCCTTTTTCTACATATTGTCCGGCTCCCAACTCTGCAAATATTTTAACGTGCGACAGGTTGATACGTGCATCAGCAGTGATAATATCCTGATCGATTTTGTATTCACCCGTACCATCAAAATATCCGAACTGACTGAAATAATTACCACCAACTACATGTGCTCCTAAACTTTTCCCGATTCTACCCGACAACATGTTTTTAGGTGTGCCGTTCAGGTAAGTTTGGAACCCACCGCTATTATCCGTTTTACCATATAACAACACCGCGTTGAAACCCATAGGAAGGTTTTTAGCTTCCAGAATAAATCCTTGCGTACCAGTATTTCCCCAACGGGCATCACGTGCAACATTTTGTACTGCATAAAAACTATTGTAGCGGGTCATGGCCTGATTTTCCGGCTCCCATGGATAGCGCTCAAACATATCGTCACGGTACTCATAGTTCCAAAGTGTGAGTGGACTCAATCTGTACCAGTTCACACCACCACCTGCGATGATATTAAAGGTACCGAACTTCGTTACCGTGTTGGCCTGAAATTGCAACAAACGATAAATACTCACTCTTCTTGAATAAGGAGTGACAATACCGTCGATAGGTGTATTGTTAAATGTTTTTGCAATACCGTCTAACTGATTATCAAAAGCATATTCAATTTTAAAACTTGTTTTGCTGGTAGGTTTACCTTCTAATCTTAATAAGAGGAAAGGCTCCTGGTAACCGGCAGCCTGCTGGTTGTTAATCTGATAACCGTTTATTGCTAAATCCTGTTTGGCATTGGCTATCATTCCCGGACGAACAGCGTCCATCGTGCGGTATTGTATATAAGGACGAACATAACCCGACAAACCCATGTTTGTAAACGGCGTGTACTTCCCTACTTTAATAGTGTCTTTTTTATCAGCAGTAGTTAAGCTGGCAAAATATTTTTTAAGGAGGGCGGATGGTTGAAAGGTCTTAGCCGGTTTTCCTGCGGAACGCCCGTTAGCTCCAATCAAACTATCTTGTGTACCGGTGAAAGCCGCCTGCGCACTGAAGGCGAAGAACATCGGTAGAAGAATATGAATTAAACTCTTTTTCATTTAGTAATATAGAGATGAATAATTGATTAATGCCAAAAACTAATACCCCAAAGTAAATGATAAAGTTTCGCCATCGCGTTAAAAGTAGTCCCGATTGATATGAATTTTGTCCGCGGGATAAAATTGATATGGGATAAGGAAGGGGGTAAATGAATTAACATTCATACAATCAAATACTTAATCATTTAATTATTGTTGATATGATGAAATATAATCCTGTTTTTTTTATCCATTGTGACTTCTTTTAAAAGAAGCAAATCGATACTTTTTGTCTTGAAACAAAAAGTATCCAAAAAGTTCAAGAGTTAAGAGATGCTGCCACCACACGAAAACCTTTCGCACGCCCGCCTCTTAGCTCTGGCCACCGCTTCTCAGTTAGCGGCCCACCTCCTTGAAGTCCATTACCTAACCATTATACTCAATCAATCTAGCCTTCATCCACACACGTCATCCTATGTTTGTGCAAACGAATAAAAATTGATTTGTTCGTAGAATAAACAGAAGGAAAAAGAGAAAGGAGCAAAACAATCAATCGTCATAAGGCAAAAAGCCCGATCGCAATGCT